>NZ_JBBPEU010000001.1:0-683808 GCF_040225985.1 Shimia fortis
TCCGCCGCTCCGTCTGGCGTCCCGTTGTGCGCCTCAGCGCCGCCGGTGAGGGGGGTTCTACGGTTACTGCACAAAACCCGCAAGTGCTTTTTTCAAAAAAATGCATCTTTTTGCGATTTTTCTGATTTTCGACGTGTTTACAATGGGTTACATTCCACTCATTTCAAAATAACCCATTCAAACGCAATTTTATTTCCCGCCCTTTAGATCCACCATTCGCACCAAACGAGATATCCACAGACATTCCCACAGTCCTGTCGCGATTCACCGCAAGTCACACACAGACTCGGTCCGTGAATCGGGATTCTTTACGAGTCTGCCACCGATTCACCGGCCTGTTTTCGGTAATCACACGTCAAAGGTCCGAGTCGCCCGAGATTCTCTATGAAACGGTTCGGGAATCGCAGATGGATTTTCCGGTAATCACCTCAGGCGCGGCAAACCTTGCGCGCGGGAACCCGTCTCAAGCCCAAAAGTACGAGAATCCCGATCAGATAAAGAAGCGGTTCGTATTGAAACCCCTTCACCAACATCGCGTAGTGCAGCGCCCCCAGCATGGCAGCCACATAGGTAAGCTTGTGGAGGACATTCCAGCGGCGACCAAGCCGACGCACCGACCAATTGTTCGAGGTCAGAGCCAAAGGCACCATTAGGGCGAAACCGACCATCCCGATGGTGATATAGGGGCGCTTGAGAATGTCAGCCCAGATCTGGGACAGGATCTGGACGTCCAGCACCAGCCAAACGCAAAGGTGCAGACATATATATAGGAACGCCAGCACACCGATTGCGCGGCGATACTTGATCAGGTTGAAACCAGCGAATTTGCGCAGAGGTGTAATGCAGAGGCCCACGACAACGAGCTGCAGGCCCGCTTTGCCAAGGCTGTGTTCCATTACCTTGACCGGATCGACGCCAAGCCCTCCGGTCATACCCTGAAAGAACAGCCACACCGGATATATCGCACCAAGGATATACAGCCACCAGGCCGGGATATGTCGCGTGAAGGACTTCATGTCAGAGACCCACCCTCGAAATATGCCTGACTTGGCACCATTTGTACGGACACCATGCCTGCGTCTGCCTTCCAAGTAGTCATTCTGCTTAATAGTGGGTCCGCAGGTCCATGCCTTCGTACAAAGACGCGACCTCTTTTTCATAGCCATTGAACATGAGGGTCGGTTTGCGTTTGGCAAACAGTCCCCCGCCAATCGTCCTTTCGGTCGCTTGCGACCACCGCGGATGATCTACGGTCGGGTTCACATTGCTATAGAACCCATACTCACGCGGGTTGGCCCGGTTCCAGCTGGTCGGCGGTTCGCCTTCGGTCAACGTGATACGAACGATCGATTTGATGGATTTGAAGCCATACTTCCAAGGTACAACCAGCCGGATCGGCGCGCCGTTCTGGTTCGGGATCGGTTTGCCATAAATCCCCGTCGCCATGAGCGTCAGAGGATGCATCGCTTCGTCCAGCCGCAAACCCTCGACATATGGCCACTCAAGAACAGGATATTTCTGACCAGGCATTTCTTCTGGACGCATCAGGGTTTCGAAGGCCACATATTTCGCACCCTCTTTCAGCCCGGCCATCTGCAATAGGTCGGCCAGTTCAAAACCGTTCCACGGCACAACCATCGACCATGCCTCGACACAGCGGAACCGGTAAATGCGTTCTTCCATCGTCATCTTGGACAGGATGTCGTCCAGAGCATAGGTACCCGGGCGTTCGACCAAGCCGTCTATCTCAATGCTCCAGGGCTCGGTGGTCAGCGAGCCCGCGTATTTCATCGGGTCGTCCTTGCCAGTCCCGAACTCGTAAAAATTGTTGTAAGAGGTAATGACCTCCCAGCTATCGGGTGTCAGGTCGGCACTTGCTCGTGCCGACGACGCCGCTCCAAGACCGGCAACGCTGACACCCGCCATACCTGCCAGGATTTGGCGGCGGTTCAGATAGGTGCTTTCCGGCGTGATATCCGCCTGTGACAGATCATTTATCCAACGCTTGGCCATCCGTACCTCCTTTGACAGTGCTTAATATGCATCTAGACAAAGTCCGGCCCCACGCCAAACCACGACATCTCACGAAGGTGTGCTTGAGTTGTAACTTGGGTAGATCTTGTTCATCGGAACCGAGCGACCGTTTGGCTGGACGATGCGGACATGCCGCCGCCGCATCTGGCGCGGCTCGCTGACGCCAACTGAATGGGCGATGGTCTCCACTTCCTTGATGATCGATTTCGCATAGCGCGCAACGCGCTTGTATTTGCGTTCTACGACCAACCCTTTCTGAAACCTGGGGTCATGCGTTGTGATGCCGGTCGGGCAGGTGTTCTTGTTACACTTGAGCGCCTGAATGCACCCGAGCGAGAACATGAATCCCCGCGCCGAAACCACAAAGTCCGCGCCCGCCGCCAGCGCCCAGGCAACATCTCCTGGATTGACCAGCTTGCCCGAAGCGATAATCCGGATGCGGTCATGCAGGCGGAATTCGTCCCGCAGGTTCACGACAAGCGGCAGCGCCTCGCGCACCGGCATCCCGACAAGATCGATCAGCGGCATGGGGGCAGCCCCGGTCCCGCCTTCGCCTCCATCGATGGTGATAAAGTCGGGCGCCGCTTCCGACCCGCGTCGCTCGATGGTTTCGAACAATTGCCGAAAGGGTTCCTCGGTGCCGACTACAGTCTTGATCCCCACCGGTTTGCCGGTGACCTCGCGCACGTGTTGGATCATGTCCAGAAGGTGGTCAAAATTGTCGATCTCGCGGTGACGGTTGGGGGAGATGCCGTCCTGCCCCACTTTCAAACCACGGATGGCAGCGATTTCCTCGGTCACTTTTTCGCCAGGCAGGATACCGCCTTTGCCGGGCTTGGCGCCTTGGGCCATCTTGATCTCGAACATGCGGATCTGCTCATGCGCAGCAACCGCGCGCAACTTGTCGTCGCTCAGGTTGCCATGCTCGTCCCGCACACCGAATTTGGCCGTGCCGATCTGGTAGACAAGATCACAGCCCCCTTCGAGGTGGAAAGGCGACACGCCCCCCTCGCCGGTGTTCATCCAGATACCAGCCTCTTTCGCACCAAGCGCAAGCGCTTGAACCGCGGGCTTGGACAATGCGCCGTAGCTCATGCCGGAAATGTTGAAAATCGACGGCGCCAGGAAAGGCTTTTCCGCAGTCGGGCCAATCAGCAGTGGTTCGGTGCTGGCGAACTGATCATCCAGCGGCGGGAACGGATCGTTGACGAAAATGGGTGTACCCACGACGTTAAGGTTGCGGGTCGATCCAAATGCAACGGTATTCCCCTTGCCCTCGCCCGACCGGGTGACCCAGTCCCGCTGCGCGCGGTTGAACGGCAGCTCTTCGCGGTCCATCGCGAAGAAATACTGGCGAAAGAACTCACCCAATTCTGAGAACAAATGCCGGAACCGTCCGATCAGGGGATAGTTACGCCGGATGGCATCGCCGGTCTGGATACGGTCAACAATAAAAAGAACCATGGCGACCAGCACCATGATCCCCAGTACGGCGACAAATACGAGACCCAGCACCTCGACGATGTCAAAGGCTCTATCCATAGACATATTCATATTATTGACTTTCTGTTGACCTGCATCAAAGCATTCAAAGGATATGGTAATAGGGTGCCCAATGTATTGCTTTATCTCAAGTCACGTTACACCAAACTTTTCGGGAGGACCGACATGAAATCCGTATTGCTGGCCGCAGGGCTTGTTCTGACTGCCTCTGTAGCATCTGCCGGGGACACCGCCGTGTCCTATACCGTCCTTCAGGACTATGATGATGTAACCTTCGGGCTGGAAAGCGCGATCACCGACAAGGGTTTGATTATTGATGCGGTGAACCACGTTGGCGACATGCTGGAACGCACCAAGGCCGATGTGGGGTCGGACGTGACCATCTTTACCCGCGCCGAAGTTTACAATTTCTGTTCGGCCACGGTGTCGCGCAAGGTGATGGAAGAAGATCCAATGAACCTGCAATTCTGTCCCTACGGTATTTTCGTGATGGAAAAACCGGGACAGGAAGGCACCACGACCATCGGTTATCGGGTGATGCCCGAGGGGCCGATGAAAGAGGTCGAGGCCTTGCTTGAGGAAATCGTCCGCGAGGCGATCGGAGAGTAAAGTGACCGGTTTGTACCTTTGAAAAACGGGCTTTGTCCGGTTTGTACAAAGTTTTCCGTTAAAGAAGAGGAAAGAAAGCCGCCTGTCTGGGGCGGCTTTTTGCATTAGGTGGCCGCCCCCACAACCTTGTGACCTTGCTCGAGGATGGAAAATTCTAGACTTCTGACACAGCGTCAGTTTTACTGACACCATGTCAGAAAAAGTTCCTCCGAAGGCGGGTATGACCCCGACCGATCCGCAACAAGCCTCTAGCAAGGCGGCCCTGACACGCGCGGCCATCCTGCGGGCTGCCGGAGAGTTTTTCGAGGAAAACCCGTTCCGCGATCTCACGGTGGGCGGCTTGATGCGGCAAACGGGGCTGAGCAGGGCCACGTTCTACCTCTATTTCAACGATCTGCACGGGTTGCTGGAAACCCTGCTGGAAGGCGTGAAAGGCGGGATCGTCGAGGGCGCGCATAAATGGTTGTCGAACGAAGGCGAGTCGATTGCGACCCTGCAGGACAGCCTGCGCGCGCTGGTGGATGTGGGCCATACCCACGGCGCCATTTTACGCGCGGTGTCTGATGGGGCACCCACGGATGCGCGTCTTGAAAATGTGTGGCAATCGTTTCTGGCATCTTTTGACGAAGTTGTGTCGGCCCGGATTGCCCAAGATCAGGCCAAGGGTCTGACACCCGAATTCGACCCGTTGCCAGTTGCGCGCACGCTGAACAGGATGGATGCGGCGATTTTGATCCACGCCTTCGGGTCGCCCCAGAAGAAAGAGAAAGAGGAGGTCCTGACGGCCCTTTTGCGCATCTGGCTGTCAACGCTGTACCCGTTCGACGCAAAGGCCGCACTGCAAAAAGAAAGCCCTTAACACCAAGCACAAACTCAAAAACAGGGAGGAGCAAGATGTCTCCGAAGAAACGACTGATCACGCTGGCCGGTTCGGCCGCATTGTGCCTGAGTACAAGTATGGCGCCGCTTTTGGCAGACGAGACGCAAAGCTTTGCGATGACCACGCCGATCCCGGACGGGATCACCACGCCTGACAATATAGAAACCCAACTGGGGGATCTGAATTTCTTTGACGGTGTGCCCGACGCGGAAACCACCGACAAGATCTATGACCTCTTGGATTTCACACATGCCTACCAAGCCTATATGGACGGCATCAAGATCGCGTCGATGGACGCCATGTTACGCGGGATCGAGGAATGGGGGCCGGCCAACAGCACCGTGGTGCAGTTCGCCGACCTGATGGATTCCAAAGCGCTGTTCCTGACGCCCAACACCACCAGCGTGTACCAGACTGCATCGCTGCGCATGACGGACGAACCCTGGGTGATCGAGACGCCGCCCAATGTACTGGGCTTTCTGAACAACGCATGGTTCAAATACGTCATGGACTTTGGCAACCTAGGGCCGGATGAAGGCAAGGGCGGCAAGTTCCTGATCCTGCCGCCCGGGTTCGAAGGGGAGGTTGACGCGTCCGGATTTACCGATGTCGTGCAGACCGACACCTATGCCCATTGGGTTTTGTGGCGCGGATATACCGACGAGAACGGATCGCCCGCGGCTGCCGTGAAAGCAACACAGGACATGTTCCGCATGTATCCGCTTTCGCAAGCGGACAGCCCGCCCGAAATGACATTTGTCAACGTCTCGGGCAAAGAGTTCAACACGATCCACCTGATGGATGGGCGGATGTTTGAAGAGGTGAACAACGTCATCCAGTCCGAACCACTGCTTGGCGAAAACCCCGAATTGCTGGGCCATCTGGCAGCGATCGGGATTATCAAGGGGCAGGAATTCACTCCGGATGCGCGGATGCAGTCGATCCTTGATCGCGCGGCTGCGGCTGGCGCGGTGACGGTGAAGACGCTGATCTCGAAACCCCGGGATGATCGCGCCTATTGGTATCCGGGCGAGAGCTATTGGCAAAACGCCTTTCCCGGCGGCGCCTATACATGGATCATCGACGGGGCCACGGTTCAGGATTTCCGGTCGGCCTTTCATTTCTATGCCACGGGTGTGACCCCCGCCATGGCGGTCAAGGCCGTAGGCAAGGGCTCGCAATACGCGTTTACCTATCGGGATTCGGACGGCAATGCGCTGGATGGCGGCAAGACCTACAAGCTGACAGTGCCCGCCAATCCGCCAGCCAAAGATTTCTGGTCGTTCACGCTTTATGACAACCAGACCCGTTCAATGCTGCAAACGGACAAGCAATTTCCAGCCCTTGGCAGCAACGATGCCAGCGTGGTCGAGAACGCGGACGGATCGACGGATATCTACTTTGGCCCGACCCCGCCTGAAGGCAAAGAAGGCAACTGGTTGCAGACCGTGCCGGGCAAAGGCTGGAATACGATCATGCGGCTTTATGGTCCGCTGGAACCCTGGTTCGACCAGACTTGGCGACCGGGTGAAATCGAACTGATGGAATGAGAAGTCTGCCCCGGCTGTACACCTTGGGCAGACCGGAGTGGTGATTTGATTGATCGGGAAGGCGGCGTCGGATTCCGGCGCCGCCTTGCATCTTGAGAGATCAGGGCCGCACGTAGGCGTAGCCCTGTTCTTGCAACTCGACGAGGCGGACAACTCCGGAAGGCACGATATTGGCTTCGTCCAGCAAAGTGATTTCCTTTCCTGCTTTCTCGCTCATCTTGCGATGGGTGTTGCCGCAAGCGGCGAATGTCAGGTTTTCAATTTCAAGAGACATCGTGGAAATGCGATCCACAACCGGGCTTTTGCCGGGAATATACATGTGCAAGCCCGGTCCGTAAGCGACGACCTCAACAATGGCGGTGTCGCCTTGCGATTCATAGTAGTTGGTCAGGTTCTGAACGTTGTTCAAAGCCATGTTGATGACCTTGGGATCGTTCTGATCCACGTGAACGGCGACATAGTGGGTTTCGCCTTCGGCGAATGCCGACGTTGCGACGGCGGCGGCCAGACAGGCCGCAGTGACAAGTTGTTTCATTTCGTTTCCTCCCTAGTGCCGTGCAGGCTAGCAAAGGAACATACGAAACCATAGAAAAACCTGCATATGTCGGTTTGTCCTTGAGGTGAAAAGTAAAATGCCGCCCCGGTGAGGGAGGCGGCATTTCTTGTCTGTCAAAACCAGAGTTAATGCACGACGGCATCATCCGGTTTCGGGCGGTCCGTTGTGCCAAGGCGATTGCCGATGATCAACCCGTCAGGACCCGCCGTGACAGGAATGGTTTCACCGTCCTTGATGTCACCAGCCAAAAGCGCCTCGGCCAGCGGGTTCTGCAATGCGCGCTGGATCACACGTTTCAGCGGGCGGGCGCCGAAGACCGGATCATAACCTTCATCGGCAAGCCATTTCTTCGCATCCTCGTCCAACGCGATCTCGATTTTGCGCCCTGCCAGACGTTTGCGCAGGCGTGTCAGCTGGATCTCGACAATGCCATCCATGTCCGCACGGGCCAGACGGTCGAAGATGATGGTTTCATCCAGACGATTCAGGAACTCGGGGCGGAAATGGGCGCGTACGGCGTCCATGACATCACGGCGTGCATCCGCGGCATCGGCCCCTTCGGGCAGTTGCGACAGGGCCTGCGCGCCTAGGTTCGACGTCAGGATGATCAGCGTCTGCTTGAAGTCCACGGTGCGGCCCTGACCATCGGTCAGTTGCCCATCATCAAGAACCTGCAACAACACGTTGAACACGTCCGGATGCGCCTTCTCGACCTCGTCAAACAGCACCACCTGGTAGGGGCGGCGGCGCACAGCCTCGGTCAGAACACCACCTTCGTCATAGCCGACATAGCCCGGAGGCGCGCCGATCAAGCGGGCGACCGAATGTTTCTCCATGAACTCGGACATGTCGATGCGGACCATCGCATTGTCGTCGTCAAACAGGAACTCGGCCACGGCCTTGGTCAGTTCTGTCTTGCCAACACCTGTCGGGCCAAGGAACAGGAACGACCCCAGCGGGCGGTTTTCATCATTGAGACCCGCACGGGCGCGGCGCACGGCGTTGGCCACGGCGGTGACAGCCGCATCCTGACCGATGACACGGCGGTGCAGGTCATCTTCCATGCGCAAAAGTTTCTCGCGCTCGCCCTCGAGCATTTTCGAGGTCGGGATACCCGTCCAGCGCTCGACGACCAAAGCGATCTGTTCGGGACGCACGGCCTCTTCAACCGCTTTGTCCGATCCTTCTTCCTCGGCCTCGGCAAGCTGTTTCTCAAGGTTCGGGATCACGCCGTAAGACAGCTCGCCCGCCTTGGCGAGGTTACCTTCGCGTTTCGCAATCTCGAGATCTGCACGTGCCTGATCAAGTTGCTCTTTCAGGTCGCGGGCCGATGCCAGCTTGTCACGGCCTGCCTGCCAGCGCGCCGTCATCTCGGCGGACTTGTCCTGAAGGTCGGCCAGATCCTTTTGCAGGGTTTCCAGACGGTCCTTGCTGGCCGCGTCATCCTCGAGTTTCAGCGCCTCTTCCTCGATCTGCAATTGCAGGATCTGGCGGTCGAGCGCGTCAAGTTCCTCGGGTTTGCTGTCCACTTCCATGCGCAGACGGCTGGCGGCTTCGTCCACAAGGTCGATTGCCTTGTCCGGCAGGAAACGGTCGGTAATATAGCGGTGTGACAGGGTCGACGCCGCCACAAGCGCGCTGTCAGAAATACGGACACCGTGGTGCAGTTCGTATTTCTCTTTGATGCCGCGCAGGATCGAGATCGTGTCCTCGACGGTCGGTTCCTCGACCACGACCGGCTGGAAGCGACGGGCCAGGGCCGCGTCTTTTTCCACGTATTTGCGGTATTCATCCAACGTGGTCGCACCAATACAGTGCAGCTCGCCCCGCGCCAGCGCCGGTTTGATCAGGTTGGCCGCATCCATCGCGCCGTCTGTTTTGCCCGCGCCGACAAGCGTATGCATCTCGTCGATAAACAGGATGATTTCGCCCGCTGCCTCGGTCACTTCGGTCAGAACGGCCTTGAGGCGTTCCTCGAACTCACCGCGATATTTCGCACCGGCAATCAGGGCACCCATATCGAGCGCGAGAAGCTTCTTGTTACGCAAGCTCTCAGGCACATCACCGTTCACGATGCGCAGCGCCATGCCCTCGGCAATCGCTGTTTTACCGACGCCGGGTTCCCCGATCAGAACCGGGTTGTTCTTGGTGCGACGGCTCAGCACCTGCATGGCGCGGCGGATTTCATCGTCGCGTCCGATGATCGGGTCGATCTTGCCCTGTTCGGCAGCTTCGGTCAGATCGCGCGCATATTTCTTCAGAGCATCATAGCCCTCTTCCGCCGACGCGCTGTCGGCGGTGCGCCCCTTGCGGATGTCATTGATAGCCGCGTTCAGCGCCTGTGCGTTCACAGCGCCTGCTTCCAGAGCGTCTTTCGCTTTGGATTTCACCATCACCAGCGCCATCAGGATTCGTTCGACCGGCACAAAACTGTCGCCGGCTTTCTTCGCGACCTTCTCGGCTTCGCTCAGAACCTTGACGGTGCTGTTGTCCAGGTAAGGTTGGCCGGTATCACCGCTGACCTGCGGGATCTTGGCCATGGCCAGATCAACAGATTCGCGGACACGGTCAGGCGCGCCACCGGCGCGTTGGATCAGGTTGGCGGCCAGCCCCTGATCGTCGTCCATCAGTGCTTTCAGGATGTGTTCGGGGACCAACCGCTGGTGGTTTTCCCGCATTGCAATGGTTTGGGCCGCTTGCACAAAACCGCGCGACCTCTCCGTGAACTTGCTCAAGTCCATGGTGTACTCTCCTCTTCTAAGCGCCCGGTTTTATATGGCGCCCGCTTTGCGGCACGCCCCGTTTCGGGCCTCGTTCAAGAAATGGAAATCTCTTCGTGGCATTTCAAGAGAAGCACGCGGAAAAGATACCTTTGATTGGTTCCAATCACGCCACAATTTGTCCTTTTCCATGTGTTTGATTTGGGATGAGCAGAAACGCGGAGGCGGAAATGAAAATTGTAGATATTGAAATGTCCGAGCAGTTTGTCGACATCAACGCAGGCATGTCTGTTGCACAGGTCACGTTTCACACCGACCAGAACAGTCAAACGCATTTCACGTGTTTGCTTCGGTCCGAAGACGTGAATGCCCAGCCTGCACCGAACCAGCGCCTGATGTTCGTGCGCGATGCGCTGCGCCAGCTACGCCGCATGCCCGAATTCCGCAGTGGTCGCGACGCCATCACATTTGGTCGGCGTCTGCT
The DNA here is from genome assembly GCF_040225985.1 of Shimia fortis. Classification (NCBI taxonomy): domain Bacteria; kingdom Pseudomonadati; phylum Pseudomonadota; class Alphaproteobacteria; order Rhodobacterales; family Roseobacteraceae; genus Shimia; species Shimia fortis. Next base: position 10,337 of record NZ_JBBPEU010000001.1, read on the forward strand.
TGGGGCGCATGAGGGGCTTGCTGCATAAACCGTTTCGCCCGCCAACGCCGGTGGCTTGCGAAGTCGGGACGAGAGGACTAGGACAGGCGCAACCTGTTTCCTGAGAGGATTGCCCGATGTCCGATGACCGCCTGATCGTTGCCCTTGACGTGCCCAACGCGCTTCAGGGACTGCAATTGACTGAAACACTTGGCGACGCGGTGTCGTTTTACAAAATCGGCCTCGGAATGCTGACCGGTGGCGGCCTGGCGCTGGCCAATGAGCTGAAACAGGAACATGGCAAGCGTATCTTCCTCGATATGAAACTGTTCGACATCGGCGCCACGGTCGAGAACGCCGTGCGCGGACTAGCGCAATTCGATCTGGATTTTCTGACGGTGCATGGCGACCCCTACGTGGTCAAGGCCGCAAAGGAAGGTGCTTCGGGAAAGGATCTCAAGATTCTGGCCGTGACGATCCTGACCTCGCTGGACCGGGCCGATCTGGACGGCGCCCTGATCAAGGATGGCGCAATCAAGGATCTCGTGCAGGAGCGCGCGGGCAAGGCCTTTGAGGCGGGCGCGGATGGCGTGATCGCTTCGCCGCAAGAGGCCGCTCTCATCCGGGCCCTTCCCGCAGCTGCCGGCAAGCTGATCGTGACACCCGGTGTACGCCCGACCGGCGCGGCAATGGGCGACCAGAAACGCGTTGCCACCCCCGCCAGCGCGATTTCCGATGGCGCGGACCATATTGTTGTCGGGCGCCCCGTCTGGCAGGCGGAAGACCCCCGCGCTGCAGCCCAAGCGATCGTAGATGAACTCGCCACGCTTTGAGGGCCTGCGCCTGGATTACTCGGACGGTAACCCAGCCAAGTAATCGGCCAGTCGTGACTGGAATGGCGGAATGGCTTTGGGGTGGATCATGTACTCCATCGGATCCATCAGTTTCCAACCCTGCCCTTCATCGCCAAGCCTGATGTCGGCCTCGGCGGAGGCTGGCAGATTTACGGCCAGAAACCAGAATGGCAGTCCTTTGCGCCAATACATCCGCCCCCAATGAGGCGCGTCGAGGGGGATGATCAACCCCAGTTCTTCGTGGGTTTCGCGCACAGCGCATTGTACACCGGTTTCAGTACCCTCGCGCCCGCCACCCGGTAAATCCCAGTATCCGGGCCAAGGTATATTCGGCTTGTCGTCGCGCAAAAGCGTTGCCAGCCGCCGGCCGACAAACACGGCCAGCTTGGCCCCGTGAAAGGCCCTGTCGTCATGGCCAACTCGTGATACAGTCATACTTATACTCTCTCGCAACGTTTCGTCTTTGCCATGCCTGCCCTCTGCCGCGATTGCCTTTCTTCGTTTGATCAGCCGGGCCGTTGTCCGGCTTGTGGTAGCTTGCGAGTCAAGCACCACCCCGAATTGTTCGACCTGTCCATTGCTCATATGGATTGTGACGCGTTTTATGCCAGTGTGGAAAAGCGCGACAATCCCGATCTGCGGGACAAACCGGTCATCATCGGGGGTGGGCGCCGCGGCGTGGTCTCGACCGCCTGTTACATCGCGCGCATCCGGGGCGTGCGGTCGGCAATGCCGATGTTTCAGGCTTTGAAACTGTGCCCTGACGCGGTGGTGGTGAAACCGCGCATGGCCGTTTATGCCGGAATCTCGCGCGAAATTCGCAAGATGATGGATGACCTGACGCCGGATGTGGAGCCGCTGTCTCTGGACGAGGCGTTCATGGATCTCAGCGGCACGGCCAAGCTGCATGGCGCGCCACCGGCAGTGATGCTGGCGCGTCTTGTGAAGCGCATGAAAGACGAACTGGGGCTGACCGGATCCATTGGTCTGAGCCACAACAAGTTTCTGGCCAAGGTGGCCTCGGATCTCGAAAAGCCGCGCGGGTTTTCCGTGATAGGCAAAGAAGAGACTGCCGATTTCCTGCGCGACAGGCCGGTCCGGTTGATCTGGGGCATTGGACCCGCAGCGCAGGCGTCTTTGGATAAGGCCGGGATTCGCACATTTGCCGATTTGCTGCGCTGGGAAGAACGCGATCTGCGTGACCGTTTCGGATCAATGGGGACACGGTTGTGGCACCTTGCGCGGGGGCAGGACCGGCGCAAGGTCTCGGCACACGCGCCGATGAAAAGCATCAGCAACGAAACCACGTTTTTTGAAGATACAAGTAATCCGGATATTCTTGACGGGCATCTGTGGCGTCTGGCCGAAAAGGTGGCGGATCGCGCCAAGGCCAAGGAATCGGCCGGGCGGGTGGTGACGCTCAAGCTGAAACGCGCCGATCACAGCCTGATTTCGCGCCGGAGTGCACTCAGGGATCCGACCCAAATGGCCGATACGCTCTATCGCATCGCAAGCGGGCTGTTTGACCAAGTTGGTGATCAGGGGCCCTATCGGCTTTTGGGGGTTGGGCTGTCGGATCTGGTGCCGGAAGCACAGGCGGACATGTCGGCTGACCTTCTGGACCCGCAAGCCACCCAGCGGCGCAAGGCCGAACGGGCGACAGACGAGATCCGCAAGAAATTCGGTAGCGATGCAATTCTGAAGGGGCGCGCGATGCGCTGATAGCTATTCCGCGGCAAGTGGTTGGCTTGCCGGGCGTCCGATCTGGGAGATTTTTCCAATCACGTCGGACAGAAGACCGCGAAACGCCTCAAATTCGGCACGCGGCTGGATGGTATGTTCATCCATATAGAGGGATCGGTTCACCTCGATCTGAATGGCGTGCTGCTTGCGCGAGGGGCGACCGTAATTCTGGGTCACATAGGCCCCTGCAAACGGGGTGTTGCGAGCCACTCGCAATCCGGCATCAGTAAAGGCCTGTTCGACCTCATCGACGATATCCGGCTCGCAGGAAGCCCCAAAGCGATCGCCAAGAACGATGTCGGGGCGGGGTCGACCTGATTGGGCAATGCCGTCCAAAGCTTCGTTCGGCATGGAATGGCAATCCACCAGAATCGCACGTCCATACATCTGGATCGAGTCGTTCAAAAGCTCTTGCAGCCGGGCGTGATAAGGGCGCCAGTACGAATCAATGCGCCGGTTCGCCTCTTCCAGGGTCAGCTTGCCGCGATAGATCGGGCGGCCATTGGCGACAACGCGCGGAATCACCCCCAGCCCGGAAGCCACGCGAGGATTATGACCCACCTTGCGCACCCCCTTGATCAGGGCAGGGTCAAGCTCGTCCACCGACCGGTTCAGATCAAGGAAAGCCCGCGGCGCCCCCGCCATCAGGAACGGTGCGCCATGATCTGTTGCCATTTCAAACAACTTATCGACAAAGGCGTCTTCCGAACTGCGGATGCTGTGCGCGTTCAAAAGACTGCGACGCACGAACCATTCCGGGTAATCACAGCCGCTGTGTGGAGAGGCGAATACAACGGCAGAAGTTCTGCAGGCCGGCTGTAACAGGATAAAGGCGTGCTTGGGCATGGTGTCTCCGATCCGGCAATTATATAAACTGAAAATATTCATGTTCAAAAGCCCTTGAACCTTCCCGCGACTCCTTTTATAGACCCCGCTACCGGCGCGGATTTCCGCGCCCCCTTTTGTTAGGGGGCAAGGTCCCGAGTTGGTAAGAGTGGGCGATTAGCTCAGCGGTAGAGCACTTCGTTGACATCGAAGGGGTCACAAGTTCGATCCTTGTATCGCCCACCATTCTTATTCACCGCCTCCAAGGTTTGGGGGTGCCCGTTCAACCCGGCGCATGTCGCGCCCAATTGAGGAGAAAGGCCATGAAGGTCAAGAACTCGCTCCGCTCGCTGAAGCAGCGTCACCGCGACTGCCGTGTTGTGCGCCGCAAGGGCCGCGTTTACGTCATCAACAAGACGCAACGCCGCTTCAAGGCTCGTCAGGGCTAAGGTCCGACAGTCAGCATAGAGAAAGCCGTCCTTATGGGCGGCTTTTTTGTTTTTGGTATGCGATTGTGGAATGCTCACCAAAGATCAGGATTGTTCAACGCCTCGACACAACGCGACGCCCCCATCAAAGGGTGTAGAGGAGCGTCTGTTAATGACTGGCCCAGCCACCCCTCTGGATGTGACAGCGGAAGGGGTGGTGGTACGCACTCTGCGCTGACATGCTGAAACCCAACCTTAGCATAGAAGTTCGGGTCGCCGTAGGTCAGGGCAATGTCCACCCCGTGTAGCCGCAAATGTTCTAACCCGAACGCAATCAGGTTCTGGCCAATGCCGGTGCCCTGACGATCAGTTCTGACCGCGACAGGTGACAGGATAAACACCGTGCGATTGTCCTGATCAAAGATGAGTCGGGAAAAGCAAATGCAGCCGGCAAGGCCCCCCGACTCGACGGCGGAGACTACAAACAGGTCTTGGGGCGGTGTGCTCTCTAGAAGGCGCGTGACGAACTCTGCGATCAGCGCGCCTTCCTCTACCCCTTCCGAGTCGGAAAAAGTGTCCCTAAACAGGGCGGGCACGCTGCTGTCTTGAGGGTCTGCACCGATAATGAAGTTCATGGGGTCATCCGAAATTGGGTAGTTTCCCAAAGACTCTATCGCGCGTGGCAAACTCCCAAAAGGGCTATCCGTCCATCTGCTGACCTGGGGTGGAACGCGAAATTTGCCACTCTTCCTCGCTCATGTCCTCTGCCACCCCTTCAAACAGCGGTGTAGACAGGTAACGCTCGCCCGTATCGGGCAACATCACCAGAATATTCGAGCCTGTCGGAGCGTCCCGTGCGACCTCCATGGCCGCAGCCACGGTCCCACCCGCGGAAATGCCCACAAAAATGCCCTCTTCCGCGGCCAGCCTGCGCGACCACGCAATTGCGTCCGATCCACCGACCTTCAACAGGGAATCATAGAAACTCTTGTCGATAGTTTCCTGCAGAACGAAAGGAATGAAATCCGGTGTCCAGCCTTGAAGCGGATGCGCCTCGAACGCCTTGTGCCCTTCGGTCGCCTGATGCGCCGTGTTGCGAGGGTTGACCTCGCCCGAGGCAAGCAGCGCGGCATTTGAAGGCTCTGCCAAGACGATCTTGGTTGTGGGGCTTTTTCCCCGCAAAGCCCGCGCAACGCCTGTCACGGTGCCGCCTGTTCCATAGCCCGTCACCCAGTAATCCAGCGATGCATCCGAAAAATCGGCCAAAATCTCGCGCGCAGTGGTGTTCTCGTGGATATCAGCATTGTCTGCGGTTTCAAACTGGCTGGCCAGAAACCAACCGTTTTTCTCGGCCAACTCGATCGCCTTGCGGTACATGCCGAACGCTTTTTCGGCCTTTGGCGTCAAAACCACCTTGGCACCGAAAAACCGCATCAGCCGGCGGCGCTCGATCGAGAACGCCTCGGACATGGTGATCACAAGAGGATACCCCTTGGCGGCGCAGATCATCGCAAGGCCGATACCCGTGTTGCCCGAGGTGGCTTCGACCACGGTTTGTCCGGGCTTCAGGCGGCCGTCACGCTCGGCCGCTTCGATGATGTTCAGGGCCAACCGGTCCTTGACGGATCCGGCGGGGTTGAACGCCTCCATCTTGACGAACATGTTGACGTGGTCCGGCGCGATCTGGTTCAGTCGGATAACCGGCGTATCCCCGACTGTGTCCAGAACGCTGTCATAACGACGCCCACGGCCGCTGGTTTGTCTGATTGTCATGGCTCGCCACCTTTCCCAAGAGAACAGAGATATCTGAGCGAGTGAAGCATGTTTCGCCGCTCTGCGAAATGGGCGGGCCGCATTCAGGGAAAGCCTTCCGGACTCTGGGGCGAACACAGAAAAAGAGCGCAGGCAACGAAGCTGAAACAGGATCAGCGGTTGCCTGCGCCCCAGTCTACGGGAAGCAAATTCAGGCGATCAGTCGTATTTGCGCTGATCTTCAATCACGATTCCGTCCTTGGGCAGGCTGCCCACGGCGACAAGTTCAACCTTACCCTTCAGCTTGAGCGTTTCCGCGACCGATTTGGCATAAAGGTCTGCATCACCGCCATCGGATTCGATCTGGACTGTCATCACGTCCATCTCACCTTCGCGGGTGGCAATAACGCGCGCCTTGGCGATCTCGTCATGTTTGGCCACCAGCGCCCCAACCTGTTCAGGGCGTACGAACATGCCCTTGATCTTGGCGGTCTGATCGGCGCGCCCCATCCAGCCTTTGATGCGCAGATTGGTGCGGCCACAGGGCGAGTGTCCCTCCATCACGGCGGAAAGATCGCCGGTGGCAAAGCGGATCAACGGGTAATCGGGGTTCAGGGTGGTCACGACGACCTCGCCCACCTCTCCCGGAGCAACAGGGTCGCCGGTGCCCGGAGTGACGATTTCCACGATCACGCTTTCGTCAACGATCATGCCCTCCATCGCGGGGCTTTCATAGGCGATGTTGCCCAGATCTGCCGTGGCATAGGATTGCAGGCAGGTGATCCCGCGGTCGGCGTATTCCTGACGCAGGCTGGGGAACAGGGCCCCGCCCCCGACTGCGGCCTTTGTGATGTTCAGCTTGACGCCCATCTCGTCCGCCTTGTCGAGAATGATTTTGAGATAGTCCGGTGTGCCGGCATAGGCAGTCACACCGATGGCCGCGGCGGCCTGCACTTGAAGTTCGGTCTGCCCAATGCCGGCGGGCACAACGGCGGCCCCGACGGCCTTGGCCGCGTTTTCAAAGATCATACCGGCGGGGGTAAGATGATAGGCAAAACAGTTCTGTACGATATCTTCGGATCCGAAACCGGCGGCATGCATCGCTCGGCCCATCCGCCACCAGTCATGGCTGATGTTTCCCGGCTCGTAAATGGGGCCCGGAGACTGGAAGATATGGGCAAAATCACTGACCGGGATAGCATTGAAACCACCCAGAGGAGGATTTGCGGCCTGCGCCTTGCCCAGATCCGATTTGCGCAGAACAGGCAGCTTTACGAGGTCTGCTGCACTTGTGATCGAGGACGGATCGACATCCGCAAATGCCTCGGCATATCCGGGTAGGGCTTTGGCACGCGAAATCTGTTCCGGCAGGGCCTTGGCAAGGTCTGCTGCCCGGGCGTCCGCCGTACGTGTTTCCAGGTCGTCAAAATACTGGCTCATCTGGCCATCCTCTTTCATCTGCACTCGACCCTGTCTCCGGGCCAACTTGTTGCACGAGGCGCAACTCTCCCTTTGGCAGGCCGTTTCCGCCCTACCCTCGTGTCATTTCGATCTATTTGACCGCTTTGTTCGTCTGCCAGTTTATCTGGCGGACAGGTTCAGCTCAGCCAACGCTTGCGGCGGCGGTAAGAGCGCACGTCGCGGAAGGATTTGCGGCCTTCATCCGACATCCCGAGATAGAATTCCTTCACATCCGGGTTTTCGCGCAATTCCTTTGCCGGACCGTCCATCACGACACGCCCGCTTTCAAGGATGTAACCATAGTTCGCAAAGCGCAGCGCCACGTTGGTGTTCTGTTCCGCCAGCAAGAAAGTAACGCCTTCCTGCTCGTTCAGGTTCTTCACGATCCCGAAAATTTCTTCCACGAGCTGTGGCGCAAGACCCATTGAAGGTTCGTCAAGAAGGATGGTTTCCGGGCGCGACATCAGCGCGCGGCCCATTGCGACCATCTGTTGTTCACCACCCGACGTATATCCTGCCTGCGATTTCCGGCGCTCTTTCAGGCGCGGGAAATAAGTATAAACTAGGTCCAGATCCTGCTGGATTTTCGCGCCGCCGTCGGATCGCGTATAGGCCCCAGTCAGCAGGTTTTCTTCCACGGTCAGGTGTTCAAAGCAGTGACGGCCTTCCATCACCTGAATTACACCGGTTTTCACCAGCTCTGCGGGATCCTGATCCTGAATACGCTTGCCACGATATTCGATGGAACCTTTCGTCACCTCGCCCCGCTCGGAATGCAGCAGGTTCGAAATGGCTTTGAGGGTCGTGGTTTTGCCGGCACCGTTCCCGCCCAAGAGCGCAGTGATACCGCCTTTTGGAACCGAAAGGCTGACCCCTTTCAGAACGAGGATCACGTGGTTGTAGATCACCTCGATGTTGTTGACCTCAAGCAGGGTCTCTTCTGTGCGACCAGCGTCGAGCATGTGAAACGTCTTTCTTGTCGAAGGTTGGGGTCCCGGCCGGCGTGAACCGGCCGGGATGTTCAAAAAGCCTTACTTACACTGAGGCTCGATGTTGTTTTCTGCCGCATAGGCCGCCGAGTCTTCCTCGATCAGCTTGCCGATGACTTCCATGTCGGTCGGCGCGAAGTCCGAGATGAGCGACCAGGTCTGCGTATCCGCATCCCACTGGGTCACACCAACCAGACCGGGGCCGCCGTGGTTTTCACAGGACACGGTGAACGCCGGACCAAAGTTCGGCATGCCAAGCGACGCCATTTTCTCTTCGGTGATTTCCAGAGCTTCCATACCGTCACGCATCATCGCCGGGGTGATGTCTGCGGTGCCGTGGATTTCCTGAGCGGTTTTCGCGGCTTCGGCTGCGAGCATCGCTGCATAGAGACCACGGTTGTAGAGCACGTTACCCACCTGATCGCCAGCACCTGCAGCTTTGCCCGCGTCGACGACATATTTCTGGATGTCGTCAAAGACCGGGAAGTCACGACCAACGTTATGGAAGGTCAGCGCCTTGTAGCCGTCTGCCTTGGCACCTGCCGGGGTCACGTCATGCTCGGCACCCGACCACCAGATACCGATGAAGTTTTCCATCGGGAAACGGATGTTGGCGGCTTCCTGGATGGCGACCTGGTTCATCACGCCCCAGCCCCACATCAGGACATAGTCAGGCTTTTCGCGGCGGATTTGCAGCCACTGCGACTTCTGCTCCTGACCAGGGTGGTCAACGGGCAGCAGGCTCAGCTCGAAGCCGTGCTTCTTCTGCAGCTCTTCCAGTGTGCGGATCGGCTCCTTGCCATATGCCGAGTTGTGGTACACGAGGGCAACTTTCTTGCCGTTGATGTCGCCACCGTTGGTTTCCAGCAGGTAGTTGATCGCGCCCGACGCACCGTTCCAGTAGGTGCCCGGATAGTTGAAGGTGTGGCTGAACACGTTGCCGTTTGCCGCCGAAGTACGACCATAGCCCATCGTGTGCATCGGGATGTCGTCTGCGGTGGTTTTGGGGATCAGCTGATAGGTGATGCCGGTCGAGAGCGGTTGATACACCAGAGCGCCTTCACCCTTGGTGGATTCATAGCATTCAACGCCTTTTTCGGTGTTGTAGCCGGTTTCACATTCCAGCAGGCGGGCGGGAACGCCACCGATGCCGCCGTCGCGCTCGTTCAGCAGGGTAAAGTAGTCTGCATAGCCATCCGCGAAGGGGATGCCGCCTGCGGCGTAGGGGCCGGTGCGGTACGAGAGCGACGGGAATACCAGGTCCGCCATGACGGGGCCTGCGGCCATCAATGCGGTCAGTGCCGCGGTTGCAAAGGTCTTTTTCATCGGGTTAATCCTCCCTTTTGGTTTTCCGATGTTGTGGTCCCGGGGGCTCCTCCTGCCCCCAGTGGGATGAGTTGGCTGGGGCCCCGCCTTAGTGCGGGAAGGGCCAAAGCCGGAGTTTCTGTTTCGTCACGCGCCACAGTTGGGCGAGTCCGTGAGGTTCAAGGATCAGGAACATGATGATAAGCCCACCCACGATCACGAGCTGCAGATGCGCCACAATGTCGGTGGGCCAGCCCAGCCAGTCCACACCGACAACCTTCAGGACCACCGGCAGCAGAACCAGGAAGGCCGCGCCAGCAAAGGACCCGAAGATCGAACCCAGACCGCCAATGATGATCATGAAGAGCACAAGGAACGACTTGGTGATCCCGAAGGCTTCGCCAACCTCGACCGCGCCAAGGTAGACTGCGAAGAACAGGGCGCCCGAGATTCCGACAAAGAAACCCGAGACTGCGAAGGCACTGATCTTGGCCTTGAGGGGATTCACGCCAATGATTTCGGCTGCGATGTCCATGTCGCGGATCGCCATCCATTTGCGTCCGGCCATGCCACGCGTCAGGTTGCGGGCAATCAAGGCACTGACCACCGTGAAGACAAGGCAGAACAGATAGGTTGCCCAAGCTTCGGTGTTGGGGCCGGTCACTTCAATACCGAATACGGTGCGTTCAGGTGCGTTGATCTGGCCCGAGGCCGAGTAGTTGTAGAACCACGAGACGCGGTTGAACATCCACACAAGAAAGAACTGTGCCGCGAGGGTCGCCACCGCAAGGTAGAAGCCTTTGATCCGCAAGGACGGCAGGCCGAACACAACACAGACCAGCGCGGTAATCCCGCCCGAGAGGATGACGTGGAAGAAGATGTTCACTTCCGGAAAGCTGGTCATCAGCTTGTAGCAGGCATAAGCGCCTACGGCCATGAAACCACCGGTCCCTAGTGAAACCTGGCCACAATAGCCCACCAGGATGTTCAGACCCAGGGCCGCAATGGCGTAGATCAGGAACGGCAGCAGGATCGCGTTGGCCCAGTAGTCGTTGATCAGGAATGGAATAACCAGGAATGCCACAAGAAGTGCGGTGTAATATCCCAGCCGATCAAAACGGATCGGGAAGGTCTGGTTGTCGGCGGAGTAGGACGTTTTGAAATCGCCCGCTTCACGATAAAACATTGTATTTAGCTCCCTTGCGCGTGCGCTTTTTCGCGCGCAGCTGCGTCAAGTTGATTGGACTTCTTGGCATAGCCGCTTGCTTCGGCGGCACGCACAAGTTTCAGGTAGGCAAAGATCCCGAGGATGAGACCGGCGAAGGCAAGCAGGGCCGCCATCATCAACTGTCCGTCGGACAGGTCGCGGGAGGTGAGGGCGATGTACCCGAAGGCCCAGAACCCCGACCACGCGATGACATTGAGGATGGCGATCAGCTTGGTCATGCCGCTACACCCTCTCGATGATCTTTTCGCCGAACAGGCCTTGGGGACGGAACACCAGGAAGACCAGCGCCAGCACGTAGGCGAACCAGTTCTCCGTTGCACCACCAACCAGTGGACCCACCCAGAATTCGAACAGCTTTTCACCGACACCGATGATAAGGCCACCCACGATGGCACCCGGGATAGAGGTGAAGCCCCCCAGCATCAGAACCGGCAGGGCCTTGAGCGCGATCAGTGACAGCGAGAACTGAACACCGGATTTGGCGCCCCACATGATGCCTGCGACCAGAGCCACAAAGCCTGCGACCGACCACACCAGAACCCAGATGAAGTTCAGCGAGATACCCACCGAGAGCGCGGCCTGGTGATCGTCTGCCACAGCGCGCATGGCGCGGCCTTGTTTGGTGTATTGGCTGAAAATCACCAGCGCAGCCACAAGGATCACGGCAACAATGGTAGCGGTGATGTCGAGGTTATCGATGAAGAAGCCATAGCCGAACCAGCTATACGTGGCTTCGTCAATCGCGATGTTGATGCCCTGAGGCAGACAGGCGTTGGCGGTCATACAGACGTCGAGTGTCTTGATTTCCGAACCCCACATCAGGTCAGCAAACCCTTCAAGGAAGTAAGCCAAACCGATGGTCGCCATGAACAGGATGATCGGTTCCTGCCCCACCAAGTGGCGGAACACGAAACGCTGTACCGCCCAGGCGAGGAATACCATCACCCCAACCGTAAGCAGGATCGCGATGAATGAATGGATATGCCAGCCGAAGTGATGGATATGCGTTCCAAGAACCGCGTTGATCAGGTGCGAGAACGGCACCTGTCCGTTCTGGATCCCGACAAGCGTCATGGCCGCGAACAGCGCCATCACACCTTGGGCAAAGTTGAAGATGCCGGATGCCTTGTAGATGAGGACAAAGCCCAGCGCGACGAGGGCATAGAGAACGCCTGCCATAAGGCCGTTCAGGAACACCTCCATTGCAAATACGAGTTGTTCAGGCATTCTGCACGCCTCCGGATTTTACATTGGTTTCAATGATTTGATTAGTCATGTGCCACCCCCAGATAGGCGTCGATAACGGCCTGGTTGCTGCGCACTTCGTCGGGGGTCCCGTCGCCGATTTTCTTGCCGTAGTCCATGACGACAACGCGGTCAGACAGGTCCATCACAACGCCCATATCGTGCTCGATCAGCGCGATGGTGGTGCCGAACTCGTCGTTCATATCGAGAATAAAGCGGGACATGTCCTCTTTTTCCTCGACGTTCATACCGGCCATCGGTTCGTCCAAAAGCAGGATCGACGGTTCCGCCGCAAGGGCACGCGCCAGTTCGACCCGCTTTTTCAGACCATAGGGCAGACGACCCACGGGCGTTTTGCGGATGGCCTGAATTTCGAGGAAGTCGATGATCTTTTCCACGGCTTCGCGGTTTTCGATCTCTTCCTTCTCGGCCTTGCCGCGCCAGATTGCCTGCGACAGCAGCCCGGCATTCATCTGGCGCAGACGACCGGTCATGACGTTATCGAGAACGGTCATGCCTTCGAACAGCGCGATGTTCTGGAAGGTCCGGGCAATGCCCTGTTGGGCCACCTGGTAAGGTTTCATAGGCGGGCGCTTCTTGCCCTTGTACCAAACCTCACCTTCCTGCGGGACATAGAAGCCCGAGATCACGTTCAACATCGACGATTTGCCGGCGCCGTTCGGGCCGATGATCGCGCGGATTTCTCCTTCGCGGATGTCGAACGAAATGTCGGTGATTGCCTTCACACCGCCAAAGCGCAGCGTGATGTTTTTCATTTCCATCACCGTCGGGCCGATGGTGCGGCCGTCTTCGGTGACATAGCTTTCCTGGGTGCTCATTCTGCGGCTACCTTTGCGGATTGAGTGGGAAAGACCTTGGCGTCGCGCAGTTGCAGCGTCGCCTTGATCGCGCCCTTACGGCCGTCTTCATAGGTCACTTCGGTCACGGTCGAGACCTCGGGCGAGCCATCATAGAGCGCCTCGACGAGATCGTTGAACTTGTCGGCTACGACGACACGGCGCACCTTGCGGGTCCGGGTCATTTCGCCGTCATCCGCATCCAGTTCCTTGTGCAGGACAAGGAAGCGGTGGATCTGACAGCCCGACAGCATCGGGTCTTCGGCCACGGATTTGTTCACGGTTTCAACATGTTCCTGGATCGTGTCCAGAACACGCGGATGCCCGGCCAGTTCCTGATACGAAGCATAGGCGATGTTGTTGCGCTCGGCCCAGTTGCCAACAGCGGTCAGGTCGATGTTGATAAAGGCCACACAGCGATCTTTGCCGTTGCCGAACAGAACCGCCTCGAGAATGTCGGGATAGAACTTGAGTTTGTTCTCGACATATTTCGGGGCGAACATGCTGCCGTCGGCCATTTTGCCGACGTCCTTGGCGCGGTCAATGATACGCAAGTGACCCGAGTTTTCCTCGAAGAAGCCTGCATCGCCCGTTGCCACCCAGCCCTCGGGATCCTTGGTCGAAGCTGTCGACTCCGGGTTGTTATAGTATTCGACAAAGACGCCGGGCGAGCGATAGTAAATCTCACCATTGTCGTCGATGCGGATTTCCACGTCAGGAGCCGGCACACCAACGGTATCAGCCCGCACTTCGCCATCCGGTTGTACCGTGATGAACACAGTGGCTTCGGTCTGGCCATAAAGCTGCTTAAGGTTGATCCCAAGCGAACGATAGAAATCAAAGATCTCAGGGCCGATCGCTTCACCCGCCGTATAGCCGACACGCACGCGGCCAAGGCCCAGCGTATCCTTCAGAGGGCCATAGACGAAGAAGTTGCCGATGGCATATTTCAGGCGGTCCATGGCGCTGACGGGCTTGCCGTCGAGAATGTCACCGCCCACTTTCTTGGCGTGCGCCATGTAGCGGTTGAACATGTTGCGCTTGAACTTGCCCGCGTCTTCCATGCGGATCATGACGTTGGTCAGCTGGGTTTCGAACACGCGGGGCGGCGCGAAGAAATAGGTCGGGCCGATTTCCCGCAGGTCGGTCATCATTGTGTCTGCCGATTCAGGGCAGTTCACACAGAAGCCGCACCAATAGGCCTGGCCGACCGAGAAGATAAAGTCGCCAACCCATGCCATCGGAAGGTAAGACAGGATTTCTTCGTCCGCAGTCAGGCTGTCGAATTCTGACGCGTTCTTGGCCGACTCGATCACGTTACGGTTCGAGAGCACAACCCCCTTCGGGCGACCCGTGGTCCCCGAAGTATAAAGCATCACGCAGGTGCTGTCGTAATCCAGCTTTTCGCGGCGCTCTTTCAGATCGCTGATGAACTCGTCATGGGCCGCGCGCCCCTGGTTCTGCACATGGCTATATTCGTGCAGTGCATGGTGGTCGTATTTCCGCATGCCGCGCGGGTCGATATAAATCATGTGCTCGAACTGATGCAGGTGTTCCTGAATCTCGATGATCTTGTCGACCTGTTCCTGATCTTCAACGATGGCAAAACGTGCACCGCAGTGGCCAAGAATGTACTCCATCTCTTCCGCTGCACTGTCGTTGTAGACAGGCACTGGCACGGCGCCAACCGACTGGATGGCGACCATGGCTTGATAGAAATACGGACGGTTGCGGCCGATGATAGCGATGAAATCGCCTTCGTTCACGCCCAGATTGATCAGGCCAAGGGCCAGAGCCTCGACCTCTTTCTCGGTCTCGGCCCAGGTCCAGGTTTGCCAGATCCCGAACTCTTTCTCACGATACGCAGCCTTTTCGGCATACAGCGTGGCGTTACGTTGCAACAGCGCCGGAACGGACGCGAGTCCGCCGGTCGCCTGTGACGACTGTCCCAAAATTTAATCCTCCCTTAAGCCCGCCTCCACGGGCCAAAACCGCCAAAGCGATTCCTTCACCTGATTAGGTGCCGTTTCACACTGGTCGTCAACTTTTTCCTGAACATTTCCCAATTCTTACGAATTGTAACAGACTGCTTTTCCGTCTTTTCGCACCCTGATCCCGGTGTTAGCCATGAGATGGGAGGACAGCTTGATGGAGGCAAATTCAGCCACTGCACAGGCCATGACCATTGCCGGCCTTAACCTGATTCAACAGGCGCTGACGATTTATGACAGCGACCTGAAGCTGGTTCTTGCGAACGAACGCTTCCACGACATGTTCAAGCTCCCCAGAAAATACAACATGCCGGGAGCCGATTTCGGTGAGACCATCCGCTATCTTACAGAGCGGGGCGAATACGGGGACATCGACGATATCGATGCCTTTGTCCAAGGGCGCGTTGATCAGGCGCTGGCCTTCGAGCCGCATTATCTGGAACGCAGGATGCGCAATGGACGCTGGATCAGCGTAGAAGGATCCCCCTTACCTGAAGGCGGGTGGGTCGCGGTCTATACGGATATCACCAACACCAAGCGCCAAGAGCAACTGCTGCGCTCGCGATCCGAAGAACTCTCGGACCAACTCTTGCAATATGCAGAAGAGCTTTCAGCGACCAACCGGCAGCTTGAATCCACGGTCATGGCGCTGGAAGAGGCCAAACGGCAGCTGACCAACTCGGAAGCGCGGATGCGGTTGACGGCCGAGATGATGCCCGCCCACATCGCCCATGTCGGACCAGACAAGCATTACACCTATTCCAACAGACGCCTGTCTGCGGTGATGCCCGGCCGTCCTTCGAATATCGTCGGGCACCATATCCGCGATGCGTTGGGCGAATCTGCCTATCTCGCGATCGAGCCACATCTCGAGGGCGCCTTCCACGGCAAGGCGTCGGTATTTGAGTTCAATGACCATCTCAGCACGCGCAGGATCCGTGTGGCGTTTACCCCGGATGGCGGACAAGGCCAGTCGCGCGGCGTCTACATCCTTTCGATGGATATCACTGAAGAAACCCAAACCCGTGTCGCGCTCCAACAAACGCGTCGCCGCGAGATTGCGGCCCAAATGACCAGCGGGTTGGCCCATGACTTTTCGAACCTGCTAACCATCATCCTCGGGATGCAATCCAAACTGCAACGCATGGAGATTCCGCCGGAGGCGCAGGAGTTGATTGAGGCCACGCTGGCCGCATCGCGCCGAGGGGGTACGCTGCTGAACCGGATCGCCGACATGACAGGGCAGCGCGCGCCGGAAATGCAGCCCGTGAACATGAAGGCTTTCCTCGCCGATTTGCAAACGCTGGCCAACCCGACCCTGCCGCCGACGATCAAGCTTACAATCGAGAACGGAATTCCCGATGTGCCCGTTCTGGCAGATCCCGGCATGTTGCAGGATTCCATGGTGAACCTGATCCTGAACGCGCGGGATGCCTGCTCCGGTCATGGGGCCATCACGATCAACACCGCCCTGATCCATGACACATGGCTGCAAATCCGCGTGAGCGACACCGGCACAGGGTTTTCCGAGGAAGCCCTGAAGCGCGCGCTTGACCCGTTCTTTACCACCAAGGGCGGAGAAGGTTCGGGGCTGGGACTGGCCATGGTTTATGACATGACCAAACTGGCGGGCGGCGAAGTGCGTCTGGAAAACACGGTTGTGGGCGGATGTGTCACCCTACGCCTGCCCCTGCGGCGCGTTCATGACGAGACCGCCCCCGGGCTGGTGCTTCTGGTTGAGGACAACCCCGATTTGCGAGGCGTGATCCGCGACATGCTGACCGACATGAACCATACGGTGATCGAAGCCGCCAGTGTCGACGAAGCCCGTGCCTTGTTGGAAAGCGTGCCAGAGATTTCCATGCTTCTGTCCGATATTTCTCTGGAAGGTGAAGCAAGCGGCGTGGACCTCATCAGATCCTTGCCGCCCGATGGCATTCCGTGTTTCCTGATGACATCCTTGCCGAAGACAGATCCCCTTTATATCGAGGGGGCCGCACGGGTGCCGATACTTTCAAAACCCTTCAGCGTCGACCAACTCGACTCATTCCTGCACACGAGGTGACGCCATGACCGCCCCTTTGGTTACCATTCTGGATGATGAGCCGGAAATCCGGTCGATGCTTGCCGATGCTCTAGAGGATGCCGGGTTTCGCACGATGGGATTTGGACGCGCCACGGAATTCGAAGCGGCGCTCAAATCAACGACCCCGGATATCTGTCTTGTGGATCTGGGCCTGCCGGACAAGGACGGTTTAACGCTGGTGCATCGGCTGGCTCTGGAACAGGGCGCGTCGGTCATCATCATATCTGGGCGCGCGCAGGTGCAGGATCGTGTGACGGGTCTCGAGCTGGGAGCGGATGATTACATCATCAAACCATTTGATCCGGCCGAGGTTGTCGCCCGCGTGCGCGCGCGTTTGCGGAAAGAGCGACCCGCCGCACAGTCGAGCAGCAACACAGCCCATTTCAATGGCTGGACCGCCTATTTCGACCGGTATGTCCTTGAAGACGAAACAGGGGCCGAAACCACGTTCAGCCACGCCGAAGGCGAAGTTTTGCGCCTGTTTCTGGACAGCCCGAAGCGGCTCATCAGCCGCGCGCACATGCAGGAAACCCTTGGGGGGGCCGCCGGTGAGAGTTTCGACCGCGCCATGGACGTGCGTATTTCGCGGCTACGGACCAAATTGCAGGAAGACCCCAAGAACCCGCGGCTCATCAAAACGATCTACGGCGCGGGATATATCTTTCTCGGCGATGTCAGCTGGGGCTAGCTATAGCAGGTGCAATTCCGGCAGCGTCCCGTAACGAAGCCGCCTTTTAACACGCAGTTTGGCCGACCGGCGCAGACCTAGAAATTGGCAAAAACGCCAATCACACACAAAATATAGATTTAAGCGCAATATTATGTTATCCTTTTGGGTAAGGAGGATAACATATGACCTATGTTGGAGTCAGAACGGTGCCAAGCACAGTTTGGGTCTCCAAGTTTTTTGGCTACAGACATTCCAACCGGACCACTCTTCGCCGTTTCCCGAACATATGGAACGTTACCAGACGCCCGGATCGCTTGGGGTTACTCAAGGCGGGGCAGTCGCCACTCACGTTTCTGGGGCCGTCGCGTCCGATGCGCAGGCTGCCATGTTGATGTTGCCGGAGCGCATTTTTCCTGAGTGCGCTGGCACTGGGGATCAACAAGACATGTCTTTTCTGTTGCTAAGATACAAGCGTTCTTTTCTCTGTCGGAATGGGGCCGCGACAAATGCAAACGGCTTAAAATAGAAATCCGGGTTCACTCCCGCTGCCCCCGCAGATCCTGATGGCTGTGGGGGCCTTTTTTTGACGATGCAGAAAGGGATCTGTTGCACCGCGATTCGCGCTGGAATAGTCTGAACCTATGGCTGTCTGTATCCTTTATCGTCGAACACGAGCCTCTCGGCCCAGATACTATCGCGTTGAAATCTCTTACAATTTGTTTGAAGAGATTTCTGTTCTGCGGGAATGGGGTTTCACAGGTGGCAAAGGGCGATCCAAGGTTGACCTTTATGGCAACTTGCGCGAGGCCTCGCTGGCGGCCGACCGGTTGCGCAACAAGGCGATCAGACGCGGCTATGCCCGGTCCGATCGTATGCTTGTCAATTTGTAAGCCGCACGACCGCGCCAGCCAGCACGTTCAGGCCCACCACAAGATCTTCTTCCTCGGTGTCCTCGGAAAAGGCATGGCTGATCCCGTTAATGGAAGGTACGAACAGCATGGCCACGGGCAAATGCGCGGCGACATTCGTAGCATCATGCAGTGCACCGGAGGGCATGTCGCGCCACTGGCCCGGAGCCAAGCTCTCGGCACTCTGTCGCAGCGCCTGTTTCAGGCGCGCGTCCATTGCAACGGGTTCAAGCCCCAAAAGCGGTCCGAAGCTGACCTGCAAGCCGTGGTCTTCGGCAATGCCCATTGCCTCGGTCCGAACGATCTCTTCCATGCGGTCAAGCCGTGCCTTGTCGGCATCCCGCCACTGCATCGAAAA
The DNA here is from genome assembly GCF_040225985.1 of Shimia fortis. NCBI lineage: Bacteria > Pseudomonadati > Pseudomonadota > Alphaproteobacteria > Rhodobacterales > Roseobacteraceae > Shimia > Shimia fortis. The sequence continues at coordinate 29,016 of NZ_JBBPEU010000001.1, forward strand.
CACCACCTTGCCCGGCACAACGGATGACGCGTTCGGGTGTAGCGATACATGTCCGATGGTCCAGACAGTTGCGGGGGTCACAACCTCGGCAAAGGCCTCGTTCAAGGAGGTGTTGAATGTGGAAAGGGTCTGAAAGGCATCTTTGCGCAGGTGCATCGGGGTCGTACCTGCATGGTTCTGTTCTCCCTCAAAAGTGATGCGCATGTCCCGGATGCCGACAATATCTGATACCACACCGATTACATCTTCAGACTGGTCCAGCCACGGACCCTGTTCGATATGCATCTCGAGGAACGCCGTGAACCGCGCCGGATCGACGAAGTTCCCCGCAAGATGGGCCATGCTTGAACGCGCCTCGGCGAATGTGATCCCATCCCTGTCGGTCAGGGTGTCAGCCTCTTCCAAAGACAGGGTGCCAGCCCAGATCGCACTGCCTGTGGTGACGCCGAAACGGCCTTCTTCGTCCTGAAAGGACACGATCGACACCGCCGGGCCGTCGTGTTCGCGGGCCGTGCGCGCGATTTCAAGCGCGGCCATCACGCCCAGCGCCCCGTCCAGCCAGCCGCCTTCGGGCTGGCTGTCGGTATGCGATCCCAAGAGCAGGGACGCCCCTTCGGCTAATCCCCAGACAGATCCTACCGGATCGACATGCGGGGTCAGCCCTGCCTCACGGATTTTCTGGATGAGCCATTTGCGCGCAGCGATATCATTCTGCGAAAACGCGGGACGCACAACGCCTTTGCCTACGCCCGAGGCCCCGAACCCGCTCAAGGCGTGCAGATCCTTCAAAAATCTCTCGGGTTGGACAGGCAAGCGCGTCATCGGGTGCTCCTTTTGTCTATCGCTCTTGATGAGATAGTCGAGTCTTGCCTCGAACCGCGCAATGGTGCGGTCGCACGAAGCGCGCCCGCACCCAGGTAAAAATGTCCGAAACTACTCTGCCGCGACTTGTCGTTCGACCTTCTCGACCCTGACAGCCGAGAATTTGAACTCGGGGATCTTGCCATATGGATCGATCGCCGGATTGGTCAGGATATTCGCTGCCGCTTCGACATAGGCGAAGGGCACGAACACCATGTCCTCGGCAATCGCGCGGTCGGCCCGCGCCATGATCTCGATTGATCCGCGCCGCGTGGTCAGCCTCACCAACTGCCCAGGCTCGACCTCCATCATCTTCAATGTCCGTGGATGCATGGAACAGTTGGCTTCCGGTTCGACCGCATCCAGAACCAGCGACCGGCGCGTCATCGACCCTGTGTGCCAATGCTCGAGCTGGCGACCCGTTGTCATGATCATCGGGTATTCATCATCCGGCGCCTCGTCCGGCGGGATGACCGACGCGGGCGTAAAGCGGGCACGCCCTTCGTCACGCGGGAACCCGTCACCAAACACGATGGCCTGACCGGGATCTGTCTCACTGAGCGAGGGATAGGTGATAGATTCTGTCTCAAGCCGCTCCCACGTGATGTTGTTGAGGGATTTCATGTTCAGCTTCATCTCGTTGAACACGTCCGACACATCCGGGTAATTCCAATTCAGCCCGATCCGCTGGGCCAATTCGACGGTGATGGCCCAGTCCTCGCGTGCCTCTCCCGGAGGGGCGACGGCGGGGCGCACACGCTGCACCTGACGATTGGTGTTCGAAACGGTACCGTTTTTTTCGTATAGGGCTGAGGCGGGCAAAATGATATCTGCGTAATTTGCCGTTTCCGTCAGGAAAATGTCCTGCACGATCAGCAGCTCCAGCTTGGCGAACGCTTCACGGGCATGTTCGACGTCGGGGTCCGACATGGCGGGGTTTTCGCCAAGAATATACATGCCGTTGATATTGCCCGCATAGACCTGATCAACGATTTCTGTGACGGTCAGGCCCTTTTCATTCGAGAAATCGTCACTCTCCCAGACTTCGGTAAAGGCATGGCGCACAGCGTCGTCCGTCACCGACTGATAATCCGGCAGGAACATCGGGATCAGGCCCGCGTCTGATGCGCCCTGCACATTGTTCTGCCCACGCAACGGGTGCAGACCCGCCCCTGGTTTGCCAACATTACCGGTCATCAGGGCCAGCGAAATCAGGCAGCGCGAGTTATCGGTCCCGTGGATATGCTGCGAAACACCCATACCCCAAAAGATCAGCCCCGCTTTGCCATTGGCAAAGGTCCGGGCCACACGGCGCAGTTGTTCCGGACTGACGCCGCAGATGTCACTCATCGCTTCTGGCGTGAATTGCGCAAGGTGTTGTTTCTCGGCTTCCCAGTTCTCGGTGTATTTGTCGATATAAGATTGATCGTAGAGACCTTCCTCGACGATCACGTTCATAATGGCGTTCAACATGGATACGTCCGCACCGGGGCGGAACTGGACCATTTCATCGGCAAAACGGCGCAGGCCGACACCACGCGGATCCATCACGATCAGCTTGCCACCACGTTTCGCGAACTGCTTGAAATAGGTGGCCGCTACCGGATGGTTTTCGATCGGATTGCACCCGATCATAATCGCGACATCGGCGTTCTCGATCTCGTTGAAGGTCGCGGTCACCGCGCCGGACCCCACGTTTTCGATCAATGCCGCAACGGAAGAGGCGTGGCACAGGCGGGTGCAGTGATCGACGTTGTTGTGTTTGAATCCCTGCCGGATGAACTTCTGGAAAAGATACGCCTCTTCATTGGTGCACTTGGCGGACCCGAACCCGGCTACGGATTGGCCGCCCTTTTCATCACGCAGCTTCATGAGACCCTTGGCAGCCAGGTCCATCGCCTCTTCCCAAGTTGCCTCGCGGAAATGCGTCGACAGATCGCCGGGATCCACGTTGAGCCCCTTTTCGGGCGCATCTTCGCGGCGGATCAGCGGTTTTGTAAGGCGATGCGGGTGGTGGATATAATCATATCCGAAACGGCCTTTCACACACAGACGGCCTTCGTTGGCGGGGCCATTGATGCCTTCGACATACTTGACCTTGCCGTCTTTCACCTTGAGCGACACCTTGCATCCAACCCCGCAGAACGGGCAGACGCTCTCGGTTTCGCTGTCATAGTCGGCGCTGTCACCCACCTGGTTTTCGTCGACGACCGTGGCGGGCATAAGTGCGCCGGTCGGGCAGGCCTGCACGCATTCGCCGCAGGCCACGCAGGTCGATTGCCCCATGGGGTCCATGATGTCAAAGGTGGGGTAGGCTTCGTGGCCGCGCCCCGCCATACCGATCACATCATTGACCTGAACTTCGCGGCAGGCGCGTACGCACAGTCCGCACGAGATACAAGCGTCAAGGTTCACACGCATAGCCACGTGGCTGTCATCCAGCAGGGGGATACGTCCCTCTTCCAGCTTGGGGAAACGGCTGTCGCTGACACCTGTGGCGTCTGCCATATCCCAAAGATGGCTGGACTTGTCCCGCGCATCTTCACGCGCGGGCTGGTCCGCGACCAGCATTTCGACAACCATCTTGCGGGCATTCGTGGCGCGTGCATTATTGGTGGTGACCACCATGCCATCCTGGGGTTCACGGATACAGGACGCTGCCAGTGTTCGTTCGCCTTCGATCTCTACCATGCAGGCCCGGCAATTGCCGTCGGGCCGGTATCCCGGCGCCGGTTTGTGGCACAGATGTGGGATGACCAGACCACGGCCATTGGCAACTTCCCAGATGGTTTCCCCGGGTTGGGCCTGAACGGTTTCCCCGTCCAGCGTGAACGTAATGGTTTCGGACATGCGTGACTCCATGATTCAGCTGCACCTTACGACGCCCTGTCAGACCCGCGAGTCTCTTAATCCGACAGGGCAAAGCAAATTTGCGCCAAGACCACCTCGTTTGCGGCAGCGCCGTGCCGGGGCGTCATGGCAGGCGCACCGGCAAAAGCCTCTTTCGATTGCCGCGCTTCTGGCTTAGGCATGAGGCGCAGTCAGAGGACGTTCAGATGCCGCATATTACCCTTGTTCGCCATGGTCAGGCAAACACCGAAGCCCGCGATGAAATCTCGTATGATCGCCTGTCCGATCTGGGCCACCAACAGGCACGTTGGCTGGGCCATCACATGGAAACCACCGCGGACAAGTTCCAGCGGGTCTATTGCGGCACCCTGACACGGCATATCGAAACCGCGACCAGCATGGGTGCAGACCGCCACGCCGATATCGTGCGCGACCCGCGGCTGAATGAATTTGCCTATTTCACACTGTCCCGGTTGATGGAGGAACAACACGGCCTGTCGGTGCCCTCGGAACGGGAGGCCTTTGTCGAACACCTGCCAACCGTGCTGGGCGCGTGGGAACGCGGCGAGATCGAAGGTGCCCCCGAGAGCTATGCCGCGTTCGAGGCCCGCGTGCGGGATGCCATGGAAGATGTCGCCGCCGGGCAAGGGCGGGCGCTGGTGGTGACGTCCGGCGGATTGATTGGCATGGTGCTGCGCCAGACACTGTCGCTCGACATTCAGGGTTGGGCCAAAATGTGCCTTGCCATCATGAATACGTCATTGCATCGCTGGCAAATGGTGCTGGACCAACCATTGCTGGTCCAATTCAATGCAGTGCCCCATCTAGAAAGCCCCGACCGACACTTCGCGCAAACCCACCTGTGAGGGGCAACCGAACCAAAAGCCCCCTATTGGGCCGATGCGATCTCAGGCGGCGTCTGCGGCGTCGGCATGGATGTATTTGCAGTCACAATAAGGACATTCGACCCATCCCTGTTCGAGCGGGATCTGCAGATAGACACGCGGGTGTCCCAAGGCGCCTTCACCACCATCACAGGCCACCTTGTAGCTGTTGACGATCTTGGTTTCCGGGGCTGGTTGAGACATTGCGTCGGGTCCTTCTGGTTGCCGTTGTGAACCTGTTTCGATATGGGCGACTATGAGCCATCCAGAGCCACGGAGCAAGAGCCGCCATGACGCAGAACGCCATTGAAATCCGGGGATTGACCAAGACATACCGTGCCGGCAAAGGTGCACCGGAAAAACTGGCCCTAAAGGGGCTGGATCTGGATGTTCCGGCGGGCTCGATCTTTGGATTGCTCGGCCCGAACGGGGCGGGCAAATCCACCACGATCAACATAATGGCTGGCCTCGTGACCAAGACAGCCGGGTCTGTGCGCATCTGGGGATTTGACCAAGATGAAAACCCGCGACAGGCGCGTGCCGCGATCGGTGTTATGCCGCAAGAGCTGAACCTTGATCCCTTCTTCACCCCGCGCGGCGCGCTTGAGGTGCAGGCAGGGCTTTACGGCGTTCCCAAGTCCCAGCGGCGCAGCGATGAAATCCTTGAAATGGTCGGACTGACCGACAAGGCCGAGGCCTATGCCCGCACGCTTTCTGGAGGAATGCGTCGGCGTCTGCTGCTTGGCAAGGCGCTTGTGCACCATCCGCAAATCCTTGTTCTCGATGAACCGACCGCCGGTGTGGACATCGAACTCAGGCAGATGCTCTGGTCCAATATCCGCAAGCTGAACAAAGAACGCGGGACAACAATCATCCTGACAACGCATTACCTCGAAGAAGCCGAAGAAATGTGCGACCAGATTGCAATTATCGACCAGGGTTCTCTTGTGGCCTGCGACAGCACCCAGAATCTTCTGGGCGCAATAGACGCGAAAACACTGGTTATTGATCCCATGTCCCCGGTCGAAGAACTGCCCGAATTTCCGGGGTTAAACGTCGCCCGCCGTGACGGCGGTGCCGTTGCCTTCACCTATCAGGCCAATGATACGACGGCCGAGGATGTGCTTGCCGCCGTGCGCGCGGCGGAAATCCGGATTCGAGACGTCAAAACCGAACAAGCCGATCTCGAAGATGTTTTCCTGAAACTTACATCCTCTCACTAGGCAAGTTGTTCGCCAAGCAACAAGCAATCAGTCGGCAAACAGGTGTTCCACCGCAAGCGCGCGCCCCGCGCGCCCTTCGGATGCGTTGAGAAATCCTGTCATGGCAAGCAGTTGTGCTTCCGGGTCATCACTCTGGCGCAACCGATAGTGGTGTTCGAAATTGCCATCGCGAATCTTGTCGCTTTCATGCACCATGTCTTGGCGGATTGTCGGCAATAGACGTTCCAAAGTTTCCTGCGGCGTTTGTGCCCCGACAAGGCCAATCCTGTTGGCGTGACCGATCAGATAGTCATCGGTAAAGTCGCACTGGATCTCCAACATGCGCGTGCCGGACCTGTCCCCGTAAAAGTCATAGATCAGGTCAAGCGACGACGGATCCAGACAGATAACCATCTGGTCTGCGTTGTAATAGTCGAACAACATCCGCATCAGCGCGCGTCGGTGGCGGGTTCGCTTGCCAAGCGATGCTTCGATCCCCCCGAGATCGGGAAGTGGCGTGCTCTCTTCATTGAACAGATACGCCATGCACGGCAGATCGGTTTCTCGCTGGATCGAGGCCAACAGACGCTTGGCCACGTGCCACTTTTTGCAGACGATGATTTTCAGTTCGCGATTGCGACCGAAAGCCGATTCCGTTTCCCAGAAACGGCTCGCGAACCGGCGACCAATCCGGCCCCGCCCTGTCAGGAATCGAAACAGGCTGGGTCCCTCGCCGGAAATCTGGAAGCGCACGCCTGTTGCGGCAAACAGGTTGCCCAACCGTTCCTTGAGTTCCAACGCCTCGGGGCTGATCTTGCGCGCGAACAGGTAGTCCTGATTGAGCAACAAATCATAATGGTCGTTATAGAAAGTCAACGGCATCCCATAATCGGTGAACATCAGGAATGTCAGCGTGCGCGTGCGGATTTCCGTTTCAGGAATCAGATGGCGCACGATAGTCTGGAAAAATGTCTCGTCCGGGATCCAGGTCGTGCGAAAAAAGCGCATCACGTCCTTGCGTTGCCGCGTAAAGTCCAGAACGGCTTCAATCGTCTGGCGGCGCAGACACCACCATTGCGACCCGATCTGAACCTGAATGTCCGCGGGGATGTCCCGGGTCAGCCCCAAACGTTTCTGCACGTTGAACATCGCATAGAAACGCCGTCTTTGGGTGCGCTCGTTGAAAAAATGGCGGTAGATCAGCCGCTCTTCCTTCCAGCCGGTCTTGATCCAGTCGCTTTCGAAATAGTCAAAGCTCTCGATGAAATCGACGTCGTGGTCATCAAGATAGTCATGTACGAAATCTGCCGTTTTGATCGGCATACAATCCCCGGACAACATGTAAAAATGTGTCGCGCGCGGAAAACTCTCGACTGCTGCCTCGACCGCATAGAGCGTTGCTTGCACAAGGCTCCATGCACCCCAACCGCATTTGATGCGTTTCCTTGAAAATACGACATTCGGATTGCCCGAGAGGGCATCTTGAATCAGATCGAAATGCTCGCGTTTCGCGCGTGCATCAAAGTGAATCGCGATATAGTCACCTGCAGCCGTCAGGCGTTGCGCCTGAAGAATGATCGCTTCGGGGTCCTTGTGGCAGAGCAGAATGAACGCGATTTTTGCCATTTTGGAAACCGTTGCCTCGTTCTTGTCTTGATTGTTTATTTTGATAATGCTGAACGGGCGTTGAATAAACAGCATTTCTTTGCTTTTTTGTAGCGAATTCAAACTGTGGCCGAATAACTCAGGACCACAGACCAACGGAGGCAGTATTTCATGGGATTTCCCGGCACCTGGATGACCGAGAGCGAAAGCGTTGTTTATCGCGTGGTTCCCAAATGCGCCTGCTCGACCATCGGGCAGATCATGTATTATTCCGATCAAGGCGAATTTTTTAACGGTGACATTCACGACGCGACCGGAGGCATGCACAAATGGGCGTTGGAAAGCAGCCAGGACCCGATCACGCGCAACGTGCAGTCACACAAATCCTATGCGTTCACCTGTGTACGCAACCCCTATACCCGCATCCTGAGTTCGTTTTTCGACAAAATCTGTGGGATTCAGCGCAACGGAAAACGGTATCGCGGCAACCTTGTCCCGACCTTAATCCAGAAATACGGAATTGAGGTGGGCGGCGATGACGGCAAACAGGAGTTTGACCAAATCCGCAGCTTCCGGCGGTTTTTGCTGTTCGCCCGCGACACCATTCGCTGGCGCCGCCCCATGGACCCCGACATTCACTGGTCCGCAATGTCAGGGCATGTATCCACCTTCATCGTGAATGGCGGGCAATACGACAACATCTTCTGGACGGAAAAATTCAACGATGGCATGCAATCCGTGCTCGACCATATCGAAACGCCTCATGCCGTGGACCTGAGTGCGATTCCTCGCTTCAATGAATCCGAAGGGCATGGCCCAAAACGCGCCCATCCGGTCGAGGACTACTTCGACGATCTGTCGATGCATCTGGTGTATGAAATCTACAAACGGGATTTTGACCTGTTCAAATATGATTTCGAGGATCCATCGAACAAGATGCCGATTGGCGAAATCGACCTTGACGAAGTGCACGCCAAGCTTGGCGACTAACCCCGCCCGCGCCCCGCGCGGATTAGTCCTTTTCTTGGGATAATTACCTCAGAGCGCGAGGCAACGCTTCGCACCCGCGCGCCTTGCGCGCAAATCCTACGCGCCGCTGGCGTCCGATCAGATCAGCCCGGCCTGTTTAAACAGGGTCTTCACGTCAGTTTCGGGACGTGCCCCATAGTGACCGATCACTTCTGCCGCCGCGACACAGCCCATCCGGCCCGAGACTTCGAGACTCTGTCCGGTGGCCACACCATAGAGGAACCCAGTGGCGAACTGATCGCCCGCCCCGGTGGCATCCACGGGCACTACCTCGTTCACCGGCACTACGGCCTCTTCGTCGCCCCGGACCAATACCACATCATGACCAGACCGCGTACAGACCACGATGCCCGCATCATTTGCGGCTTGTTCCAACGCTGAAGACAGATCCGTCTGATACAAAGACTGCCACTCATGTTCGTTGCCGATCACGAAATCCAGTTCTTTCACAAGACGGCGGAAATCCTCTCTGTGACGCTCGACACAGAACGGATCGGACAAGGCGATGCCGGCTTTGCCACCGCCGGCGCGACACAAGCGTGCGGCTGCTTCAAAGGCCTCTTTGCCTTTCGGCTTGTCGTAGAGGTAGCCCTCGAGAAACAACAACTGCGCCTTACCAGCCACGTCGTCCGGGACGTCATCAGGCCCAAGCTCAGCCGAAATCCCAAGATAGGTATTCATCGAGCGTTCACCGTCCGGAGACACAAAGATCATGGACCGCGACGTGGGCAATTCCCCGCCCGGCACGGGGGGATTCACAAAATCGGTGCCGTCGGCCTGCATTTCAGCGGCATAGAATTTGCCCAGCGCGTCGTCATGCACACGCCCGATAAAGGCGGTCGACAGACCAAGGCTGCCTAGTCCGGCAATTGTATTTGCCACGGACCCGCCGGGAGCCTGAGTGCGGTTGGTCATCCCGGCATAAAGCATCTCGCCGCGTTCGCGTTCGACGAGTTGCATGATCCCTTTCTGGATGCCCATCAGGTCAAGGAACGAGTCGTCCGACTGGGAAATCACGTCAACGATGGCGTTGCCGATGCCGACAACCTGATACTGACTCATAGGTTCTTGTCCTCGAATTCACATAGATCGCGGATCAGGCAGGTTCCGCAAAGGGGTTTACGGGCCTTACAGACATAGCGGCCGTGTAGGATCATCCAATGATGGGCGTGCAACTGGAAATCAACCGGTATGTTGTCCTCGATTGCCCGTTCCACAGCGACAACATCTTTGCCCGGACAGACACCGGAACGGTTGCCGAACCGGAAAATATGGGTATCCACGGCCTGGGCCGGATGACCCCACCACATGTTCAACACAACGTTGGCTGTCTTGCGCCCGACACCCGGCAAACCTTCAAGCGCCGCGCGCGAGCAAGGTACCTCGCCGGCATATTCCTCAACTAGAATTTTCGAGAGCTTCATCACATTCTTGGCCTTGTTGCGGTAAAGGCCGATGGTCTTGATATGCTCGATGAGTTGCTCTTCGCCAAGGTCGAGCATCTTCTGGGGCGTATCCGCCACTTTGAAAAGCTCTGCCGTGGCGCGGTTCACGCCTTTGTCTGTGGCCTGCGCTGACAAGGCCACCGCGACCACCAGCGTATAGGCATTGACGTGGTCCAGCTCGCCCTTGGGTGCGGGTTCCGCCTGTTGAAACCGCGCAAAAATTTCACGGATCGTATGGTATTTAAGTTGCTTGGCCATAATGGCGGTATGCCTGTTGCCACGTCAGGCGGCAAGGGGCCATTCCGTCATTGGCTCGTGATTACCTGTCAGAACCAGTCTTTGACTCGGACTGCGCTTTCAACAAGCCTTCAATCTCGCTCAGCCGCGAAAGAACCTCGTCCCGGTAGTTGCCGGTCAACTCGTCCGCTTCGACATTATGGGCGTCCTGCATCGAGTTCACCACCAGGCCCACAACGAGGTTAAGAATGATAAACGTCGTCGCCAGGATAAAGGGCACAAAAAACGCCCATGCATAGGGATAAGTTTCCATAACCGGACGCACGATTCCCATGGACCAGCTTTCCAGCGTCATGATCTGGAACAACGAATACATCGATTTTCCCAAGGTGCCGAACCAATCGGGGAAGGCCGCACCGAAAAGCTTGGTCGCCATCACCGCACCGATATAGAAAATAAGTCCCATCAGCATGAAAACCGACCCCATTCCAGGCAGGGCATTTAACAGTCCCTCAATCACCCTCCGCAAAGACGGGGCCACCGAGACAACCCGCAACAGTCGCAGGATGCGCAATGCACGCAGCACTGAGAAGGTCTGCGCTGCGGGGATCAACGATATGGCGACAATCGTGAAATCGAAGAGGTTCCATCCATCGCGAAAGAACCTGCCGCGATGCACAAATAATTTCGCCGTGATCTCGACCACGAAAATGGCAAGACACAGCTTGTCCAGACCAATGATGACGGGTCCGAACGCGTCCATGATCTCGGCCGATGTCTCTAGCCCGAGGATTACCGCGTTGAAAAGAATAACCCCCAGAATGAAATTGCGGACCAGAGGGCGGTCCAGAATATCGGCAAGCCTGTCGCGCAAAGACATGTGGTGCGAGTCCCCGTTGTGTTGCATGCGGCGCTATATGGGTATCTGTCGGCTGTAGGACAACCGTATTCCTCGCCGCTGACGCCTGAATAGAAACGAAAAATGCCTCACGTCTTCTTTTCAGGGGAGATGATGAGAATTGCGCAATTTTCGGGTCGCTTTGACGGGGCGCGCTTCATACTGTCAGATAAACGCCAAAGGAGGGTCTGATGACCGATTTGCAGCAAGCTTACCACTACAATGTCATGCGGCGCGCAATCGAAGTCATAGACAATAGCGAGAACGTGATCTCACTTGAGGATCTGGCGCGGGATATGGACATGAGCCCGGCCCACTTCCAGCGTACCTTTACGCGCTGGACAGGCGTTTCTCCGAAAAAGTTCCAGCAATACCTGACTTTGGGACATGCCAAGTCTTTGCTGCATGACCATTTCACAACATTGGAAACCTCGAATGCCGTGGGCCTGTCGGGCACCGGGCGTTTGCATGATCTTTTCCTGAGGTGGGAGGCCATGAGCCCCGGAGAATATGCCAAGCGCGGCGCAGGGCTGACCATTCATTGGGGCTGGTTTGAAAGCCCGTTCGGCCCGGCATTGGTCATGGGCACCGAAAAAGGTCTCTGCGGGATCGCATTCGCCGCCGAGACAGGGGCAGAGGCCGCCATGCAAGACCTGACCTCACGCTGGCCAAAAGCTACATTCAAGGAAGATTCCGCGTTGCTGCATCCGTGGGTTGCTTCAGCCTTCAATGAACATCCGGGCGAGGCCGGAAAAACGCCGATCTACATGATCGGCTCTCCGCTTCAGATCAAAGTCTGGGAAGCCTTGATGCGCATTCCTTCGGGGCAAGTCTCGACATACTCGGAAATTGCGCGCTCAATTGGCAAGCCGCGCGCGGTCAGGGCTGTCGGAACGGCCATCGGGCGCAACCCCGTAAGCTGGCTTATTCCCTGTCATCGGGCCTTGCGCAAATCTGGCGCGCTTGGCGGGTATCACTGGGGCCTTCCTGTCAAACGGGCTCTTCTTGCCCGCGAAGCCGCGCGGGCAGAAAGCGATACTACCTACCAGGCGCAAGAAACTGCCGAAAAATCAGCGTGACCTATTTGGGACTTGGCGAAAAACACCATATGCTACAGAGGAGAGCCGAATAAACGGCCCACAGATACAGAGGCAGCAGTGATGAAACGCTTACCCCTTACCCTTTTTGCCATTTCCGCAGTGGCGCTGAGCGCCTGCACGGACCCGGCCTATGTGACCGGAAGCGCAGACGAGCGCGACGAATACCGCCAAACCAAGGCGGGCGGCGTGATTGGCGGCATCGTCGGCGCAGCCGCCGCGATTGGCCTTGACGCAAACCCGGTTGCGGGGGCTGCAGTCGGTGCCGGCGTCGGCGCCCTGATCGGACGCGACCTTGACAAACAGGCCGCCGAACTGCGCGCAGAACTGGATGGCGGCATCAAGGTGGAAAACACCGGCGACCGCCTCATCGTGGTAATGCCGCATGACCTTCTTTTCGACAGTGACAGTGCCGTCGTGAGTGCAAACCTGACAGACGATCTTTACGCGGTGGCCCGCAATCTCGAGAAATACCCGAACTCGACGGTTCAGGTTCTGGGCCATACCGACAACACGGGCTCGGCGGAACACAACCAGAAACTTTCCGAGCGTCGGGCCAATGCGGTTGCAGACAAGCTGATGGCAGGGGGGGTCGCCTTTGAACGTATCCAGACGATCGGACGCGGCGAAGACCAACCTGTTGCCTCGAACCTGACCGAAGAGGGCAAGGCACAGAACCGCCGCGTTGAAATCGTGATCCTGCCTACCGAAGCCTGATACATCTAAAGACCTTGTAACGCCGCGCATGTTCTGTGCGGCGTTGCGCGTTGTATTTCCTGACAGGCCACCTAGCTTGACCTTAAGCAAAACAGGAAATTCTAATGCCCCAATATACACTTCTCGGCCTGTCAGGTTCGCTTCGTACCGAGTCGGCCAATCGAAAACTGCTGCGGGAAGCGGCCCGCATTTTTGGCGATGCCGTATATACCGAAGCCAACCTGAATGTACCCCTTTATCACGGAGACGAAGAGGATGATCATGGGTTGCCCGAGGCCGTGCAAGCCTTGGTCAAGCAGATTGCCGAGGCGGATGCTGTTCTTATCTCGACGCCGGAGTACAACAGCGGCATTTCTGGGGTTTTGAAAAATGCGCTGGATTGGATCAGTCGCGCGCCAGACAAACCTTGGATGGACAAACCCGTCGCCCTCATGTCCGCCGCCGCCGGGCGCGCGGGGGGTGCCCGCGCGCATACGATGCTGCGCTCTTGTATGGCGCCGTTCCGACCGATTGTCGCGAACGGCCCCGAGGTTCTGGTCGCGGACTGCAACAACCAGTTCGATGCAGAGGGCCGGATCACCGAAAGCTATGCCCGCAATCTCGAATTACTCATGGCCGTTTTGAAAGCTGACATAGGCCGCTGATGATCACTGAGCCGTGCTGATCTCGATCAGGTTTTGGTCGGGGTCACGGACATAGATAGACAAGATCGGACCGGTGGCGCCCGTGCGTTGCACCGGTCCTTCGATTATCTCTATGCTGTTTGCTGACAGGTGGGCCATCCACTGCGAAATCGGCGTGTCGCTCAGAAAACACAGATCAGCCGAACCCGGAACCGGGTGTTTGGCATGCGGCGCAAACACCACCTCTGCGGAGTGAAGGTTGATCTTCTGCGATCCGTATTTCAATGCCCAGCGCGTGCTGCCGTCTGCGGGGCGGAATTGTTCGATCTGCATGCCCAGTATTTCACTGTAAAATGTGAGGGTCGCAGAGATATCTGAGACGGTCAGCACCAGATGGTCCAGACTGGAGACTTTGGGTGGCATGAAATCTTGCTCCTGCTCTGATCGGCCCGTAGGGTCCGATTATGCAAGATTCCACAGTAGAACCCTATAGCCAAAGCGACGCGATGGACCCTGCACGGGCAGCAGCCTGCCTGACCGCGCTCGGCTTGCCAGCCGACTTGGGGCCTGGTGACGCGCTTCTACCGTTTTTTCATTATCTCTATTTCTGGGATGCGCAGCCTCCTGAGAACCTGGGCCGAGACGGGCACCCGAAAGTAGGGGGATTAATCCCGGATATGGGGCTGCCCCGGAGAATGTGGGCAGGTGGACAGTTGGAGTTTCACCATGACCTGCTCTGCGGTCATCCTGCAACAAAGACCACCACGGTCGCTTCTGCACAATTCAAAGAGGGGAGATCGGGGCCTCTGGGTTTCGTAAGGCTGAGGCATCAGTTCGAACAGAACGGGCGTGTGTGCGTCACCGAACATCAAGATCTGGTCTATCGTGAGGACCCTGATCCGGCAGCTCCAAAACCCATGCCGCCTGCCGCGCGTACGGATGAGGTGGATGTTGAAACGCGCAGTTTCGACAGCACCTTGTTGTTCCGGTATTCGGCCCTCACATTCAACGGACACCGAATCCACTATGATCTGGACTATGCGCGTAGCGTTGAGGGCTATGACGGTCTGGTTGTGCATGGTCCGCTTCTGGCGCAGCTTCTGATGCTGCAGGCGCGGGACAAGCTGGGCGGTCTGAACCGGTTTTCATTCCGCGCCACCGCCCCCTTGATGCACTTTGAAACCGCCGAACTTTGTTGGGGCGGCGACGGAACCCTTTGGGTTCGCGGCCCTGACGGACGTCAGAACATGATCGCCGAGGCCGAATAAGCGGTTAAAGAGATGCTTTCGGGTGAAAATCTGGTGGAATGACATCCGTCCCATCAAGGATAAGCTGCGCCATGACGTCACCCACCTTGGGCGCCATACCAAAGCCGATCTTGAAACCACCGTTCGCAATGAACGCGCCCTGGCGCAAAGGATGTGGGCCCAACATCGGGGCGCGGCTTTTGGCGCGGGGGCGCACGCCGGCCCAGCGTTCCAGAACCTTCGCAGATTTCAAGACGGGCATCGCGGCAAAAGCACGTTCAAGGACCGCGTCGATCTGATCGTCGGTGGAGGTGGGGTTCTCGAACTCCCTCTCGCTGGTCGAACCTATGGCGATTGTTCCGTCCACATGCGGCACGATGTGAACACTGTCGGCAAAGATTTGCGGCAGATTAGGACGGTCAAGTTCCAGAAGAACCGCCTGCCCTTTCACACCATTGCCAACCATACGACCCATGTCATCAGACAGGGAAACCAAACCCTGCCAGCCCGTCGCCCAGACAACCGCCCCCTCTTGCAGACCCGATGGCACGATCTCTCCGCCTTTTGCGCGGATCGCAGCGGCAAGCGCCGCACAAGCCATGCGGGGGTGCATGCGCGCGCTCAGCGTGTCATGGATCACAAACCCGGTTGGCGCATTCGGCACCCATTCGCCGGCACTTTCTTGACGGATCACCGCCCAGCTCGCGTGACCTCTCCATAGGTTAGCGGCACTCTGTTCACGGGCGCGCGCCAGTTCGAGGCCACGGTTGTTCAGGATGGGCTGCAAACGGCCAGTCCGACCATAACCCGAGCTCAGCCCCCCGGTGGCCTCGACCTCCGCCCAGAAACCTTCAGCCTTGATCAGGCTCTGAAATTGGAATTCCTTCTTGTCGTTCCAGTTTTCCGGCGTGTGTGGCGCCAGCGCCCCCACAATGCCACCTGACGCGCCTGCCCCCACGCCATGCGGTTCGATCACACGCACGCTGGCCCCCCGTTGCAGACAGGACCACGCCACCGAAAGCCCAAACGCACCCGCGCCCATTACGGTTACATCCACCATTGCCAAATCACCCCGTGTGGCCCAATGCTTTCGCGTTGCATGTTTACTAAGGCATCCTGACATGAGCGACCAGCACGCAAATCTGGAATGGCGCGATGGAGCCATACCCGTGTCGACCCGGTTCGACGATCCATATTTCAGCCTTGAAAACGGATTAGCCGAAACAACCCACGTCTTTCTGGCGGGCAACGACCTGCCAAACCGGTTCACGCCCGGGTTCCACATTGCCGAACTTGGATTTGGCACCGGACTGAACCTGCTGACCACCTGGGCCGCCTGGGATGCTGCGGACATGACTGCGCCGTTGCGCTTTACCAGCTTTGAGGGCTTTCCCATGTCCGCCGCAGAGATGGCACGCGCCCTTAGTGCCTTCCCGTCGCTTGCCACTTATTCCCAGCGGCTTGTCGAAGCATGGGCACAAGACAAAACGCTGACAACACTTGAGGGTATCAAGGCCCGTGTCATCCTTGGGGATGCCCGAAAGATGCTGGGGCAACATGATTTCGCCGCTGACGCTTGGTATCTGGACGGGTTTTCCCCTGCAAAGAACCCCGAGCTTTGGGATGCGGACCTTCTGCAAGAGGTGGGGCGGCACACCAAGGCCACAGGCACTGCGGCGACATATACTGCGGCGGGATTCGTGCGTCGCAACCTTCAAGACGCGGGCTTCGAGGTCACGCGCGTGCCGGGCTATGGCCGCAAGCGACACATGACGATTGCGCAGAAACTGCCATGACAGCGCAAGATAACCGGCTTGGCATCATGCTGATGTGCCTTACAACCTTCGTCTTTGCTATGCAGGACGGAATCTCAAGGCATCTGGCAAGTGAATACAACGTCTATTTAGTGGTGATGATCCGCTATTGGTTTTTTGCGGCTTTTGTTATTGCCCTTTCTGCGCGGCGTCCCGGTGGGTTGCGCAAAGCCGTACAAACCCAGCATCTGTTCTTGCAGTGTTTCCGCGGGGCGCTTCTGGCGCTCGAAATCGTTGTGACTGTTCTGGCCTTCACGCTGCTGGGTCTGACGGAAACCCATGCTATTTTCATTTGCTACCCTCTGATCATCGCGGCCCTGTCCGGTCCGTTTCTGGGCGAAAAGGTAGGGTGGCGCAGGTGGACCGCAATCGCAATCGGAATGCTCGGCGTTCTGATCATTCTGGAACCGGGCTATGGCGTGTTCACACCCGCAGCGATTGTTCCGCTGATCGGCGCTTTGATGTTTGCCGTCTATGGGCTGCTGACCCGCTATGTCGCCCGCACGGACGGTTCCGCAGTCAGCTTCTTTTATACCGGGACCGTCGGCATGGTGGTGATGACTGCCATCGGTGCTTTCTTCTGGGAGCCAATCGTCGGCACCGATTGGCTATGGATGCTGACGCTTTGCTGCACAGGGATTCTCGGGCACTGGCTGCTGATTAAGACCTATGACCACGCCGAGGCCAGCGCCGTTCAACCCTTTGCTTATCTGCAACTCCCGTTTGCCGCCGCTCTGGGGATGTTTGCCTTCGGGGAAAACTTGCGTGTCAACGTCGCGATTGGTGCGGTCATTGTTGTCGGGGCCGGGCTATTCACGCTCTGGCGCGAAAGAGAAACAACCTGATCCCTAGCGGGTGATCTTGATTGTCGCCCCGACCAATTCCTTGCTGAACGGGATCGGCAAAGGGTCACGCCCCAATCTGGCACGATAGATCGGCAGGCTTTCAGAGACGCGCATGACATAGTTCCGGGTTTCGCTGAACGGGATGTGTTCGATCCAATCGACAATATCCATCCCACCACGACGCCGGGGGTCTCCGCGTTCACGCATCCAGCGTTCGGGGCGTCCGGGTCCGGCATTGTATCCGGCAGAAACCATGATGACATTGCCGTCAAATTGTTCAGCAAGACCCGCGAGATATTCAGTCCCAAGCGAAATGTTGTAATCCGGCCGCCGCGTGAGCCACGACTCGGAATAGGGCAGATCAAGGCGTTGCGCGACGATTTTGGCAGTACCTGGCATCACCTGCATAAGGCCGCGCGCGCCGGCATGGCTGACAACCGTCGGGTCAAACTCGCTCTCGCGGCGCGCAATCGCAAGGGCCATCTCGGGTGACACCGCAAGGTTGCGGTTGATCATCGGATGCAGCGGATAATAGGGGCCGGGCAGCACAACACCGTCACGCACCATTTTCTTACCCAGCATCACTGCGATATGTGGCGCGCCCAGATCCTGAACCATGGTGCCCATCTGGCCCAGCCCCGTACGATCCTGGCTTTCGGACAAATGCACCCAAAAACGTTCGGCTAGCGACAATTCACCGGCCTGCAAAAACAACAGCGCAGCGTGGTGCACCGAAGACGGCACGAAGGCCGCCTTGCGCCAGTTCGGGAAAACCTCGTCACCCTTCAGGGCCGGGTTCAAGGGCAGTTTGGCCTTTTCTGCGGCGAGCAACCCATAAAAGCTCGTCTGATAAGCGCCACCTACGCGATAGGCCTCTTGCGCTTTGTCCGTTTCTCCCATGGCGTCATACGACCTGCCAATCCAGTATCCTGCGCGCCCCAGCGAAATCGGAGTGGCAACACTGGCTTCGAACCGTTTGAAATGGCCCAGTGCCACACCCGGTTTGTTCAGAAAACGAAGCGCCACGTAACCGGCAATCCATTCACAGTCTGAATAGGCATATCCGACCTCGGGGCTAAGGCGATGTGTGGCGGCAATGTCATACGCAGTCTGATAGTTCCCCGCGCGCATTTGCGAGCGTGCCAGATCGCGACGACGACGTGCCCATTCCTCGGCCTCGCCCAGCGTATCTGCGCGGCTGCGTTCAAGAAGAAGCTCAATGGCCGAATCGTCCCGTCCCTTGCGGGCGCGCCAGACAAAGCGTTCATAGGCCAGACCGGGATCCCCCTTAAGCCTCTCCGGCACCGCTGCAATCAGGGCGTCGACGTTATTGACCCGCGCCCGTAGACCAAGACGCGCATCCGCAAGTTTGTTCCATCCATCATCGACCAAGGGCCGCATCCGGTCGGTGTTGTTTTTCCAGCTCTCCCACAACACCATGTCCATGCGTGCAACGTGGTGCTTTTTCAGAAGGCGCCCATAGCGATCAAGGAACTGTGCATGCGACTGCGGCCCGATCTCCATTGTGCGCCATGCATTGATGACCAGAGCCTGTGCCGCGTCAGTTTTGCCCTGGCGCTCCAATTCTCGCGCTTGGGTCAGGACACCCTGCGCCGTTTGGGCATCGCCATACGAATAAAACTCGGAAATCTGTTGGCGCGGCGCATCTACAAAGACTTCTTCCGACTGTCTGCGCAGATATGACAACCCCGGCCAATCCGGACGCCGCGCCAGAAACGCCAACACCTGAGTAGATGTACCTTCGCCCGCACGAAGCCGGTGCCATTCGACGATGTCGTTGGCGACCTCGCTTTCCCCGCGTACTGATTGCTCCGCTGCGCGCCAATCCTGGCTGCGCACGGCCCCCATCGCATCTGCGACCGGTGTCGCCAATGCGCCCGAAGAAAAAACCGAAATAAATACCGAAACAATTGCCAGCCAAACGCGGAACATCTTGCAATTTCCAATGTGACGAAGGATAGAACCCAATCATAAGTGTGCCCGAACCTGCAGACAATTCACAAAGGTGACAAGACAGGGTCGGGTATTAGAAAATTCCGGGCGGTTCCGCCCAGCTACGCAAAAAAAGGAGCGTGCCATGTTCAAAGGGTCCTACCCCGCACTCGTCACGCCGTTCACGAACGGCGAGCTGGATCTGGAAACGCTCAAGAAGCTGGTCGAATGGCATATCGGTGAAGGCACCAACGGGTTCGTCCCTGTCGGCACCACCGGGGAAAGCCCAACCCTGACTCATGCCGAGCATGACGCTGTTGTGGAAACCGTCGTGAGGACCGCTGCAGGTCGCGTGCCCGTGATCGCCGGTGCCGGGTCAAACAATACACTGGAAGCCATCCGTCTTGCCCAGGCAGCCGAAAAAGCTGGGGCCGATGCGATCCTCGTAGTGACCCCTTACTATAACAAGCCGACCCAGCGCGGCCTGATTGCGCATTTCACGGCCGTGCATGATTGCTGTGCCCTGCCGATCATCATCTACAACATCCCCGGCCGCTCGGTCGTCGACATGAGCCCCGAAACTATGGGCGAGCTTGCCAAGCTGCCGCGCATTGCAGGCGTCAAGGATGCCACCGGCGATCTGAGCCGTGTACCGCAGCAGCGTATCACCTGTGGCAAAGACTTTATCCAACTGTCCGGCGAGGACGCCACCGCGCTTGGGTTCAACGCGCATGGCGGCGTGGGATGTATTTCCGTGACGGCGAACGTCGCGCCGAAACTCTGTGCCGAATTCCAGGCGGCAACTCTGGCCGGTGACTATGTCAAAGCCCTTGAGTATCAGGACCTGTTGATGCCGCTGCATATGGCGATTTTCGCAGAACCTGGCCTGGTAGGCGCCAAGTTCGCCATGTCCAAACTTGGCCTTTGCAGCGAAGAAGTGCGTCTGCCCCTGACTGGTCTGAGCGATCCGACCAAAGCCCAGATCGTGGCCGCAATGGAGCACGCCGGACTTCTCTGAAGCGTATTGAAAGTGAAACGATAGAACCCCGGCCAGGGCCGGGGTTATTTTTTACAAAAGGGTCAAAAGGCCCAACGTGGCGAGAACGCCAATCACCACACCGCTGACCCCGCTGAACACCACTGTCTTGCGCTTGTCTTTCTTGGCTGGAGCGTCGCCTTCCGACTGGCGGATCAGGGCAGCCTCGACCAGCCCGGGCAGTCTTGGCCCGAAGCGCGCCAGAACACGCGCAGTTTTTACCAGATCCTTGCCCAGCGCACGCGGCCCGATACTGTCTTTGATATAGCTTTCGACAACGGGCTTGGCGACATTCCAGATGTTCACTCCGGGGTCCAGCGACCGCGAGACGCCTTCAACCACAACCATCGTGCGCTGCAACAGGATCAACTCGGTGCGGGTCTCCATTCCGAAGCGTTCCGTAACCTCGAACAAATAGGACAATAGCCGCCCCATCGAGATACGGTCCGCATCCATCCCGAAAATCGGCTCTCCCACCGCGCGCAGGGCGCGGGCGAATTCTTCCACATCCTGATCGGCCGGGACATACCCCGCCTCAAAGTGAACTTCGGCAACACGGTGATAGTCACGCTGGATAAATCCAAACAGGATCTCGGCATAAACGCGACGAGTGTATTCGTCGATATGCCCCATGATCCCGAAATCATAGGCAATGATGTCGCCATTGGCTGCGACCTTGAGGTTGCCCTGATGCATATCTCCGTGGAAATACCCGTCACGCAATGCATGGTTCAGGAAAAGCGACAGAACCCGGCTGCCCAGAGCATGTCGATCATGGCCCGCCGCATCCAAGGCATCATTGTCGCCCAAGGGATCCCCTTCTGCCCAGCCAAGGGTCATCACCCGGCGCGCAGAATATTCCCATTTGACCTCAGGAACCTGAAATCCTTCATCTTGTGACGTATTGGCCGCAAACTCGCTGGCCGACGCGGATTCCAGACGCAGGTCCAGCTCGCCGGTCACGACACCATCAAAGTGTTCGATCACGTCACGCGGCCGCAAGCGTCGCGAGGCCGGAGACAACAGCTCGATCATGTCGGCCGCAAAATAGAATGCGTCTACATCTTTGCGGAACGCTTTCTCGATCCCGGGTCTCAACACCTTGACCGCGACCTGCTCTCCGGTTTCGGCCAATCGTGCCTTGTGCACCTGCGCAATCGACGCTGCGGCGACAGGCTCGGAGAATTCCGAGAACATTTCGCTCACAGGTTTTTCAAGCTCTGCCTCTACAGCCCTTTTGGCCGTTTCGATATCGAAAGGAGGCAGCTTGTCCTGCAAAACCCGCAGCTGGGTGGCAAGATCAGAGCCGACCACGTCGGGACGTGTCGAAAGAACCTGACCAAACTTGATGTAGGCCGGACCCAGCGCGGTCAGGGCCCGTGTCAGGGGGGGCATCGCCGGATCACCCTTGATGCCCAGCCACCGAAACGGCCAGACCAGTGTGCGCGCAAAGAACCGGAAGGGTTTCGGTGCATCAAGCTGGTCTAACACGACGTTCATCGCGCCGGTGCGTTCCAAGGTCGCGCCGGTACGGATCAGCCGCCAGATATTATGCGGGCCTCTCAAATCTTCCACCCCGAATGCAACGCGGCGATCCCCATTGTCAGGTTGCGATACTTGGCGTTTTCAAAACCTGCTTTGCGGATCATGCGCAGGAATGTCTCTTGATCCGGAAACTTTCTGATGGATTCAACCAAGTATTGATAGCTGTCACGGTCATTGGCAATCACCTGACCCATACGCGGGATGATGTTGAAAGAGTACAGATCATAGACCTTTTGCATCATGTCATTCGGGATCTGACTGAATTCCAGCACCATCAGACGCCCACCCGGCTTTAGCACGCGAAACGCCTCATTCAGTGCATCTTGCGGGCGGGTTACGTTCCGAATGCCGAAGGAAATGGTGTATACATCAAAGGTGTTGTCCTCGAAGGGCAAGGCCATTGCATCGCCAACCACCCAATCAAGGCTTTCGGCCATGGCCTCTGCCTCGGCGCGTTTGCGTCCTTCGACAAGCATCGGTTCTGTCAGGTCGCACACCGTGGCATGGCCATGCCCGGCCCTTTTGAGAAACCGAAAGGAGATATCCCCTGTACCACCCGCCACATCCAACAGGCGCTGGCCGGGGTGCGGGGCAAGCCAGTCCATCATCGCGTCTTTCCAGACACGGTGGATCCCCATGCTCATCACATCGTTCATTACGTCGTATTTGGACGCAACCGAGTTGAAAACACCTTGCACCTTGCCCGCCTTATCGGCCTCGCGGACGGTTTCGAAACCGAAATGGGTGGTCTTGTCATCAGCACCGGACATTGGATGTTCCCAACCTTGCCATATTTCTGTCCGCTTCGGGATACACAGTTGCAGACAAAGACACAAATCCCCTTTTGACGCGTCGCATTTGAAAGGTTTAAGCAGTGGAAAATTTGCAGATGCTTGGCCTGTATCTTGGGATCGCCATCGTCGCGAACCTGTTTCTGGGACGCTCGTGGTTGTTTCGCCGCTTTAGCGGTGACCGCGACCTTGACGAAAAACCCGCGCGTCGAACTACAGAGCAGCGATATGTCGACACGATCGCCAAGGTCGGCACGGGTCTGCCGCCGGACCAATTGTACGGGCGTCGCACTTTTCGCACGACTTGGGGGCTGCGTCTTGTGAGTCTTGCGTTGAGCAGCGTTCTGATTTTCATGCTGGGTCACGGTGTTTTGGTCGACATTTTGGGCGGGCGTGCATGGAATGGGGCCTACTTTCTGCTCATCGCGGTCGCAGCATACATCTATTTCAATTTCTACATTTTCACGTACGAAGTGGTTCTTTTCGACGGAAAACTGATCAACCGAGGATACCTGTTGACCAAACAAAGGTTCGAGCTGCGAAAACTGAAAGAAATCCAGCATAATCCGGGCGGGTATTACCGTTTGCGTTTTGCCAATGGAAAAACGACCTATGTTCTGCAGCATGTGCAAGGGCACAACGCCCTGATAGAAACGCTCAAAGACGCGGTTGAACAGGACACTTACGACATATGCCCGAGCTTCCCGAGGTAGAAACCGTACGCCGGGGCCTTGAACCCTCAATGACAGGCCAAGTGATCACACGCGCGCAGGTAAACCGCCCGGACCTGCGCTGGCCTTTTCCCGAGCGAATGGCAGAGCGCCTGGCAGGAGCGCGCGTCCTGCAGCTGCGCCGACGCTCGAAATACATCCTTGCTGATCTGGACCGGGGGGAAACTCTACTGGTCCATCTGGGCATGTCCGGTCGGATGACCGTGTCGGGCGATCCGCTGGGGCAGTTTGCGCACAACCACCCAACCGCCCAGAAACATGACCACGTCGTGTTAGATATGGAAAATGGCGCGCGCATCACGTTCAATGACCCACGACGGTTTGGCGCGATGGATTTGCTGCCGACTGACACGGCAGAGACCCATCCGCTGCTTGTCAAACTCGGACCCGAACCTTTGGGGAATGCCTTTGACGAATCTTATCTTGTGAACCAACTCTCTTCTCGCCTGACACCAATCAAATCCGCCCTGCTGGACCAGCGAATTATTGCGGGACTCGGGAATATTTACGTCTGCGAGGCGCTGTTCCGCGCTGGGATATCGCCACGTCGCAAGGCAAAAAATATCGCCAAATCCAAGGCTGCCGCGCTTGTTCCAATCATCCGGGATGTCCTACAGGAAGCCATCAGCTCGGGTGGCTCCTCTCTCAGGGATTTTCGCCAAGCTGATGGCGAGCTTGGATATTTTCAGCACAGGTTTGATGTCTATGGGCGGGAAAACGAACCTTGCCACACTCCTGGATGCAACGCTTCCATCAGGCGAATCACACAATCGGGACGCTCATCCTTCTATTGTCCGCAATGCCAAAGATGACTTGATCCGTCGGGACACGATGATAGGACTCGTCCCTGACCGACAACAAGGAAAGCACCACTCATGGCTTTTGAGACGATCATCGTCGAAATCGAGGACCACGTCGCCCTCATCAAACTGAACCGCCCTGATGCGCTGAATGCGTTGAACAGTCAGCTGATCAGCGAATTGCTCGATGCATTGGAAAGCGCCGATGCAAATGACAAAGTACGCTGCATCGTGATCACCGGATCCGACAAAGCGTTCGCGGCGGGCGCCGACATCAAGGAAATGTCGGAAATGAGCTTTGTCGACGTGTCGAACATCAATTTGTTTGGTGAAGTCAATGAGCGGGTCGGCAAGATCCGCAAGCCGATTATCGCAGCGGTTTCTGGATATGCGCTTGGCGGCGGATGCGAACTAGCGATGGCCTGTGATTTCATCATTGCCGCCGAGTCGGCCAAGTTCGGCCAGCCCGAGATCAATCTTGGCGTTATTGCAGGCATTGGCGGCAGCCAGCGTTTGACACGCTTTGTTGGTAAATCAAAATCCATGGATATGAATCTTACCGGGCGCTTCATGGATTCGGCTGAGGCCGAACGCTCGGGCCTTGTGAGCCGCGTCGTGCCGAACAAAAAACTGATGGATGAGGCCATGAGCGCCGCGCAGAAGATCGCCGAGAAATCGCTCATCACCGCTCGGACTGCGAAAGAGGCCGTAAACCGCAGCTTTGAGACGACACTGGAAGAAGGCCTGCGTTTCGAACAGCGCCTTTTCCATTCGCTCTTTGCCACCGAAGACCAGAAAGAAGGCATGGCGGCCTTCATCGAGAAGCGCCAGGCACAGTTCCGCGACAAGTGATTTCAGGTGAGAAAACCTGACATAGAAAGGCCACCTCACCCGGGTGGCCTTTTTCTTTGGGCAGAAGTACGCGGACAGGATCGGTACCGTGACAGAATTCTGTTTGCATCTGCGGGAGAATCCTATAACTAGCGCCGTCATACATGCGCGTGCAGCCCGCTCTGGCTTGAATCGATTCTCCCGACATTTTGGGGGACGTCCCGTTCGGGCAGTGACACGTGTTAAACTGAACGAACTTGAAAAGGACCTGATTCATGGCAAATTCGCCCCAGGCAAAGAAACGCGCCCGTCAGAACGCACGCCGTCTCGAAGTCAACAAAGCCCGCCGCTCGCGCATCCGCACCCACCTGCGCAAGGTCGAAGAAGCAATCGCTTCGGGCGACAAAGACGCAGCAACCGCCGCCCTGCGCGCTGCTCAGCCCGAACTGATGCGCGGCGTCACCAAAGGCGTTTACCACAAGAACACCGCATCGCGCAAAATGTCGCGTCTTGCATCGCGTGTCAAAGCGCTGGGCTAATTATCCAGCCAAACCCTTGAAGAAAAAGGCGCCATGTTCGACGGCGCCTTTTTTGTTTTAGACCTCAAAGTTATCCACAGAGATTCTTTTTCGCAAAACGCAGAGTCAAGTTCGAAGTTCAGTTGCCCGCCCCCTCCCCCAGTTGCTAATTTGGTACCTGCGATTCACATCGCCTTTGGGGGGAACAGACACCAAGCCCGCTTGATTTTGATCAAGCCACAGACCCGGCAAAATGAGCTTTTGTCGTCATGATCTTTGTTCGCGTGTAGCCGTTTTTCGGCTCGGCGAGGTTGGGTGTTTGTTTCACAGGTCTGCGCATTCAGCGCAAATTCGAACCGTAGCCTGTCAGGTGGGGACTTTGACGGGATGCGTTAATCTATGTCTTGTTTGGCAGTCAACACTGCGCGGCAAGACGGACCATGAAGGTGTGTGCGTCACAAGAATGGCAGTGAACGGGTCGCGGGGCCCGACAGACGAATGGCTTTCGGGCTTGGAAATGGGGACACATGACGCAAGAACAATGGGGTGCGATGCAAGGCAACTTGCTCAAGACGGTTGGACAAAACAATTACAAAACCTGGATTGAGCCGCTGGAATTTGCAGAGCTGGAAGGCGGAATTGCAACTTTTCACGTGCCGACGAACTTCATTGGAAACTATGTCTCGCAGAATTTTGGAGACCTGATTCTACATCAGCTTTCGAATGCTGGCGAAGATGTTCAACGGGTGCATTTCAAGGTGGCTGCCAACTCGACAACTACACCGACCAATCGTGCGCCTGTTGCAGCAAAGACAGACTCGCCTGCTTCTTTGCACACAACAAGAGAGACTTTGCCCGGTGCACCTCTGGATGCGCGCTTCACCTTTGACAGCTTTGTGGTGGGCAAGCCGAACGAACTGGCCAATGCGGCCGCCCGCCGAGTTGCGGAAGGTGGTCCTGTGACCTTCAATCCGCTGTTTCTCTATGGTGGTGTCGGTCTGGGTAAGACGCACCTGATGCATGCCATCGCGTGGGAGCTTCAGAAACGCCGCCCCGACCTAAATGTCCTGTACCTATCGGCAGAACAGTTCATGTACCGCTTTGTTCAGGCCTTGCGCGACCGTAAGATGATGGACTTCAAAGAGATGTTCCGCTCCGTGGATGTTCTGATGGTGGATGACGTTCAGTTCATCGCCGGCAAGGACTCGACCCAGGAAGAGTTCTTTCACACGTTCAATGCCCTTGTGGACCAGAACAAACAGATCATCATCTCGGCAGACCGTGCGCCCGGTGAAATCAAGGACATGGAAGACCGGATCAAAAGCCGTCTTCAATGCGGTCTGGTCGTTGACCTGCATCCGACCGATTATGAACTGCGTCTTGGCATCCTGCAGTCGAAGGTTGAACAATACCGCGTTCAGTATCCGGACCTGCAACTGGCAGATGGCGTGCTTGAATTCCTGGCACACCGCATCTCGACCAACGTGCGTGTCCTTGAAGGTGCTCTGACTCGCCTCTTTGCATTTGCGTCGCTCGTGGGTCGGGAAATCACGATGGAGCTGACGCAGGACTGTCTGTCAGACGTGTTGCGCGCGTCCGAGCGCAAAATTTCGGTCGAAGAAATCCAGCGTCGCGTGGCCGAGCACTACAACATCCGCCTGAGCGACATGATCGGCCCGAAGCGCGTGCGAACCCTTGCGCGCCCCCGCCAGATCGCGATGTACCTGTGCAAACAACTCACAAGCCGCAGCTTGCCTGAAATCGGGCGTCGGTTTGGGGGTCGGGACCACACAACCGTTATGCATGGTGTGAAACGCGTCGAAGAACTGCGTGTTCAGGACGGCCAGATTGCTGAAGACCTCGAATTGTTGCGCCGCGCGCTAGAGGCGTGATCTTGACCTAAAGATGAACAAGGGGCCGCGCAATGCATGCGCGGCTCTTTTCATTTTGGGGCGTTCGAGACTCAGTTTCCAACTTCTTTGCTGAAATGCCTGTTTCATTCCTGCTACCTTCTTGACGCCTTCCGCGAATAGGTCGACAAAAACAAAAATGCTTGCGCCAGAAGGGGAAACCGATAGTGTGCCTCTCCCGGCAGTCGGAGGACAGTGGAATGAAAATCAGTATTGAACGCGGGAATTTGCTCAAAGCCGTTTCGCAGGCGCAATCGGTTGTGGAGCGCCGCAACACCATTCCGATTTTGGCCAACGTGTTGATCGAGGCCGAGGCTGACACTGTTCAATTCCGGGCCACCGATCTGGATATCGAAGTGGTGGACAAGACCCCCGCCATGGTGGAGCGCGCCGGGGCCACCACCGTTTCCGCGACAACGCTACATGAAATTGTCCGAAAGCTGCCAGATGGTGCCCTTGTGACCCTGACCGATGATGGCGCGTCAGGGCGTCTTACAGTGGAAGCGGGACGTTCAAACTTCTCGTTGGCAACCCTGCCGAAAGAAGATTTTCCAGTGATGGCCTCGTCAGAATATCAATCCAACTTCTCGGCGCCGGCCGCCGTGTTGCGCAGGCTGTTCGACAAATCCAAATTTGCGATCTCGACGGAAGAAACCCGATATTATTTGAATGGCGTCTATATGCATGTCGCCGATGGTGAAAACGGCAAGACGCTGCGCTGCGTCGCGACCGACGGTCATCGCCTTGCGCGGATTGATGCGGACCTGCCGGAAAGCGCTTCGGACATGCCCGGCGTGATCGTCCCCCGGAAAACGGTCGGCGAGCTGCGCAAGCTTCTGGACGACGACGATATGCAAATCGCGGTGTCTGTCTCGGAAACCAAGGTGCGTTTCGCCACCCCGGATATCACCCTGACATCCAAGGTGATCGATGGCACCTTCCCGGACTATACTCGCGTCATTCCAGTTGGAAACACCCGCAAACTCGAGGTAGACGCCACCGAGTTTGCCCAAGCCGTGGATCGCGTGGCCACCGTGTCTTCGGAACGTTCGCGCGCGGTCAAACTGCAACTGGACGAAGATCGCCTGATCTTGTCCGTGAACGCTCCTGACAGCGGTGCAGCCGAGGAAGAACTGGCCGTCGCATACGGGGATGAACGTTTAGAGATCGGCTTCAACGCCAAGTACCTGCTTGAAATCGCCAGCCAGGTTGATCGTGAAAACGCCGTGTTCATGTTCAATTCCGCAGGTGATCCGACTCTTATGCGGGAAGGCAACGACACCAGCGCCGTTTACGTCGTAATGCCAATGCGCGTGTGAGCGGCAACCGTAGATGTGTGCCGCCCGCCCGCTATTGGCGTTGAAGAGGTGTAAACTTGCCAGGCCTCTTCCTTAAAAACCTGACACTCTCGCATTTCCGCTCGCATAAGCGGGGTCAACTGGTGTGCGATGGGCGGCCCCTTGCGATTTATGGGCCGAATGGCGCGGGCAAGACAAATATTCTGGAAGCGGTGTCTCTCTTTTCGCCGGGTCGTGGTCTTCGCCGATCCAGTGCCGAAGAAATGACTCGGCGCCCCGAGGCGCTGGGTTGGAAGCTGACGGGCCTTGTCCAAGCCCCAGAGGGGCTGCACGAAATCGAGATCTGGTCAGAGGGCGGCGCGGCACGGCAGTTGCGCATTGACGGTAAAACCGCCCCCCAAACCGCATTGGGTAAAATGGTGCGGGTGATCTGGTTGATCCCGGCCCTGGATCGTCTCTGGATTGAGGGGGCCGAGGGACGACGTCGGTTTCTTGACCGAATAACGCTTTCCTTTTTCCCCGATCACGCAGAACTTTCCCTTACCTATGAAAAAGCCATGCGCCAGCGTAACCGTTTGCTAAAGGACCAGGTAAGGGATGCGTCTTGGTATGATGCCCTTGAAACGCAAATGGGCCGGTCAGGCGCAGAAATACACACCAACCGCAAAGCGGCCCTCAACTCGCTGCTCGTGGCACAGTCCGGCGCGGAAACGGCCTTTCCAATCGCCGAGTTGTCTTTGACGCAATCAGACGGGACGCTGCCTGAGACGGCTGATGATCTGAAACAGGCGCTGGCCGAAGGCCGCAACAGAGACATGATCGCCGGGCGGACGCTGGTTGGGCCACACCGAACGGACATGGATGCCGTTTATTCCGCCAAGGGCGTCCCAGCGAAAGACTGTTCCACCGGCGAACAAAAGGCGCTGTTGATTTCACTTATTCTGGCCAACGGACGCGCCCTTGCCAAGCAGACCGGCGCCCCGCCAATCCTGCTGTTAGACGAGGTTGCGGCGCATCTCGACGCCGACCGCCGCGCGGCTCTTTATGACGAGATTTGCGCGCTTGGGGCCCAAGCCTGGATGACCGGGACTGGCCCCGAATTGTTCACCGACCTTGCCGGGCGTGCGCAGTTTGTCGAGGTGCGCGATACCGACGGGATTAGCAACGTGGATGCACCTTTGTAACCCTGCGGGGGCGCAAGCCTTCCAGCGCACCTTCTGAGCGTTTTCAAACGGGTTTTTCTTGCGTCTGATACGTGACATTCTCTCTCAAAACCCATAGTTTGATCGGACTGAACAAGGGAAAAAACCACATGTCCGAAGAGACGCAGAACACACCGGAATACGGCGCGGATTCCATTAAGGTTCTCAAAGGGTTGGAAGCAGTCCGAAAACGCCCGGGTATGTATATCGGCGATACCGACGATGGCTCGGGGTTGCACCACATGGTGTATGAGGTCGTAGATAACGGCATTGACGAAGCTTTAGCCGGACATGCCGATTTCGTGCGCGTGAAAATTCACGCCGACAGTTCGGTTTCGGTACGAGACAACGGACGCGGTATTCCTGTGGACATGCACCCCGAAGAAGGCGTGTCCGCCGCCGAAGTGATCATGACCCAACTGCATGCCGGCGGTAAATTCGACTCCAATTCCTACAAGGTATCGGGCGGCCTTCACGGTGTGGGTGTGTCGGTTGTGAACGCGTTGTCGGATTGGTTGGAACTGCGCGTCTGGCGAAATGACAAAGAGCATTACGCCAAGTTTGAACATGGCGATACGTCCGAGCACCTGCGCGTGGTCGGGGATTCAAATGGGGAAACCGGGACCGAAGTCCGTTTTCTTGCGTCGACAGATACCTTTTCAAACCTCGACTATTCGTTCGAAACGCTCGAAAAACGCCTTCGCGAACTGGCTTTCCTGAACTCCGGCGTCCGGATCATCCTTGAGGATGAGCGCCCGGCGGAACCTCTGAGCACCGAACTGTTCTATGACGGTGGCGTGAAGGAATTCGTCAAATACATCGACCGCCACAAAACGCCCATGATGGAAGAGCCGATCTACGTCAAAGGCGAAAAGGACGACATCGGCGTCGAGGTCGCGATGTGGTGGAACGACAGCTACCATGAAACGGTCCTGCCCTTCACCAACAACATCCCCCAGAGGGATGGCGGAACGCACATGGCGGGATTTCGGGGGGCGCTGACCCGTACCCTGCAGAAATATGCGCAAGAAAGCGGAATCGCAAAAAAGGAAAAAGTTTCCTTCACAGGGGACGACGCGCGCGAGGGGCTGACCTGTGTTCTTTCGGTCAAAGTACCCGATCCCAAATTCTCGTCCCAGACCAAGGACAAGCTGGTGTCTTCCGAAGTGCGGCCCGCCGTCGAAGGGCTGATGAACGAGAAGCTGTCAGAGTGGTTTGAGGAAAACCCGAACGTCGCCAAGATCATCGTCACCAAGATTATCGAAGCGGCCCATGCCCGCGAGGCAGCGCGCAAAGCCCGCGAACTGACCCGCCGCAAGACGGCAATGGACGTGAACTTTCTTGCGGGCAAACTCAAGGACTGTTCTGAGAAAGACCCGTCAAAAACCGAAGTCTTTCTTGTCGAGGGGGATTCGGCCGGTGGTTCCGCCCAGACAGGCCGGGATCGGATGACACAGGCGATCCTGCCCCTGCGCGGCAAGATCCTGAACGTCGAACGTGCGCGCTTTGACCGGATGCTGTCCTCGCAGGAAATCGGCAACCTTGTCATGGCGCTTGGAACCGGGATCGGGCGGGACGAGTTCAATCTCGAAAAACTGCGCTACCACAAGGTCGTGATCATGACCGATGCGGACGTCGATGGTGCGCATATCCGCACCCTGTTGCTGACGTTCTTCTACCGGCAGATGCCCGAACTGATCGAGAACGGGCACCTCTTCATTGCTCAGCCCCCACTTTATAAAGTGTCGCGCGGCAAGTCCGAGGTCTATCTAAAGGACCAGACTGCGCTGGACGACTATCTAATCGCACAAGGGACAGAAGGTGCCGTGCTGCGCCTTGGCACCGGGGAAGAGATTATCGGTCAGGATCTTCACCGTGTGGTGAACGAGGCCCGCCAGCTCAAACAGGTATTGGACGCCT
Source organism: Shimia fortis (assembly GCF_040225985.1). Classification (NCBI taxonomy): domain Bacteria; kingdom Pseudomonadati; phylum Pseudomonadota; class Alphaproteobacteria; order Rhodobacterales; family Roseobacteraceae; genus Shimia; species Shimia fortis. The sequence continues at coordinate 60,905 of NZ_JBBPEU010000001.1, forward strand.
TCCCGACCCACTATCCACGTCACATTCTGGAACAGGCAGCGATCGCAGGCGCCTTTGTGCCGGGCGCCGTGGACCAGGACCTGCAAGGCACCGCCGACAAGGTGGCCGCGCGTTTGGACCTGATCGCACTTGAATACGAACGGGGGTGGCAAGGTCGCATAACACAAGATCACGGCATCCGCCTTGCGCGTATCCTGCGCGGTGTGGAAGAGGTAAGAACCCTTGACGGGCCTATGCTGCGTTCAGGAGAGGCTCGCAAGACAGGCAGCTTCACGCAAGCCCTTCAAGATGTCTACAACACACCCGCAACGCTGATTCGCAAAGATCGGTCACAGGTCATTTATGGCCCGCTTGATCTGTTGCAGGCGATTCTGAGCGAAGGTGAAAAGGGGCTGTCGCTGCAACGTTACAAGGGGCTGGGCGAAATGAACCCGGATCAGCTATGGGAAACCACGCTTGATCCGGACGCGCGCACCCTGCTGCAGGTCAAGATCGAAGACATGGCCGACGCAGACGACCTATTTACCAAGCTTATGGGGGACGTGGTCGAACCGCGGCGTGAATTCATCCAGAAAAATGCTTTGAGCGTTGAAAATCTAGACTTCTAGGCGGTTCTGAAATTGGAATCCCCTTTCAGCACATGCTGCGAGGGGATTTTCTTTTGGGGAGATGCGCCAATCACCAAAATCACCCTGACGGGTGTTTGTGGCATTCTGATTTATTTGGAAGGTTTCAGTGGTGAGCCGTATAGGATTAGAATCTATGACCCACTGATTAAAAGTCTTACAGCCAATGTTTCGACAAACTACAACCCATCTCGTTGAAGAGTTATATATAACTGACTTTAATCAATAAAGCACAATGGGCCCTACTTGACGCTTCGACGCAGCTCTTGAGATTTCGCCGGGCAAAGCTTACCCTTTGCTTACCCGACTAGGAAATCTGCGGAGCTAAGCGATGCCAAGAATGAAACTTTCGAAATCGGTCGTAGAGAAACTCGGCACGGATGAATGCGAAAAGATCTTTTGGGATGACGCCCTTCACGGATTTGGTGTGCGCGTGAAACCCAACGGTACCAAAAGCTACATCGTTCAGTATCGAAACCGGACAACAGGCCGATCCAGACGTCAAACCATCGGTCGGGTTGGTCCACTCATCTCGTTCTCGGGTGCTCGCAAGGAGGCAATGCACCTGCTTAGTGATGCCGCGCAGGGTGGCGATCCTGTTGAAACAAGACAGACCGCTCGCAAAGCGGAGACCATCGCTAACCTTGCAGACCAATACCTTTCACACCACGCACAACCAAAGAAACGCACAAAGAGTGTCGTAAACGATATTTCAATGCTAAATGCCATCATCATTCCCGACTTAGGCAATCGCAAAGTTGCCGATGTCGGCCACCACGACATTCAGGCCTTGCACAATCGTTTGCGAGAAACGCCCTACAGGGCAAACCGCACACTCGCACTTCTTTCAAAGATGTTTGCCCTGTCAATCCGTTGGGGTTGGCGCAACGACAACCCAGCTAAGGGTGTAGAACGTTTTCCTGAGCAACAACGTCATCGCTGGTTATCAGATATAGAGCTGGGCCGCCTCATTACCGCCCTGAACGAACACCCAAACCAAAGCGCGGCAAACGCCATCCGCCTTCAGCTGCTGACCGGCGCACGCATTGGCGAAGTTCTAACTGCCCAATGGAGTGACTTCGATCTTTCCCGAGGCCTCTGGGTAAAACCATCCCATCACACAAAGCAGAAACGCACTGAACACTTACCGCTATCCAAAGCGGCTACCACCTTGCTGCAAGAAATCAAAGATAACGCCGACCCGAGCCATCCATTTGTTTTTCCCGGTAAGAATCCAGGTCAGCCCCTCAAAGAACTTAAACGCTTCTGGCGTAGTATAACCTCGACTGCTGAACTTTCGGATTACCGCATCCATGACAATCGGCACACACACGCCTCACACTTGGTTTCTAGCGGTCTAAGCCTTCCAGTCGTCGGTCGCCTTCTGGGGCACACAAACCCGCTTACGACGCAGAGATACGCGCATCTTGCTGACGATCCATTAAGGGCCGCGGTTGAAATCATGGCAAAGAAGATGAAGCGATGATCTACGCTCCGCTGGTCGCTTGGACATTTGACATTTCTACTAGTCTGTCGGCAGTAAATTCTTCGGCCTGCTGCTTCACCGCATCGCTTAGCACCCCAAACACACCAGCTCTGAGTTGAGGTTTGGGTTCACCAAGCACTCCATTTTTGGTGAATCTTAGCGAGTTGCTGAGAAGTATCGGGCGAGTGACGCCCCCATGTTAGTGAGTTTGACCTAGCTATATTGCTATTGTTGCAGTCTCTGGCAGAGCACAAACTCTGCCAGAGGTGATTTCATTTCATCAAAAGAAGAACTTCACGCCGACATAAGGACCATGTTGTTCGGTGTCATACGCAAAAGCACCACTAGGCAAAGTTGTTGCGTAATCCATACTAAAATAACGATATCCAAAGGTGATCGCGGTTTTCTCCCAGGGTTGATAATCGAACCCGACATTAGCACCAATCTGCAGGTCGTTACCTCCTGCGCCGAAGCCACCTAACTCAAGAGACGCAATCGTGGTCCAATTGTCATTCAGACGCCACATTCCACGTAACCCGACAACCGGCTCCCACCAGCCTTCATCACCGCCCGCCGTCGGCAGAACGCCGATATTGGCCTCTTGTTTCAGGTTGTTATAACGCGCCCCACCTTGCAGATCGAAGGTAAATCGCTGGCGGTTGCTGCCATAGGTACCATCCGCGACGCGGTAAGCCCCCATCAGCGCCAACCATTTCTGGCGGACCGTCACGTCAAATGGCGCGCCACCCGGACCGGGCAGATTGCCATCCGCTTCGATGCCCACATAGTTGGCGTCGACAATAAGCCCCCAGTCGCCGTTCCAGGCCTCGTAGCGGCCGGAGGCGGCAAAATCGAGTAGGTCCAGCACGTCCCCCAAATCGAGATCGATCGGGACCGAACTCCCATTGATCGTCGAGGTACCTGTCGTGCTTAAAGGAGCGAACATGTAAAGACCGACGGTGTGGCGCCACCCTGCTTCGCTCTGGCCTTGGGCCGGCATGGATTGGGCGTTTGCCGCCATCGGCGCGAGTTGAACGAGCGCTGCTGTCGATGCGAGCATTAATGCGCGGCGAAAGTGAATTTTCATTGAAGCTTCTCCTTGAGTTGAACCCGAACCCTATAAATGGGAGCGAAGTATTCGAATGTTCTGGTTTTCGGGAGCCGTCAGTACTTGACCCGCAGGCCGACACCTAAGCCCGAGTCGAAACTTCGATCATGGCCCAAGCCGACAAGCAGGTCTCCATAAACAGCGAGCTTGCGACTGACGTTGTAGCCGATCTGTATTTCGGCGCTGGCAGCGACGGTGTCGTTGTTCCAGTCATAAGGCACGATCAGATCCAGTTTGGCCCAATAGTCTTGTGCGAAGGGCTGCAATGCGATCAGGCGCAGCGCTGTTTGGCTGACATCTGTTGAACCGTTGTATGATTCAAAATGCTGGACGAGCGGGATTAACGTGAGGCCAGTTTTGGCGTTTGCAAAGGCAACGCCACCAAATGGCGCTAGGGTGTCGGCACCCGACCCGGTACCTTTGGCCGTATCACCCAGATCAAGCGACCATTCCAGACCAATTGCCGTTCGCATCCCCCATGTTTCGTTCAAGACTGATTCTGAAGGAAAGTAGATGGTCTTCAGGATTACTTTCTCAAAATCCTCTTCCCGAGTTCCGGTAATGTCAGTGGAGTTGTAGTGCAGCTCGTATTTCAACTTGAGGTCGTCGCGGAGCATGTATGCCCCGTCTATGAAATAACTCTGTCTGTCCACGCCGCCAGAGAGATCTCGGAACTGGTAACGGAAATCGGTGTTGTTAACAGCGGCCAACGGGTTAGAGGCGTTTTCTTCTGCAACTGCTGGAACGCCTGTTCCGAGGGCCATAACAATTGCCAGGCTGGATTGTTTTAGTCTATTCAAGTCAATTCCTAACGCGCGACAAAGATGTCCAGGATACGGACAGGGCCCTAGAGCCCTGCCCAGGTGTTACTATTGTTCTGGTGACGCCTTGCGGACGAGAAAGGCATCAACTGCAGCTGCGGTTTCCGGGCGGATGTTTTCGATCCCGTCATAAGGCAGGCCGAAGGCCGGTGGTGTGTCGGGGAACTTCTGCTTTCGTGCCTTGTGACGGGCCAAAATCCGCACAAACTCCTGCCCGCCCCATGCGCCGACCTCAGTCGATACCGAGTATTCCTCGCGCGTGTCTTGATAGAGGTTGTAGAATTTGGCCACGATCGGATTTTCACCCGGGGGCGGCAGTTTCAGCTTGAGTTGATCCTTGACGATCGCCTTGGGCTTGTCAGCCGAATAGATGATAACGTGATCGCGGCGCGCTTTGCTTTCATCTGAAAACAAGAGGGCGGCGGATTGGTCCACACCATCCACCAGACGATCGCGCGGAATGAACTGGTCCGCCCCGGCAAAGCGCGACAAGGTGGTATAAAGGTCTGAGACGTGGATGATGCTGTTCAACAGACCATCCGCCTCGATCATACCGGGCCAGCGGATAAAGGCATCGACTCGGACACCACCCTCGGTCGTATCAGCTTTGCCGCCGCGGAAGATCATCGGCGTGAATCCTGACTGGGGGGAGTACTTAGTGAAATGCCCGTTGTCACCCATCACGACGACGATGGTGTTGTCCGCCACGCCAAGCGCGTCCATCTGTGCAAACAGATCGCCCAGCCACTGGTCCAGAAGCTGCATCTTGTCAACATAGAGGCCGCCGTTCGCAGACTCCGGCCCACTGCGCCCAGCGCGGGTGTTGTCCAGCGGAATCATCGGCCAATACTGCAGGAAGAACGGTTTGTCCCCCTGTGCTAGGCGCGCCAGTTCGTCCATCGTCTTGTCCTGAAACGCCTGGTTCATTTCATCGTACTTGGCCGCATTCCAGCGCTCGCCGCTTTCCATGCGGATTTCGCGGATCGGGCCTCCAGCCTCGCCTTCGATGACCGTCATCATGGCCGAGGCATCCGGACGAAACGCGGCGTCCAGCGTGTATTTGTCGTCATAATCCTGGATCGCCACCGAGACCTGTTCCTTGATGGCATCATCATTGAAGATGGTCAGTTGGCCCTGTTGGTGCACGGCCATCTGCGCGTAATCGAACCCTTGGTTCATCGCCCAGCTTTCGGCGATGTCGCCCATGTGCCACTTGCCGACGTGACTGGTGGCATACCCGGCTTGCTTCAGAACTTCGGCCAAGGTCACTTCGGTTCCGGGCAGGCCAAAACCGGCGATGTCCACCGCCGTGTCCCCCATGCCCATGCGTACCGGAAGGCGCCCGGTCATTTGCGCGACACGGGTCGGCGTACAGGACGGTTCGGTATACATACGCACCATGCGCAGGGCTTCGTCCGAAAAGTCGTTGATGTTGGGCGTTTCATAGCCCCGGATGGCGTTCAGCTCGGGGATACCCATGTCGCCGAACCCTAGATCGTCGATCAATACGCTCACGATGTTCGGGGCTTTGCCGCCGTTTTGTGCACGGAACGAGGCGAGTCTGGCATCTACAGCGACGTCATCCTCGGCCCATTGCGCGCCGTGTTGCGACAGCAGGATGTAATACTCCGAGTCATGCGTAATCGGTGCGTCTTCGGCAAACGCGAACTGCGCCGTAGCGCAAAGCGTCGCTGCTAGGAATAGTGTCTTCATCGGGGTCTCCGTTTTTTTGTCGCAAATGCGACGTTTTTTTGCGGGTCGGCTTAGGGAACTTATTGACGGTATCTCTCAAGCCCTTCAGAAATAAGTTGATGGCAGGTCGAAGAGATAGACTGATCCGTTTCATCGGCTAGCCCTTCCAGCTGTACGCGCTCAGCCTCTGTCAGGAAGGTCACCACGCGTGCGCTGCGCGCGACCTCTTTGGCGACAGGCGGGCGGCCCGCCTTTTTCCTGTTTATACTCTGCTGTGCCATCGGCTCCTCCAAAGGTGGCAATGATTGTGTTTGCAGGTAAACTGGCAGCACTGCTTTCTTTACCACATCAAAAATTCGCCAATTGTGCAGGCACCTCCGTGTTTTGTTATTTGCCGCCGGGGCAAAATCCGTGAAACATCTGAAACCATGCGGGACGGCCCGCATCTGATGCAGTTTGGGTTTAGATGCCCCTTGGAAGAGGAATTCACTCTGACGCCACTTGAAGGACACCCGAAAAGAAAAAGCGGCAGCCCCGTTTCCGCTCCCGATCCGATGTCGACGGTTTTGTCGGACCCAAACATGATTTCGGACATATCGGGCTGGGATCTGGACATTCGCCAGATTGATCGTGGCCCGATGCGCGCCACCGCAGCGGTGCGTCAGTCCGCCAGTGTAGGCATCCTCAAGTTCAACTTTGATCGGCGTGTTCATCAGACCGGAGAGTCTCCGCAAGGCACAATCACTCTTGGCATACCTTCCCGAACCGGCCTTCAAAGCTGGCGCGGGAAAGTGATCGACGGCCCAAGTATCCTCGGTTTCGGTGACGGGGACGAATTGTGCGCAGTAAGTGATGCCGGATTTTCCGGCTTCACCGTTTCCATGTCTAAACCCGAAACTATTGCTTTGGCGGATCGTCTGCAGTTGCCCTTGCAGGACAGCCTTCTTTCCCCGAATGCGATTGGACTGCAGTCGGCCCACAGAACCGCATTTCTCTGGACCTTGCTGGAGCACCTCGTGTCCACGGACAGTCGCATGACTGCGGCACAGGACCAAGAAATCATCGCCGGCTTTCTCGAGGTGGTGTCGGGGGCCGAGGTGTATCAGGACAAGAGCACTCTCCGACAGCGCAATATTGCTGTGAACAAGGCACTGGCCATTATGCAAGACAACCTGCGCGACACTCTGTTGGTTGCGGAAATCTGTGACATGGCGGGGGTTTCGTGGCGTTCGTTGGATCGCGGCTTCAAAGAACGTTTCGGCATTGGGCCCAAGGCTTATTTGATGCGCCTGAAGCTCAGCCGCGTGCGCAGTGAATTGATCGCGCATGGGCATGTCCGCAAAGTCTCTGATATTGCGAATGATTGGGGGTTCTGGCACATGGGCCAGTTTGCCAAGGACTATGCCCGGCAATATGGCACGCTGCCGTCCGAGGTCGTCGACTGACCCATGTGTTGGTTCGGGCATGATATTGGGTGCGGTCTGAACAAATAGAGATGTCATGAACGTCAGTCACTAGTTGCGCGCGAAGCGTTTCGGATTTTTTGAGGGTGACCTTTGGATTACGAGACTGAAGCAGTCGCGGCTGTTGTGCTTTTGGTGTCAGGAAGACGTGAAACTGGCGGTCCTTCGAAAGTTCGGCCCGCGGCCCGACACGGGCTGTGGTGTTTGTTAGAGTCTTGACTGGTCGGGCGTGGCCAGTGTTTGATCTTGAGGCCCACGCCCAGGCCTGTGTCAAAATTGCATTCAGGCCCTAAGCCTTTATCCCGAAATCATGAGATAGGGGGCTTATTCAAGGTAGCGATCTCGTAGACTTTGAATGTCTGCCTCTGTGAGACCAAGTGCGTCGTGCAAGTATCCTGCAACAGATCCATGCGTTGCAGCGATGCTGTCATAAAATGTGCCGAGGTGATCAGGCCGGATACCAAGTGAGGGCCAGACGGCCTCGGGTGTCATGTTGGTGCCGTTAGCCTTGTTGACCTGATTGGCGATTTCGACGGCCTTTGAGTCTGCTTTCTTTTGAACGTTACTCATCAGGAAGTCGGCCTCGATGTCTTCGCGGGTGACGCCAAGCGCGCTTAGAACCAGTGCCGTGGCGATGCCGGTGCGGTCCTTGCCGTCCGAGCAGTGCAGCAACACGGCTTCAGCTTCGGGCTGGGCCAGCAGCACGTTGAAGAGGTTGCGGATATCTGGCGCATAGTTTTGCGGGACCGTGGCAAAGGCTTCGTAAAACAGTGCCTCGGTGTCTTCGGCCCTGGCGGTACCGGATTTGATGGCGACGCGCATGTCTTCGATCTCTTGCGCCTCTTGCTCCATCAGAGGGAAGTTGTAGCGAGCGGGCCCTTCGCCTTCGGGCCACTCTGCCGGGTGTTCGGTGGCTTCGCGCGTGGTTCTAAGGTCGACCACGGTGCTGATGCCCATAGTATCCAGCGTGGCCTTGCCAGCATCGTCGATGGCGTCGATTTCTCCGGAGCGGATGATTTGGCCCGCGCGTAAGCTGCGCCCGTCTTCGGTCTGAAGCCCGCCGAGGTCACGCGTGTTTAGGACGCCGTTCAGCTCGACGATCCGGCTTTCGGATGCCGAGGCGGCGCTCCAGAGACAAAGGTCAGCACCGTAAGAAGCGCGGCGCGCAAGGGGGTCAGGTGCATGGTACGTTTCCGATTGGTTCGCTGAAGTGGGGGTGAGCGCCGTGCGAGGGCGCGCACCCGTTTGATTGTGCCTTATTGCCAGCTGTCGAAGACCTGGCGTGCCAGTTCGCTTTCGGGGCGCAGGTTCTCGATTCCTCCATACGGGGCGTCCTTGCCCAGCGGTAAGTGCGGGTATTTTGCGATGGTCTTCTGGTGACGTTTCAACATGTCTTGGAAGCTGGCGCCGGACCAGAGCGAATAGCCGACCTGGGCGTGCTGCTCGCGCGGGTCACGCAGAACATTGAAGACAGGGGCTGCCGCGCCGGGTTGTCCGGGGGCAGGCATGTGCATCTTGAATTCCTGCTTCACGATGGACCGCAACACAGGCCCTTCGTAGATATAGACATAGTCGCGGCGGCTGTTGCCTTCACCCATGAGGAACAACGCGGTCTGATCTACACCGTCGATCACACGGTCGCGTGGGATGTGATCGGTGGCCCCTGCGATACGAGCGAAGGTGGTGAACAAGTCCGAGACGTGAATGATGTCCCCCGCTGCGCTGCCTGCTTCAATGGCGGCGGGCCAGCGGACAAAGGCGTCAGTGCGCACACCGCCTTCGAGGTGTTGGGTCTTGCCGCCACGATAGATCAGCTGGTTCAGGCCGCTGGTGCCTTCGTAGTGATACATCAGCCCGTTGTCGGCCATCAGGATTACTAGGGTGTTGTCGGCTTTGCCGGTTTCCTCAAGCGCTGTCATCAACTCGCCTACCCAGTCGTCCAGAACCTCCATCTTGTCGGCCATGAAGCCGCCGTTGCGCGACCGTGCCTGATCGGAATAGGCGAAATTCAGTGGGTATAGCGGCCAGTATTGCAGAAAGAAAGGTTCATCCTGCGCGGCCAGTTTTTGCAGCTGTTCGATGGCCTGGTCCTGATACCGTTGGTTCATGTCCTCGTATTTGGCCTGGGTCCATTCCTCGCCCGGCGCCATGTCGACTTCACGCGCCAGACCACCGGCTTCGGCCTCGACTCCTGTCACCAGACCATAGGGTTTGAAGCGTTGGTCAATTGCGAAGTCGCCGGATTGGCCCGAGGCGTGGAAGCCCAGCATGTTGTTGGCCACCATCGCTTCGCGAGTCATCAGGCTGAGTTGCACCTGCTGGTGCAGGGGGAAGGCCGCCCAGTCAAAGCCCTGGTTGTGCGGATAGGCCTGTTCGATGTCGCCCTGATGCCATTTACCGACGTGTGAGGTGTTATAGCCCACCTCTTTCAGGATTTCGGCGATGGTGACTTCTTCGGCTGAAAGACCTTCGCCCACCAGCGCGACCTTAACCTCTTCGACACCTGCACGCACTGGGTGGCGGCCCGTGAGCATGGCAGTGCGTGTCGGCGTACAGGAGGGTTCGGTGTACATGCGCATCAGCGACAGGCTTTCGTCAGCCAATTGGTTGATGTTGGGTGTCTCAAAGCCGGTGACGTAGTTCATCTTGCGGCTGCCCATTTGACCGAAGCTGACATCGTCGATCAGGACATAGAGAATGTTGGGGGGCTTGCCTCCGTTGGCATCGCGGATCGCCGCCAGAGCGTCACCGATCTCAACGTCTTGCGCATCCCATTTCTCGCCATGCTGCGCGCGCAGGAAGTTGTACTCGCCATCATGGATAATATCACCTTCGGCTGCGCTGGCGGCATTCATGGTCAAGCTGGTGGCCAAGGCAATGACGCCGGTTTTCAGCCAACTGCCCATACTGTTCGGGTGTTCTGTCATGTCTGGTCCTTTGTTCAAAAGAGTAGGTTCATTCTGCGATCCGAATGAGAATTTCGGTCCTAAGTGCGTCGAGTGTCGTTTTCAGATCCCGGATTTGTGGTGCGGCAGTTTCGGATGTGTTGTTCGAGAGGCTTGCGAGTTCTTCTTCCAGAGTTTGAAGATCCTGGCAGACCTCGTTGAGAACCGGATCGACCTGTCGCTTGCGGCGGACCAATTCCCAGTCCAGAAGAGGATTCAGGTTAACGCTCAATAGACACTCTCCAAAGGGTGGCCGTTTGCAGCCACAAGTTGCTGGACTGCTGCTTGCGACGGTCTATTGTTTCGCCTGTGCGTAAAAGTGTTTTACGGTAAATCACTCACCTAGCCGCTTGACGAACAGGGACTATCCATCAAGTCAACTGCAGCAAATGGATTTGGACAGCAGCGCCAGAAGGGGCATTCGTGACGCAGGAAACTGAAATCCGGCTTTCGTTGAAAAGTGTCACGTCGAGCGACGCGTTTGTTGCTTCACCACGCATTGTGGACTTCCTGACCTACGTGGTCGAAGAGACGCTTGCCGGACGGCAAGACGCAATCAAGGCCAAAACCATTGCGATGGACGTCTACGGCCGCACTCCGCAAGACGATCTGCCAACAAACCTTGTCCGAGTCGATGCGGGCAGGCTGCGGCGAATGCTGGATGATTACTACTATGGCCCGGTGAATGACCCCGTCAGGATCAGTATCCCGAAAGGGTCTTATGTGCCGGTTTTCGAAGAGCTGACACCAACACATAACGAGACCAGTATTCCTTCGTCACGCGGCGCAAAAGCTGACTGGGGACTCCCCCGACGCGCGTCAGTCATCATCTTGTTGTCGACGGCGCTTTTTCTGTCTGTTGGAGCTCTAGCCTATCTGCTGCTCTTTCAAGAAGATGATCCCGAGGGACGTTCTGACCGGTCTGCTATCCTGGCTGCACAACGCACGGCGACGTTTGAAGTGTCGCCGGGGCGCTTGAAAAGCACCTTTATGGTTAGACAGGCCAAAGATTTAATCTTTCCGTCCTTCGACCCCGTACGTCTAGAAAGTGCCCTCAACTTGTTTGAAAGAGCCTATGCTTTGGATTCCTCCAACAGCGATGCGCTGGCTGGGGTCGCTTTGACAACATCAATGAAGGGGCTTCTATCTCCCCCATCTGACGCGCGCGAAGCTTGGGTCGAAAAGGGTCTCGCATTGTCTGAGGATGCCATTCACATGGCTCCTTCTTCGGCATGGGCTCAGATTTCTCATGCGTGGGCCTTGTTGGCGGGTGGCAAAGCGGACAAAGCGATCGCCAAGGCCGAACAGAGCGCAGCCCTGGCACCACAAGATGCCGTAGTGCAGGACTTTCAAGCGATCATATATTTGTTTTCAGGTCGCTTCGATGAAGCGGTTCGAGTTTGTGATCCGACACTTGATGCGCTGCCCTATAATCAGCGCTCACCTCGTATGAATGCTTTGGGCGTAGCATTGTTTTATCTCGGAGAATACGAAAAGGCGGTCTCGGCACTGTTAGCATCTGCAGCGCACGGTGCGCCTGTGAGTTCATTGGCCACTGCATATTTGGCGGCCGCCTACCAAATGGATGGTCAAAAAGGTAAGTCTCTCGAGTTGGTAGATGATATTCGAGATATATGGCCGGAGGTTGATATAGTGGGTCTCAACCGAATTCTTTTTTTGCGGCATGTTGATACCAAGACCTTCGAGACTGCTCTAAAAAATGCCGGCTACTAGGTGGTTTAAATCAATATTGACGGGCCCCTCTCTCGACCGGGCAACTTGACCTGACCAAGGAAGCTTAAGGACAGCCTTAAGCTCTTGCTTAGTCTGATATTGAAATCTTCATCTATAGAGGTCGCTGTTGGCTCTAGCCGGCAGCCGAAGAGATTAGGATCGCGGAAGAACCCCTATATGCAGGCGAGAACAATACCTCTGTGGCCCATCGCAATGGCGACCGGGATTCCGGAAAGTCTTCCGTACGGCACCACTGCGTTGAGTTTTTGGGTCTCAATTTGGGACGCAATCTAGGCGCAGCTCTGTTCGCAATCTTTCAGAGTCTCTTCAAAGTATACGCTTTTAGATCATTTGACCAACGCCGCTTATCCGTCGGGCCGATGACCAGACCGCACTCCGTTAGAAACTCACTGCGATCATCCAAGAAGCCACTCCGTAAGGAAAGACATCTCGCATGGAACCGCAGATCACAACGCTACAAGGAAGGTCGGGTAAGAACACCCGTTTCTGTTTCCTAACCATTGGTCACACCTTTGAAGGCTCCTGTCATCGTTAGGCCGAATCGGACAATAGGAAACAATGACTTAGCGCAATTCATGTCACACCTTTCCAAGACGTCGCCACATACTCTTGAGCTGTCGAAGAGCATCCTGAGCCTTACAAGCAGACCGTAATGACACGGCCTGCAACGTAATCAGGAGAAGTCAAAAATGGCGCATCTCACTCAAGCCCAACTTGCAAAACGCTAGCATATCTCTCCTCGGACGCTGGAACAATGGCGTTGGCTTGGAAAGGGGCCGAAGTTTCTTAAGATCCGTGCGCGGGTTCTATACGACGAAGCCGAAGTCGAGGCATTCGAGGCCGCACAACTTTGCCAAAACACACATGGCCCGTTGGCAAGGGGGCGTATCTGATGGCCAAGAAATTCCCGGTTCAAAGGGTCAAGGTACACCACGTCTATGATGTGTGGGAGGTCGCTCAGCTTCTTGGCTGTCACAAGCAAACGGTCATCCGCTGGATCAATTTCAAAGGTCTTGCCGCGGAAAAAAGCCGCAAGCCGTGGTTGATTGAGGGGAAGGACCTCAAAGCCTTTCTTGGTGTCCGCCAGACAAAGACCGCCGTCAAACTGGCACTGCACCACTGCTATTGCCTTGGGTGCAAATCTCCACGCGAACCCGATGGAAAAATGGCCGATTACACGCAGCAGACCCCTGAAACCGGGCGCTTGACTGGCCTTTGTCACGAGTGTGGTTCGCTTATGCACAAGGTCGTCAGGCGCACCGATCTGGAGGCAATTCGCGCCAAAATCGAGGTAACGGTTCAGCAGGCCTCCCCAAGATTAGTGTCCCTTAACGATCCCGGTTCAAAAGTCACGTTCAAACAGGAGGTTGGGCACCATGCCAAGACGCAACACAAATAACCTGCGAATTAAGCGAAAATACCTCATCTGGCGAAAGGACGCACGCGGCATTGCAGAGGCATCCCTCGACAAGACCGCCGCTGCAATCGCGCTTTATAACGACTGGCTCGCGGGCAGGGATTTTCGTGCATTCCATGCAGAGCGTGCCCGCGCCTTCAAGAGGCACCTTGGCGGGCTTCGGAACGAACGGACAGGCGCACCTTTGTCCGCCGCTACCGTCAATGGAACGCTGCGCGAGTTAAAGGCGTTCTATTACTGGATGGCAGATCAGCCCGGTTACAAATCCAAGATCAGTCGTGCCGATGCTGACTACCTGACACCAGATCGCAGGTCCGAGAATGCACGGCGTGGAACTCTGTGGAAACCGCACCCTTCGCCCGCCCAGGCCCGCTACGCTATCGAACGGATGCCGACCGACACAGTAATTGAACGCCGGAACCGTGCCTTTGTCACTTTTCTGTTCCTAACAGGCTCTCGTGAGGGTGCCGCGATTTCACTGTCCTTGCGAAATCTCGACCTCACAAACGGGTGCGTGCAATTCGATGGGCGACACGTTGACACAAAATTCGGCAAGTCCTTCTCGACCGGTTTTTATCCATTCGGCACATTTGCCGAAAAGATCCTCGCCGATTGGGTTGCCGAATTGACGCACGATCATCTTTTCAGTGCAACAGACCCGTTATTTCCTAAAACCAAGGTCGGTGTAGGAGCGTCGCGCAAATTTGAGGTTGTGGGTATTTCGCGCGCACCTTGGAAAAGCGCATCCAGCGCCGCAAAGATCTTTAAGCAGGCTTTTGCAGATGCGGGACTTCCGCCCTTTCCCCCTCATCGGGTGCGCAACACAATGAGCGATCTAGCGAACGAGCATTGCCGTACGCCTGAGGACTATAAAGCTTGGTCGCAGAACATGGGCCATGATGACGTTCTTACCACCTTTAGGTCTTACGGAACCGTTCCGCAAGGGCGGCAGATGGAATTGATGAACCGGTTTCGAGACCGTGAAGGCAAAGACGACGGCTTCGATATACTTGATTGATACCATCAATCGTCACAAACTTTCCGAACCGTTATACGGTCCGGGTACAGCCGATATCCATGCCAAGGCTGATTTTCGATAACTGCGTCGGCTTCTTTAGGTTCTCTGCCAGCAGAAACCATTTTCTGTCTCAGCAACTGCCTCGCACGGTTGACCCGCCGGCGCAGAGCTTCATCGCTGTCCAAGCCCAATATCTGTGCCAGTTTCGCTGCACTTTCGAATGGATAATCGAGAAGCGCTTTACCTTGTCCCGCACCTTCAAGCCACTTCTCAGCCAAAGCAATCACAAGATCCGCCGTCGCGTTGCGTTCGATAATGATCTCGCCGTCGATCACAACGCGACGCCTACCCTCATCCACCTCCACTATGGCCGATTTGGAAGGTTCATAGTCGGCAATAGGTGGCGAATCGATTTTGGGCAAGAATGCCGACCGTTGCGCTTCACCGTAGAGTCTTGGCAGACTTCCTTCCGCAAAATCCTCCGCACCCCTTGCCTTCAACGTCGTTCTCATCACTTCGGACACACCGACCCCATGCCGCTTTAGCAGCATTGCGATCATATGAAGCGCCGTCTCCGTGGGTTGCGCCAAATGACCAGCCGCACTGATTACGGCTGGCAAGGCACGTTCCAATTCTTGCGCTGTGACATGCTCATAGGCACATGCGCTCTGCAGATAAGACAGCGCTATTTCTCGGTCTCGGACATCGGTTCTGGCGTCGTCCATCAAGGAAACCCGGTATGCCTCTTCTGGATCGAACCGATCCAAACCAGCAGCAAGAACGGCAAACCGCCGATCAATGCACTGCGAGCATCGACCACAGTGAATGTGTTGCTTGGTCTGGTTGTGAACGTCCGCACAGCTTCGGGTCTGTGCTATCTGGTCGGTCATCCCCAACCGCGCAACCGTCTCGACCACCTCCCTCTTCGTTCGCCAGAAAAATGGGTTGTCGATCCGGGTTTCAGACTTGAACACAAGGCTCAGGAAATCGGAGAACCTAGTAAGGGTTTGCGGATGGGTTGTCCTAGTCGCACGAGTGCCGAGAACATTGCCAACCGGTGACAGATTCAAGCTGACAATCCCGTTCTCATAAAATGAGACTCTGTTCAAATTGTATGCCTGGGCTGTGACCGCGCCCAGCGCTGCGAAAAGAAACGATCTGGCTCGGTGCGTCCCATCCTTGAGTCCTTTGCCCACCATCTGCACCTGCACCGAGATATGACGGCAACAGCCTTCCCCAAACTTCAAGGCCAAGGCCTTGTGAAGATTGCGCTGAACCGGTGCGATCTTCGACGCGGAAAAGTGGCTCACCAATGCGACCCGTTGGTTTTGCTCCGCAATTTCTTCAAGTGCACCGGCAAAGGAATCAAGGCCACCCGAAAACATAAGAACGCGCGTAGGCTGCCAAGCGCTCGCCTCATCAAATTTGAAAAACAGAGATCGTTCGGCTTCGCCCCCTTCTTTCGCAAGAAATCGAAAAACGAACCGATCTCCGGACAGGAACATCAGCATCTCTTCTAACGCCGAAACCACTTCTGTGCAGTCCCAAAACGCGAGATCACGAACTGGCATCTCGACTTCAAAGTGCCGGTGCCATTGCGCCCCCATTTGCCTGTCCGCCGTTCCTCCACGACTGACGGCAGCATCGGCTCCGTAGACTACTGCCGCGACCTCCAGCAGGTCCATTGTTCGGTCAGACAAGTCGGCCACAAGCTGCGCGCTCAAATGGCTGATGCAAACTTTGACCCCGACCGGTTTCCCGTCAATCGTGAGACGCAATTGAGCATCACCACCGCTTTTGGTCAGCGGCGGTAGGCACCGAACCCGATGCTCAAACGGCATCGCGCCGCCGACCAAGCTCGGACCTCATTTTCTTAAATGCATAGTCGGTGAAGCGGTTGATTGCGTCCTGATCAAGAGATTGCCGCTGCCAGACCGTTTTGCCGAACCACCCGCCTGCAAACTCCTGCACAATGCGCGAAGCTTCGAATGTGTGCTGCGCTAAGGCATGTTGAAACGCGACGCGCTGGGCGTCGGTCGCAAAACGGCGGTCCTGCCCGATGTGGTTGGCCAGCTCCCGGCTAAGGTAATAGTCCAGAGATCGGTAAGTCAGCCGTGCAAAGAAATCCCGAGCCAAGTGGGCGAACTGATCGCCCGAAGCAAATTCGCCCAGCGCAATGCGAACTTCCTGCGAGGTCGGCTCGAACAGGGTTGGCAGCCGATCACGCAAGTGGAGCGAAAAAGACTCAAGCAAAGCTGATTTGGCCAACAACCCTGCATCCGATGAGTGCCCGGTTCCGAAGCTCTGCCGATCAATGGCAGCGTCCAGACCCGCCAACAGGCTCGTAACAGAGGCCAGGGGATTATCGCCGCAGCCAAAGCCTACTAGTGTGTCCTCAAACCCAGGCGCACGCGCCAAAAGCGGCAGCCGCACAAGAAGCGATGCCACGAATTGAAAGCGCGGGTCTTTGCTCGCATTGGAAAGGTCTCGCTCCGAGGCCTTCGCCACCGCCTCAGCAATCACGTCAACCGACGCATCAGAATCAATCAAACCAACGACATCGCGCCACTTTTTTGACTGTGGCAGGGTGCCAAGCCTAATATGGCCCATCATCGTCTCCCTATTGCGCCGACGCTGACGCAACCCTTAGGGGAAATCAAAGGAAATCTGGAACCAAAAGCTTACCTTTCGCTTACCCATTGAAGGGTAGGCGCGGATCACAATATTGTAAGTATTTGATTTCAGTGGTGAGCCGTATAGGATTCGAACCTATGACCCACTGATTAAAAGTCAGTTGCTCTACCAACTGAGCTAACGGCCCACTCTCTGTAGGCGCGGTTAGTATGCCCTGCGTCTCGGAGGGTCAAGACGATTCTTCACAAAAAATGCACATGACTGGAAACCTTTTTCCAACGGGCGTATATGCGCCTCATGATCAATCTGAAAAATACGGACCTGCCCTTCGAAAAAATGCATGGGCTTGGCAACGACTTTGTCGTTTTGGATGCACGCAAGCGTGATATCCCTCTTTCGGCTGAGCTTGTCATGGCCATTGCCGACCGGCATCGTGGTGTGGGCTTTGACCAACTGGCGGTGATCGAGAACGGTGCTCATGACGCGCATCTGACCTTTTACAACAGCGATGGATCCCTCTCGGCCGCGTGCGGGAATGCAACGCGTTGTATCGCAAGAAAAATTCTGAACGAGACCGGACTGACAACCCTGCGCCTAACCACCGATCGCGGTATTCTTCTGGCTCGCGATGCGGGACAGGGTGATACGTCAGTCAACATGGGCCATCCGCAACTGGATTGGCGGGATGTTCCTCTTGCCGAGGCGATCGACACACTGGAACTTCCGATTGAAGGCGCGCCAACCGCGACCGGCATGGGCAACCCGCATTGTACCTTTTTCGTGGATGATGTTGATTCCGTTGATTTGGCAACATTCGGCGCACACTTTGAACATCATCCGCTCTATCCAGAGCGTACAAATGTGCAGGTGGCACAAGTCATCGGGCCCGATCACATCCGGATGCGCGTCTGGGAACGCGGCGTGGGGATCACGCTCGCCTCGGGGTCATCGTCTTGTGCAACGGCGGTTGCCGCTGCCCGGCGCGGCTTGACGGGCCGCTCCGTCCGGATCGACCTGGATGGCGGAACACTGAACATTGCATGGGCTGATGATGGTGTCTGGATGACGGGTGGAACAACCCATGTATTTTCTGGCACCTTCACAACTGAATTTATCGAGGCGGCGTCATGTCAGGGCCGCTAAAGTCTCCCCCAAAGTTCACGACCTTGGGCTGCAGGCTGAATGCTTACGAAACCGAGGCCATGAAAGATCTGTCGCAACAGGCAGGGCTTGAGAATGCGGTCATCGTAAACACCTGCGCGGTGACGGCCGAAGCGGTGCGCAAGGCGCGCCAAGAGATTCGCAAACTCCGCCGGGAAAACCCCGATGCCCATATTATCGTGACCGGATGTGCAGCACAGACCGAACCCGAGACCTTCGCACAGATGAGTGAAGTAGACCGTGTAATCGGGAACAATGAGAAAATGCAGGCCGCCACGTGGACCGCCATGGTGCAGCAAGGACCTAATTTCATCGGTCAGACCGAAAAGGTGCAGGTCGATGACATTATGTCCGTGACCGAAACCGCGGGGCATTTGATTGACGGGTTCGGCACGCGCAGCCGCGCCTATGTTCAGGTACAGAACGGCTGTGATCACAGGTGCACCTTTTGCATCATCCCCTACGGTCGGGGGAACTCGCGCTCGGTACCTGCCGGTGTCGTAGTCGACCAGATTAAACGACTGGTGGACAAGGGGTACAACGAAGTGGTGCTCACCGGGGTTGACCTGACCTCTTGGGGGGCTGACCTGCCCGCACAGCCGAAGCTTGGCGATCTCGTGATGCGAATTCTGAAGTTGGTGCCCGACCTGCCGCGGCTTCGGATTTCGTCCATCGACTCGATTGAGGTGGATGAAAACCTCATGATGGCAATCGCCACCGAGCCACGGCTCATGCCGCACCTTCACCTGTCGTTGCAGCATGGGGACAACCTGATCCTCAAGCGCATGGCGCGCCGCCACCTGCGAGAGGACGCCATCCGCTTTACCGAAGAGGCGCTCAAGATGCGGCCGGACATGACCTTTGGGGCGGATATCATTGCCGGCTTCCCGACCGAGACAGATGCGCATTTCGAGAATTCGGTGAAACTTGTCGATGACTGTGACCTGACATGGCTGCACGTGTTCCCGTATTCGAAACGAGAGGGCACACCGGCAGCAAAGATACCCAACCAGGTACAAGGACAAGTCATCAAGGAGCGCGCAGCAACACTGCGCGCGGCAGGAGAGTCGCGGGTCGCCAAACACCTTGCTGCACAGATCGGCAAGACACATCGCGTTTTGATGGAAAACCCGCATATGGGGCGTACGGAACAGTTTGCAGAAGTCCGTTTCCAAACACCCCAAGCCGAGGGGCAGATCGTGGCCGCCGTGATCGGAGGCGTCGAGAACGGGCAGCTTCTGGCCAAAAACTAGGGGACATTTGCCGTGACGCCTATCCTCTACAGTTTCCGCCGTTGCCCTTATGCGATGCGCGCGCGTCTTGGACTGGCAAGTGCGGGCATCCAAACGGAATTGCGCGAAGTCTTGTTACGCGACAAGGCCCCCGAATTTCTGGCGACCTCGCCAAGCGCAACCGTGCCCTGCCTTGTCACCGGGCACGAAACCATTGATGAAAGCCTCGACATCATGGTCTGGGCGTTAAACCAAAAGGACCCCGAGGCCCTTCTGGGTATGCCCGAAGACGGACATGCGCTCATTGCAGCGACGGATGGTCCTTTCAAAACTGCACTCGACCGGTACAAGTATCACACACGCTATGAAAACTGCATCCGAGAGGAAGAACGCGCAAGGGCCAGCGCGCATCTTTGGCACCTGAACACGGTGCTGACGGACAAACTCTGGCTGTTCGGTAACAAACCGAGACTGGCAGATTTCGCAATCCTTCCTTTTGTTCGGCAATTCGCATTTACGGACAAAACTTGGTTCGACGCTCAGGATTGGTCTGCTTTGCAGGGGTGGCTTGACCGGTTCATCACCTCGGACCGTTTCGCTGGCATCATGTTCAAGTATCCAAAGTGGCAGGCGGGTGACCCGGTTACGCTGTTTCCCTGAAATATCTTGGTAGCGCCACGACCCAAATTGATCTGGCCCGTTGCCCTATCCCACAGCGGGGATAGGGCGAGTCATCGCAAAGCATGCCGTATCTTTAAGCGGCGGCCTTGACCTGTGTACGGGTCGTGATGATCCCGAGCGCTGCACGGGCGGCTTCGCGCCCTTTTTCGACGAAATGAGCACGAAAAATAGCGTCGTGGTGTTCGGTTTCCTGATAGTTATGCGGGGTCAGAGAAACTGACAGTACCGGAACACCTGTATCAAGCGCTGCACGCATCAATCCATCGACAACGGCCTGTGCGACAAAGTCATGCCGGTAAATACCGCCGTCTACGACAAAAGCCGCCGCGGCAACGGCCTCGTATTTTCCGGAAGCCGCCAGATCGCGGGCCAAGAGCGGCATTTCAAACGCGCCCGGCACGTCAAAAACGTCGACCTGCGCGGCGGGAATGATTTCGCAAAACCCCTCTAATGCGCGATCAACAACACCGGCGTGCCATTGCGCCTTGATGAATGCAAATCGGGTGTGTGTCATCGTGATCTCCTTTCTGAACGATTTCCCTGACGGGAAAGACACGTCACCCAAGGCGATCACGAACAATAGGGCGCACCCCAGTCAGGGTCCGTCCTACTCTTCTATTCTCTTTCATCCGGACTGTAACCGTCGGCTCCGGCCTCTCACCGGATCTGCTGACACATCGAAACCTGTTCGAAGCCGCTCGCGGGCTCGTGGGAAACCCCACATACCGCCGGTGGGGAATTTCACCCCGCCCTGAGAACATTGCGACCTTGCCAAGGCCTGCTGCCACTTGCAACATCCAATAGCACTTCATAACCGCCGAGGCCCCTATGCATCCCAATCCAGCCTTTCGTCAGGAATCTCGCGCAAACAACCTGGCTTTCGCACGTGACCGGGGGTTTGGCGTTCTGGCCGTTTCGACCGAAACCGCGCCACTTTTGTCACATATTCCGTTTCTCCTGTCCGAAGATGGAAGGTATGCGGACCTTCATCTTGTGCGCTCCAACCCTATCAGCCGCCTGACAAGCGAATTTCTTGCCGCGACCCTCGCCGTCAGCGGACCACACAGCTACATTTCACCCGACTGGTACAACCTCGAAGATCAGGTTCCGACATGGAACTATGTCGCCGTTCACCTGGTTGGCACACTTTCCCCTTTGCCTGACAGCGCCTTGCCGGATCTTGTGGAAAGTCTCTCCGATTCCTTTGAAGAACGGCTGGCGCCCAAACCTGTCTGGAAACAAAGCAAAATGCAGCCCGACGTGCTCGGCCGCATGATGCGGATGATCCGGCCTTTTCGTCTGACCATCACAGATGTGCAGGGCACATTGAAGTTGGGCCAAAACAAACCTGAAGCGGCACGGCTTGCCGCGGCGTCCAAGGTCGCGCAACATGAGATCGGGTCCGAGACCGCTTCTCTAGCCGCCCTGATGCAGTCGACCACAAGAAAGGTATCCAGATGAAACTCGTTTCCGCCAGCGCCTCGCCTTTTGTCCGCAAGGTCCGTGTCTTGCTGCACGAAACCAACCAACTGGAGAAAGTCGACTTACTTGATGTGAAGACGTCTCCGCTTGCAACCACTGACGACGTCAAGGCCGCAAACCCTGTGGGTAAGATTCCCGCCTTGATCCGCCCTGACGCCCCGGCGCTTTACGACTCGCGCGTCATTTGCCGTTTTCTGGATGCCCGCGTACAAAGTGGGCTTTATCCCCAAACCATGCTTTGGGACGTTCTAACCTTGGAAGCAACGGCAGACGGTATCATGGATGCGGCCGTGCTTGTAACCTATGAGGGTCGCCTCAGAGCACCCGAAATGCAGGACGAGGCGTGGAGAGAGGCGCAGTGGGATAAGGTGGCCCGCGCTGTTGCTGCCGTAAACACCCGCTGGATGAGTCACCTTGCCGGTCCGTTGGACATGGGGCAGATCGCGATTGGCTGCGCGTTGGGATATCTCGACTTTCGCCATGACGCCCGCAAATGGCGTCGCGGGAATGACGCACTCGCCGCTTGGTACGAAGACTTCTCCCAGCGCCCCAGCATGATTGCAACAGCCCCCAAAGACTAAATCCGAAGCGACTCGTGCGCCTGAAAACACCACGGAAAAGCAGGATTTTCGCTTGAATACATTTGAAATGCCGCATGTTACGCCATTGCCGCACAAAGCAATGTGGCGCATCCGGCACAAAAGCGCGACAGAGGGACGCGAGGCCGCGTTCCGTGTCAAAGTTGTCTGGACGGGTGGGGCGGCCTTCGCTACATAGCGCAATTGGAGAGGCCGCGCTGCGCGTGGCCCTACAGTATGTGGCCTCAAGACTGGCCTAAGAATGGAGATAACCTCGTGTCCCACGCAGAAGATCACGAAGGCACCCGCAGAGACTTTCTCTACTATGCCACCGCTGGTGCAGGTGCCGTGACCGCAGGCGCCGCCGTTTGGCCGCTTGTCAATCAGATGAATCCCTCGGCTGACGTAAAAGCACTGTCGTCGATCCGCGTAGACGTTTCGGGTGTCGAACCCGGCACGCAGCTGACCGTCAAGTGGCTTGGTAAACCTGTGTTTATCCGTCGTCGTACCCAAGAAGAAATCGACGCCGCACGCGCCGTGACCCTGGATGACCTGACCATCGACAAGATGGGCCAGAACCGCAACGACATGGCGCTGGATGCCATGGACGAAAACCGCTCGCTGGACGAAGCCGGCGAATGGCTGGTCATGATCGGCGTTTGCACCCACCTCGGCTGTGTGCCGATTGGTGACGGCGCAGGCGAGTTCGGCGGCTGGTTCTGCCCCTGCCACGGGTCGCACTACGACACGTCCGGCCGCATCCGCAAAGGCCCGGCTCCCGAGAACCTGTGGGTTCCCGTTGCCGAATTCGTCGATGAATCGACGATCAAACTGGGATAAGGAGCGCAAACATGTCCGGAATTCCCCACGACCATTACGAGCCGAAGACCGGCGGTGAAAAGTGGCTGCATGGCCGCCTGCCGATCGTTGGCCTGATTTATGACACCATCATGATCCCCACCCCCAAGAACCTGAACTGGTGGTGGATCTGGGGTATCGTGCTCGCATTCTGCCTCGTGCTACAGATCGTGACCGGTATCGTTCTGGTGATGCACTACACGCCGCATGTCGATCTGGCCTTTGCCAGCGTAGAACACATCATGCGCAACGTGAATGGCGGGCATATGATCCGTTACATTCACATGAACGGCGCGTCGCTGTTCTTCTTCGCGGTTTATATCCACATGTTCCGCGGCCTCTACTACGGTTCTTACAAGGCCCCGCGTGAAATCACGTGGATCATCGGCATGATCATCTTCCTGCTGATGATGGCGACCGGCTTCATGGGTTACGTTCTGCCTTGGGGTCAGATGTCCTTCTGGGGCGCGACCGTGATCACCGGCCTGTTCGGCGCGATCCCGTTCATTGGCGAACCTATCCAGACCTGGCTGCTGGGCGGCCCGGCGGTGGACAATGCCACGCTGAACCGTTTCTTCTCGCTGCACTACCTGCTGCCCTTCGTGATCGCCGCGCTTGTGATCGTTCACATCTGGGCGTTCCACACCACGGGCAACAACAACCCCACCGGTGTTGAAGTACGCCGCGGATCGAAGGAAGAAGCCGCAAAAGACACGCTGCCCTTCTGGCCCTACTTCGTGATCAAGGATCTCGTGGGCCTGAGCATCGTATTGATCTTGTTCTTCGCCGTTGTTGGCTTCATGCCGAATTACTTCGGTCACCCTGACAACTATATCGAAGCCAACGCTCTGGCGACGCCTGCGCACATTGTGCCGGAATGGTACTTCTTGCCCTTCTACGCAATCCTGCGGGCCTTTACCGCAGATGTCTGGGTCGTGATGTTCGCAAGCTGGATCACCGGCGGGATCGTCGATGCGAAGTTCTTCGGCGTCCTGGCAATGTTCGGCGCGATCGCGGTCATGGCCATCGTGCCGTGGCTGGACACCAGCCGCGTCCGTTCGGGTCGTTTCCGTCCGATGTTCAAGTGGTGGTTCTACTTGCTGCTGATAGACTTCGTCGTGCTGATGTGGGCCGGCGCAATGCCCGCCGAAGGCGTCTATGCGATGATCTCTTTGATCGGGTCAACTTACTGGTTCGCCTATTTCCTCGTGATCCTGCCCATCCTGGGTGTGATCGAGAAGCCGCTGACACCGCCGGCCACGATCGAGGAAGACTTTAACGCCCATTACGGCAAACCTGCTGAATAAGAAGGAAACAGGATAATGCTTAAGAAACTTAGCATCGCCGCAGCGGCAGCCCTGTCTCTCTCGGCAGGGGCCGCCATGGCCGCCGGAGGCGCGGGCCACGTGCACGATGTCGACTTTTCGTTCGAAGGCCCGTTCGGTGCCTTCGACCAGATGCAGCTCCAGCGCGGTCTGCAAGTCTACACCGAGGTCTGTGCTGCATGTCACGGTATGCGCTATGTGCCCCTGAGGACGCTGGCTGACGAAGGTGGGCCGCAAATGCCGGAAGACCAAGTGCGCGCCTATGCCGCCCAGCTTGAAATCTTCGACGCGGAATTGGATGATTTCCGTCCGCGCACCCCGGCTGACCACTTCCCGGAAAGCGGTGATCCCAACGCACCTGACCTGTCGCTGATGGCCAAGGCGCGCGCAGGCTTCTCCGGCCCTTACGGCACCGGTATGAACCAACTGTTCAAAGGCATGGGTGGTCCCGAGTACATCGTGTCTCTTCTGACGGGCTATACCGGCAAAGAGAAAGAGGAAGCCGGCACTACCTTCTACGAAAACACCGCTTTCCCCGGTGGCTGGATCGCAATGGCCCCGCCGCTCTATGGTGAGGACGTGGAATATGCCGACGGTCACTCGAACTCTCTGCACCACGAAGCTGAAGATGTGGCGGCGTTCCTGATGTGGGCGGCCGAGCCCAAAATGATGGCACGTCAACAAGCCGGTTTTGTCGGTGTTCTGATGCTGACCCTGCTGGCTTCGCTTCTGTATCTGACGAACAAGAAGCTGTGGGCGCCGATCAAAGGCAAAAAGTTCGAAGGTTAAGCCGCTTCGATTGAGACAACAGAAAGCCCGCCATGCTCGGCGGGCTTTTTTGTCACGCCCCCAACACTGCTTTCTCGTAATCTCGCGGCAAGTTTGTGTGAAAATGAGCCGAAACCAGCTAGCTTGCCATCCCGAACACATTGACAGGAGATGCGTCATGGCCCGTGCACTTATCGTGATCGACGTCCAGAATGATTTTTGCCCCGGCGGCGCGCTGGCCGTGCCGGAAGGGGATCTTATCGTACCGAAGATCAACCACATGATGCCCGATTTCGACTCGATCATCCTGACCCAGGATTGGCATCCGGCAGGGCATTCGTCTTTCGCATCTTCTCACGAGGGGAAATCTGCTTACGACATGGTGGAAATGCCTTATGGACCACAGGTTCTTTGGCCGGATCACTGCGTTCAGGGCAGCCCCGGCGCGGCGTTTCATCCTGACCTGAACACCGACAAGGCAGACCTAATCATTCGCAAAGGTCATAGCCCACAAATAGACAGCTATTCTGCGTTTTTTGAGAACGACCAGAAAACGCCCACCGGTCTGGAAGGGTACCTGCGAACCAGGGGGATTAACGATCTCTTTATGGTTGGGCTTGCAACTGATTTTTGTGTGAATTTCTCGGCACAGGATGCAGCACGGCTTGGGTTCAAAGTGGCGGTAAATCTGGACTGCTGTCGTGCGATTGATCTTGACGGATCACTGGACACCGCTCTTGGCACGATGCGCAAGGCTGGCGTGGCTTTTTGATCAGGTATCTTCACTGGACCCTTCTGCAAATTTCCGGCTATCAACGCTGAAATCGTACTACGAGGCCCGATATGGTCGATATTGCCACCCGCGTCTGGAACCACAAATGGAAGATCGACCCGATCGTCCGTTCTCTGATCGACAATGATTTTTACAAGCTGCTCATGTGTCAATCAGTGTTCCGCAATAAACCGGATGCCACCGTCACGTTCAGCCTGATCAATCGCACCGATCATGTGCGTCTTGCAGATCTGATCGACGAAGGCGAGTTGCGCGAACAGTTGGACCATATCAGATCCCTCTCCCTGACACGCGGCGAGAGCACGTTTCTACGGGGTAATACCTTTTATGGCAAACGCCAGATGTTCCGGTCCGACTTTATGGAATGGTTCGAAAACCTCCGACTGCCGGACTACCATCTCGAAAAAAGGAACGGGCAGTACGAGTTGACCTTTGAAGGGAAATGGCACGAAGTCATGCTTTGGGAAATTCCCGCGCTGGCCGTCCTGATGGAACTCCGGGGGCGTGCCGTCCTGCACGATATGCGGAAATTCGAACTTCAGGTGCTCTACGCGCGCGCCATGACGAAGCTTTGGGAAAAGATTGAGAACCTACGAGATGTACCGGATTTGCGGATTGCTGATTTCGGGACACGCAGGCGCCATTCCTATCTTTGGCAAGACCGCTGTGTTCAGGCCATGATCGAAGGGCTTGGCAACAAGTTCATCGGAACCTCTAATTGCCTGATCGCGATGAAGCGTGACATCGAGGCAATCGGAACCAATGCCCATGAATTGCCGATGGTCTACTCTGCCTTGGCTGAGAGTGATGAAGAGCTTGCGCAGGCACCCTACCAAGTTCTGGCCGACTGGCACGAGGAACACGAGGGCAACCTTCGCATCATTCTGCCAGACACCTATGGCACCGAAGGCTTCCTGGAACGTGCGCCTGACTGGCTTGCCGGTTGGACGGGTATCCGAATCGATTCAGGCGACCCCACGGCCGGGGCTGAAATCGCAATCAAATGGTGGCAGGACCGGGGCGAAGACCCACGCGACAAGCTGATCA
Organism: Shimia fortis; assembly: GCF_040225985.1. Lineage (NCBI taxonomy): Bacteria > Pseudomonadati > Pseudomonadota > Alphaproteobacteria > Rhodobacterales > Roseobacteraceae > Shimia > Shimia fortis. The sequence goes on from NZ_JBBPEU010000001.1 coordinate 87,795, forward strand.
TTTTTTCTGACGGCTTGGATGTCGAAAAGATCGTTGAACTGCGCAGGCAGTTTGCAGGTCGCGCCAAAGTTTCCTTTGGATGGGGAACTTTGCTGACCAATGATTTCCGCGGACTAACACCTGACGACGCGTTGGCGCCTTTCTCTTTGGTGTGCAAGGCAGTTTCGGCAAATGGCCAGCCCACGGTGAAGCTATCGGATAATCCAAACAAGGCAATGGGCCCTGCCTCAGAGATCGCGCGCTACAAGCGCGTGTTCGGGGTGGGTGAACAGGCCGAAATGGATGTGATCGTCTAAGCGGTTTGTCTAACGGCCATCGCGCCAGTGCCGACACATGACAAGCGCCCGCTCGGCATAGCTGCGCGTTGCGGGGTGGTGTGGATCATACCGGCCGATGACCCAGCCACAACTTGCGAGACCCCTCAAAAGCGTAAACGCCTCTAGCAGCTCTGGCGCATTTTCAGACAACGGCCTCAGAGAACTGTATCCCTCCAGCAGCGCCTGACCCAGTGCATGTTTGTTGGATTGATCCCAGTTCTGGGACATGGCGACGCCCAACTCGTACATCCGGAATCCAAAAACACCGTCGTCAAAATCGATCAGCCGCACCCGATCACCGCAAAGCATAACGTTTTCGCGCAGCGCATCAGCATGGATAAGGCCAAAGTCAGCCCCTGCGGTTATGTGATCCGAGAGGACCACTTGCAAGTCATCACGTGCGTTTTGCAAAACGTCCGCTTCTGTCGGCGACAGAGACGGGTTCTCCCAGAACCGCCCCCACGCGGGCGCATCGCCCAACAAGGCCTCCATCGACAATTCTGGGCGCACAAAGTTGACTGGCAAGGTCGCGTTGTCGCTCAAAATATGCAGCCGGGCCAATTCGCGCCCGAGCGCATGGTGCCATGTGACCTGCTGTTCGGGCGTGCCAGATAGGGGCACATCCCCTTCGCCCATGGGTTCTCCTTCGATCCAGCTGACCAAAGACGCCACGCGACCGGCTTCTTCGATATAGGCCAGCACATCCCCGACCGTCGTCCGATAAGGCAACGGAACAACCATTCCGCCTTCGACCAACGCCTCGGTCCACCAAAGTTCCGAACGGATGGCATCCTCAGTCTGGTATCCCGGACGATGCAGCCGCAACGCTGCCCGCGCATCGTCAGGGGCCCTTACCTCGAACACTGCGTTCTCTCGGTTCTTGATCAGGCGGGGTTCACACGCCACGCCCCAATGGCGCATGGCCTGCCGCGCAAATTCGAGAGCTTGGGCGTCGTTCATGCCACCGCACCCAATGCTTGATCCAGCACATCCGCGAGATGATCGGCGTTTTTGCGGCCGAAGACACAAGGTGGACGCACCTTGAGGGTATTGTCGTATCGTCCGACCGAATGCAGCAACACACCCCGATCGCGCATTTCGTCGACCATTTGGGCGCAAAGATCAGTTGCGGGCTTTCCATCGCGCCACAACTCAACCCCAAAAAACAGACCTGAGCCACGGACGTCGGCGATCACATCGTGGCGCTTTGCCAACGCGTTCAATAGCCCAAGCGCGTAACGACCAGTCTGATCGGCGTTTTCGACAAGGTTCTCGTCTTCGATGACATTCAACACAGCCATTGCCGCGGCGGCGCTGACTGGATTACCACCAAACGTGTTGAAATATTTGAACGCCTCCTGAAAACAGCCAAGAATGTCCGGTCGGGTCACAACCGCAGCAACGGGGTGACCGTTCCCCATCGGCTTGCCTAGCGTCACGATATCCGGCGTAAAGCCAAGCTTTTCATGCCCCCACCAGTGGCTGCCAATCCTGCCGAATCCTGGCTGGACCTCATCCGCAATAATCAGCCCCCCTGCGGCACGCACCGCTGCAATCGCTTCGTCCAGAAATCCGCGCTCCAGCGTGGGAAACCCTTCATTTGCGAAAAAGGGGCAGATAACGAGTGCAGAAACGCCGTGGCCGTTTTCCTCAAGTTCGGCAATTGCGCGCGTCACGCCCGCAGCAAATGCATCGGCTTGGGCCACGCGCGATCCGCCGGCCGGCTCCATGTTATCTGGTGCAGGAACTTGCCGCACATGGTCCTGATATCCGCCAACCGGCACTTTCGAAGAGTTCAGTTGCGATACTGCCGCCGTATTGCCGTGATAGGTATTGTCCGTGCCAATAATCCCGGTTTTTCCGGTGACGGCCTGCGCCATCCGCAAGGCCACGTCATTGGCCTCGGATCCCGAACACACCATGACCATGCTATCAAGGCCGTCTGCGAACTTGGAAGTCAGAGCTTCTCCGTAATCAAGGATCGCGTCATGAACATAGCGCGTGTGCGTATTCAGCGTGCCCGCCTGACGGCAAATCGCATCGACGACGCGCGGGTGACAGTGTCCGACATGCGGGACGTTGTTATAGCAATCAAGATACCGCCTGCCGTCTTTGTCCCAGAGATAAACACCTTCGCCACGCGCGACATGCACCGGATCGCGGTAAAAGGTGGTCATGTGCGGCCCAAGAAGGCGCGCTCGGCGCTCTAGTGCTGTGGTCATATCCTGTTCCTGCTCGCTGCCCGGCTCTTAGATGCCACAGCAGGCAAAAGATACAAGCCCGTTTACCCTGCGCCTTGCTCTCCCCGCAAACGATGAGGGGACATGCCATAGCGCTGACGGAACAAACGCGAAAAATGTGACGAGGAGTTGAAGCCACAAGCGACGGATACTTCCGTGACGGACATAGAGGTCTGCAGCAAAAGGTGCTGCGCCCTCTGCAGCCGCATATCCATGTAGTATTTCTTGGGCGTGGCACTGAGATAGCGCCGGAACAACCGCTCAAGTTGGCGAGTGGAAATATTGACGGTCTGTGCAAGATCCCCCGGCCGCAGAGGTTCTTCCAGATTGGTTTCCATAAGCGCAAGGATTTCCGAAAGCTTCGGGTGGCGCATGCCGATGCGTTCGGCAACCTGCACGCGCGCGGAATGCTGCAGCACCCGAATGTTCGTATACATCAGCTGATCCGCCACGAGGTTGGCCAACTCTTGCCCTTCCGCTTCGGCAATGAGGTGCAACATCAGGTCAATTGACGACGTTCCGCCCGCCGTTGAATACCGTTTGTCCCGGACGATGTAGGTATAGTCAGAAAGTTCTACCTCGGGAAATTCCTCGACAAAACTGGACCGGTTTTCCCAATGAATTGTCGCGGTATAGCCATCTAGCAAACCCGCCTTGGCCATCACCCAAGCCCCGGTGTTCAGACCCGCAATTTCGCTGCCCTGGCGCGCACAGCGTCTCAACCATTGCAGAACGGCAGGAGCGCATGTCTCTCGGACGTTCAAGCCGGAACAAATCACGATAATGCTGTCTCGCCCAAACTCTTCCAGACCATGATCTATCGGGAATTCGGCGCCAAGCGAATCTCGAACGGGGATACCCCCTTCAGAGCAGACAAGACGTTCAAACGGCTTTTCGCCGCTCATCCTGTTTGCCAAACGCAAGGTTTCCATCGACATGGAAAACGACATGGCTGAGTAATTCGGCAGCAATAGAAACACAAAGCGTTTGCTCATTTGCTTTAGTGTCTCCTGATGTTTTTTTGTCGATATTGACCCCTACTTTGCAACACAGGTGCAAAGAGAGGCAAGATCACAGGTCTTCGCCGCGCACTCTGCCTCGCATGGATTTAACCTCCCCGCGTTCTTTCTTGGCCTTGAGGCGACGTTGCTGGGACCCATAAGTCGGCTTGGTCTTGATCCGGCGCTTCGGCGCGACGGTTGCCTTTCGGATCAGTTCTGCCAAACGGTCCCGCGCAATATCGCGGTTGCGCGCCTGGCTGCGGGTTTCGTCACATTGGATGATGATTGCGCCGTCCTTGGTCCAACGGCGTCCTGCCAAACGTTTCAGGCGCGCTTTGACCTGCGGTGGCAGAGAAGGCGACCGCTCTGCTTCGAAACGAAGTTCGACTGCGGTGGCAACCTTATTCACGTTTTGCCCACCCGGACCAGAGGCGCGGATAAACTGTTCGGTCAGTTCCCAGTCTTGCAAAGTGATCTGATCGTTGATGACAAGCATGACTTGGCCTTTTCAAAGCGCGGTCTGGGTTTGCAGAACACAGAGACGATATCAAAAAGGGCCGTTCCTACGCTGGAACAGCCCTTCGAGATGGTAGGAGGTGCGCCGGTTAGGCGTGCACCAATTCGGTTTTCGTATCAGCCAAGGGCTGCCTCAGCTGCACTCCTTCCGAACTGTTCCGACACCTTTCTCCATAGCTTCTCTAGACAATGGGCACCTCCTTTCAAGCTGTTTCGCAAGGTCAGGTTGCCACAGCCTGTGGATAAGTCAAACAAAATCATGTGGTGCGCGGCACCAAAAACCCCACGATGATGCGGAATGGCACAAGAGCAAGCAGTGCTAGGGTCAATTTCACCATCCAGTCGGCAAAACCAAGGCTCACCCAAAGGGGGACCACAGGACCGACATCCAGAAGAGGCAGCATTTCCCCTGCCCAGCTCACATCATTTGCAGGCTCAAGGACTGTCAAGGCGCCAGAGAACGCGATCGTAAAGAAAATCGCGGTGTCGACAGACGACCCGACCAAGGTCGACGCAAGCGGGGCACGCCACCATGCGCCGGAACGCAGACGGTCAAAAATCGCAACGTCCATCAGTTGTGCCGTCAGAAACGCAAGCCCCGAACCGATCGCGATCCGAAGTGTAACTGCGGGATAGGTATATCCATCGCCTTGCAGCATGATCTGGGTGCCAATCGCGGAACAGGCGACCCCGACGAGAAAGCCGACAAAGACAACCCGGCGCGCAGCGGCAACACCGTAGACACGATTCATGATGTCCGTAACAAGAAACGCAAGCGGATAGGTAAAGGCCCCCCATGTCAGCCATTGGCCGAACAGGAATTGCACAAGGATGTTTGAGGCTACAACAATAGCAGCCATGGCAAGAATGCCGGGAAGGTGGATGGTTTTCATATCTCTAAGCCCGTTTTGACAAGGTAGCGGCGACTTGGCCCCGCAGGATTACGGGACGGGCGGGGTTTATAGAGACATGCAGAACAAATCAAGTGGGTCTAAGGAACCACGTATTCCACAATTTCGGTGCGCTGGATAAAGCGGAAATTGTCGTCAGAGATCATGGTCAGGCGAATACGCCCTTGGGAGTCCCGCCAGACAGACAACCCTTCTAGGTTATCATGAACCCCCGTCCTTGTTCGCAAAAGCTCGGTATCATTTTTGAAACCATCTTTGCCCATATCAAAACGCCGCACGCGACTGCGAAAGCCAAAACCGTTAAAGCCGCGTTCCAGCAGATAGAACCTGCCGTCCGGTCCGATATCTGCACCGACAGGCTTGAACCCATCCGACCGCTGTATTGAAAAGGGCATGTACCATTTACCTCTTTCATATCGCAGAACCACGGTTCGCTCCTCTGAACCAATCGGTTCTTCCGACATGGCATAAAGGCGGCCTTGTGCATCAATAGCCAAAGCTTCAAGCGACCCGTTCAGGCGAAAAGCACGAAAGAAATCTTCCTTGGGCAGGATGGTCGCCCGCTGTCCAAGAGACTTGTAGGCCTCGACACGATGCCGCCCCTCGAACGATACGAATGCCGGATACCCGTCCTGCAGGGCCAACCCCTCAGAGTCTTTCAACTTGGCAGCCGGTGGTCGCCCCGCGCTATCCAGCAAGGCACCGTGCTGATCCATCGTCAACGCCGTAATACGCCCGTTTTCACGCGCGAAATGCCCGGTGGCAAAGTGGCTCCGGTCAGACAGTATGGTGAAGCTGCGCCCGCCCTCCGAGACCTCGATCCCAGAAAACCCTCCGAACCAGCTTTGGGAGATGTGCCAAGGTGTAATCGATACCAGTTGTGCATGGCTTTGAAAGCCCGCACGAACCGCCTGCCACCCTACCCCGACTGTCAGAAGCGCGATCAGGGTGATTGCAAAACGTTTACGCATTGTCCGGGAAGATCTGCCATTTCAAGTTGACGACGTGGTTTCGGCTTGGGGGCGTTCGGATTGGGCGGCGGGGGGAACAGGATATCATGCACCCACTTCTCGGCATCCTTGCATCCGTCACCCGGCGGGGGCGCGCTTTGGTTCACGCAGCCTGTCGCGCCTTTGGGGCAGTTCAGGCGCACATGAAAATGATAGTGGTGTCCCCACCACGGGCGGACCTTGCGCAGCCAGGCTCGATTCCCCTTTTCATCGTTGCACATCTGAACTTTGGCCCCGGGGAACACGAAAATGCGCGCTGTGCGCGGATCCTTGGCAGCGGCCTTCAGGATTTCATGATGCGCGCGTGTCCAGCCGCTGTTCACATAGGCTCCATTCGAGCGCCGCATCGAGATCGAGGAAATGTTTTCACGCTCCGACACGCTCAGGTTCAAGCGGTCCGCAGGGCGCATCCAGATATCAATATCCATCCCGATCTGGTGACTTCTATGACCAGATAGCATCGGTCCGCCGCGCGGCTGGCTAATATCCCCTATATAGAGACCGTTCCACCCGGGCTGCCGCGCCGCTTTGGCCGACAGGTCGCGGATAAAGTCGATCGTTTCAGGATAACCCCAGTTCCGGTTGCGCGACAGGCGCATTGCCTGCCAGGTGGGTCCAGTTTCGGGCAATTGCACCGCACCCGCGACGCAGCCCTTGGAATAGCCGCCAAACGGTTCCGCCTTTTGGGCAGACCCTTGCTTGGTCGCGCCGAACAGTTGTCGCGCCTCGACGCCCTGCATAGAAGCCGGGATTTTCTGCTTGGTGGAAACCGTCGCCTCTTCTGAGGTTTTGGTTTGACAGGCAGCGACTGCCAGAACCGCCATCAGTATCAGGAAGCGTCTGCCCATGTTTCCTTGTCTCCCTTTGCGTTGACCCAGCGTAGCAGGATCAAACCCAGAACGAAAAGCAGGATGACCGGCGATACGCCAAGTCTTGCCGACCCCGTCATGGTCGTGGCGATGCCGATAAGGATCGGCGCGATAAAGGCCGTAGCCCGTCCTGACAGCCCGTAAAGGCCAAAGCTCTCGGTCGGCGTGGCGGGATCGGTGTGGCGTACCATCAGTGTCCGGCTTGCCGCCTGCAGGATACCGCCCATGCCCCCGAACAGGGCGCCGCAGATCATCATCACGATATCAGGCAGGTTTGATCCTTCGGCCAAGGGCATTCCGAAAAATTCTTCGCGTGACATGTTGATGATCACAATGGCGGACCCGATCAAGACCCAGATTGCCCCGATGATGACCGGTTTCGGGCCAAACCGCTTGTCCAGTTTGCCACCAATCCAGCTAAAAAAGACCGCACTGGTCGCCCCGAGAATGCCGAAAATGCCGACCTGCGGAACCGACCAGTCCAGAACGAGGTTGGCGTAGATTCCGCCGAATGTATACATCCCGTTCAGCGCATCGCGGTACAGCATCGAAGAAATCAGGAACCACAACAGGCTCCGGCGATATTTCAGCTTGCCAATTGTCTCGGCAAGAGTCGCCATCGCTTCGGACACGGTACCGCGCACCTTGTTGACCAAAGGTTCGTGCACCCAGCGGAAGTAGGGGATCATGAACACCAGATACCAAAGCGCGGTGATCGGTCCGGTCGCCCGCGTGCCTTGCATCTGATCGGCATCCAATAGGCCAAACGCCGGGGCCAGCCCCGCAATAGTTTTTCCCTCGCCCATCTCAGCAAAAAATACCAGGACAATGATCAGGGACAGCAAGCCACCAAAATAGCCGAATGCAAACCCCGATCCCGAGATTTCGCCAACCTCTTCTTCGGTTCCCAACTCAGGAAGCTGCGAATTGATGAAGATCAGCGCGTATTCCGCCCCGATAAAGCCCAGCGAAAAGAAGATAAGCATCCAGTACAGGTTCGACCCGTCCAACGCGATGAACCAAAGCGCGGCGGCGCCGATAACATACATTGCCGAAAAGCCCATGATCCACGGGCGGCGTCTGCCTCGCGTATCGGCCAGGGCGCCCATGATCGGCGCGCCGATGCCAATGATCAGACCGGCCGCCCCCATATTCCAGGCCCAAAGGGATTGTGCGCCAGCCTTGGCCGCCTCTTCCTCCATGCCAGTGCCCAGGAAGTACTCGGTGGCAACAACTGCAAAAAACGGTCCGAAAATGAAAGTGACCAACAGCGTGTGATACGGCTGGCTGGCCCAGTCAAAGAACCACCAGCCCCAAATGCGCTTGCGTTGAGAAATTTCCGCCATGCCTGTCCCTATGCGTTTTCTTAACTTAACGCATGGACGGATGGACGGGGCAAGCTAATCCTGCATCGGGGGCCAAGGGCGGGAGCCCTCGGCGTCAATCCAGTTTTGCACCCAATTGGGTGTTTCGGGGCTTGTCGCTGTAATGCCCATCGCATCAATGACACGCGCGGGCGAGACAATCCCGTTCTTGTCGGTCAGGGCCGCCCGGTACAAGGCATGGTTGGCGCATTCCCCGTTCTTTTTCCAACTGGACTGTTCCAGATAAACAAACTTGTCATCCCAGCAAACGGCGCGACTGCGAATTTCAAAGCGTTCAAACGTCTTGATACGGCGGCGATATCGCACACTGACACCAGCCATGGTCATGCTCCAGCGTTCACGACGCATCACGTTGATCAGCCCGATCCGCATGGCCAACGGGATACGCCCCAAATCAAGCAGGGTCAGCGTGCGCCCGTTGTTCAACTCCATCCAGATATCGATATCCCAGGGCCAGCAGATATGCGTGGACACATGCGTCCCCGTAAGCGCAAGCGGTTCTGCGTTGCGGTTCTTTGCCAACTCTTTGAGCATACGAATGACGGGATACACGGGCGACTCTCCTAATGTTCAAGCCCGTTTTCTGCCTGCTTTACGGTAACGTCAACCACGACCCCGCGCCACACTTGCCCTTTGCGATGCAGATGCTTAATTGTTTGTCGGACAACACGGAGACATCGGCTCATGATGGCAATTTACGGACCTCTTCGGCTCATTCTGGATGTGGCATTCTTCATCATGCTGATCCACATCATCATGAGTTGGCTGATCAGCTTTCAGGTGTTGAACCTTGGCCAGCAATTCGTGGCGCAGATATGGTACGGCCTGAACCGTCTGCTTGAACCGATCTATACCCCAATACGGAATATCCTGCCGGATACGCGGCCTCTGGACCTGGCGCCGTTGGTGGCGTTTATCATCATTATCAGCCTGCGCGACTACGTTCTGCCGTCCTTGCTATTCTAGACCTGTTCGGGGCTTGTTCACGGAATCCGGTTATGGGAAAGTCAGCTCTAACGAGCAGACTGAAATCAAAACACGGGTTCCCAAATGTGCGCCGCTGGCACGTTATTGCGTGACGTCTTCGGATTCGACTCTTTTCGCCCCGGGCAGGAAGAGATTGTTGAGGCCGTGGTGCGTGGGGAAAACGTGCTTGCCATCATGCCGACCGGTGGTGGCAAGTCATTGTGTTTTCAACTTCCCGCTCTTGTCCGGGACGGTGTCACGGTTGTCATTTCCCCGCTGATTGCCCTGATGCGCGATCAGGTGCGTGCCTTGCGCGAGGCTGGGGTCGAAGCCGGGGCTCTGACATCCGGAAATACCGATGAAGAAAACGCCGCTGTGTGGGACGCCGTCGAGACGGGCAGGCTCAAGCTGCTTTATATCGCGCCGGAACGGCTATCCTCCGGGGCCGCGCTGGGGATGTTGCGTCGAATCGGGGTTGGCCTGATCGCCGTAGACGAAGCCCATTGCGTCAGCCAGTGGGGCCACGATTTTCGCCCCGATTACCTGCGCATCGGTGATTTGCGCCGCGCCCTGAATGTGCCCCTCGCCGCCTTCACGGCCACGGCGGATGCGGAAACGCGGGATGAAATCGTTAACCGATTGTTCGACGGACAAGTCCCGAACACGTTTCTACACGGTTTCGATCGCCCGAACATCCACCTGGCTTTTGCCGCCAAAGACAGCCCTCGTCGGCAAATTCTCGACTTTGCCGCGGCACGGAAGGGTCAATCCGGCATTGTGTACTGCGGGACAAGAGCCAAAACCGAAAGCATTGCCGCCGCACTTGGGCAGGATGGACACCTCGCGATCCACTACCACGGTGGCATGGACCCCGAAGCACGGCGCTCGGCAGAAACAAGGTTTCAGCAGGAAGACGGCATGGTCGTCGTGGCTACGGTGGCCTTCGGCATGGGCATCGACAAGCCCGACATTCGCTGGGTCGCACATGCCGACCTGCCAAAATCAATCGAAGCCTATTATCAGGAAATCGGACGCGCAGGTCGGGATGGCGCGCCGGCAGAAACCCTAACACTGTTTGGTCCGGACGATATCCGTCTGCGGCGTTCGCAAATTGACGAAGGTCTGGCCCCGCCAGAGCGACGCGTGGCCGACCACGCGCGGCTGAACGCCCTGTTGGGTCTCGCCGAAGCACTGCGGTGCCGCAGGCAATCACTGCTCGAGTATTTTGGCGAGACAAATGTCAGCTGCGGAAACTGTGATCTGTGCGACACTCCGGCGGATGTGTTCGATGGCACCACCGCCGTGCGCAAGGCCCTGTCGGCCGCCCTGCGCACAGGGGAATGGTTCGGCTCTGGGCATTTGATCGACATCCTGCTTGGCAATGAAACCGACAAGGTGCGCGAGCGTGGCCATGATACTTTGCCGACCTTTGGGGTGGGACAAGAATACAGCCGTCGCCAATGGCAGGTCATTTTTCGGCAGATGATGGGGCGCGACCTTCTTAGGCCCGACCCCGATCGGCACGGTGGGCTGCGCATGACGGACGATGCCCTTCCCCTGCTCAAAGGTGAGGCCACCATTGAACTGCGCCAAGATTCAATCCGCAAGGCAGACCGCCGCCCTGCTGCCAAAACCCTGGTCAACGAAGAAGACGCACCGCTTCTGAGCGCACTCAAGGCCAAACGGCGGGCGCTGGCGGAAGCGGCGCGCGTCCCAGCCTATGTCATCTTCAACGATCGCACACTTATCGAAATGGCCGAGAAACGGCCCTGCTCGGTAGACGAGATGGCACGGATCGGCGGTGTCGGAGCGAAGAAACTGGCCAGCTACGGCGATGCTTTCCTAGAAATCATCAATGGCGAAGCCGAAAAAATGCACCCGACCCGGCGCAAGCTGGCCGGTCGCGAAGCAGGTTCTCTTTATGATGAGTTGCTTGCAGTGCAGGCCGATCTAGCACGCGGCCCCAAAGGCACCGACAAGCCACTAAGCTGCTCGGCCTCTTTGCTGGCCAAGGTCGCGAGTCTGCGCCCCAAGGATCAGGCGAGCCTGAATCAGTTGCTTGGCGAAAAACGGGCGGACCGGTTTGGGGCGGCTTTTCTGGACGTTCTGCGCGAGGCGAGCTAGATTTGCCGTCAGGAATGCAAGGAACCCTTACATGCTCGTCGTCATTTCTCCGGCAAAACGCCTGAATTGGGATCCCGTTGGGGGGTCAACCACCACGCCTGTATTTCAGGATGAAGCCCTGAAGCTGGTGAAAACTGCGCGTAACCTCACGCTGGGGGACCTGCAAAAGCTCATGTCTCTCAGTCCCGATCTGGCCAAGCTGAACCGGGATCGCTTCAAGGCTTTCGAGGCCGAGCCGGACGGTTTTGCGACGCGCCCTGCTGTACATGCCTTTGCCGGCGATACCTATGTGGGCCTGGAGGCATCTTCGCTGGACCCCGAAGAAATGCAATGGGCGCAGGATCATCTGCGTATCCTATCAGGGCTCTACGGTCTATTGCGACCCCTCGATGCGATGCAGCCTTATCGCCTGGAAATGGGCAGTCGCCTGAAGACCCGGCGCGGCAAGAATCTCTATGAGTTTTGGCGCGACAGCATTGCCAAAGCATTGAATGCGCAAGCCGAACAGCTGAAAACAGATGTTCTGGTCAACTGTGCGAGCCAAGAATATTTTGGCGCCGTTGATCCCGACGCTCTACAGATTCGGGTCATCACGCCCGTTTTCATGGAAAACAAGAACGGCACCCCGAAAATAGTCAGCTTTTTTGCCAAGAAGGCGCGCGGGTCAATGGCGAGGTTCATTATCCAGAACCGCCTGTCCAATCCTGAAAGCCTCAAGGACTTTGATCTTGGCGGTTATGCTTACGAGCCAGACCTGTCTGAAGGGGATCGCATGGTTTTCTTGCGGGACTATCCGGATGGGAAAGCCGCCTAGCAGGTTACGAGCCGGTGGCGCCCAGAGCATTTGGAAATGGATCGCTGACGTGCTTGGGCAAAAGATCCCGGATGATCCGGAAGATTTCAGCCTTGCGCAAAGGTTTGGTCAGATAGTGGTCAAGGCCCGCCGACATGATGCCTTCTTTGTCCCCGTCCACAGCATGGGCGGTCAGCGCGACAATGGGCACTTGGCCATGGCTTGACTCGCTCTGACGAATTCGAGCTGTCGCCTCTTTGCCATCCATGACAGGCATCGAGATATCCATAAAGATGATGTCCGGCCGGAAGGACACAAAGGCTTCGACGGCCTCAACGCCATTCTTTGCGAACTGCAGGTCAATGTCGAGCGGCGCCAGAAGTTTTTCCAGCAACAGGCGGTTGGTTTTGTTGTCTTCAGCGGCAAGGATTTTCAGTTTCCGACAGCCTTCTGTTAAAGTCGCTGGTTCTTCGGCCTGGGCGAGTTGGACTGGTCCGGCGGTGGCATCTGCGATCTTTTGAAAAAGTTCTCGACGTGACGTCGGTTTCTTGATGACGCCTTCAAACGTACCATTGGCCCCTTGGGGTTCAACATCCACCGGATTTGAGCTCAGGATCAGGCAAGGTGCGATGACCCCTGCGTTCCTCAGCGCCGTAGCGAATTGCATACCGGTCATAGGCGGCAGCCCCTGATCCGAAATGATGAGATCCACATCGGCCGCAAGCGACAGTGCCTCCTTAGCGTCGCTCGACAAGATGACCTTGGCCCCCATCTGCTCCATCTGTTTTTGCAGCAGTGTGCGATTGACACGGTGCCGATCGGCCACAAGTACCGTCTGGATATGAGCAGGCAACGCGGGGGGGTTGATACTGAGATCTTCATCCACAGGCAGTTCGATCCGGAATCCGAAACTCGTCCCGTCCCCCTCTCGCGAGTCGACCCATATCTCACCATCCATCAGTTCTAGCAGCCTTTCGGAAATCGCGAGGCCAAGTCCGGTCCCTTCAAATTTGCGATTGCGCTCGGCCTCGACCTGATTGAATTCACCAAAAATGTGCGCGACCTTGTCAGCCGGAATCCCGATCCCGGTATCTTCGACGGTTACATGCAACTCACACGACCCGCTTTCTGCGCGGGGTTCTCCAACCACACGCACAAGCACATGGCCTTCATGCGTAAACTTGACCGCATTGCCGATCAGGTTCGTCAAAACCTGCCGTATACGTCCGGGATCCCCTACGAATAGGGTTGGCAGGAACAGGTCGTAATCCACGATCAGGTCGACCGACTTTTCCCGCGCACTGGGTTGCAGCAGTGTTAGGATGTCATGGATGCAACGTTCCAGATCAAAGGTTTCGGGATGAAGCGAGAGCTTTTCCGCCTCGATTTTAGAATAGTCTAGAACATCGTTGATGATCACCAGTAACGCCTCGCCCGAATTCTTGATGGTCGAGACAAAAAGCTGCTGCTCTTCATTCATCGGTGTATCCAGAAGCAGATCCGCCATCCCCACGACACCGTTCATGGGCGTGCGGATTTCATGGCTCATATTCGCGAGGAACGCAGACTTTGCCCGGTTGGCCGACTCGGCGCGTTCCTGTTCCTTGCGCAGTTTCGCCTCGTATCGAACCGTGTCGGTGATGTTCAGCGCAAGGCTGACAATATCCCCCCCATGCCCACGCCGGTCCATCATCTTGATGTATTCGCCATTCCAAAGCCGGCAGACAATGGGTGCGGGGTTTGGTCTGTGCCATCGTTCGATCATCGAGGCACACCAGCTATGCGCTGACATGTCCCCTGTGTGGAAAATACCCTCTTCCGTGATCAACTCGAGGATTCGCTGATATGTGATGCCAGGGCCGACCTCCTCCAGACCATCGAAGATCGCGAGGTATGACGGGTTCGCCGCGATCAGTTTGCTTTCGGCATCGAAGAACGCGAAGCCATCCTGAATTGTCTCGATGGAATGCCAAAGCCTGCGCTCGGCGATTTCCATTTTGTGATTTGCCACTTGAAGGTCGGATTTGACGCGTTGATTTTCAAAACGCACGGTTTCGACTTCTGCGCGGGTTTCTACGATTTCGTTCGAAAGCTGTTGGGCATGCTGGCCCAGCTTGCGGTTCGCTTCAAACAGTTCCGCCTGTTTCAATTCCAGCAGGCGCTCTGCGGCAAGGCGCGCGCGTCGCTCCTCGGCCAGTTGACGAGCAAGAGTCATTGTCTTTCCCGGTTTGGAAATAATCTCGTCAGCACGTTCCGCGTTCTGAGTGAAAATCTGCTTAATTTTCGGTCGAGGGTGAATCGTTGCCACGGCGTATCCGGACATGCCACCATGCAAGTATAGCCGAGGAGTTTATTATGCGCTGGATTCTTGCCGTTCTGACTGTTGTTTTCGCGTCCCAAATTTCTTTTGCCAGCGAAAGCTATATCCCAGAGCGGCGGGCGATCATAAGTCAAGACGTGGATTTCTATGGATCCGACCTGGCGAATATTTTCGATACCAGTTTTTCTGCATGTCGGACGGCTTGCTTGAACAATCCGGAATGCAAGGCCTTTACCTTCAACGCACGCTCGAATGCCTGTTTCCCCAAAAGCGAAATCAGCGACAGACAACCCTATGAGGGTGCGCTTTCGGGTGAGATTCTAGCGGCTTCGAAAGACCTCCTTGACAATGCGCCAAGCCGCGCCCTAGAGCTGGATTTTTTGCTCAAACCGGACCTGACCCGCGCCAAAGATCAGGCTAAGCAGATTGGACGTTTACACTCTGGCGGACCATGGACCACCAAGGCGATGCTCGACGCGGCCCGCGATCGGCAATCCCAAGGTGACACGCTCCATGCCATGCGGTGGATCGGAGGGGCCGTTGGTAAATCGGACAAGAGCGACCTCTGGCTGGAGTACGCGCGTCTGAATCAAGACCTTGCGCGTCAGAACAACAATGATCGCGCTAAGTATCAGGACCGCGCTTTACTGTCAGCAATCAATGCCTATCTGCGCGCGCAGAAAGATGCCGAACGGGTATCTGCCCTTGCTACTATGGCAGAGCTTCTGGAAACCGGCGATCGGGGCCGCGCGGCGTTAAGCGCGTTGCGGCTGGCCGAGTCGATCCAACCCCGGCGCGATATTCAAACGGCGCTGGAACGCGCCGTGGCAAAATACGGTTTCCGGATTTCAGAACATCGCACGGAGAGCAACCTTGCAAACCCACGCATTTGCGCTGAGTTCAACGAACCTCTTGTCAAAGCCGGAATCGACTACGCCACATTCGTGCGCTTACCAGACCAGAGGCTCGCCGTTGAAGCCAAGGATCGCGATATTTGCATCGAAGGTGTGGAACACGGAGGCCATTACACGGTCACCTTCCGGCGAGGCTTGCCAGCTGCCAGTGGCGAGACACTGATCAAGGACATTGAACTGACAATGTATGTGCGGGACCGCAAGCCCGCGGTGAAATTCCCCGAGCGCGCCTATGTCCTGCCGCGCAGCGCCGATGCCGGCCTACCCATCAAGACCGTCAACACCGATTCAGTTGACCTGACCCTCGATCGTGTGAGCGACCGCAACATTCTGCGCACAATGCAGGAAAGCTATTTCGGCAATCCACTAAGCGGATGGCAAATCCGAAATTTTCGCAGTGATGTGGCTGAAACGGTGTGGAAGGGCGAGGCTGATATCGGTAATGATCTGAATAAGGATATCACCACGCGCCTGCCTCTTGGGGATGTCGTGACCGGAATGCCACCGGGGGTCTATGCGCTGACGGCCGATCTGCCCGGCGCCAACGAATATGACGAAACCAGCACGACACAGTGGTTTGTGTTGTCCGATCTGGGCGTCACCACACTATCAGGCGGAGACGGGTTGCATGTGTTCGTACGCAGCCTTGGCACCGCCGAGGTCAAACAAGGCAGCAAAGTCACCCTTTTCTCACGTGGCAACCGGGTTCTCGGCAGTGCCACGTCTGACGCTGACGGATATGTCCGTTTTGACCCGGGCCTGACGCGCGGCACGGGCACGGCTGCTCCAGCGCTTGTAACCATTGAAAACGGGGACGATTTTTCATTTCTGTCTTTGACGGATGCCGCTTTTGACCTGTCCGACCGCGGTGTCGAGGGACTGCCTCCCGCGCCGCCCGTGGATGTTTTCCTGGCAACGGATCGCGGGGCCTATCGCGCCGGCGAAACGATTTTTGCCACCGCTCTGGTTCGAGACGAAAAGACGCGCGCCATTTCGGGCTTGCCAGTGACCACGATCCTGACCCGACCGGATGGGGTTGAATATAGCCGACACGTTTCGCAAAGCGACAGTGCAGGCGGGCATGTCTTCCAGATTCCGGTGGGCCAGACCGTGCCGCGAGGTACTTGGACACTTTCCGTGAAATCGGATCCGCAGGCCCAAGCGCTGGCAACTCAGAAAGTACTCATCGAGGACTTTTTACCAGAACGTATCGACTTTGAAATGTCATTGCCAGATGGTGCCATTCCGGCGCAATCGCCCCGCGTACCCCTGACCGTTTCCGCCCGCTACCTGTTTGGAGCGCCCGGTGCCGGTTTGAATGTAGAAGGCCAGATCACACTGCGCGCCCGCGACCATGTTGAAGGGTACGATGGGTACGTTTTCGGGCGATACGATGAGCGCCTTTCCCCCCGGAACGATTTTTTCGGAGGGGAACAAACCGACAAGAACGGCGTTGCAGAAATCAACCTAACCCTGCCTGAGATCGACCAGAGTGGATTGCCCCTCGAGGCGGAGATCATAACACGCGTTCTGGAAGGGTCCGGTCGTCCGGTCGAGCGCCGCATGACCCATCCAGTCGAATCCTCTGGCCCTATGATCGGGATCAAACCCCTTTTTGAACACGTGGTCCGTGAAGGCACGGAAGCGCGCTTTGATCTTATTGCACTAGCTCCGGATCTTGCTGCCGCGCCCATGCGAGTGCGCTGGACGGTGAACCGGGTCGAAACACGGTATCAGTGGTACAACCTCTACGGCAATTGGGAGTGGGAACCCACGACGCGCAGAACCCGAGTTGCAGGCGGCGAGGCCATGCTGGGCCAGCAACCTGTCACAGTTTCCGCGCCGGTGGAGTGGGGGCGTTATGAGGTTATCGTAGAACGTCTTGATGAAACCTATGTCAGCAGTTCCTCGGACTTTTACGCGGGTTGGTATGCCCCTGCGGATGCGACAGAAACCCCTGACACGCTTGAACTATCATTGGACAAGTCGACCTATCGCAGCGGTGAAAAAGCGACTCTGCGCATCGTGCCACGGTTCAGCGGCACCGCCCTTGTGACCGTGATGTCAAACCACTTGATCGCCATGCAGGCCGTCGAAGTGTCAGAAGGCGAGAACCTGATTCCGCTGGATGTAACCGACGAATGGGGCGCGGGGGCCTATGTGACGGCATCCGTCATACGGCCCTCAGACGTGTCCGCGGGACAAAACCCAGCGCGCGCGTTGGGGCTGAGCTATGCCACGATCGACCCTGATGAAAAGCAACTCTCAGTCACCCTCGATGCCTCGGAAAAGATGGTGCCAAAAGGCATTCTGGACGTCTCCGTTCAAGTGGACGGAGCCAACGAGAACACGTTTGTGACACTGGCCGCGGTGGATGTAGGTATTCTGAACCTCACGGCATTCCAAAGCCCGAATCCCTCATACCACTACTTTGGTCAACGCCGTCTGGGTATGGAAATCCGTGACATCTATGGCCGCCTTATTGACGGACTAAGCGGGGATATGGGCAACATTCGCTCTGGTGGTGACACCGGCGCTGGAGCACAGTTTCAATCCCCACCCCCGACCGAAGATCTTGTCGCCTTCTTTTCCGGCCCTGTACGCGTCGCCCCGGATGGCAGCGCCAATATCCAATTTGATATCCCGGAATTCAACGGCACCGTACGCCTGATGGCCATCGCATGGAGCGATACAGCCGTCGGACAGGCGGACCGCGAGGTGTTGGTCCGCAACCCGGTGGTCGTGACAGCCAGTGTACCGCGTTTCCTTGCACCTCGCGACACAAGCCGCCTTTTACTTGAAATTACACATGCCGACGGACCAATTGGCCGTGTCGGACTGGATGTGACCGCAACGGGCGTATCCATCGACACGGCCGTGGTACCCTCGGGCGTTGATATTGCAAAGAGCGGCACCACGCGCCTGTCAGTTCCCTTCCAAGCAAACGAGGTCGGGGATCACGAGATCCGCATCGTGCTGACCACGCCTGATGGAAAACAATCGGTCAAAACTCTGTTGATGCCGGTCCGTGCCAATGACCCTGCCATCAGCACAACGCAACGCCTTACGCTGGCTGCTGGGGATACGTTCACGCTGGATGACAACCTGTTCGCCGACCTGCGGGACGGAACCGGCCAAGCCGTGATTTCGGCCGGTGCCCTTGCGCGTTTTGACGTGCCCGGGCTGTTACAGTCGCTGGATCAATACCCCTATGGCTGTACCGAACAGGTTGTCTCCAAAGCCCTGCCCCTTCTGTATTTCGAACAAGTCAGCAGCGCACTGGATCTTGATAATCCTCAAAAGGTGCCAGAGCGGCTCAAAGACGCGCTCTCCGTGGTCCTGAGCCGACAATCCGGAAACGGCGCCTTCGGACTTTGGTACCCTGACTCGGGTGATTTCTGGCTGGATGCCTATGTCGGAGATTTCCTGTCCCGCGCCAAGGCAGAAGGATATACAATCCCGGATCATGCGTTCCGCGCGACCCTCGATAACCTTCGAAACCGAGTTAATTATGCCCCTGATTTCGATCTGGGTGGCGAAGATATTGCCTATGCCTTGATGGTTCTGGCGCGCGAAGGGGCCGCGAATATGGGCGACTTGCGCTACTATGCCGACGTCAAGGCCGACGCCTTTGCTACGCCACTGGCCGCTGCGCAACTCGCGGCCGCTCTTGCGTTCTATGGTGACCAAACGCGTGCCGACCGCATGTTCCGCATAGCTGCGCAGCATCTCGAGGCCGATTGGGATCGTCCCAAAACGCCTGTTTGGAGGTCGGATTACGGAACGCGTCTTAGAGATGCGGCCGGTTTGCTGGCACTTGCCGTCGAGGCGGGCAGCGACGCCGTGGACCGCAATTATTGGGGGGAGAGTATTGTCCACTTGAACGCCCCCCTGTCCACGCAGGAGTCCGCATGGTCGCTACTGGCGGCACATGCCCTGATCACCGATCCAGCAACATCACAGCTGAGTGTCAACGGCACCAAAGTTGACGGCCCTCTGATTCGCGCCATGGCCAACGCTGTGGCATCGACGCCCGCGCGGATCCACAATGAAGGGACCAAAGATACCGCTTTGACCCTCACCACGATCGGTGTGCCCGATTACACGGTTGATGCCGGAGGCTACGGCTATCGGATCGAACGCAACTTCTTCACGACAGAAGGTGCCGTATTGGCGCTGGAAGATCTCAGGGTCGGAGATCGTTTTGTCACTGTGTTGAAAGTTCTTCCAGACTCTCAGGTCGGAGCACGATTGATGGTAAACGATCCGCTGCCTGCTGGCTTCGAAATCGACAACCCAAACCTGCTGACCTCTGGGGATATCCGCGAACTCAACTGGCTCAAACTGGCCAATGCCCAAAATGCCGAGTTCCGGTCGGACAGGTTTCTTGCCGCAGTGGACTGGCGCTCGGACCAGCCGTTTGAGCTGGCCTATATCGTGCGCGCGGTTTCACCCGGCGAATACCACCATCCGGCTGCTACCGTCGAAGATATGTATCGGCCCCAATTCCGCGCCCGCACCGCCGCAAGCAGGGTCAAGATTGTCGAGTGATGCGTCGCTATGGGCTCTTCATAAGTGTTGCGCTTCTCTTTGCTTTTGCCGCAGGACACGATGCGTTTGACCGGTGGGTGGACAAGACCGAACTTCCCGCGATCGCAGCCGAAACCTCGGCCGAGGTGCGCGATCGTCATGGTCAACTGCTTAGGGCATATACGACGAAGGACGGTATTTGGCGGCTTGGTGCATCCCCAAATCAAGTGGACCCCGAATTCATCAAACTTTTGATCGCGTACGAGGACAAGAGGTTTTGGTCACACCAAGGGGTAGACACTCTCGCAATGGCCCGCGCCTTCGGCCAGGCGGTCTGGAATGGCCGGGCTGTTTCAGGCGGCTCGACCCTGACCATGCAGGTCGCGCGGCTTCTTGAAAATAGCGGCACAGGGCGCTGGCAAGGGAAACTCAGGCAAATACGTCTGGCCCTCGCACTTGAGCGTTCGCTTTCTAAAGACCGGATCCTTGAGCTTTACCTTACGCATGCGCCCTATGGAGGGAACCTTGAGGGGATCCGCGCTGCCACTTTGGCGTGGTACCAAAAGGAACCCGCGCGCTTGACCACGGCGCAGGCGGCCTTTTTGATCGCGCTACCCCAGAGCCCGGAAACCCGACGCCCCGACCGTAATCCCGAAGCAGCGATTGCTGCACGAGATCGCGTTTTGGCGCGACTGCTCAAACAGGCGTACATTGGGATTGATGCGATAGCGGGCGCAGGGACCGAAGCTGTTCCCGCGAGAAAAGCCGCATTCCCAAAACTGACTGCGCATCTTTCCGATAGGGTTACGCGGTCTGCACCAGAACGCACGCGACATCACCTGACGATAGACGGATCGCTTCAAGGCAAACTGGAAGCGCTGGCAACCCACACGATGTCCAGCAAGCAGGCCCAGCTGTCGATTGCGATTCTGGTTGCAAATCATCAGAGCGGAGAGATCCTCGCCAGTGTCGGCTCGGCGGGATATTCGAACAACGACCATCGCGAGGGGTTTGTGGACATGACCCAGGCAGTGCGCTCACCGGGGTCGACACTCAAACCGCTGGTTTATGCGATGGGGTTTGACGATGGGCTTGTGCATGCGGAAACGATGATCGACGACCGCCCTGTACGTTTCGGAACTTATGCGCCCCAGAATTTCGATGGCGTGTTTCGCGGCGAATTGCGTGTCGCCGAGGCGCTGCGTCTTTCGCTGAACATTCCGGTTGTTCTCTTGGCCGATCAGATCGGGCCCTCGCGCATCATGGCGGCGATGCGCAAATCTGGCGCGCAGCCTCGACTTCCCTCAGGCAAGGCCGGTCTGGCGATGACCCTTGGGGGAATCGGCATAACGCTTGAAGATCTGGTGCAGCTTTATGCCATGCAGGCCCGCGGCGGGGTGCCGGTAGAGTTGTTTTCGCAGATCGAAGCCAAACCACAGCCGCAGCCTCGCGTTTTGAGCCGGTCTGCCGCGTGGCAGATCGGTCATATCCTTGGCGGCATGCCCCCTCCCGCAGGGATGCCGCGGAACCGATTAGCCTATAAGACAGGCACCAGCTATGGCCACCGGGATGCCTGGGCCGTAGGCTATGACGGAACTCATGTGATCGGTGTCTGGCTCGGTAGGCCGGACGGCACGCCCGTTCCGGGCGCCTTTGGCGGTGATATTGCAGCGCCGGTCCTGTTCGAGGCTTTCCAACTATTGAAACCCCGACTTGACCCTCTTGGACCTCCGCCACCCGAAACACTCTTGGTCAATACAGCCGCACTGCCGAAACCGTTGCAAAGGTTCAGAGGCCGTAACGCCGTATTCACATCCGCCGCAGACGGCCCCGAAGTGACGTTCCCGCCGGACGGCGCGCGGCTTAGTTCCGCGCGTGAAGGGATAACTGTAAAAGTCAGGAACGGCACATTGCCTTATTCGATCTTGTCGAATGGACGGCTTGCGGTCACGGGGGTGCATCACCGCGAGGTTGTCTTGCCCGATCCCGGCAAAGGCGCTTCGACATTTACGATCATTGATGCCAGCGGCAAATCAGACCGGATTTCAGTCTGGATCGACTAGCTTCGTGAAAAAGGGCCTGCCATTTGAAGGCAGGCCCCCAATCTTCAAATTGGCCTTGCTCAGATGCGCTCGATCGCAATCGCAATACCCTGACCACCACCAATGCACATAGTGATCAACGCCTTGGAGCCGCCAATACGCTCAAGTTCGTACAGTGCCTTGACGGTGATGATAGCACCGGTCGCGCCAACAGGGTGGCCCAGCGCGATTGCGCCGCCGTTAGGGTTTACCTTGGCTGCATCCAGACCCAAGCCCTTATTCACAGCCAACGCCTGCGCGGCAAAAGCTTCGTTTGACTCGATGACGTCAAAGTCAGACAAGGAAAGGCCGGTTTTCGCCAGCAGGTTTTCCACCGCGGGCACCGGGCCGATGCCCATCACTTCGGGACGCACACCTGCATGGGCATAGCCCAGCACGCGTGCTTTAGGTTTCAAACCCGCTTTCTCAGCCGCTTCGGCACGTGCAAGAACAATCGCCGCCGCGCCGTCATTGATCCCGGACGCGTTGCCGGCCGTCACGCGACCGTCTTTCTTGAAAACCGCGCGCAGCTTGCCAAGCGACTCCATGGTCGATGCCGTGGGGTGTTCGTCTGTATCAAACGGTACCATATCGCGTCTGACCTTTACCTCGACCGGGACGATCTGGCTCTTGAAATGGCCCGCTTCGATGGCCGCCGCGGCCCGCTGTTGCGAGGTCAGGGCAAACTCGTCCATTTGCGTGCGGGTGACGTCATGTTCGTCGGCGACATTTTCAGCGGTGACGCCCATGTGTCCGGTTCCGAACGGGCAGTTTAGCGCCCCAAGCATCATATCGAGCGTTTTGACGTCGCCCATTTTCTGACCCCAGCGTTGGGCCTGCATGATATAGGGCGAACGGCTCATGCTTTCAGCCCCGCCAGCAAGTGCGAAATCGGCATCGCCCAACATTAGCGATTGTGTGGCCGAAACGATGGCTTGGGCGCCGGATCCGCAAAGGCGGTTCACGTTCATCGCCGGAGTGGTGTCGGGGATACCCGCGTTCATGGCCGCAACACGGCTTAGATACATGTCGCGCGGTTCGGTATTGATGACATGTCCGAAGACAACCTGACCGATTTGCCCACCTTCGACACCCGAACGTTCCAGCGCGGCTTTGGCCGCCGTGGCCCCCAGATCAATCGGCGCAGTCCCGGCAAGCGAGCCACCGAATGTACCGATGGCGGTGCGCGCACCATCCAGAATAACGATATCCGACATAAGTTCCCTCCAAAGAATCTCTCAGTGTTTCCACCCTAGCGTTCCGCTCTGAGGCCACAAGACCGCATAATCACGCATGACGCGGCGTGCATTGACAGGAACGCCAGAGCACAGCAGGAATGAGAGGATGAATACCGATATCCAAATCCTCGACCTTTTGCCGACCCGCCTGAAAGAAGCACGGCGCGCACAAGGATTGTCTCTTGATGCCGTGGCAAAGCTCTCTGGTGTTTCGCGCTCGATGGTGAGCCAGATCGAACGCGGCGAATCCAGCCCGACCATTGCGACCCTGTGGAACCTGACCCGGGCGTTGCAGGTGGATTTTGCGGGCCTTCTAGAAGATGGCACGGCGCAAGATCGGATCGAATTGCTGCGTGATGCTGATGTGCCAACAATTGAAAATCGCGGCCTAGGGTGTCGCATTCGCATCCTCTCTCCTCCGGAAGAAGCCGGGAAACACGAAGTCTATGAATTGGTTCTGGACGAGAATGGTCTTCTCGAAAGCCAGGCGCATGCCCGGGGCGCGCGTGAACAGCTGAGTGTCATTGAAGGTCGGATCGAAGTGGTGTCAGGTGCCTCTCGGGACGTCCTGAATGCTGGCGACACCGCACGTTATTCTGCCGACGTGACGCATAGTATCCGCGCCCTCAAAGATGGGGCACGCGCCTTTCTGATCGTGCAGAACGCTTAAGCTCAAATTCCCCAATAACGGATATTTTCCGAAATATGGGATTCTTCTATTTTGGAAACCTCTCCGTTATGGTAGAAAGCCTCCAGAATCGTGGAGGTGATCATGTCTGAATCCTTTTTGAAAACAGTCTCTCGAACGCTAGCCCTGATTGACTCCGAGGGGCTGATGAAAACCGAGCGCATGATCACCTCTCCCCAAAGTGGCGAAATCATGGTTGGGGACAAGCAGGTCATCAATCTGTGTGCCAACAATTATCTCGGCCTTGCAGACAATCCGGATTTGATTGCGGCGGCCCAGGCATCAATGGGCCCCAAAGGGTTTGGGATGGCTTCTGTCCGCTTCATTTGCGGCACGCAGGACATCCACCGTGACTTGGAACAGAAGCTCGCAAAGTTTCTGAACAAAGACGATGCAATCCTTTTTGCAGCGTGTTTTGACGCCAATGGTGGCCTGTTCGAACCCCTCTTGGGGCCCGAGGATGCTGTGATCTCGGACAGCTTGAACCATGCCTCCATCATCGACGGTATCCGCCTTTGCAAGGCGAAACGCTATCGCTACCTGAACAACGACATGCAGGACCTTGAAGCCTGGCTAAAACAGGCGCGCGCCGACGGTGTACGCAATATCATGATCGCCACGGACGGCGTGTTCTCAATGGATGGCTATCTTGCAAACTTGCCGGAAATCACCCACCTCGCTCGCAAATATGATGCTGTTGTCATGGTCGACGATTGCCACGCCACGGGATTCATGGGGCCGAACGGCGCCGGAACACCTGACCATTTCGGGGTGGATGTGGACATCCTGACCGGCACCTTGGGCAAGGCTCTGGGCGGGGCCATCGGCGGATATGTGGCGGGTCCACAGCCAGTGATTGACCTGCTGCGCCAAAGGGCGCGCCCTTACCTTTTCTCGAACTCTCTGCCGCCCGCCATCGTTGCGGCAGGTGTTGAGGCCCTGCGATTGGTTGAAGAAGGGGCCGAAATGCGTGCCCGTCTGTTTGAAAACGCGCGTTACTGGCGCAATGGGCTGGAAAAGCTGGGCTTTGAAATTCTGCCCGGCGAACACCCGATTATCCCTGTTATGCTGGGAGAAGCCCAGCTTGCGCAGGATATGGCGGCACAGCTTTTTGAAGAGGGCGTCTATGTCAGCGGCTTCTTCTTCCCCGTCGTGCCCCGCGGCCAAGCCCGCATTCGCACCCAGATGAGCGCCGCCTTGAGCAATGCAGACCTCGATCGCGCCCTTACCGCATTTGCCAAGGTTGGTCGCGCTTTGGGGGTGATCCAATGACCAGAAATACGATGAAAGCTTTGGAAAAATCGAAACCGGAAGAAGGGCTGTGGATGGTTGAGGCCCCGGTTCCCGAGATCGGCCCGGAGGACGTGCTGATTCGTGTGAAACGCACTGGGATCTGCGGCACCGACATCCATATCTGGAACTGGGATGACTGGGCCTCCGCGACTGTTCCGGTTCCGATGATCACTGGCCACGAATTCGCAGGTGAGATTGTCGAACTTGGCCGCAACGTGGACGGGTTGACGATCGGGCAGCGCTGTTCAGGAGAGGGCCACCTCGTTACCCATGACAGCCGCCAGAGCAGGGCTGGTAAATTCCATCTGGACCCTGGCACCCGAGGGATTGGCGTCAATGAACAGGGGGCATTTGCCGAGTACCTACGCCTTCCTGCCTTTAACGTCGTGCCCCTGCCCGACGAGATTCCCGACGAGATAGGGGCCATTCTGGATCCGCTGGGGAATGCCGTTCATACCGCGCTCAGCTTTGATCTGCTGGGCGAAGATGTTTTGATAACTGGCGCAGGGCCCATCGGGATCATGGCCGCCGCGGTTGCGCGACATGCGGGCGCACGAAACGTGGTGATCACAGATGTGAACCCCGACCGTCTGGATCTTGCCGCTCATGTTGTTCCGTCGGTGCGGACCGTCGACGTGTCCCGTGAAGATCTGCACGACATCATCCCGGAACTGGGCATGTCGCAAGGTTTCGATGTTGGGCTTGAAATGTCCGGTAATCAAAACGCCCTCGATCAGATGATCGATGCGCTTGTGATGGGCGGCAAGATCGCTCTTCTGGGTATCCCGCCGGGGACGTCGCCGGTCGACTGGTCCAGCATCGTGTTCAAGGCCATCACCATCAAAGGCGTCTACGGCCGCGAAATGTTCGAGACATGGTACAAGATGATCGCCATGTTGCAGAATGGGCTGGATGTCTCGCGTGTGATCACCCACAGATTTCCTGCGGCGCAATTCCACGAAGGATTTACCGCAATGAAGTCGGGTCGTTCAGGAAAGGTTGTGCTCGACTGGTAGCCGGTGCAGCCTACCGCGAACAGGTACTTTCAGAGGGCCGAGAGGCGGATATGGCACTAGCTTCAATCGTTGATGCAATTGGGAAAACTCCTTCAGTCTGGCTTGACCGGATGGTCGCGGCACGTGGGCTTGAGGGACGCATACTGGCCAAGCTTGATTATCTGAACCCCGGGTTCTCCAAGAAGGACCGCGCCGCTAAGGGGATTATTGATGCAGCTGAATCCGAAGGCACCCTGAAACCTGGCCAAACCGTGGTAGAGCTGACCAGCGGAAACATGGGGACAGGGTTGGCCATTGTATGCCGGCAGAGAGGATATCCTTTTGTGGCGGTGATGAGTCGTGGCAACTCTGTCGAAAGAGCGCGCATGATGGCGGCGATGGGGGCAGAGGTTGTTCTTGTGGATCAGTTGCCCAACTCTTCGCCGGGACAGGTTTCTGGCGGCGACCTTGCCGAGGTGGAGAAAGTGGCGCAAACCCTTGTGCAAGACAGAAACGCCTTTCGCGCCGACCAGTTTCATCACTTTGGAAATGCAAAGGCCCATTTTGAAACGACAGGGCCGGAAATCTGGAATGACAGCGACCAGTCTCTTACCGCGTTTGTCGATTTTGCAGGTTCGGGCGGGACATTTGCAGGAACGATCGCAGCACTGCGATCCTTTTGCCCCGAAACCCGAGGCTATGTCCTTGAGCCCGAAGGCGCCGCTGCCTTATCCGGCGCGCGGGTCACCAACCCCAATCACCCGATCCAGGGCGGCGGATACGCGATGCCGCAGCTTTCGTTCCTGGCGAACACTGCCGTGGACGGATACCTGACGGTTGATGGCCAGACGGCACAGAACACAGCGCGGGCACTTGCACTGGAAGAAGGTATTTTTGGTGGCGTCTCTGCCGGCGCGAATGTAGCCGCCGCGCTGGATCTTCTTGCAGGTCCAGAGCGCGGCGGAACAATCGGTGTCACGATTTGCGACAGCGGATTGAAATATCTGTCCACAGATCTTTGGGTCTGATGGTCAATCCTGTCTACTCTGGAACAGGGTAGAATCCCCGAGTCCGGCCAACAGACGTACCAAGCCCTGCATTGAATTTTCATTCATACTACGTTGCCGCCTATGGACAGGGTCGGCACCCTGCCAGACCAGTTTTGGATTAAGCATTTTGTCACCCCTTCAAGTTGGGGCCCCCACAGCGCCAAGTATGGATCAATAACCCTTACCGAAAGGTAAACGGCATGCCGTAAAATCTTTAGAATTTGTGACACATTAGGGAACAAGGGGGGTGCGACCCGCATCTCCCAGTGTCCAGCACGCGCGCCCCTCGAACACGGCCGCCGTGATCGGACGGTTATAGCCCGCACCAGAATCCAGGTTGATACGATTGCCCATGTGAACCGCTGATTGCCCTGGCGTGTGACCATGTACAACCAGCCAGGGATGCGGGTCCGTATAGTTCAAGAAGTCATGCCGGATCCAGCACATGTCGTCTTCGGTTTGTTCGTCCAGCGGAATCTCAGGACGAATGCCAGCGTGCACAAACAGCAGATCTTCGAGAAGCACATAGGGCGGAAGATCTGCCATGAATTTCTGATGGGCATCCGGAATAACGTCGCGCGCGACGGGGTGGATCTGAAAATATCTCGCATTTTCAGGGATGTCGATTCCATATGACGCGAGCGTGGTTTTGCCCCCGATGCGGTCGTTGAACCAGTCAAACCCCAAAAGAACTTGCGGGTCCGGGCGCGGTTGGTCCTCGAGGAAATAGGAATACATCCGGTCATGGTTGCCACGCACTACCGACCAGTTTCTGCCCGCTGCCATGCCCTTGAGCAACAGGTCGATAACCCCGGCACTGTCCGGCCCCCGATCCACGAGATCTCCCAAAAACACGACCTTGGCATCGGAGCCACCGTCTTTTTCGATCCGCTCAAGGGCACCTTCCAGCATCCCTAACTGACCATGTATGTCACCAACGGCGTAGATCGGATTGCTCATATTTTATGCCCACTTCACTGCGTCACCTGTGAATTAACGCAAAAACGCCGCCCCGGCGAGGGGCGGCGCTTCAAAATTCAAACCTGAATGGGATCAAGAGACATCAAAGGCCAGCGGCTTGACCTGACGGAACATTCCCGTCTTGCAAAGCTTGTCGATGATCGGTGCCGGAACCGGCGCATCGACATACAGTAGCGCGATGGCTTCACCGCCGACATCCGCACGGCCAAGGGTAAAGTTGGCAATGTTCACGCCGTTTTCGCCCATGGTCTGACCCAGCGTCCCGATGATGCCCGGCACGTCTTCGTTTGTAGTATAAAGCATGTTGGCACCGACCTCGGCGTCAATGTTGATGCCCTTGATCTGGATGAAGCGCGGCTTGCCATCCGAAAAGACAGTACCCGCAACCGAACGTTCACGCTTGTCAGTGACGACGGTGATTTTGATGTACCCCTCAAACGCGCCCGACTTGTCCTGGTTGGTGGTCGAGATCTGGATGCC
Organism: Shimia fortis; assembly: GCF_040225985.1. Taxonomy (NCBI): domain Bacteria; kingdom Pseudomonadati; phylum Pseudomonadota; class Alphaproteobacteria; order Rhodobacterales; family Roseobacteraceae; genus Shimia; species Shimia fortis. The sequence goes on from NZ_JBBPEU010000001.1 coordinate 116,496, forward strand.
ACGTTCCTTGGCAACGACAGGGGCCGACACCATGTTAACGTCAGGGTTGGCTTTCTTCATGATACCAGCCACCACCGCACAATTCAGCGCGGCGAGGTTCATTTCCGAGACAACACCGTCATACAGGATGTTGATGGCCTTGATCGGCTCATCCGTCATCTGCCCGCTGAACGACCCAAGGTGGTCTGCCAGCTTAATCCACGGCCCCATCACCTTCGCCTCTTCTGCGGTAACCGAAGGCATGTTCAGCGCGTTTTCAACAGCGCCGGTCAACAGATAGTTCGACATCTGCTCGGCCACTTGCAGGGCCACGTTTTCCTGAGCTTCGGTGGTGGCGGCGCCAAGGTGTGGGGTGCAAACCACGTTGGGCAGGTTGAACAGAGCGTTTTCCTTGGCGGGCTCTTCCGAGAACACGTCAAACGCCGCGCCAGCGACATGGCCGGATTTCAGCAGCTCTGCGAGGGCTTCTTCGTCAACCAGACCACCGCGGGCACAGTTGATGATGCGCACGCCTTTCTTGGTCTTGGCGAGGTTTTCCGCCGACAGGATGTTAGCGGTCGCCGGGGTGAAGGGCACGTGCAAGGTGATGAAATCGGCGCGGGCGAGGAGATCGTCGAGTTCAACCTTTTCGACGCCCATCTTGTTGGCCTTCTCTTCGCTGAGGAAGGGGTCATAGGCGATGACCTTCATCTTAAGGCCACGGGCGCGGTCGCAGACGATGCCGCCGATGTTGCCGGCACCAATGACGCCGAGGGTCTTGTTGGTGAGTTCGACACCCATGAATTTCGACTTTTCCCACTTGCCCGCATGGGTCGACGCTGAAGCCTCGGGAATCTGACGCGCCACGGCGAACATCATGGCGATGGCGTGTTCGGCGGTGGTGATCATGTTGCCGAAGGGCGTGTTCATGACGATCACGCCTTTTTTCGACGCGGCCTCCTTATCGACGTTGTCGGTGCCGATGCCGGCGCGACCTACCACTTTGAGGTTGGTGGCGGCTTCGAGGATGGTCGGGGTGACCTTGGTGGCCGAGCGGATGGCAAGGCCGTCATACTGGCCGATCACTTCGGCAAGCTTGTCCTTGTCCTTGCCGAGGTCAGGCATGAAGTCGACGTCAATGCCGCGATCGCGGAAGATCTGGACGGCGGTTTCGGACAGTTTGTCGGATACGAGAACTTTGGGGGCCATGGTAGTGGTCCTTTTGGAATGTCGGGAAGCGGTGCGTGAGATCACGCACCCTACGGGGTTGTGGTAGGGTGCGTGCTTGCACGCACCTTGGTCTCAGGCTTGTGCTTCGATTTCGGCTTCAAAGGCCCATGCGAGCCAAGGCAGCATGGCTTCGATGTCCGCAGTTTCGACCGTGCCGCCGCACCAGATGCGCAGGCCCGCGGGGGCATCGCGATAGGCGCCGATGTCGAGCGCGATGTTCTCGTTCTCAAGGCGCTTGGCGACGGCCTTGGCAAAGGCGGCGCCATCCTTGATGCGGTCATCGGTGAACTTGAGGCAAACGCTGGTGTTCGAACGGGTCGCGTCATCTTCGGCGAGGTTGGCGATCCAGTCATTTGCGTCGCAGAAATCGAACACGGCCTGTGCGTTGGCATCGGCGCGGGCGATCAGACCCTTGAGGCCACCGACCGAGCGGGCCCAGTCGAGCGCGAAGAGGTAGTCTTCGACGGCGAGCATCGAGGGGGTGTTGATGGTGGCGCCGGTGAAGATGCCGTCGATGAGCTTGCCACCTTTGGTCAGGCGGAAGATTTTCGGCAGCGGCCATGCGGGGGTGTAGCTTTCCAGACGTTCCACAGCGCGGGGGCTGAGGATCAACATGCCGTGGGCCGCTTCGCCGCCCAGAACCTTCTGCCAGGAGAAGGTCGTCACATCGAGCTTGTCCCAGGGCAGGTCCATTGCGAAGGCGGCCGAAGTGGCGTCGCAGATGGTCAGGCCTTCGCGGTCATCCGCGATCCAATCGGCGTTGGGGACGCGCACACCGGCGGTGGTGCCGTTCCATGTGAAGACAACATCGTTGTTGCAATCGACCGAAGCGAGATCAACGATCTGGCCGTAGTCGGCGGTTTTTACCTCGGCGTCGATCTTGAGCTGTTTCACCACGTCGGTGACCCAGCCAGAGCCGAAGCTTTCCCATGCCAGCATCTCGACCTTGCGTTCGCCCAGAAGCGACCACAGGGCCATTTCGACCGCGCCGGTATCCGAGGCGGGAACGATGCCGATCTTGTAATCAGCGGGGATGCCCAGAACTTCGCGCGTGCCTTCGATCGCGGCCTTCAGCTTGTCCTTGCCAATGGCGGCACGGTGCGAGCGGCCCAGAGCGGCGTCGGCGAGTTTGGTGACATCGAATGTGGGGGGTTTGGCGCAGGGGCCAGAGGAAAAACGCGGGTTTGCCGGCCGCGTTGCCGGTTGTTCAATAGCCATGAATGCTACCCTTCCAGATAAGCGCCCCTCGTTGGGGAGGGGTGTCCCACGGATGGACATAGGGCCATTGGTCTGACGGCACAAGTCAGAAAATGTCACATGTGCGACGGTTCAAAAATCAAAACCGACGGAAAAAGACGCCTATAGGAAACTTGCGAAACCCGATCTGAAACACTGGTCACAGATCAACCTGTTTGCTAGGAGCCTCCCGACTCAAAGGAGACACAGATGTTTAACGCAATCTTGCTTACCGCCCCCGCGTCCCGCTCGCTTGACCCTGCGCTGGTCGACTCTCTGCGCAATGCCTGGGGTGGAGGGGATGCGGTCTGGCTCGCGCCGGATGAAGCTGCCGAGTTTTCTCTGGATGTCATGCCAGAGAACCGTTGGGTTGTCTGGGAAGACCTACAAAAGATGGGAGTGGACCTTGTGATCATTCCGGCTGACGGTCGCAGAAAGAAAATGCTTTTGGCCGACATGGATTCCACCATGATCCAACAGGAATGCATCGACGAACTAGCCGAAGAGGCCGGGGTCGGGGACCGTGTCAAGGACATTACCGCCCGCGCCATGAACGGCGAACTGGATTTCGAGGGCGCCCTGACTGAACGAGTTGGTCTTCTGAAAGGTCTTGATGAATCTGTTATCGCCAAGGTTCTGTCCGAAAGAATTACATTCATGCCGGGCGGTGCGACCTTGCTGGCCACGATAAAGGCGCAAGGGGCCTATGCTGCATTGGTCTCTGGCGGCTTCACGGCCTTTACATCAAAGGTGGCGACGGAACTCGGGTTCGATGAAAACCGCGCCAATGCGCTGCTTGTCGAAAACGGAAAACTTACCGGCGATGTGGGCCGCCCGATCTTGGGGCGCGAGGCCAAGGTGCAGGCTCTTGAAGAAATCACCGAACGCCTTGGCATTGCACATGCCGATGTCATGGCTGTGGGCGATGGGGCGAATGACCTCGGGATGCTGCAACTGGCAGGGGCGGGTGTGGCGCTTCATGCCAAGCCGTCGGTCGCCGCAGAATGCGATATCCGCATCAACCACGGTGACCTGACGGCCCTGCTTTATATTCAGGGCTATGCAAAATCCGAATTCGTCTAACAGAAGTGCTTTGCTGGCGAAAATCGGCCAGACACGCCCTTACGTCGCGTTGATCACATAAATCCTTCTGCAGGTTTCATGCGCCCCGTTACGAGACCGTCCCAGTTCTGGATGGGCCCGTTGATATATTTCTGGGCAAGAGGATGCGTTGCCCCCAATACCCCCAGTTTCACCAGAATAGCCGCAATCGCGCATTCCGCGCCCCGAGTGCCTCCGTCGACGATTTTCAACGACACCCCCAGCTTCTTCTCGGGAATGATGGCGATGAAGTAGGCCTCGGCACCAGTCTTGACAGCCACCTTGCTGTCCATGGCGCGCATCAAATCGGTGCATGCGCGACCCTCTCCCGCCACAAGTTCAGGATAAGTGGTCATCGCTCGGGTCAGTTTGGCCGCGGCAGACTCGCGAAGGTTTCCATCCGGATTCGCACTGGCAAAAAAAGCCATGGCCCGTGCCATACCATGCATCGTCGTGGCAAAATTCGGCGCCGAGCATCCGTCGATCCCATAGCCGGGCGTTTCCTCTTGGGTCACTTCCTCGAACACGGCTTTGACGGCTTTTTGAACGGGGTGATCAAGGTCGACATAATCTGGTCCTGCTTTAAGGTATTTGGTCAGCGTCAAGAATCCCGAATGCTTGCCGGAACAGTTGTTGTGATAGCGGCAAACGGGTTTGTCTTCTTTGATCAGCTCGTTACGTGCTGCAATGTCGCGTGGTTCCTGCGGCCCACAGCAGAAATCATCATCCGACTTTCCGAGATCCCGAAGCCACGCACGCACGCGCGAAGAGTGAATTTCTGCGCCATTGTGGGATGCACAGGCAAGGGCCAATTGTTCATCCGTCAAACCAGCATCCGCTGCCGCGCCACTTTCGAGCAAAGGCAGGGCCTGCAGCATTTTCGACGATGAGCGCGGCAAGACAACTGCATCGGGATCACCCCATGCCTCGACAATCTGTCCCGCCGCATCACAGACCACCGCGTGGCCGTGATGCATGCTTTCCAGAAAAGGCCCGCGCCAGATTTCGACCATGGGAACCGCCTGCGCCATGTTTTACCTTTCGATCAATGGGCAAAATTGTGCCAACGGGTCTTTTCCCATCTGGCCAAATCAGGCTAGTATGATTGTATCGAGATGAAAACGCCCCGGTCAAAAAAACCACGAACGATGGGAACCGGGCCACTGAGGCAATCACAGCTTGGAGGCTGTACATATGGGATCACGTTTCGTGAGCATTCTTGCCGCGTCTGCCATGGCGCTGGCATCTGGTATCGCGCATGCGCAGCAAAGCAGCACAAATCAGGTCGCTGCCATGACGGACTGGAGCGTCTTTGAGGCCAAAGAGCCCCGTGAATGCTGGGCTGTCAGTACCGCGAAAGAAAGCGTCAACACCAAGGATGGCCGTGTGGTTGCGGTGCGCCGTAGCGATATCCTGTTCATGGTATTCTATCGCCCGACCGCGAATGTCAGCGGACAGGTCGGGTTTACCGGCGGATATCCATTTGCAAGCGGGTCCATGGTGGATCTGGAAATCGACGGCAGCAAACATGTTCTGATCACGGAAGGCGAATGGGCCTGGCCCGCGACACCATCGGACGACGCCAAGATCGTGGCCGCCATGAAGCGGGGTTCAGAAGCCAAGCTGACCGCGCGTTCGTCACGCGGGACAAAAACAGAAGATACCTTCTCGTTGCTGGGTTTCACTGCGGCTGTTGAGGACGCCGAAAAACGCTGCAAGTAGCGCACCCCTTTTAGTCCGCGCCAAAGCGGGCTGCTGCAGGTCACTGCCAGGACCTAAGATCGCCACATCGTCACCACTGGGGGAAACCGTTCGGAGCAACCGTCCGGTTCAAACCCTGTTGGAGGACGAGCATGCCAACCCCGGAAATCACCGAGATCAAGTATCGCGGCGCTGCCAGTGACGATTTCATCGAAGTGTCGATTGCACAGGGCACGGATGTATCGACGATCCAGATCGTCGTTTACCACCCCAATGGCAATATACGCTCTACCGACGGGATTGGTGTCTATCAGGACACCATGTTCGGCAAAGATGTGTACACGCTGTCGACAGGTGTTCATAAGAATGGGGCGGTCGCGCTTGTTCAAGATGGCATTCTGATCGACTTTGTGTCGTTTGATAGTGTTGTAACCCCCGCCACCGGACCCGCCGCCGGGGTGTCCTCTACCCAGATCGGATCCACCGGAAATAACCAGAATGAGTCGGTTCAACTGGATGGCGACGGATCCTGGACGACAGGCCCGATCAACGAAGGCTCCATCCCTTGTTTCCTATCGGGCACCTTGATCGCAACCAAGCGCGGCGAAGTGGCCGTCGAAAACCTGCGCCCGGGAGACCGCGTGGTCGTGCGCGATGGCGGCTTTGCTCCGATCCGGTGGATCGGGTCGTTCACCGCAGATGCCCGAGGCGCCAATTTCGAGGCAAACGCCCCGGTCTGCATTCCGAGAAGCGCCATGGGCCGCGGCGTTCCCGCGCGGGATTTATACATATCTCCCAACCACCGGATTTTCATGCAGGATGCTAGCTACGAGGTTTTCTTTTCGGACCGCGAGGTTCTGATTCCGGCCAAGCACCTGATCGGATGGAAGGGCATTAGGCAGGTCTCTTATGTGCCCCAACCAGAGTATTTCCACATCCTTCTTGATCAGCACGCGATCATTCTGTCAGACGGGCTGCTGACCGAGAGCTTTCACCCCGCCGGCGAAACCTTCGACCAGTTCGAACACGAGACCCGCGACGAAATTCTGCGAATGTTCCCCGAGCTTTTATCATTGGCCAGCAACGGGGATACTGCACGGCGCTGTCTCAAACGTTTTGAGGTGCCCCTTGCGCTGAGTGCGAAATCCGCCGCCTGAGCCTTGTTTTGTTTGCTTTTGCGACCAAATGGTGTATGCCACGCCTTTGATTTCGCAACAGGACCGATCCGATGACGACCAGCGCCCCTGTCACGCAGGATGTAATGACCATTCCGCGAAAATTGCCGGAAAGCGACAAGATCAACCTTGTCGGGCTGACGCGTGATGCCATGCGCACGGTGTTGATTGAAAATGGCACTCCGGAAAAGCAGGCAAAGATGCGGGTCGGCCAAATCTGGCAGTGGATCTACCAGTGGGGCAAACGTGACTTTGCCGAGATGACAAACCTGTCCAAGGCTTATCGCGCAGATCTGGCCGAAAAGTTCGTTATCCAGATTCCCGAAGTCGTCAGCAAACTGGTCTCTGAAGACGGTACACGTAAATACCTTGTGCGCATCGCGGGCGGACATGAGGTTGAAGTCGTCTACATCCCCGAAGACGATCGTGGAACCTTGTGCATTTCATCGCAAGTCGGGTGCACTCTGACCTGTTCATTCTGCCATACAGGGACCCAAAAACTGGTGCGTAACCTGACCGCCGGGGAAATTGTCGGGCAGGTGATGATGGCGCGCGACGACCTTGATGAATGGCCGGTGCCCGGGGCCCCCAAAGATGAAACGCGCCTGTTGTCGAACATTGTTCTGATGGGCATGGGCGAACCGCTGTACAATTTTGAAAACGTGCGCGACGCGATGAAGATCGCAATGGACCCGGAAGGAATTTCCCTGTCGCGTCGCCGTATCACGCTCTCGACCTCGGGTGTGGTGCCTGAAATTGCCCGCACCGCCGAAGAAATAGGCTGCTTGCTGGCCATTTCTTTTCATGCGACGACGGACGAAACGCGTGACGTTCTTGTCCCGATCAACAAGCGCTGGAATATTGAAGAGCTTCTGGCAGCGCTGGCAAGCTATCCCAAGGTGTCAAACTCCGAGCGGATCACCTTTGAATACGTCATGCTGGACGGTGTGAATGACACGGACGAAGACGCGCATCGCCTGATCGAACATATCAAGCGCCACAATATCCCTGCGAAGATCAATCTGATTCCTTTCAATGAATGGCCCGGATCGCCTTACAAGCGCTCGTCCAACAACCGCATCCGTGCCTTTGCCAATATCATCTACCAAGCTGGGTATGCCTCTCCGATCCGCAAGACCAGGGGCGATGATATCATGGCAGCATGTGGTCAGTTGAAATCGGCTACCGAACGCGCGCGGAAGTCTCGCAAGCAGATCGAGGCGGAAGCCGGCCTTTCTTCCAGCTAGGACAAACCGTCGGCATCTGATGACCCGGGCCAACTGAAAGAGAATTTCGGGTCACAAAACAGGTGTATATCGAGAAATTTCCGTTACCTTAGAGCCAAACATCCAGGTTCTGCGAGGTTACCCAATGACACGTCACCTAATGTCGATCGCCGCTCATCTTATCGGTAATGCGGCGGGCCTTTTGCTCGCCATGCTATTGCTTAGCGGTTTTTCGATCGACATCCTGTCCTTTATCATCGTTGTCGTGGTTTTCACCCTGATCGAGGTCGTGACCTCGCCTTTGATCAACAAACTTTCGGAAAAACGAGTTCCGGCGCTTAAGGGGGGGATCGCCCTCGCGACAACTTTTGTCGGGCTGATTATAACGGAACTTCTGATTTCCGGATTCACCATCGGTGGGATTGCCAACCTTCTGGCGGCGACCCTGCTTGTCTGGCTCGGTGCCGTTATCGCGGGCATTCTAATCCCAATGTTTCTTTTCAAGGAGCTCCGCGATCCCCGTAAATAGGCGGTCGATTGTTCGCGAATTGAGGGCAATCGCACCCTTTGCCCTCAATTTTTCACAATTCCGGTAAATTTCAGCCCCGATCAACAGTCAGTTTCTTAATTGTAAACAATGACTCATCAGAGGACTGAAAAATGGCACATGCAGATATCGGCGGCGCAATCATCGATAGCCCGACACTTGATCTGATCACACGAGAGCGCGCCAAAGCCCTGAGCCCGCGGGAATGGAAATTCCGGCTTGCGGGCTATGGCTATGCCATCAAGGATGTACAAGGCGCCCAGGTCGTCACCAAACTGCCCCAAGGCACCGAACTGGGCGTTTTGCCCGCGCACATCCACTAAGGCCGATCACCGACCCGGAATGACATCGCGCGGGGCACAATCGCCCCACGTATCGATAACTTCGATCGCCTCTTCTGAGGTTTCGACAAAACGGAACAGCTTGAGGTCATCCTCTGAAATGGTGCCGGCATCGGCCAGCGCCTCCCAGTTGATGATTTTCTCCCAGAAGGCGCGTCCGAACAGCAGGAATGGCACGCATTCCATACGGCCCGTTTGAATAAGCGTGAGGGCTTCGAACAACTCGTCCAGAGTGCCAAAGCCGCCTGGGAAAATGCAAATCGCCCGCGCCCGCATCAAGAAATGCATTTTGCGGATCGCGAAGTAGTGGAAGTTGAAACAAAGCTCGGGCGTCACGAACTCATTCGGAGCCTGCTCGTGTGGCAGTACGATATTCAGTCCGATGGACTTGCCCCCTGCATCGGCAGCGCCACGGTTTCCAGCTTCCATCACGCCCGGACCACCGCCCGTCACGATCACGTCCGTCTTGCCATCACTGCGTAGCGTCATGAGCCGCGCAAATTCACGGGCCTCGTCATAAAACCGCGAGAGATCTGCCAGAGTTTGGGTACGGGCTGTCTCTTTCTTCGCAGGTGCCGGAATGCGCGCACCTCCAAACATGACAATCGTGCCCTCGATCCCTTCCTCCATAAGCTCAAGTTGCGGTTTGTGCAGTTCAAGCTGCAAACGCACTGCACGCATTTCGTCCCTGCACAGAAAATCCTGATCTGCATAGGCCAGACGATAGGCCGGTGATCTGGTCTGCGGCGTATCGGGCACATGGCTTGCTGTGTCGCGATCGGTATGGGCGCTGGGCAGCGGGCTAAAACGGGGATGATTTTCCATCAACCTACCTTTTCTATCTTTGATTACCTCAAGAGGTAGAGAAGAAACCGGACCTTGACCAGTGACACCCTGATGACGCCAGTCGCCTGCCTTGACCTCACGACGCATTGCGCACTGGTCTGTGGGTGCCTATACCGCTAAACAACGTGAAATCCTGAGACTTCGGAGTCGAAAAACATGTCGAACGCCCAATTGGAAAAAGCCATCGAAGCCGCGTGGGACGCACGTGATACCATCACGTCCTCTACGGGTGGTGAAACACGCGAAGCCATCGAAGCCACACTGAACGCGCTGGACTCGGGCAAATTGCGCGTCGCTGAGAAACTGGAAAACGGTGATTGGCACGTCAACCAATGGGCCAAGAAAGCAGTGCTTCTCGGGTTCCGCATCAAGGATATGGAACATCAGGACGGCGGCCCCCAAGGAGGCGGCTGGTGGGACAAGGTCGACTCCAAGTTCAAGGGCTGGGGTGACCACGAATGGAAAGAAGCGGGCTTTCGCGCTGTGCCTAACTGCGTCGTGCGCAAATCGGCCTATGTAGCCCCCGGCGTGGTCTTGATGCCGTCTTTCGTGAACCTTGGTGCATACGTTGATGAAGGCACCATGGTCGATACCTGGGCCACCGTTGGATCTTGCGCCCAGATTGGCAAGAACGTGCACCTTTCTGGCGGCGTTGGGATTGGCGGTGTTCTGGAACCGATGCAGGCTGGACCCACGATCATTGAAGACAACTGCTTTATTGGAGCACGCTCGGAAGTTGTCGAAGGCTGTATTGTCCGCGAAGGCTCGGTTCTGGGCATGGGCGTGTTCATCGGCCAGTCGACCAAGATCGTAGATCGCGAAACGGGCGAAGTCATGTATGGCGAAGTACCTGCAGGGTCGGTTGTTGTGGCGGGCTCCATGCCTTCGAAGAATGGTGTGAACCTGTATTGTGCGGTCATCGTAAAACGCGTTGATGCACAAACCCGCTCTAAGACCTCAATCAACGACCTTCTGCGGGATTAAGCTCCGCCCTGCGCTAAATGCGCCACAAATTTTGGGCCAGTCGTTTTCTGCGACCGGCCCTTCTTTTGCGTTTCGTTTGCGTTTGAACGAAACCTCACACCCGCAACAGGGCGCGTGCCTCGTGCTGGCGCAACGCGATCCGCGCGGTGGGTCCATAGCCAAACCCGGTCATGGCATCCATGCTTGGCATGAGCCGCAGAATCTCATCGCGTGTTTCTGTATCAAAGCCGTCCAGTGTTTCGCGACCGGGATGATAGCTTTCGCTGTCCAGCCCGTTGCCACGCACGATCTCATGACGATCAAACAGCATATGCACATAGACAACAGGTTTGTGGTCCACCCGCCGTCGGATGGTCATGTCATTGACCAGATCCTTAGCCTTCACCAATACCTCGTTTTCTCCGAACAGTAGACCTGCCGTAGGCGAGTTGATCAGAACGCGGTGGTTTGGCGAAAACTCGACGGCGTCGTGTTGTCCAAGCGCCCCGGCTTCGAAACGGATCGGGGCATCTTTGCCGGACGCAAGTCTGGTGCTTGATCCAATCCAACGCAACGGCTGGAACCCATTGTCACGGGTCAGAACCAGATCGCCGACGCACAGATCCTCGACCGCGACCTCGCCTGTATTGGTCACGATCTTGGTGCCCGCGACAAAACAGGCCGTCGTGACAGTGACGAAGCCGACATCGGTATTCCCGTCGGCATCTTCGATCGTGTATGAAAACACGTTGGACCCGATATCACCGTCGGTGGTGACTGTAATCGTGCCATCCCCGTTGAAGGTGATCGTTTCGCCGGTGCCAAGATCAATCGGCTCTCCAATCACAACCTCTTGGCCGTTGATGTGCGTGATGTTGAGCGTCACGCCAGTGTGGCTGACGTCGTTGGCCGCGATATCAAATGTCTGGGTCGCGTTCCGGGCAAGGGTCACCTCATCATCGTTGGCGACAAGTGCAGTCTGGACCGAGTCCCCAGCGATCAGAAGATTACTGTCGTAAACGGCGTCGCCACCATCGGCGATGGCAATCTTGATGGTGTTTTCCTCGCCTGGATTTACATCGGCTTTCAGGGTCATGGTGACCGTGAAACCATCCATCTCGGTATTGGCGACCTCTGCATTGGCCGGGTTGTCGATATAAAGGTTCGAGTTGCTGGTCGTGTTGATGTTGTTGATCGTGATGTCACCATCACCGACCGTCAGCTCGGCCTGTTCACCGTTGACCCAGATCCCAACAGCATCGTTGAACCCCGAATTCACATATTCAAGGTATTCTTCGGACGAGAATGTCACCTGCATGGTCAGAACACTACCCTCGGGGACAAATGTTGCCTCAAGAATGGCAGCGTCATAGGTCTGGGCATTCGCAATCCCATTCAGGTCGCTATCGCCAGCAAGCCCGTGATTGGTGGATTCATTAGCCTGTCGATTCGGATCGCCGCTGCTGCGGGTGATATCGCTGGCTTGGCCCGTTGACAGGATTACACCACTGTCAGATGGCGTCAGGTTGGGGGCGACGGTGTCGCCGTCCGAGAAAATGCCCGAAGCACTGTTCGCCCCGGTATATGTTGCGGATTCTACTGTGACGCCCGCGCCAAACATGGCTTGGGCCATGTCCAGGGCTGATGCAGACGTGTTGATCGGCAATTCTGATGCAGTGGGCATGTATCGAACCTCAATTTACTCGCACGCGCAAAGTTTCGCGCTCAAAAATGTATTTTTCATTAGATTCGCAGAGGAATCTTGTGGGAAAGCTGCGGCTTTCTTCCCAGTATTCTGCACTTGCGTAGTGGCAATAATTGGACACCCGCGTGACAAGAGTTGACCAAGGTCCATTTTTACAGCTATGGCCGCACTCATGGAAAAGCCTCAGAAAAAATCGCGCCAGCAGGTTTATACGCTGTTGGTTCAGGTCGGCCGCAAAGACGGCGATGGTCTGCCCGAAGGCGCAACGGGTGCCGCCCTGATGATCTATGCCAGCGGCGTGGATGAAGCAGAAGCCGTGCGTGAAACCGTCGCGATTCTCAAGCAGGCGGATCTCGCACCGCTTGACGTGACCGGCTATGGCACATTGGCCGAACGCGAAGCCCAAGGACACGACATCGCCCAAGACGAACGTGACCTCATGCAACGCGCGCTGGATGAAAATTCGGTCGTGGTGGCCCAGATGACCGAGTTCTACAACGGCGAAGAATGCCTGGATCCGGATGAAAGCAGCCTTAACTAGAGCTGCTAACAAAATACGCGAGTTGCCTTAGGCCGCTCTTTGCTCGGCCAAAACCAACGCCTCGAACGAACGCAACACGGGGAATGCCGTGCGCGAGTGTTCTGGCAGCAGGGCCCGTTCATAAGGCGCAAGCAAAGTAGAGCGCAGCAGGTCGCGTTTCCTGCGAATCCGCCCGATGTTCAAGCTTTCGACATAGGTTCCCGCGACTTCGATGGCTTCGTGATCGGGCAAGAGCAGTTGTGTGTATGTCACAAGCGCATGATCCGACTCTTTGATCGCAGCACTGCCGTTGACCAGATGACGCGCTGGAACAAGAACATGTTCCGACCCGAACATGTACTCGACCCGCGAGCCACCCACGATAAGGCGCTGCTCGGGGGCCACCACCACATCCTGCACCAACCCGAAATAGGGCGCCCTCATCCGTACCGGTTCAAACAGCCCGCGGGCAGGAACGGTGCGCTTGATAACCTGTAAGACCGGCACCAAGCCCCCATCCAGTGTCTCGACCAGGTCCCCGCGCTTTAGATCCCCGATCGCACGGTATCCGAATGACGTTGCCACCGGCGTCGAAGACGTAATGCCAGGCATGGGGCCGATCGGCTCGACCCGGTCAGACACACCAAAGAACAAGACATCGTTCGACATGCTGCGCAAAGCGCGGTTCATGGTCATTTCTCGCACATCTGCCAGGGTGATCGGCAACGGGTTTTCGAGAACGATTTGAAAGGCAAGCCCCGTGTCGGGCCGTTCCAACGCGATCCGGGCTTTTTTGTGTGACATGTCCCAACTGTAAGTCACCCTGAGGATATCTGTTCGGGACAGCGAGTCATGGCTCAACACCCCGTGAAAGACATCCTGACCCCGTGAATGCACAAGCGAGATTCCGGCGCCCGGAATGGCCCGGATCATGAATTTCAATGCGTGTTCAAAACCGCGCTCGAAGCCGAGCAACAGCTGCGGCTGACTATGAGGGGACAAACGTGTCTCAAGCAAAAGGCTGCCCGTGTTCAGGACCTGCTCAAGGTCTCTGCGCGTGCAGGGTGTGTCTTTGCTCGCATTGGACAGCCCGTTGGCTGCAAAGAGCTGAGTGTTGTGATCCGCAATGGCAAGCCAGGTCATGGAGCCTTCTCCTTATGCAACTCGCTTTTGGGACAGCAGGACATCCACCTCGAACCCTTTGAGCATCTTCCTTGCAGCGGGGCTGTACCCTTCGCCGGTCAAAGTGTTCAGTTCGGGAAAGATCGTGGTGATCTCATTAAGCGTTTCCGCCTCGAAAATATTGGTGATCTGGGGGCCCGGCAGAAAACTTTCTGTTTCCAATCCCTGCGAGAACACGATCTGGTGCCTGTCAAACAGCATATGGAAATACTGGACCGTCCCACCGCTTTGACGTTTGATGGACTGATCGTTCACAAGATCCTTGGCCGCGACAAGCACTTCGGTCTCGCCAAACAACAGCTCGGCCAAGCTGTCACGGATCAGGACACGGTGCTGCGGAGACACAAGCAGCGCAGCGTGATCCCCCAAAGTCCCGGCCTCAATCCTAATCGGGGCGAACTTGTCTTCTGCCGGAACGGTACGGTGACCAATCCAACGTAACGGCTGTGCGCCATCGTCATAGGTTTCCACAAGATCCCCGATCTCAAGATCCTCAACCGGAATATCCCCCATGGGCGTGCGGATCAGGGTCCCGGCCACAAAACATGGCGCTGCGTTGATGGTCACGAAGCCAACGTCGCTCACGCCGTTTTCGTTTTCCACCGTATAAGTGAAATTCGCGACCTCAGTATCCGCATCAGAGGTCAGTGTAACCGTCCCATCCGCGTTCAGCAAAATGGATTGCCCAGAGGCCAGAACAACTGTGGAGCCAGCGCTCACGGGTTGTCCGTTGATGTGCGTGATGGTCAACACACTACCCGAGTTCTGATCATTCGCGGTCAGGTCGACCGTTTTCGAGGCATTCAACCCGATATTTACCGTATCCGTTTCGGCAATAACGGCCGTCTGCACGGAGTTCGCCGCGATCAGCAGGTTGGAGTCGTAGCTGGCGTCCGACACATCGGCGATGGCGATCCGAATGGTGTTTTCATCACCCGGATTGACGTCCATCGTCAGGGTCATGGTGATGGTGAAACCATCCATTTCCGTGTTATACGCGTCCCCCGTGTTATCAATGAAAAGGCTTTCGTTTTCGCCGTCATTCACATTGCCCGGATCGACATCCCCGTTACCGATATCCATGGGGACTAGTTCGTCATTTACCCAGACAGCCACGAAATCCTGATAGATTGAGCTGACGTATTCCGGATACTCTTCAGACGCGAACACGAACTGCATTGTCATGGTGTCGCCGGTAGGAATGAACGTGATGTCCATATAGGCGGCGTCATAGGTGTTCGTACCGGCAATCGCGTTGAATTCAGCGACATTGTTCGGACCGCTCGAACTTGTTGTCTGGTTGGTATCCTGATTGAACTCGCCGTTGCGGTTCGCAAAAAAGCGTGTATCGCCCGTCGACAGGATCACGCCAGTGTCGCTCGGGGCAACACCGGGCGAGATTGAATCTGCGTCTGTATAGATCGCGGAAGAATCGCGGTCGCCCGTATAGGTTGCAGATACAACCTGCACACCTTCACCGAAAATGGTTTCGGCCATTTCCGTCGCAGTTGCGTTTCGATCAACCGGTAACCTTGCCATACCTGAACTGCCCCACTCGCCAACAGCAAGGCAGGACACGTGCAGAATCGGGGAAGAACCCCGAATGTGTAACGTGTTCACCCCCGGCCCTATAAAGGTCGGTGGATGACTGGTATTGGGCCTTTTGGCCTGACTGCTCGTTGACCTGCCTCGGTCATTTTTATTGACTGTACTAAACCGCAGATCAGGTCCGTTGTTAAGCCTTTTGACCCCTGCGCATTGAAAAAACACACCTTTTTGTGGCTTTCCGGCCCCACGGTGGTGTGCGAAAACAGCAACTCAAAGACAGTTCTGTCGACATAAGGAGTTCCCATGTCAAAAACTGATGCTGTGGCGCTGACTGCTGATCTTATCCGCTGTCCGTCCGTCACTCCCGAAGAAGGGGGCGCGCTTGTCCTGTTGGAGAACCTCCTGAGCGAGGCTGGCTTTGAGTGTGCCCGCGTGGATCGCGAGGGCATCAGCAACCTTTTTGCCCGCTGGGGCGAAAAAGGGCACGTGCGCAGCTTTGGGTTCAACGGGCATACGGATGTCGTCCCCGTCGGTGACGAAGCGGCATGGTCGGTTGATCCTTTTGGCGCGGAGATCAAAGACGGTATCATGTTCGGACGTGGGGCGACTGATATGAAATCCGGCGTGGCGGCTTTCGTGGCGGCTGCCATTGATTTTGTGAAAGAAACGCCGCCGGACGGAGCGGTTATGCTGACCATCACCGGCGATGAAGAGGGCGATGCCCTGGACGGCACCACGGCGTTGCTGGATTATATGGAACGCATGGGCGAAAGGATGTCGGTCTGCCTTGTCGGGGAACCCACTTGTCCAAACGAAATGGGCGACATGATGAAGATCGGACGACGTGGATCGCTCACAGCGTGGTTCACCTTCACAGGCGTTCAGGGTCACTCTGCTTACCCGCATCGTGCTAAGAACCCCCTGCCCGCCATGGCCGACCTGATGAACCGGCTGGCAACGCATGAGTTGGACAGTGGCAACGCCCATTTTGATGCATCCACGCTGGCGATTGTGACCATGGACACAGGCAACCCCGCCACCAACGTGATTCCCGCGCAATGTCGCGCAACCGTCAATATCCGGTTCAATGACATGCATTCCGGCGACACCCTAACCGCTTGGCTGAATGACCTGAGCACGCTTGTGTCCGAGGAAACCGGCGTTTCGATAGACCTTGAAGTCAAGGTATCTGGTGAAAGCTTCATCACCCCGCCCGGGCAGCTGTCCGATCTCGTTGCCGCAGCAGTCGAGAGCGAAACGGGTCGCCGTCCCGAACTTTCTACTAGTGGCGGCACATCGGATGCTCGTTTTGTTAAGAACCACTGTCCGGTGGTGGAATTCGGGTTGGTTGGGAAAACCATGCACCAAGTTGATGAAAACGTACCGGTCGCACAAATCGAGCAACTCAAGGCGATTTATGCGCGCATTTTGCGGGACTATTTCGCGTAAACTCCGATGCGCTATCGCCCTCGGCTTGTTGTCATGGTCAAAGAACCCCGCCCGGGCCGTGTTAAAACACGGCTGGGCCAGGATATCGGCATGACACGATCGGCATGGTGGTTTCGGCATCAGAGCGCGGCCTTGTTACGTCGTCTTGTTGATCCGCAGTGGGACGTGTTTCTGGCAGTGTCGCCGGACGGTGAAGGGATGAGCAGTCGGGTCTGGCCGCCTAAATTTCCAAGATTGCCGCAAGGATCTGGCGATCTGGGTGACAGGATGGCACGAATGTTCCAAACGGTGCCGGCGGGGCCTGTCTGTATCATCGGGGCAGACATTCCGGGCATCCAGCGCCAACATATCGCGCAAGCCTTCCTTGCCCTCGGAAACCACGATGCAGTTTTTGGGCCGGCGATGGATGGGGGATTTTGGTTGACCGGCTTGAAACGGGTCGGGCCCGTCCCGGTTGATCTCTTCAAAGACGTGCGTTGGTCGACGCGCCATGCGCTTGCCGACAGCCTCGCCACCCTGAAGGGAAAACGCATCGCCATGGTCGCGGCCTTGCAGGATGTCGATACATACGCCGATCTTTGCGCGCTTCGAGAACAAAAGAGCACGACTTAAACGAAGCGTTTTTCTCATGACGTGCCCCGGCGCACATGCTAGGGCAAAAGTATGCGCATTCCGACCAAAGAAGAAATCCTTGAATGGATTTCCGAGAACCCGACACAAACCTCCAAACGAGATATCGCCAAGGCCTTTGGCATCAAAGGCGCCGCGCGGATTGACTTGAAACGCGTGCTCAAGGAACTCGAAGCGGAAGGGCATCTGCAAAAGCGCAAGAAAACCTATACTGATCCCGATCGCCTACCTCCGGTGAGCGTGCTGCAGGTCACAGGCCCTAGTGCCGATGGCGACCTGATGGCGCGTCCTCTGGAATGGCACGGAGAAGGCGAAGCCCCCGCAATTCTGGTCGTCACACGCCCCAGCGACCCGGCTCTGGGCGGCGGCGATCGTATCCTTGGGCGGCTTACCTCGATCAAAGGAGAAACACATCAATACGAAGCCCGGCTGATCCGGCGTATTGGCACCAACCCAAGGCGCGTTCTGGGCGTGTTCCGCAAGACTGCCGAGGGCGGGCGGCTGTTACCGATCGACAAGGGCGACGGGAAAGAATGGCAAATCCTTTCCGAGGGCGTCAACGATGCGCGTGATGGTGAACTGGTTGAGGCACAGCAAACCGGCCCCAAAGGTCGCCTTGGCCTGCCACGCGCCAAGATCGTCGAACGGCTGGGAGATCCGAGTGCCCCAAAGGCGGTGTCTCTGATCGCGATTCACCAGCACGGCATTCCGGATGATTTCCCCAATGATGTCATCGCCGAAGCAGACGCTGCAAAACCGGCGCCTCTGGCCGATCGGGATGATATGCGGGATATGCCGCTCGTCACGATTGACCCGGCCGACGCAAGGGACCACGACGATGCTTGCTGGGCTCATGCAGATGACGATCCGAAGAACGAGGGCGGGCATGTGATTTGGGTCGCGATTGCGGATGTGGCCCATTATGTAACGCCCGGATCAGCCCTTGATCGCGAAGCCCGAAAACGCGGCAATTCTTCTTATTTTCCTGACCGCGTCGTCCCCATGCTGCCCGACCGGCTGTCTGGCGACCTTTGTTCGCTTCACGAAGGCGTTCCCCGCGCCTGTCTAGCCGTGCGCATGCAAATCAATGCCAAGGGCGAAAAGCTCGGCCACAGGTTTCTGCGGGGCATGATGCGATCTGTTGCATCGCTGAACTATGCCGAAGTTCAGGAAGCCCGGGATGGAAACCCCAACGAACGCTGTGCGCCCTTGATGAGTGAGGTCATCAACCCGCTTTATGACGCCTACCACGCCCTGACCAAGGCTCGTGCGGCGCGGCAACCTTTGGATCTGGACCTGCCTGAACGTAAGGTTGAACTTACCCCCGAGGGCAAGGTGGCCTCGGTGATGTTCCGCGATCGGTTTGATGCACATAAACTGATCGAAGAGTTCATGATCCTCGCCAATGTCGCGGCAGCTGAAACACTGATCGCCGCCAAGTCACCGCTGCTGTTTCGAGTGCATGAGGAACCCAACCCCGAAAAGTTGGATGCATTGCGTGAAACTGCTCAGACGGCGGGGTTCAACCTTGCCAAAGGGCAGGTCTTGAAAACCCAGCATCTGAACGCCCTTCTCAATGCGGCAGCCGGGACAGAGGATGCGGAACTTATAAATATCTCGACCCTGCGGTCCATGACGCAGGCCTATTACAGCCCCTCGAACTTTGGGCATTTCGGGCTGGCGCTGCAGTCTTATGCGCATTTCACCTCGCCTATCCGCAGATATGCCGACCTGATCGTACACCGCGCGCTGATTACTGCGCATGGATGGGGTGACGATGGGCTGTCCCCTCAAGGTATCGAAATGCTAGAAAACACGGCAGCGCATATCTCAGACACGGAACGGCGTTCGATGCTTGCGGAACGTGATACCAATGACCGATATTTGGCGGCCTACCTGTCCGAGCGTATCGGCAATGAGTTTTCCGGGCGGGTTAGCGGGATCGCGCGTTTTGGCGTCTTCGTGAAACTGGACGAAACCGGTGCGGACGGGCTTGTTCCGATGCGCAGTCTTGGGCGCGAATATTTTCGGTTTGACCCCGAGGAAAATACCCTCACGGGGTCGGAAACCGGCATGACCATCGGGCTCGGGCAACGCGTAACTGTGCGCCTTACGGAAGCGGCCCCCGTCACAGGCGGCATCGCACTCGAGTTGTTGACGATTGATGACAAATCGGTCGCCAGAGGCCCGCGCAACACACTCGGTAAGCCGGTGCGCCGGAAGGCCGGAAAGGCCAAGCATAAATCCGCAAAAGTCAAAAAGTCGGTGTCGCGCCGTCGCCGCTAGATTAAACGGCGGGCAATTGCCGATCGCTCGCGGAATCGGCCGATACAGGCGTTTGCCCACGCGCCTTCCTTTTTAAAGTTCCGGATTCGCGCTATCCTCTTGGCAAAGAAAAGTACGAGGCAAACGATGCGATACATATTACCAGCAGCGTTGATCGCTGCAGGTGCGACGGGCAGTCCAGTATTTGCCAAAGCACCCCCAGAATCTCTGCGACCCGTTGCCAGGGCACAAACCATCCCGGCTCAAGTTCAGATGGCGTCTGTTGTGGTGCGCCCGGTATTGCGGCCCGACAGCGTAACCGATGCTGCCCCATCCATAGATCAAACCGCAGGAAACCTTGCGTTTCAGCGTTGGGTCGAAGGGTTCAGGGGGCGCGCGCTGTCCGCAGGGATATCTGCCAGCACATTTGACCGGGCCTTTCGGAATGTCAGATACAATACCGACGTCATTCAAAAAGACCGGAACCAGTCTGAATTCACAAAAACGATCTGGCAGTATCTAGAAAGCGCGGCATCAGAGACGCGCATCAAAGATGGCCAGGCGGCTCTTCGGACCTATCGCCGTCAACTTGATTCAATCGAACGGAAGTACGGTGTCGACAAAGAAGTCGTGGTCGCAATCTGGGGCATGGAAAGTCGCTATGGCACCTATAAAGGGGACCTGCCCGTTATCGATTCCCTTGCAACGCTAGCCTACGACGGCAGACGTGGTAGGTTCTTTGAAAAGCAGTTGATCGCAGCCCTGAAGATCCTTCAAAACGGCGATATCACACCGGCCCGCATGAAAGGCAGTTGGGCAGGTGCGATGGGGCATACCCAGTTCATTCCGACATCCTATCTGGCCTATGCAGTCGATTTCACGGGCGACGGCAAACGCGATATCTGGTCCAACGACCCGTCTGATGCATTGGCATCAACGGCTGCTTATCTTGCGCGTTCGGGCTGGCAAAAGGGCAAGCCATGGGGCGTCGAGGTCCGTCTGCCATCGAACTTCAACTACGGGCTTGCCGACCGGAAGATCACCAAATCTCCCTCCGAGTGGGCCGCCCTTGGTGTCACCGGCGTTAATGGGCGCGCTGTGCCGAACGGCTATGGCAGCGGGGCGATCTTGCTGCCTGCTGGTGGGCGTGGTGTCGCATTCATGGTTTTCCGCAACTTCAGGGCTATCGAGCGCTATAATGCCGCCGACGCCTATGTGATCGGCGTTGGACATCTCAGCGACCGGATTAAGGGGGGTGCCCCAATCAAGGGTAACTGGCCCGAAGGTGATCGCGCCCTGACCGAGAAAGAGCGCAAGGAACTTCAACGCCTTCTGAACCGCGCGGGATACAAGGTTGGTAAGGTCGACGGTATGATTGGCCCCAAATCCATGGACGCGATCCGACGCTTTCAACAATCAAAGGGCATGCCTGCAGACGGGTTTCCATCCTATAGCCTGCTGAAGGCCATGCGTACCGCCCGGCCCGGAGCGACAGGTGGGGGCGGGCAATACGGTCGCAACTAATATTAAAAAAGGCCCGTCAGGATCTGGCGGGCCTTTTTTATTTATTGAGAGGTGAATTAGCTCGGTGTAATCCCGCGCAGCCGTTCGGACCGGCGGCGCAGCATTTCCACGGTTGTCAGAAGTGCAATGGAAATGACCACAAGAATGGTAGCCACGGCGAGGATCGTTGGAGAAATCTGTTCGCGTAGACCAGTGAACATTTGCCACGGCAAGGTCTTTTGACCGGCCGAACCGACAAACAACACCACCACAACTTCGTCGAACGAAGTAATGAACGCGAACAGGCCACCCGAGATAACACCCGGCAAAATCAGAGGCATCTGCACGCGGAAGAAGGTGGTCACGGGGTCTGCGCCCATGTTTGCCGCTGCACGGGTCAAGGACCGATCAAAACCCACCAGCGTCGCGGTGACGGTAATGATCACGAACGGAATTCCCAATGCCGCATGGGCAAGCACAACACCGAAATAGGTGCCTTGCAGCCCAATCCGGCTGTAGAAGAAATACATGCCGGCCGCCGAGATGATCAGCGGGACGATCATTGGCGAAATCAGGATCGCCATGATGGCTCTACGGAAGGGCACATGCGGTTGGCTCAGGCCGATGGCTGCCAAAGTCCCGAAGCCGACCGACAACAGAGTGGCTGCAGGTGCAATCAACAACGAATTACGCAGCGCGCTCTGCCACTGATCGTTGCTAAAGAAGTCGCGATAGTGCTTCAGAGAATACCCCTCCGCTTCAAACCGCAGCATCTCGGGTGTGAAGGTAAAGAAATCCTGAGCGTTGAACGACAACGGCATCACCACAAGGATCGGGGTGATCAGGAACACGAAGATCACGCCGCAAATCACACGGAAGCTGTAGTGCCAGAGGACCTGTCCGGGTGTCAGGTAGGGCGGCAGGTGGGCGCGGTACTTGCTTGTCGCGATCCAGAACGCGAACCAGCCGAAGAACCAGCCAAACAGCGCACCGACAACAGCCCCAGGCAAGCCACCCAAGGCAAATCCGGCTGCAATGAACGCCGCCAACAGCACCATACGTACCGGACGCTCTTTTTCCGTCATCTTGGACGCGATAAGCCCAATCAGCGCCAGCAAAATAGCACCGATAACGGCGCCCATTAGACCCGACCCTTGGGATGTGCCCACGAACATTCCGGCAAAGGCCCCCGATGCCGCGCTCACAGCTGCAGTGAAACCGGGGGTTTGGTTTGTAACTGGTGTCAAAGCCATTTTCGTTATCCCAGCTTCACGTTATCGATGCCGACGATCTTGTCATAGGCCCAGTAGAGCGCCAGGACGACCACTAGAAGGATCGTGCCCAAGGCTGCCGCGAGACCCCAGTTGAGTGATGTCGAGATGTGGAAGGCAATCCGGTTCGAGATGAACACGCCTTTGGTACCACCGACCAGTTCCGGCGTGATGTAGTAACCGATGGCCAGAATGAACACGAGGATCGAGCCTGCGCCGATACCCGGCACGGATTGCGGGAAATAGACCCGCCAAAACGCGGTCCAGTTCGTCGCGCCAAGGGATTTCGCAGCACGCAGATAGGTCGGATTGATCGTCTGCATGACCGAGTACATCGGCAAAATCATGAACGGCAACAAAATATGGGTCATAGCGACAATCGTACCGAACTGGTTGTTGATCATGACGAGTCGTGCGTCATCGGCCACCAGCCCAAGCCAGACTAGTGTTTCGTTAATCACACCTTGTTGCTGCAACATGACCTTCCAGGCGGACGTTCGCACCAGAAGCGATGTCCAGAAAGGCAACAGGACAAGGATCATCAAGAGGTTCGCAGAACGGGATGGCAAATTCGCAAGGATCCATGCCACCGGATATCCGAGGATGATACAAGACGTTGTAATCGCGAGCGACATGATCAGCGTCCGGATGAACAGGGTCCAGTAGATTTGTTCATTCTCAGGGCGCCATTCCGGTCCGTCAGGGCCCTTTTGCAAATCTGCCGCGTTCAAAAAGTAACCATTGGTGAACTTTGGGGAATATGCCTGAATGGTACGCCAAACATCCGGATCCCCCCAGTTCTTGTGCAGGTCAAGGAACTTTTCTTTATACGGGCCATCGTTTTCGACGTCCCATTTCTTGACCTGCCGTCCCGCCTTTCGGAACAACGAAGAGATACCCGGATTTTCATAGTTAAGCCGCGAGCCAACACGCGTGTGAAGCTTGGCTTCGGCAGCCGCCTTCATATCAACGGCAAGGGCGGCAAAGACCTCTTCACCCGGGGCCTCGCCACTTTCCGTATCCCAGTCCTGAAGGGCCACAACCGTTTCAGGCAGTGTCTCGGAAACGATCTGGTTCTCAACCGAGCGAAACAGCATATCCGCAATCGGGAGAATGAACGTTAGCAGTACAAAAATCAGCAGAGGCGCAATCAGCATCAAGGCGCGCAGCTTCTGCATTCGGAGCGCGCGGGCGAGGCTTCGCTTGAGAGGCGTGCCGTCGGCGGCAAGAACCGGCCCGTTATTCGTTGTGTCGCTCATGGGTGTCCCCGTGTTGGTCCTGCACCGGATGGAAGTTCCGGCTGCAAATCGGGCCCTCTACGGGGCGCCTTTAATCTTTGACAGAAGGGCGCGTACGCCCTTCCGCATATCATTCAAACGCTTGGCTTACTTGGCCAGCCACGCCTGGAACTTGGCGTCCAGATCATCGCGGTTGTCGGCCCACCATTCGTAGTCATAGACGTGCACGTTGCCAGCATTCGCCGGATCGGTTGGCATATGCGGTGCCATTTCGATGCCCAGTTCGGCGTGCTTGCCGACCAGCGGTGCAGACGACGCACGCGCCGGGCCGTACGAAATGTACTTGGCCTGATCCGCCAGACGCTGGGTGTCGGTCGCGAACTTCAGGAAGTCCATCGCACGCGCTTTGCGCTCGGGCGACAGACCTGCGGGCACGATCCAGCCATCAAGGTCAAACGACTGCATGTCCCAGAGCATGCCGATCGGCTGCCCTTGCTCGGCAATGGCCGAGAACAGACGACCGTTGAAGGTCGAGCCCATCACGACTTCGCCGTCGGCCAGAAGCTGGGGCGTTTCCGCACCGGCGCTCCACCAGACGACGCTGTCCTTGATCGAGTCGAGCTTGGCCAGTGCACGGTCTACGCCTTCGGCAGTGCCCAGAACGTCATAGATTTCGTCTTTGGCAACGCCATCGCAGTAAAGTGCCCATTCCATGTTGTCGATCGGGCGTTTCTGCAGGGCGCGTTTGCCCGGATATTTGTCGGTGTCAAAGATTGCGCAAACCGAATCGGGCTTATCGATCAGGTCGGTGCGATAGCCGAAGGTTGTCGAATAAACGATTTGCGGGATGAAGCAGTCCGAAACCAGTAGAGCACCGAAGTCTTCCGACGCAGGCGTGCCATCAGGCGCCGCGGCGAGTTCGGCATCATGGTCGATCTCTTCGGCCAGACCTTCATCGCAAAGGCGCATGGAGTCAGAGGCCACGACGTCAACCAGGTCCCAGGTGACATTGCCCGCTTCGTTCATGGCACGCAGCTTTGCGACCGCTTCGGCCGAGCTTTCGTCCCAAACCACTTTGAGGCCGGGGTTCATCGCCAGATAGGGCTCAACATACGCTTTGTGTTGGCTCTCTTGGTATGCGCCACCCCACGAGACGAGGGTCATCTCCATGGCCATATCTTCGGCCATTGCCATGGGGGCGCACAGTGCGGTCGTTGCGACCAGTGCAGACATTTTCGTGAATTTCATGTTTTTTCACTCCTTGTTGAACTTGTTATAGTTGGGAACCCCGCCATTCAGCGAGATCACGTGCAGAGCATTGGATCAGGCATCCAGCGCGCGGCAGTCTTCGGGCAACCAGCCAATGTCGATCT
Source organism: Shimia fortis (assembly GCF_040225985.1). Taxonomy (NCBI): domain Bacteria; kingdom Pseudomonadati; phylum Pseudomonadota; class Alphaproteobacteria; order Rhodobacterales; family Roseobacteraceae; genus Shimia; species Shimia fortis. The sequence goes on from NZ_JBBPEU010000001.1 coordinate 141,525, forward strand.
TCTGGCCGGGTGTCAGACGCACTTGGTCCGGTGCGTTCCGAGTCTTGATAATGAACTCATCATTACCCGCGACACGTAGGCGTGTTCGGAAAATGTCGCCCATATAGATGAATTCCAGCACTTCAGCCTTAAGCGTGTGTGCCCCTTCCTGAAGCCGGTCCTTGTTATACTCGACACGCTCCGGGCGGATCGACACACGTGTCCGCGCTCCGGGCCGCACCGAGTCGTGAACCGGTTTGCAATCAATGAGTTCGCCATCGTCCAGCTGCACAAGCGCCAGACCGTTGTTTATCTCTTTCACCGTGCCCTCAAGCGTATTGTTCTCGCCAATGAACTGGGCCACAAAGCTATTCTTTGGCTCTTCATAGAGCGTATCCGGCGGATCAAGCTGCTGGATGCGTCCGTCGTCAAAAACAGCGACGCGGTCTGACATCGTCAGCGCTTCGGTTTGGTCATGCGTCACGTACACTGTGGTAATGCCCAGATTGTGGGCAAGATGCGTGATCTCGAATTGCATCTTTTCGCGAAGCTGTTTGTCGAGAGCACCAAGCGGCTCATCCATCAGTACAAGTTCGGGTTCAAACACCAGCGCGCGCGCCAAAGCAATCCGTTGCTGTTGCCCCCCCGACAATTGTGCCGGGCGACGGCCGCCGAATGCACCCATCTCGACCATATCCAAGGCGCGTTTGATTTTCTCTTCACGCTCGGACTTACCCATTTTGCGCACCTCGAGCGGGAAGCTCAGGTTTTCTGCAATCGTCATGTGTGGGAAGAGTGCATAGTTTTGAAAGACCATGCCGATCCCACGCTTGTGCGGCGGGATGTTGTTGATCTCGCGACCGTCCAGACGGATTTCGCCGTGGGTTGCGGTTTCGAAACCGGCCAGCATCATCAGGCAAGTCGTTTTGCCCGACCCGGATGGCCCAAGCATTGTCAGAAACTCGCCCTTGGGCATTTGCAGGTTGAGGTCTTTGACGACGAGATTTTCGCCATCATAGCTTTTCTGAACGCGATCAAATTCAACGAACGCGCCATTCGTTGCGGTATCAGCCAATGATAGGCTCCCTGAGTAAATTTCCGGCAGATTGGTTCTGCGCTTGTGTCAAGAATGTAAACACACCTGTATCAGGATGTGAACACCACGTTTTATCGAACACACGCTAGGGCCAGTTCACCCAAGCACAGATTAGTTTTGCGACAGGTTTGGCGCAAAAGGCGACGTGGGGTCAGCTTTCAGATTGGGGAATATGAGCCCAAATTGCGCCGTTTGGCCCAGCGTAGCAGGCACTTTCACACAAAATAATGCAGGGCAATCCGGACGGTTTACAAGAATTGCGCAGCAAATCGGCAACCTGCAATACCCTTGGGGCATTTTTACGCACGCGCAGGTGAAATCCATATCGACACAAAAAAGCACCCGCCCTTTTCGGCGGATGCTTTTCTGTTCGCTATTGAGAATCACCGCTGTGCTTGGCGGTTATTTGAACAGCCCCTCTTTCTTAAGCTGGACCAACGTCAGATCAAGCGCTTTGCGGGCACGTTCAATCAGCGTGTCGATTTCGGCTTTCGTGATCACGAGCGGCGGCGAAATCACCATGCGATCTCCTACGTGACGCATGATGAGATTGTTAGCAAAGCAATGCTCCCGGCATTTGAAACCAACTGTACCCGGATCTGTCTTGAATGGAGCGCGGGTTGCTTTGTCGGGAGTCAGAGCAAGTGACCCCATCATACCAACGATCTTGACCTCACCCACAAGCGGGTGATCGGCGAGGGATTCCCATTTTTCCTTCAGGTAAGGGCCTGTGTCCTCGCGCACGGTTTCGATAATGTTTTCTTCTTCAAGAATACGCAGGTTTTCCAGCGCAACAGCCGCGGCAACAGGGTGCCCCGAGTAAGTGTAGCCATGATTGAACTCTGTGGCGTTAATGACCTCTGCCACCTCATCAGACAGGATTGAGGCCGCAATCGGCGCGTATCCCGAGCTCAGACCTTTGGCGATGGTGATGATGTCAGGGCGGATATTGAGAGTCTGACTGCCAAACCAGTTACCGGTGCGACCGAAGCCGCAGATCACTTCATCCACGATCAGCAAAATCTCGTACTTGTCGCAAATCCGCTGGATTTCAGGCCAATAGGTGTCAGGCGCAACAATCACACCGCCAGCACCTTGAACCGGCTCGGCAATGAAGGCCGCAACACGGTCTTCGCCCATTTCTAGGATCGCTTTTTCCAATTCCTGTGCGCGTTTGATCCCGAATTCCGCGGGGTCCATGTCGCCGCCTTCGGTATACCAGTTAGGCTGATTGATATGGTGGATGTCCGGGATCGGTAAACCGCCTTGGGCATGCATGCCGCTCATGCCGCCAAGGCTGGCGCCAGCCATCGTTGATCCGTGATAGGCATTGTGGCGGCTGATCACGACTTTCTTCTCGGGTTTGCCCTTTTGCGCCCAATAGGTGCGTACAAGGCGAAGGTTCGTATCATTGGCTTCCGAACCCGAGCCACCAAAGAAAACGTGGTTCAAATCACCCGGTGCCAACTCTGCCAGCTTCGCCGACAACGCAATCACAGGAACATGGGTCGTTTGGAAAAAAGTATTGTAATAGGGCAGTTCTTTCATCTGGCGCGCAGCAACTTCGGCCAGCTCCTCGCGGCCATACCCAATGTTGACACACCAAAGACCCGCCATCGCGTCCAGAATTTCGATACCTTCCGAGTCGACAAGCGTCACGCCCTTGGCGCGGGTGATGACCCGGGCGCCTTTGGCTGCAAGTTCATCCTGATGAGAGAAAGGATGCACATGATGGGCCGCGTCCAGCGCCTGCAATTCGGCCGTAGGCATGTGGTTAGTGATCATTTCCATAACGGTCCTCGCGATTCTTGGAAAAAACGGCGTCCTGCGCCGGCTAGCTTCTGCCCGACACAATATGATCAAATTTTTCCATGTCAATCTCGGGTGTCTACGAAATGGTTAACCCGGGGTCTCTAAAGCGAGTCGCGAACCTGCTCCATGCCCTGAACAACATCATCCAAGATCGCATTCGCGGCCTTTTCGGCATCCCCCTGTCTTAGGGCGTCTAGTGTTTCTTTGTGCTGATCAGGTAGGTTCTGCGTTCCAAGCCGCCCGCACACCACGCGCAGGGAGGGTCCGAACCTTAACCACAGGCCGTCCGCAATCGCCGTGAGGATAGGGGCATCTGCAATCGTGTAAAGCTTGGCGTGGAAGGCATAATTCTGCCGGAGATAGGTTTCGACATCCCCATTTGAGATAGCCGCGTCGAGGCGATTGTCGATCTGTTCAAGTTCATCGATTTCAGAAGGCGAAATCTGCCGGGTTGCGCGCATAACCAATTCTGGCTCAATCGCTTTACGGGCATACATCAACTCCTCGATATCTTTTGAAGAAGGCGTCGGAACCGTCACCCGCCGATTCCCTTGAAATTCGAGTGCGCCTTCAGCGGTTAAGCGGCGAATCGCCTCTCGCACTGGCGTCATTCCGGCCTCTAATTGTTCGACCAAACCCTGAATCGTCACGGGCTGACCCGGTGTGAGCTCGCCGAAAAGCACCTGTTCGCGCAGCATTAAATAGACTTGCTGATGTGCGGGGATCCGCGTGGCGTTTTCCGTGTCATTCGCGGAGCTTAGCATCGCTTTTTCAGCGCCCGTCATTTGTGCATTTCCCACATCATCATTCATCTTTCATCACCGTTCGTGCAATCCAATGTTGCCATATCATGAAAACTTGATCAAATTATTCTCACAGCTTATCGCATCGGGCATCGCCCTGCGACCCAACGGGAGAAAACCATGAAAACAACTTTGATCTCACTGACCGCATCGGTTGCCCTCGGGGCAATGGCCGCTCATGCGGACGAAGTGCGTGTCTATAACTGGTCGGACTATATCGACGAGGCCCTTCTCGAGAAATTCGAAGAAGAAACCGGCATCAAGCTGATCTACGACGTATTCGACAGCAATGAAGTGCTGGAAACGAAAATGCTTGCCGGCGGATCGGGGTATGACGTGGTTGTGCCCTCGGGGACCTTCCTGCAGCGTCAGATCACGGCAGGAGCGTTCCAGCCGCTCGATCTGGCCAAACTGCCGAACCATTCGAATATGTGGGATTTGATCCAGACGCGGACTGAACAGTACGATCCCGGCAACGCATACTCGATCAACTATATGTGGGGCACCACAGGTATCGGGTATAACATTGGCAAAGTCACCGAAGTACTCGGTGAAGACGCACCGATGGACAGCTGGTCGCTGGTGTTTGACCCCGCCAACATGGAAAAACTTGCCGAATGCGGCGTCTATTTCCTCGACGCACCGGCCGAGATGATCCCGGCCGCGTTGAACTATCTGGGTGAAGACCCCGACAGCCATGATCCAGAAGTGATCGCCAAGGCAGAGGGCGTATTTGCAGCTATCCGCCCCTATATCCGGAAGTTCCACAGCTCTGAATACATCACCGCGCTGGCCAACGGCGACATTTGCGTGGCCGTCGGCTGGTCTGGCGACGTCTTCCAAGCACAATTCAGCGCCTCTGAGGCTGAAAACGGCCACGAGATCGACTATTCGATTCCGGTCGAAGGTGCACAGATGTGGTTCGACCAAATGGCGATCCCTGCGGACGCGCCGAACCCGGACGCAGCCCACGCTTTCATTAACTTTATCCTTGATGCTCAAAACTCGGCAGCCGCGACCAACTATGTTTGGTACGCCTCGGGCAACAAGGCCGCGCAAGAGTTCATTGATCAGGAGATCCTAGATTATCCGGCGGTCTACCCCGATGATGCAACACTCGAAAAGCTCTACACCACCACGCCTTATCCGCAAAAGGTTCAGCGCGTTGTGACCCGTCTTTGGACTAAAATCAAATCGGGCACCTAAGACCCGCAATTGGCCCGCGTCTGACGGCGCGGGCCTTCTACTAACCACGGAGTCCAGCAATGGCGCTTGATGCATTTGCACCCTGGGACAATCCCGAAGCGAAACCCATCATCCAGTTCAAAAACGTTACAAAGCGATTTGGCGATTTTGTCGCGATTGATGATCTCACGGTCGACATTTACGAAAAAGAGTTCTTTGCTCTACTGGGGCCATCCGGCTGTGGGAAAACCACGATGATGCGGATGCTGGGCGGGTTCGAGACCCCGACCGAGGGCACCATCCTTTTGTCCGGGCAGGACATCGCACCTGTGCCACCGAACAAACGCGCCGTGAACATGATGTTCCAATCCTATGCCTTGTTCCCACATCTGAGCATCTGGGAGAACATCGCATTTGGACTGAAGCGCGACAATATGCCGAAGAACGACATCAAGGATCGCGTGGAAGAAATGCTGCGCCTGACACGGATGGAAAAATTCGCGCGGCGCAAACCCCATCAAATCTCAGGGGGTCAGCGCCAGCGTGTCGCGCTGGCGCGTTCACTGGCCAAAGCTCCCAAACTGCTGCTCTTGGATGAACCGCTGGGTGCGCTCGATAAGAAACTCCGGCAGGATACCCAGTTCGAACTGATGGACATCCAGGAAAAAACCGGCACGACTTTTGTCATCGTGACGCACGACCAAGAAGAAGCGATGACCGTCGCCAGCCGAATCGCCGTCATGGATCACGGCAAAATCATTCAGGTGGCCACACCCGGCGCAATTTACGAGACGCCGAATTCAACCTATGTCGCCGACTTTATCGGCGAGGTGAATATTATCGAAGGTAAAGCGACAAAAGTTGGTGAAAAGGTGCATATGGCTTGGGCTGAAGGACAGCCCGAGATCATCGGAACGCCAACGCGCGAATTTGCGCTCGGCCAGACCTGTCACTTTGCGATCCGCCCCGAGAAAGTGAATATCACTGCGCAAAAACCTGAAGGCGCGGCAAATGCCGTCAAGGGAAAGATCCTTGATATTGCCTATCTCGGGAACATCTCGACCTATCACGTAGAACTGGCCGGCGGGCAGATCATCAAGGCCCAAGCGGCCAATAACCGGCGACTCTCGCGGCGCAGCTTTACCTGGGAAGACAAAGTTTGGCTCAGTTGGACAGACACCGCCGGTGTTCTGTTGGAGCATTGATCCATGCGCCGCTTCACCCTGATCGCGATACCCTATTTCTGGCTTCTGGCACTATTCCTTGTGCCATTTGCCATTGTCCTGAAAATCTCGCTCTCGGATACGGCACTGGCCATTCCGCCCTACACGCCGACTCTCGACTTTTCAGAGGGGTGGTGGCTGGGTCTTAGTGCGTTCTGGTCAGAGCTTGATTTCGAGAACTTCATTTGGTTGACCCAAGACGATCTTTACTGGAAGGCCTACCTTTCCAGCCTTAAAATCGCCTTGGTCGCAACCTTCCTGACCCTGCTTGTCGGGTTTCCCATCGCTTACGGAATGGCGCGTGCCCCGCACCATTGGCGCGCCACCCTGCTGATGCTGGTTATCCTGCCATTTTGGACCAGCTTTCTGATCCGAGTCTATTCTTGGATGGGGATTCTGAGCAAAGAAGGATACCTGAACCAGCTGCTGATGAGCCTTGGCTTGATAGGCGAGCCGTTGATCATCCTGAACACCAACATCGCGGTCTATATCGGCATCGTTTATACCTACCTGCCCTTCATGATCCTTCCGATCTATTCGGCGCTCGAGAAACTTGATGAAAGCCTTCTGGAAGCCGCCGAAGACTTGGGCTGCTCGCGGTTCAGCGCATTCTGGCTCATCACGGTGCCCTTGTCCAAGCAAGGGATCATCGCCGGGTCCTTCCTCGTATTCATTCCGACATTGGGCGAGTTCGTAATCCCGTCGCTTCTCGGCGGTTCGAAAACACTGATGATCGGCAAGGTTCTTTGGGAAGAGTTTTTCTCGAACCGAGATTGGCCGGTCGCGTCGGCCGTGGCCATCATTCTGCTTTTGATTCTGATCATCCCGATCATCCTGTTCCAACGCAATGAACAAAAACAGCGGGAGGCCGAAGGATGAGACGCTTTTCTTGGTTTAACGCCACTTCGCTGACGCTTGGCTTCGCCTTTCTGTACCTGCCAATGATCATTCTGGTGGTATACAGCTTTAACGAATCCAAACTCGTTACGGTCTGGGCTGGGTTCTCGACCAAGTGGTACGGGGAATTGTTCCAAAACGAGGCCTTTCTCGATGCTGCTTGGGTGACGGTGAAGGTTGCTGTTCTGAGTTCGACTTTTGCCACCGTCCTCGGAACGATGGCAGCGCTGGTTCTTGTACGTGCAGGTCGCTTTTTGGGACGCACCCTTTTCTCTGGCATGATCTATGCGCCCTTGGTTATGCCCGAGGTCATCACCGGCCTGTCCCTGCTGCTTCTGTTCATTGGGATCGGACTAGACCGCGGGGTATTGACGATTGTCCTGGCCCACACAACCTTTTCCATGTGCTATGTTTCCGTCGTGGTCAGTTCACGCCTTGTGAGCTTTGATCGCTCGCTTGAAGAAGCAGCGATGGATCTTGGCTGCTCGACACTGCAGGCTTTCCGCCTTGTCACCCTGCCGATCATCGCGCCCGCCGTGATTTCGGGGTGGCTGTTGGCCTTCACGCTGTCACTTGATGATCTTGTGATTGCCTCATTTACGGCTGGCCCGTCCGCGACAACTTTGCCGATGAAAATCTGGAGCTCCGTACGCCTTGGTGTCAGCCCCGAGATCAACGCCCTGTCTACACTGATGATCCTTGTTGTTGCGATCGGCGTCATCACGGCATCTCTGGTCAGCAAACAGGCGGCCATCCGACAAGAAAGGGAAGAGCGCGCCGCCGAACGAAGCGAGGCATAATGGACCGCATATGTGATCCATTTGCATATGGGAGTGGGCCCGTTGAAAGCTGTTTTTGGCCGGAAACAACCCGAGCCCTTTCATACCAATCGCTCACCAGAAACCTTCTAGCAGATGTTACAATCATCGGTTCGGGCTTTACTGGCCTGTCAGCAGCTCTTCGGCTGGCCAGCGCCGGTCTAAAAGTGGTGGTTCTGGACGCGAAGCAACCGGGCTGGGGCGCCTCCGGGCGCAACGGGGGTTTCTGTTGCATGGGCGGATCAAAGCTTCCGGAAAAAGCACTTGTGAGCAGGTTCGGGGATGCCGACGCGTTGGACTATCGCCTTGCAGAACGGGATGCCGTCGATTTTGTAGACCACCTCATATCCTCGCTGGGGTTTGACGTCGACCGTCACTCCAACGGAGAGGTGGTATTGGCGCACCGCAAGAAGGATTTGCCTGTTCTTGAACATGAGGCCCAAGGCTTCCGAAGAACCTTTGGCGTTGAACCAAGAATGATGACACAGGAATGCCTGGCCCAAGAAGGGATGTCAGGCCCGTTTTACGGTGGTCTCTCCATCCCAGTCGGCTTTGCGCTCAATCCCCTGAAATACGGACTTCAGCTGGCCGAAGCCGCCGAAAACGCTGGCGCCATGCTTTTTGGAGAAAGCCCTGTCACGAATGTTCAGCAGACGAGAAAAGGCTTTGTCGTATCGACCAGTCAGGCAAACGTGCGTAGTAGGAAGGTCATTTTAGCAACCAATGGATACGCAAGTGAAAACATTCCGTCCTGGATGTCGGGGCGTTATATTCCCGCCCAATCCAGCGTGATTGTCACACGCCCCCTCACCGAGCAAGAACGCGCGGCCCAAGGCTGGCACAGCAGCCAGATGGCGTATGATACGCGGAACCTTCTTCACTATTTTCGCTTGATGCCGGATGGGCGGTTCCTTTTCGGGATGCGGGGCGGATTGTCCACGGGCCCAAAGGTACACAAGAAAATCCGAAACACTGTGCGACGCGAATTCGACCGGATGTTTTCAGAATGGAAAGATGTTGAAACGCCCTATTTCTGGTCGGGTTTTGTCTGTTTCAACGCGAAACTATTACCCTTCGCAGGAGAGATCCCGACGGCTCCCGGACTATATGCGGCCTTTGCGTACCACGGAAACGGGGTTGCCATGGGCAGCTATTGCGGCGCTTTGGTCGCTGATAAAATTTTAGGCAGGCGACAGTTACGCTACCCTAGGGCAATAGAACAGCCACCCCCAAAGTTTCCGGGAGGGCGATTTCGACGCCTAGGCATGTGGCCAGCTTACTTGTTGTATGCCCTTAGCGATCTGTGAAGGGCAGAGGTTTCAAGATCGTAACCCCGCTGATACGCGAGCGATCCGTTTTCGCATTGCCAGAGACAATAGGCCGCCATTCGCCAGTGATAACAAGGCGCAAGTTTCATGTATCTTTCCCGAAGGCGCTCACTTCCGTAGGATGACCAGAATTCCTCAAGCTCTCGTTGGGACAGCGCCTTTCCGCGATAAATTTGCTGCATCGCAGGCGACAGGAATATCGCAATGTCTTCACACGGGTCCCCTGCCCCCGGGCATTGCCAATCAATGAGCGAAAGGCCAGCCTCGCTCTTGATCACATTTCCAGGGACAATGTCCGAATGCAATAGTGCAATTTTATAACTTGGCGGAACCACTATTTCAGGGCGCTCTCGCAAAAGGTCTTCGGACTGCGTGCACTGATCAAGAATGGTCTGGGCATGCCTCAGGATTTGCTCGCTTCCATTGGGAAGCGACCGTAGCCAAGTTAATGGAGCCATGGCGTGTAGTTGCCTCATCAACCACGCAACAGCGCCCGTTCCCTTTTGCCAAGGCCGACCCGGGACATGCTCAAAAACGTTATATCGCCCAGCGCACGTTTCGAAGCTGCCCAGTATTGTTTGCGCCGGAAACTGTCCTTCCAAAGCGGTCAGTATTCGCGCCTCGGCGAACGGGTCATTTGGAAACAGCGGGTTAGGCCTGTTGGCGTTATACCATTTAATCACTAAAGACGTTGAGAGTTTGTCCGACTGGACCAACCAGCACACATTTGTGCGCCCCCCGTGCAAGGTTGTCCATTGCGCGTGCTCATCAATCCCGAAAGCACCGCACACATGTTGAGTCAAAACTTCGGGTGGGGATATCTTGAGGTTTAACAGTGTCTGCTTCCTGCTCATGGCGCGGTGGGACGCTAGTGCAGAAAACAGCAATCGACAAGACTTACTGTGACTGTCTGAGGGCCGTGACTTCGGTTGACATCACCTCTCGACCGCTTCCCAAAACCAAGGTGGCTCCGTTCGGACCAAGGCGTGCCTCGGACACTAGGTGATAGGCTTGGGCTCTCGAGCTTTCTAACAGCGAACCCGAGGCAAAGCTCTCCACCGAAAATTGGTACAGACCATGAGGCATTGCGGATCCGTTTGCGTCGGTACCAGCCCAAGTAAACTCATTCTCTCCCAACGGCGCCTGCAGCCGATCTATCTCGAACCCATCGGAGTCCCTGACGCTTAGCCAAACATCATCGGCAAGGGTGTGAGGAGACAGGTGCACCTCAACAGGCGATCCAGTGAACTGCACAGGCGCGTCTACGCGTGCTTGCATCCCGATCCAACTCGCATATTGGCTTAGCCCTGCAGTGGAAGACTGTAACATCATTTGCTGCAACAGATTATTAGTTTGGACCTGTTGCTCTACCGAGGAAAACGTCGCCAGTTGCACCGCGTAGTCCGCCGAATCTACCGGATTCAGAGGATCTTGATTTTGCATTTGCACGGTGAGCATCTTCAAAAAAGTTTCAAAGTCCGCGCTCAAGGGCGCGGCGTCACGTTGTTTTTGCGCCACGCTGTTCGAAACGGTTGAGGAAAGTGAATTAACCTGCATTTTCGTGTGCCCCTATATTCTTATATCGATACCAGCACCGTCGCGACGGTTCTGCGCCCTGCCAAGAGCAACGGTGCTGTCTTCTGTAACGGTATCAATGTCGATATCGGTAAGGTCGTTGCTTGTGTTGGACGATTCCGACTTATGCTGATCCCGTTCGAAAAACGAAAACTGCGCATCTTCAAATCCAAACGAAAGCAGTTCTTTTTCAAGTTCTTGGTGGTGGCGGCGTATCAGTTCCAGCGTTTCAGATCTTTCGGCCTGAACTGAAATGACAATAGATTGTTCCGATTGGGTCACTGACAGCCGCACTCTGCCAAGCTCTTCCGGATTCAGTCGAATCTCGATGGATCCATCGACCTGTCGGATCACGTTTTCGGCAATCTGCCTGGACCAAGAAACATTCTCACCGGGTCGTGCAAACGATTGCGCCGAGGCCACCTCGGTGCCCCTTGACAAAGAGGTTGAAGATACTCTGTCGAGAGAAGAATGGCTTTCTGCCGGGGTGACCCAGTCCGCTTGAGGTATTGTGTCTACTAAGGACACCGTCTCAGATGCAGATTTCGCAGCGCCCCGACCAAAACTGTTTGATTGCTGTGTCATAGCCTGACCTGCGCGTGCAAACATGTTTACCGCGATGGCACCGATTGTAGTACCCTGAATGGCTTCGTGCCCTCCAACAATTGGCGTGCTGTGCATCGACTTAGCCGGCTCGGAGAGTTTTGTGGAAAAACTGCCAGGTGTATTGGTCAGGTCAATGGATGGGTCAGCTCTCAATGAGCCCGATAATCCGCTTTTTGACGGTTGCTTGGTCATCAGTTGCTTCAAACTGGCTCCATCCACATGTTGTTGAGCGGATCTTGCGTTATCCGAAAGCCGCAAAATATCTTGCGGCACATAGACATCGGATTGCCCCTGGCCCTGATGGAAATGTCGAGTTTGCGGAGTCGCATTTTGCTCGGGACTGTATGCAGGCACGCTTTCACCCAAAGACCCACGAGGCTGATCATTTAGCGACATTAAACCACTTGGCGCGCTTGGAACTGGCGATTGAGGGTTGATTGTCTGAACAGCTGTTTGGCCCTGAATTTTGCTATCAGTGTTGGGTTGAGAACGACCAAAAGAAACCGCTGAACCATCGGGTCGGGTCTCAACGCCTTCGGACGCGCGCGTTATCGGAAGGCTGGCAAAACCCAACCCAAAACTTTTTTCCAAATTTGAATGGGCAGATGGGTGTGCCCCAACCGCATCAACACCTGCAGACAGCTGAATGTGTTTGAGTCTTGCGTTGTCGGAAGATGTTGTCTCTGCTTTCAAAAAGTTTGAAAGCGGGCCGTTTAGGGTTTCTTGCTTTGACGGGAAAAGCGAGTGAATCAAATCAGACCTTTTAAACTCACTGTGTAAATCGCTGGCGTACCCCCCAACCGGCATGGCAACGAAATTCGCAATAGTTTGGGCGCTATCCGCCTGAATCTCCCTCAGCTGGCCATTTTTTATAACCGGTGCGTGCGCCAACTCGCCACCCTCGTGAGTTGCCGAGTTGTTTTGCGAAAGCTTGCGGCTTTCGTTTTGCAGCGTCGCATCCATTTCCAGGTCATAGTTAGAACCATCTTTGGTATCGGAGACAGGCGATTTGTCTTGATTGGTGCGATCCTCATCAAGCGAGTCCGAAGCGGCGTCTGCGCCGCTGATGCCATCTTTGAACGTAGTTGCTGCGGCATTTGGAATGCTTATGCAGTCTGATACATCACACAATTCTTCAAACAGTGCACCAAACCCGCCCCCTTTTGAGGCTTCCTCGGAACTGACAATCAGCACGTTTCGAAGCATACTACTTTGTGGCACGTCCTGAAGACTCACTGCGTTAGCGAAGTTGAAAGGCGTCATGACACTTCCCGGAATCGTTTGTGTCCGCCGTTTATGACGTATGGCCGGTTACCAGATCTTTACCCAAAGCAGACACTCTGAGCGAAATCACATCAAATTAGAGATACACAATGAATGCTGAGTCTTTTTCGATTCCATCGACGCGTACACAGGTTGCAACTGCCCCGCCGTTGAAAAAAGCCGCCCAGGAACTTGAGGCAACCTTTCTCGCTGAGATGTTAAAATCAGCAGGTCTTGGCGAGACCAAAAGTGCGTTTCAGGGTGGGGTCGGCGAAGATCAATTCGCGTCTTTTTTACGTGAAGAACAAGCCCGTCAAATGGCTCAAACAGGTGGGATAGGTCTCGCTGAACTCATTTTTGATAGCATGAAGGAACAATTGAATGGACGCTAATCCTCTCACCACACTCGAAACCATTCTCGAAAAAGAGAAAAATGCTCTTCTAAATGGACATATCGGTCTCCTTGAAAACCTTAGCCACGAGAAGGAGAGCGTTTTGAAATCTCTATCGTTTCACGATGCTGGAGAGCCAGAGAGGGTCTTCGCACTACAGCAAAAAATGCTACGCAACCAGACGCTGCTGGAAAGCGCCCTGGCGGGCATCAAAGCAGTCTCGGAAAGACTGCAAACCTCTCGAAAAGTGCGTGAAGCCCTCCAAACATACGATGATCACGGGAGACGGCTGAGCGTATCGGTCCGAACGTCTGGCGCATTAGAAAGACGGGCTTGATCTTTGATTGAATCAAATGCTCGCGAAAGGAGGTGTCGCGTTTAGCAATCCATTAGCAAAAGTGAGGACATGGTAGCCCTGCACCACAAAGGTGGCGCTGCCCTACACCGGGTCAGCAACGGTCAGAATGGCAGATCAAGAGGGCTAATTGTTGGCCACAATCCAAGTGTGAAGCACTTAAAACAAGAAGGAACTACCATGTCCAGCATCTTGACCAACAACAGCGCAATGGTCGCGCTGCAAACCTTGAAAACAATCAACGCGAGTCTGTCGGATACACAAAGCCAGATCTCGACCGGTAAAAGGGTCGCATCTGCTACCGACAATTCCGCAGTTTGGGCAATTTCCAAAGTAATGGAATCCGATGTTGAAGGGTTCAAATCCATCTCGGAAAGCCTCGCCCTGGGCCAATCGACGGTTGCTGTAGCACGACAGGCTTCAGAAACCGTGACAGATTTGCTCACGCAGATGAAAGGCAAAATTGTCGCCGCGCAGGAGGACAATGTTGATCGAGCCAAGTTGAACGCGGATGTCAGCGCCCTGAAAGACCAGATCGAATCGGTCGTAGGCGCTGCGCAGTTCAACGGCCTGAACCTAGTGAACGGATCAACGGCAAGTGCGTCTGTACTTTCGTCTCTTGATCGCGGCTCATCGGGCAATGTTGCAGCTTCGTCGATCACGGTCACTGCTCAGAACCTTTCGACCGGTGGGTATACCGCCAAAGCCGCCTTTACAGGTTCCGATGGTGTGGCCGCCGACAGTGCGGACGCCTTCGGGTTTTCTTTGGACGGAAATGGCGGGACCACGGATTCTGGCACAATCGTGATTGCCGACCCGACCTACGCAGCTGGCGACAAGATCACTCTCAGGCTGGGCGATAGCGAAGTTTCCTACACTGTCACAGCCGATGATGTTGCCTCTTCTACGACAGAAGATATTGTGGCGGTCGGCCTGAAAGCGGCAATAGAAGCAACGGGCGCTGATGTGACTGTTGACTATGACAGCGCGAATCCTGGCGAACTGGTGATCACCAACGACTCGTCCGACTCGATCCAGATCAGCGGTCAATTCACCAATGCCAACGCTGGCGGGTTGGGTGCGCTTGCCTCGATTGATGTGTCCAGCTCCGCGGGCGCTGCCGCAGCACTGGGCGCGATCGAGACACTGATTGATACTGCGATTGACGCATCGTCGGCGTTCGGATCGGTCGAGGGACGCATCAATACCCAGTCCGATTTCGTGTCAAAGCTTACCGATTCTTTAAAAACCGGCATCGGCTCGCTTGTCGACGCTGACATGGAAGAAACTTCGGCACGCCTGCAGGCGCTCCAGGTACAACAGCAGCTGGCGACCCAGTCGCTCTCCATTGCGAACCAGGCACCGCAATCGATCCTGTCTCTATTCCGCTAAAGTCAAACTTGGTCGGGCAGGTATAGCGTGCCCGACTATCCCCTCTCTTGAACTGGAGGACCGGAAATGGATTCAAACACGCTTGCAGGTGCGGTCTATAGCAACTCTACGCCCCTACGCACCCCAAAAGCTCTTGAGTTTGAAGCAATTGCTGCGTCGACACGAAAGCTCAAATCTGCTGCCCAAATGGGAAAAAAAGGGTATGTGCAACTTGCCAACGCCCTATACGAAAATCGCCGCCTTTGGACGTTCCTGGCAACCCAGGTTGCGGATAATGAGAATGATTTGCCGAATGAACTGCGCGCTCAGATTTTCTATCTTGCGCAGTTCACGCAGGTTCACAGTGCCAAAATCCTCGAAGGAAAAGCCCGCGTGCGCCCTTTGATCGAAATTAACATGGCACTGCTACGCGGACTTGGCGAAGCGGGAGCCGGGCAATGAGCGGACTTGTTTTGAAACTTGGCCCGAAAGAACGGGTTCTGATCAACGGCGCTGTTGTAGAGAACGGGGAGCGCCGGTCTCGGCTCTTCATCCTAACGCCACATGCGAACCTATTGCGGTTGCGGGATGCGATACACCCTGATGAAGCGAACACTCCTGTCAGACGCGTCTGTTACGCCATGCAGCTTGTTCTTTCTGGCGATGCCAGCCCAGAGGACAGCCGGTTGTCCACGCTAAGACACATCGAGGAACTCAGCCGTATCCTGACCGACTCGGATAGTCGTCGACATCTGACGATTGCCACAGACTCCGTTCTGGAAGGTAAATATTATCAGGGCCTTAAGGCTTTGAAATGCCTGATCCCGCGTGAAGACCGACTGCTTGCATCGCATCGCTCATGACAGTTACAGCCTTTTTGCCAACTGGCGGCCTCAGCGGCTGGACCTTTTTGAAGCGCACCAAAACAGCGCAGCTAGAGACTTTTGCGAAGATACCCGCCATAGAACGCGAAATATCCTACTTTCGCGAGCAGATTGAAAACATAAGGTCGGCCCAAGAGCTTGTCTCAGATCGCCGTTTATTGGGGGTATCCTTGGGGGCCTTCGGGCTGTCTGACGATCTCAATAACAGGTTTTTCATCCAAAAAATATTGGAGGAAGGCACTGCAACACCGGATGCGCTTGCCATAAAACTAAGTGATACAAGATACCGGTCGCTCGCCTCGACCTTTGGCTTTGATCGTACATCAGGATTCGCGAACTGGGATCCCGGGTTCGTCGAAAATCTGATTTCGCGATATACGAACCAGTCTTTTGAAGAGGCCGTCGGTCAACAAGATCAAGAACTTAGGCTTTCGCTAAACGCCCAGCGCGAACTTGGCGACCTTGCGTCTGAGGACTTGAGTGAAAAGACCAAATGGTACAGAGTTATGGGATCCCCTCCCCTCCGCGAAGTCTTTGAAATCGCTTTGGGCCTACCGCAATCATTTGGTGAGTGGGACATCGATAAGCAGTTGGAAATCTTTAGGGACAAGACCGAAGACCTCACTGGAGAAAAAACTATTTCGCAATTCAAGGATGAGGCGGCCGCTGACCTCGTAATCAACCGCTACCTTCTGATGTCACAGCTCAACAATGGTCTTTCACTTACGCCGGGCCAAATCGCGATTTCGCTTCTTCAGGCAGCCACACCGTAGTGAGCCGAGCGAACGCCTGGGTCCCGTCATCGAGCGGCCTCATTCACAGGACTGCTTGCGCGGCGCAAAAGCAATCCGAGTTGCGCAAAGCAAGATGCAGTCGCCGTACTTTTTCTGGAAGCCCAAAATTTCTCGAGTTCCGGCCAAAGACGCAGGGCTTTGTCCACCTGCAGATCACTACCTTCGGAATAAAGGCCGGATTTGATCATCATTTCTGAGTCTTCGTAAGCGCCAAGAAGTCCCCTAATTTCTGAAATGATCGCATTCTCGTGCTCGTTCGCGGCACCGGGCAAGCTCCGAGATACTGATTTGACGATATCCACTGACGGGTACCGGCCACGTTCCGCAATCTTGCGATCCAGAACAATGTGTCCATCCAAAGCGCCTCGCAGGATATCGGCGATGGGTTCTTCCAAATCCGACCCCGCCACCAAGACGCTGAAAACGGCGGTAATGTCGCCACCACCGTCTTCTCCGGGGCCCGCCCGTTCGCAAAGCGACATGATCGTATGTGCCGTTGAAGCTGGGTATCCTCTTAACGCAGGCATCTCCCCTGCCGCAACGGCGATCTCTCGGTGCGCTTCGGCAAATCGGGTCACCGAATCCATCAGCAAAAGCACATGCCGCCCTTCGTCCCGAAAATGCTCGGCAATCGCCATTGCGGTTAAGGCACAGCGCTTTCGATAGGTCGGGGGCTGGTCTGAGGTGGCGGCCACCACAACAGAGCGTGACAAGCCCTCCGGTCCGAGCACGTCTTCCACAAATTCTCGAATCTCGCGCCCGCGTTCTCCGACAAGCGCAATGACGACCAAATCTGCCGTCATCCTCCGGGCTAGATCTGCAATCAGACTAGACTTTCCCACACCAGACCCGGCGAAAAGGCCAATGCGTTGTCCGCGCACAACCGGGAGAACGGTGTTGAAAATGGGTGAGCCCGTTTCAAGCCGTTCGCCCAACGCCTTTCGGCGAGTCGCTATCAAGGGCTTACGTTTGATGTCGACTGGGGACACGCCGCCCAATAACGGGAATCCATCCATGGCGTCTCCATTCGCGTCAACGATTCGTCCGAGCCAGCTGTCACTTGGGCTGAGCTTTTGCGGTCCGAGAAGACGCACGCGATCCCCGATTGCTACACCATCCGGAACCCCATCAGGAAGGACAGAAACCTCCGCCCCGTGAAGCTGAATCACTTCTCCAGTTAAGCAAACCCTCAAAGAGGTTTCGACCCGCAAACAGTCACCGACGCGCGCCAAACCGCCCAACCCTCGCACACGCAACAAATTGCTCTCTACCGCACAAACCCGCCCTATATCGCGGGCGGTTTCCAATTCGGCGATTTCGGTTCGTACTGAAAGGAGGTTACAGGCAGCCATTCAATTCTCCTCAATTCTTCTGAAAACAATTTCTAAAGGAATCAGGGTTAAGCCTTGCTTTAAGTTGTTCGAGGAGAAACCCGAATGTTCAAAGGACTAAAAGTTTTTCAATTGTCTTACGCCATGGCATCCCATGCCGCACAACGACAGGCGATCGTTTCACAGAACGTGGCGAATGCAGACACACCCGGATATGCCGCCAAGGATGTGACACCCTTTGCAGAGGTCTTATCTTCAAGCGCAGGTTCATTTGAAATGCGCTCAACCCGCTCCCAACACGTAAGTACTGCAGCCTCAGGGCTCGCAGAGCCGGTAACCCGTGCGACGCCCAATTCGCCCAACGGAAACGGCATTTCCATCGAGGAAGAACTGTTAAAGTCAGTCGACGCCAAAAGGCAACATGATCGCGCACTGGCAATCTACAAATCCGGCATGAACGTTCTGCGTTCAAGCCTGGGCAAAGTATGATCGGTGGAGTGAAAAATGACTGAATTTTCTGCCGCACTCCAAATCAGCAGCAGCGGTCTTCGCGCACAGGCAAAGAGACTGCGGCATATCTCGGAAAATATCGCGAATGCAGACACCCCCGGATATCGCAGAAAGACAGTGCCATTTGAACTGGACTCGGGCGAGTCGCTCGGTTCGGTGCGCCTAGGAAAGGTTCATTTGGACAGATCCGACCTGCGGCAGGTGTTCGATCCTTCGCATCCGCTTGCCAATGCAAAGGGGTTTTTTGAAGCTTCGAACGTCAACCTGATGGTCGAGATTGCCGACGCCCGCGAGGCGCATCGCAGCTATGAGGCCAATCTTAAAATGTTCGATCAGACACGGCAAATGTCATCTTCGCTTATGGAACTTCTCAGAAAATAGAGGGCAAACAATGGATCTTCGTACAAATTTCGCAACGCAAGGTTATGCTGCAGCCAAACCCGCAACCCAAGCGCAACCGTCATCAGGCAGCCTTGGCGACAGTTTGCATGTTGCTGCGAACGACTTCGCTGCCACACTACATAAAAGCGAAGTGATCGCTAAAAACGCGATGACCGGATCGGCAGACCCCCATGCTTTGGTGCAGGCTTTGGCGCAAACGGAATTGGCTGTCGAAACCGCCGTAACCGTCCGCAACAAGGTTGTTGAGGCGTATCAGGAGATCCTGCGGATGCCGGTTTGATGCTGTCAGACTCAGTCTTTTTCGACATTTTACGACAGGGCCTTTGGGTAGCCGTGATCATCTCAGTCCCGATTCTGGCCGCTGCATTGATAACCGGTGTGGTGATCGGCCTTTTTCAGGCGCTGACGTCTATCCAGGAAATGACTCTGACCTTTGTGCCAAAGCTCATCGCAATCGCCGTCGTGTTCTGGATTTCGATGAACTTCATGACGAAAACGCTGGTTTCCTTTTTTCAGGATCAACTCATCCCGCTCATTATCGGAGCCTGACCCATGGACAACACAAGCTATACAATTTTGACCCGGCAATCTGGTTTGACCCGGGAGATGTCCACCATTGCGAATAATATCGCCAATGCTTCAACCACGGGCTTTCGTCAAGAAGGGTTGGTTTTCTCCGAGTACGTGCAAAAAGTCGGCCGAAATGACTCGGTTTCTATGGCGACCTCGCGGGTGTCTCATGTTCGGGGTGAACAAGGCGCACTTATACAAACGGGTAACTCTTTCGACCTAGCGGTCGAAGGTGACGGATTTTTCCTTGTTCAGACACCCGATGGAGAACGCCTGACCCGCGCCGGTGCGTTTACGCCCAATCACGATGGTGATCTTGTCAACATGGACGGATACGCCGTGCTCGATGTTTCGGGGTCACCCATTTTCATTCCGCCTGACAGCGTAGGCATCAAGATCGCCCCCGACGGAACGATCAGCAATCAGGGTCAGCTTTTGGGTCAGATCGGCTTGGTGCGTCCAACAACTGCACATGACTTGACCCGCGAGGCAGGGGTCTTGTTTTCGGTCAAAAATGGCCATGAGCCCGTGGTCGCTGGGCGGGTTATGCAAGGGTTTCTAGAAAATTCAAATGTGAACACAATTGGTCAGCTGACCCGGATGATCGAGGTTCAGCGCGCCTATGAAGCGGGGCAGAGCTTTCTGGAACAGGAAAATGATCGCGTTCTGAACACCGTGAAAACGCTTATCCGATAACGTGAAAGGATTTTAAATGCGCGCACTAAAAATTGCCGCCACAGGCATGAGCGCCCAACAATTGCGGGTTGAAACGATTTCCAACAACCTCGCCAACATGTCGACGACCGGCTACAATGCTCGGCGAGCGGAGTTCTCAGACCTGCATTATCAACAGGCATCAAGGCCCGGGACAATCAATGCCGCAGACGGCACTATCCTGCCGACGGGTGTTCAACTCGGGCTTGGCGTCAGGCCAACTGCGGTATCCGTACATCTGGCCCAAGGATCTTTATCTCAAACAAATGGCGATTTGGACATCGCGATTGAGGGGCGGGGATATTTTGAAATTGTGCTGCCTTCGGGCCAATCCGGATATACAAGAGATGGTGGACTCAAACGTAGCGCAGACGGATTGATCGTTACCTCCGATGGGTTTCCCGTTGCACCCGAGATCGTCATTCCCGAGGACGCTCGCAGCATTTCTATCAACGCCGACGGTCAGGTTTTTGCCTATTTCTCCGATGCGGCTGAGGCACAGCTATTGGGTGAGTTTTCACTTGCCAACTTTGCCAATCCCAAGGGGTTGGAGGCTGTGGGCAGCAATCTGTTCCTGGAGACTGAAGCTTCGGGAGTCCCCATTGTCTCGGCACCCGGTGAAGATGGCTTGGGCACCCTGAGACAAGGGTATCTCGAAGACAGTTCGGTCGACGCCGTTCGCGAAGTGACCGAGTTGATCGAAGCGCAGCGCGGGTACGAGTTGAACGCAAAGGTGATTACGGCCGCCGATCAGATGCTCGCGGCAACCGCGCAGGTGCGTTGATGTTTCGTGGACTCGCAACCTTCCTGATTTTCCCTACTCTCTGCTGGGGTGATACCGTGGTGCCGACGCGTACTATTCGGCCGATGACCCTAATTGAACCGGCTTTCGTGACCCTGTCTCCCACAGACACCCAGGGCACTTATTCGAGTCTTCAAGATGTAATCGGTTTAGAGGCGAGGGTCGCGCTGTATCCAGGTCGCGCCATACGGCACGGAGATGTGGGACCTGCAGCGATAGTTGAACGCAACAAAATCGTTCTGCTGGTTTTTACCAACGGTGGTTTGAAAATCTTTACCGAAGGTCGGTCGCTAGAACGTGCAGGCACTGGCGAAAGAATCCGCGCGCTCAATCTCGAATCCAGGGTTCCTGTCTACGGGGTTGTGCAGCCCGACGGTTCCATCCTTGTTACTAAATAGAAAGGAGGTACGATGCGTTACCTCGTTGTTATTTTGTCTATTCTTGCTGTTTCCAACTGTGGACGTGTAGATCACTTTGGCAAGGCGCCTGAATTCACCTCAACGATGAATAATCAGGAACACTTTGCCATGATGAACCCGCCCCTTCCTGTCGTTTTGGAAAGTGCAAAACCTTCCGATCAGGCCTCATTGTGGAGCAAGAACCGACAATCGTTGCTTGGGGATCGGCGCGCGGTGCGGCGGGGTGATATCTTGACCGTTGTTATTGAACTGGACGAAGAGGCCGAGATTTCGAATGCGACGTCCCGTAAACGGCAAGGGTCCGAAAATGTGGCCGTTCCTCAACTGCTTGGGTTACCACAACGACTGGATGAAAACCTGCCAGCCGGCGCCTCGTCCGCCGAGGCCGTCGAAATTGGCTCCAAAAGTTACAGCAGCGGGGATGGATCGGTAAGTCGAAGCGAACAACTTACCTTGCGCGTTGCCGCGACCATCACTGATGTTCTGCCAAACGGTGTATTGGCCATCCAAGGCGGGCAGGAGTTGCGCGTCAACTTTGAAATGCGAGAGCTTCTGGTGTCAGGTTTCGTGCGTCCCGAAGACATCTCGCGGCAGAACGAAATCACCTATGACAAGATCGCCTCGGCACGTGTTTCTTATGGAGGACGTGGTCAGATCACGGACGTTCAACAGCCCCGTTACGGGCAACAGATTCTGGATATGATTCTTCCGTTTTGACAGGTGGAAAAGTGAAGAAATTCCTCCCGATTATTCTCATCGTTCTTGGTCTGGCTGCCGGTGCCGGAGCGGGGATCTACTTACAGCCGAAAAAGTCAGATCCAGAGGCCAGCACCGAAGACTGCCAACCATCGGCTACAGAGGCAGAACGGGCCAAGGATAACGCGCGCCCACTTGCGCCACAGGATGTTGAATATGCCAAACTCAACAACCAATTCGTTATCCCAATAGTACAGGACGATTCGGTGACGTCGTTGGTCGTCATTTCCCTAACGCTTGAGGTGACACCCGGTACGAGGGAAGGTGTTTTTGCACGCGAACCCAAATTGCGGGATACCTTTTTGCAAGTCATGTTCGATCACGCAAATATGGGTGGGTTTGAAGGAAAGTTTACCAACTCCTCAAACCTTGAAGTGTTGCGAAATGCCTTGTTCGAAACGGCGCGCAACATCCTTGGGAGCAACATCAAGGATGTGTTGATCATGGATATCGTAAGGCAGGAAATATGAAGGCCCTCACGCACTGAACATGAGGCTTTCGCAATTTGAAATCAAAATGCAGCGCCTCGTGCTTTGTGCCTACACAACACCCTACAAACACCAACCAATCAATTCACTTGAGACTTAAAGCTACAAATGTTCTGCATGAAATTGCCGAAAGAGGCCGGGGATTTTGGTGCCGGTGATAGGACTCGAACCTACGACCCCATCATTACGAATGACGTGCTCTACCAGCTGAGCTACACCGGCGCAGGAGCTTACATAGAGTGGGCTCAGAACCGAAGCAAGCCAAATCAACTATGATTTGTAAAGAAGGTAAAGATCGCGCTTCAATCATCCAGGCGACAGACAGAAAAGGTGGCAAAACTTGTGGCACTACTTTTCCGTTACGCATAGTTTTTGTTGCGTGACATTTTACCTATGCCCGGGTTCAGACTGTTGGTCGGGTCAACCGATTTGTAGAACGCGGCGAGATCAGGTTTGGCGGGATAGAGATGTCCGACATTATGCTCGGCCGGATACTCGGCACCGCGTTGGTCCAGAATTTCAAGCATCGCCTCCTTCAGGGTCTTTGGATCCGCGCCTTTCTTTAGGATGTAATCCTGGTGAAGCACATGACACATGAAATGCCCATAGTAGAGCCGCCCCACAAGTTGATCCGAAATCTCCTTCGGTAACTGCTCGAACCACTCGGTGTCGTTACGGCGCAGGGCAATATCCAGGGCCAGAATATCCTCGACCTCGTCAGCATGTACTTTCATGTAGCGGATGGCGGCTCCTGCCGCGGCGAACCGGTGCAGCCCGGCGATCTTGGCCTCGCGTTCATCACATGCGAAATAGCTCAGCTTTCCCTGATCGACCATTTCATCCAGAAGGTGTTGGGCTTCTTCAATACCGCCGTCATGCATCTTCAAGATCAGATGATGCGGATACTGCTCACGGTATTCCCGCATTCTCTTAGGCAGGATATCTGGCCAAAATTTCATGACAAATTGCATGAAACTGTCGGTGAAATTTCTCATGCCGGGTATATTGGCCAACCGGGCATCCACTGCACCCTTTAGGGCGAAAAAGGTTGGCAGACGATCCGTACCCAGTTTGTCGATCATGACCATGGTGTCTTTGCCGTAAACATCTGAAATATCGAAAACTTCTTCATGCATGTACTCGGCGCTGACGGGCAGAGTTTTGAACTCTGACAAAATTCGGCGACGCAACTCGGTCAAAGCCGCGGTCTCTTTTGCTCCGACATAGAACGTGCGCTCTTTCTCATTCTTGGCGTAGGTGTCCAGACGTACCGCAAAAACGGCAAGCTTACCCGCGCAGCCAGCGGCCTCGTACAGGCGCGATTTATCAGCGTTGAACCGGGCTGGCGTGCTGGCGTTCACATCCCGAACACGTTGGGCATAGTCTGTATCGGATGCCTTGCGATTGTCAGTTTCGATATCGGCTGCTTCAAAAGCCCCGTGTTCAAGATTTGAGAGAATTTCCTCGGGTGTCTCACCCAACTTGATCCCAAGGTGGTTCACCAATTCCAGACTGCCTTCCTCGGTGATGCGGGCATACAGCGACAGCTCGGTATATGAAGGGCCACGCTCCACAAGCGAACCGCCAGAGTTGTTGCACACCCCTCCCACGACCGAGGCCCCGATACAGGACGACCCGATCACGGAATGTGGCTGGCGACCGATGGGCTCGAGCAGCTTTTCAAGCTTGAACAGGGTCGATCCAGGGAAGCTGATCACCTGTTTGCCATCATTAATCAGGTGAAGCCTGTCCATACGCCGAGTATTTATCAGAACCACACCGCGGTCATAGGTGCCTTTGGGCGTCGAGCCCTCGGTCAACCCGGTGTTGGCGGCTTGCATGATGACGATCTTGTCCGCCCGTACACACGCCTGCAACACTTGCCATTGCTGCAACAGGGTTGCCGGTTGAACGACAGCAAGAGCATCGCCTTCGCCAGAACGAAACCCTTTGCGAAACCTTTGCGTGCTGCGCGCGCTGGTCAACACATGGCGTGCCCCGCAAATTGTCTTTAAGCGTTTGATCAGGTCTGCGTCTGTCATCACATGCTCTTTCACTGGATTTGGCCAAGGCGACAGGCCGCCAGAGGGTTGAGGCCTTGGAAATGATTTTGACCGTTGCAGTTCAGGTTACCACAAGAACGATGGCGCGTCAGACAGTGCTCGGAAGTTGCACCAACCTCTCGCCAGATACTTATGGTAAATAATATTTACCATTGCGACCGGTCAACAATTTTCTTTACCAGCAACTGAAGACCAAGATAAACTGCGAAGTTTTACTTACACTTTGATCGACCTAGCCCTCAATTACGCAACAAAGAGTCATAAAATTTTAAAGTATGGTCATACGCGACTTGGGGACGGGCTGTGTTGCAATGCTATCAAATGATGGTAAATAATATGAACATCTCTAGTCGGCATATTTGATTTCGGAGACAAGTTTGAGCAACAAGAGCGCCTTTGATGCCGTGGGACACGAATCCCTCGCTGATGCCGTCGTTGACCAGATCGAGACGATGATCGTGGACGGAATTCTGAAAGAAGGGCACAAACTGCCCTCCGAGCGAGAGCTTTCAGATGCGCTTGGCGTGTCGCGTCCGAAACTACGCGAGGCCTTGCAAACGCTTGAACAAAGAGGGCTCGTGAACGTGCGTCACGGAGAGGGCACGTTTATCGCAAAACTGACGGGCCGCGCCATGTCACCAGCTTTGTTGGCGCTTTACACGCGGCATGGGCGGGCGTTCTATGATTACCTTGAGTATCGCCGCGAACAAGAAGCCTTTGCCTGTCGCTTGGCCGCAAAGCGCGCCACCCAATCAGACAAGACACGCCTTACGGAAATTCTGGATGTTATGGTTGAGACGCATAAAAGCGCTGACACCGAAGCAAGCCGGGACGCAGATCTCAAACTTCATGCGGCGGTGGTCGACGCAAGCCAGAATACAACGTTGATCCACATGATGGCATCCGTTTACGACCTGACACGGCAAGGCGTGTTTTATAACCGGGCGTTTCTTCGAACTATGGATGGCACGGGACAGAAACTCCTCACACAGCACAAGGACATCGTTGACGCAATTTTGGCGGGTGATCCGGAACTCGCAGACGCCGCCGCGCGCACGCACATAGATTTTGTCGAAGCCTCTTATCGCCAGAGCGAAGAACAACACGCGCGGGAAGAGCGCGCCGCCAAGCGAAAGCAACTTGCGACCTAGCCCCGTGGCATCATGCCTCTGTCATTGATCACAACAGTCAATTGAATTTCGCAATCCTTTCATTTAAAGGGGCGACATAAGTTTCTGTTGCCGGGTCCGTGCCTGTGGCTCTGCAACGCCAACCTTGGATCGCAACACCCTGCGAAACTGACCCGAACTTCCTAAACTCGCTGAAAGGTAGGGAAATCATGGCCGATAAACTGAACGCCGACATATTGTATACCATTGTAGACGAAGCGCCCGAGCTGGCCTCTGCTTCGTTTCTTCCAATCATCCGCAAGTTTGTTTCCGCTGCCGGCATCACCGTTGGCACGCCCGACATTTCGCTGGCAGGCCGTATCATCTCTACGTTCCCCGAGAACCTGACTGACGAACAGCGCCAATCCGATGACCTTGCCGCGCTGGGTGAACTGGTCAAGACACCTGATGCAAACGTCATCAAGCTGCCGAACATCTCGGCTTCGGTGCCGCAGCTGACCGCCGCAATCGCAGAACTTCAGGCGCAGGGCTATAATATCCCGAACTATCCAGAAGACCCGCAGACTGATGAGGAGAAGGCAATCCGCGCCCGCTATGACGGGATCAAGGGGTCTGCCGTGAACCCAGTTCTTCGCGAGGGTAACTCGGACCGCCGCGCGGCCAAGGCCGTCAAGAACTATGCCCAGAACAACCCACATTCGATGGGCACTTGGGAAAACGACAGCAAGACCAAGGTCTCGTCCATGCCGGCTGACGATTTCTATGCCAACGAAGTCTCTGCCACTATCACTGAAGCTCAGGCCGGTGATGCGAAGATCGAATTTGTTGGCAAAGACGGCAGCGTGACCGTTCTGAAGGACGGTTGGCCGCTTGAGGCAGGCACTGTTGCCGACGCGACGTTCATGAGCGCCAAGGCGCTGGGCGCATTCCTGGCGGAAGCCATTCAAGACACCAAAGCAGACGGCACCATGTTCTCGCTGCACATGAAGGCGACGATGATGAAAGTGTCGGATCCGATCATCTTTGGTCATGCGGTCAAGGCATGGCTTGGCCCGGTCTGGGACAAGCACGGTGAAGCAATCATCGCCGCTGGTGGCTCGCCGAACTCGGGTCTGGGCGCTGTTCTGGCCGCAATCGACTCGTTGCCGAACGCGGACGAAATCAAGGGCGAGATCGACGCGTTGGATCGTCCGTCCATGTATATGGTCGATAGTGACAAAGGCATCACCAACCTGCATGTGCCTTCGGACGTGATCATCGACGCATCGATGCCCGCGGTGATCCGCGCAGGCGGCAAAGGCTGGGACGAAACCGGCGCTAAGGGCGACACCAACTGCGTGATCCCCGACCGTTGCTATTCGACCGTCTATGACGAAACAATCAACTTTTTCAAAGCCAATGGCGCACTTGACGTGACCACCGCCGGATCGGTAGCCAACGTTGGCCTGATGGCACAGAAGGCGGAAGAATATGGGTCCCACCCGACCACGTTCGAGGCACCTGCCGATGGCACGATTCGCATCGTTCTGGCGAACGGCGAAACGCTGCACAGCCATGAGGTTGAGGCAGGTGACATCTGGCGGTCCTGTACCGCGAAAAAAGCGCCGATCGAGAACTGGATCGAGCTGGCCATGGACCGTCAGCGTCTCACCGGCTCGGAAGCGATCTTCTGGCTGGACGCAAACCGCGCCCATGACGCCGAGTTGATCAAATACGTCAAACCCGCTCTGGAAGCGGCTGGTGTGGCCGACAAGTTCCAAATCATGGCACCGCGCGAAGCAACCCGCCAGTCGCTGGAAACCATCACGGCAGGCAAGGACAGCATCGCCATCACG
Source organism: Shimia fortis (assembly GCF_040225985.1). Classification (NCBI taxonomy): domain Bacteria; kingdom Pseudomonadati; phylum Pseudomonadota; class Alphaproteobacteria; order Rhodobacterales; family Roseobacteraceae; genus Shimia; species Shimia fortis. The sequence goes on from NZ_JBBPEU010000001.1 coordinate 168,926, forward strand.
GGTAACGTGCTGCGCGACTATCTGACCGACTTGTTCCCGATCCTTGAACTGGGCACCTCAGCCAAGATGCTGTCGATCGTGAAGTTGATGAAAGGCGGCGGCCTGTTTGAAACCGGTGCTGGCGGCTCGGCTCCGAAACACGTTCAGCAACTGGTTGAACAGAATCACCTGCGCTGGGACTCGATGGGTGAGTTCTGTGCGCTTGGTGAATCGCTGAACTTCCTTGCCGACGCCAAAGGCAATGCCAAGGCTGGTGTGCTTGGCCGCGCGGCCGAAGCCGCGACACAAGGTATTCTCGACAACAACCGTTCGCCCAGCCGCAAGGTTGGTGAGCCGGACAACCGCGACAGCCACTACTGGTTCGCACGCTACTGGGCCGAAGCATTGGCTGCGCAAACCGATGATGCCGATCTGGCGGCAGAATTTGCACCGATCGCCGAGGCACTGGCCGATGGCGAAGAAGCAATTCTTGCTGAACTGGCCGCAGCGCAGGGGCCTGCTGCAGAAATCGGTGGCTACTTCCGTCCGTCTGTCGAGCTGAAAGCAAAGGTCATGCGCCCATCGGCGACGCTGAACGCGATCATTGACTGAACCGACCCGACAGAAATCTTTGGGAAAGCGCCCTTTCGGGGGCGCTTTTTCTTTGCCTCACACAAGGATTGGCATTGCTTCTGCGAACGAATTGTTCCCAAATTTGACCACAATCACCAGATAGGCTGACCAGAATACTCAAGGCCGTCCCTTTTTTAAGCGGTTCATTCAGAGGTGAGCAAAACCAATGCCCGAGCATGTGCTCAATTGGGCCGATGTAGGTCCAGACGGTCTATTTGTGACCGGCACCGGCAGCGATGCCGTGGGCATCGGCGTGACCTCTGGGATCAATACTCAAAGCCAATCCGCCGAAACGCGGCACGACGGGACACCTGAGGCAGATGCGCTTTGGGTGGATGGGTTGCAGTCCCGAGTGACCACGCAGATCATTTTTGAAAAGCCGGTCCAGAACATCGCATTCGAAGTCTTTAATCTCGACCAGGAAACTGGCAGCTGGGATAATCGGCTGACTATTCTTGCTACCAATGCAACGGGTGCACAGGTGCCTGTCAGCTACGGAAACCTAGATGGTCTGCACAGCGTGACGGGTCCAATCGTAGATGCGGATGGAAACGCATCAACCGGTGTTGAAACCACTGGCGCTGACGATAGCGTGTCCGTGTCGGTCACCGGTCCGATCGTCGCCTTGGAGTTCGTTTTTGAACCTGGCGAAAGCGCTGGCGTCACAGGAACTTTCGGTATCGGCAATATCGGCTTTGACAGCGCGCCCGACACGCCTGGCGTTGTGGATGGCACAGTCGGCGACGATACGATCAATATTTACTACACGGACAGCGATAACGACAGCGTCACCGCAGGAGATGACATCATTCGCGCGGACGCCGGAAATGACTCGATTGATGCGGATGGCGGCAACGACCGTATTTTTGGGGAGGATGGAAACGACACCATTTCAGCGGGAGATGGAAACGATACTATTTTCGGCGGAGACGGGGCCGACTCGGTCGAACTGGGCGCGGGCAACGACATTTTCTTTGGCGGAGACGGGGATGATTGGGTCAACGGCGATGTCGGCAATGATGTCCTTCACGGGGGTGCCGGTGATGATTTTCTGCGCGGCAGTTTTGGCGAAGACACAATTTACAGCGGGGGCGCCGGGGAAGGCGACGATTACCTTTGGGGCGGATATCGCGATGACCGCTTCGTTTTCGAGGATGGCTTTGGAAACGACACCGTCGAAGGTGAAAGCATCGACGAAACTTTTGGCGATGTACTGGATCTCACGCGGATTACAGGCGACCTGACGCTCGACCTCAGGGATCCGACCGAAGGCACGGGTAGCCTTTCGGTCGGATCGGACACCGCAATTTATAACGAGATTGAACATATTCTTCTCGGACAGGGGACCAATACGATCCTACTGGCCGATGGGTCGGGCAACGACACCATCACCGGGTTCCGCGTGCCTACAGAAAACCCGGATGGCAGCTTTACCACCAAGGATTTGCTAGACGTTTCACTGGTGACCCGCGACTACGGGACCACTCCCATCACTGTACGCGACATCACTGTTGGCGATGATGGCAGCGGCAATGCTGTTCTACAGTTCCCCTATGGAGACACCCTGACCCTTGAGGGCGTGCCGCCCAGCGCGTTTGACGATCCGGCAATTTTCGAAGCCATGGGTGTGCCGGAAAACCCTGACGGGATCATCACCGGAACTGATGGCGATGATTTTATCTACAGCGGATATGCTGGCGACAATGACGGTGACCGTGTCGACAACGACGACGCTTTGCTCTCGGGTGAAACCGGAGATGACGATATCATCGTTGCCGGGGCCGGCGCTGACCTGATCTTTTCCGGGAACGCTCAGGATGAGGTCTTTGCCGGAGATGGCAACGATATCGTCTTTGGCGGGCTGGGCGACGATCAGCTTTTTGGCGAGGCAGACAATGATGACCTGTACGGCAACGAAGGCAACGACACACTTGACGGGGGCGATGGCAACGACACGCTGACCGGCGGTGACGGTGCAGACCTTCTACTGGGGGGCGCAGGTGATGACGAATTTCTGGGCGCAACCGTCGGGGATACCGTCGTCGGCGGAGAAGGCGACGGTGATACCCTGGACCTTACGGGTTATGCGCCGTTCCGCGTTCACTATGATGTCGGCACCACATCCTCAGGCAGGGTCGACTTTCTGAACAGCAGCGGCGGCGTTGACGGCAGTATGACCTTCGCCGGCATCGAGACGGTCATTGCCTGCTTCACCCAAGACACCTTGATCGCCTCGGCGAAGGGACACATGCCGGTTCAGGATCTGCGCGTTGATGACCGAGTATTGACCCGCGACCATGGATATCAGGGTATTCGCTGGATCGGACAACGAAACTTGGATGCAGACGAATTGGCTGAGAACCCTCAGTGGTACCCAGTTACTATCGCAAAGGGAGCCTTGGGCAACGGCTTGCCCGACCGTGAGACCAGTTTCAGTCCGAACCATCGTGTTTTGTTCTCGGGCCCGCAGGCCAGTTTGTGCTTCGGAGAACCTGAAGTGCTCGTCGCCGCGAAACACCTAATCGGTCTGCAGGGCGTGTCCCAACCGACGGTGTCCTCGACGACATATTGGCACATTCTTTTTGACCGCCACGAACTTGTTCTGTCGAACAATGCCTGGACCGAGAGCTTTCAGCCGGGTTCCTATGTGATGAACGGCCTCGAAGAACATCAGCGGCAGGAAATATTTGAGCTATTCCCCGAATTGCGTTGCGACATTGCCGAAAATTCGTTCGAGGCGTCACGCCGGGTACTGACCCGCCACGAAGCAAAGCTGCTCTTGGCCCAATAAGTCTTTTTCGCGAGTCCAAAGAAGGCCATAGTCTGTTAATGTTCACCACTTGAGGCATTGTCATGAAACTGATCCGAAAGCTTGGTTTTGCGGTCTTGGCCTTGTTGGGTCTCGGCCCCTTGTCGCCCGCCAGCGCCGCAGACGACCTGAAACTTTATGTCTTTGGAAATAGCCTGATCCACCATCAGTCCGAAACGGAACAAACCGCCGTTCCCTATTGGCTGGCAAGGTTCTCCGAAGCGGCCGGTCATGGATTTTCGGTTGATGGCGAATGGGGTTTCTTGCGCGACTTTGCATCGTCGGCGCGCCCCAAGGCACAATGGCGTTTTGACGGGGCCGATCCGGCCTGGACCCGGAATATCCGGAACTTTGCCGATGTGGGCTATGATGTTGTCATGGTCAATCCCGCAAACTTTATCCAATATCAAGGTGCGGATGAGCCTTTTGATGGCGACAACCCGGACCGCCAGACGCCAGTAAGCGCGGCGGCTGGCATTGCGGAAAAAGCAAATATCGACCGCTTCGTTATCTACGAAGGTTGGGCCGACATGAGTGCCTTTCTGCGCAGCTTCCCGCCCAGCGCACGTCAATTGCGGCGCTATCACCGGTTCAACATGGGTGATTATCACGACTGGTACGTCGAGTATCGAGACCTTGTCCAAGCGGCGCTGCCCGAGCGCGATGTCAGCCTGATACCCGTGGCAAGCATTCTCAGCAAACTATTTACCGAAGGCCCCTTGGAAGACCTACCGGCTGAGACGCTTTATGTGGACGACGCCCCTCATGGTACGCCGACGCTGTACTTTTTGGCCGCTGCGATCACCTATATCGGTCTTTTCCAAGAACCGCTTCCGTCTGAGATGTCATTGCCCGACAGCCTGCACCCCGATGTGAGAGAGCGGTACTTTGACATTCGGTCTTTCATTCAGGCAGAAATGGGATCGCTGAAAAAGGCAGCCTTTGCACCACCCCCAAAGCCGACTGAAGTGGTTATCAAGGCATCAATGGCCGAAGACGAACCTGCGCCGGGCCTTGGGCTTGGAACCCCCTCAATCGGCGCCGGGACAAGTTTCGTTGCCGATTGGAGCACCCAGCATGCCTTTATTGACCTCATGAAATCAGCACGCCCGTGGGTGGGTCATCTGCCCGGTCAATGGGGCGGCGTTACAGCCGAAGACTTAGAGAATGGTGGATTTTTTGACGAACACGGCTGGATTTGGGGAATTCCGCCAGAAGTGGAATCGGTTGAAACGCTGATCCTTGCCGACCAGCCAGAAGACGCGGTCAGTCTGATCGGCCGGTATCGTTTGACATACGAAGGGACCGGCAAGATTACTGTGACGGGTCGCGCCCGTGTTCAATCGGTTCAAGACGGCGAAATCTGGTTTGAGTATCGGCCGGGGGACGGGCTCGTCGGGATACGGATCGACGAAACTGACCCGCTGCGGACCGGAGACTACATTCATCACATCAAAGTCATGCACGAAGATCATATCGCGCTTTACGAAGCCGGACTAATCTTCAATCCGCTATGGCTGGAGAAGGTGCAGGATCTGCGGGTTCTGCGCTTTATGGATTGGATGCTCACCAATCACTCCAAGATTGCAGAATGGTCGGAACGCCCACGTGTTTCAGACTTTTCCTATGCATGGCGTGGCGTACCTGCAGAAACCATGATCGCGCTGGGCAATCGAATTGGGGCGGATATCTGGTTCACCCTACCGCATATGGCGACCAACGACTATGCCGCAGAATTCGCGCGTCTTACCAAGGCCAGCCTGCATCCTGATCGCAAAGTCTATGTCGAATATTCCAACGAGTTGTGGAATTTCACCTTTGACCAGGCCCAATGGGCACAACAAAAGGCCATTGAGAGATGGGGCCGTGACGCCCCCGGCGATGCGTGGATTCAATACGCGGGCATGCGCGCAGCTGAAATTGCACGCATATGGGAATGGGAATTCGGAGATGACGCCAAAGATCGCCTTGTGCGTGTCGTCGCCGTGCACACCGGTTGGAAAGGCCTGGAACAGCCCCAATTGGAAGCGCCTCTCTGGCTCGATGAAGCGCGCGGTAACCCGGCCCCTGTCACTGCGTTTGATGCTTATGCGGTCTCGGGCTATTTCGGGCTTGACCTGGGATCGGACGAAGGCGCCGAACGATCGCTTGAGTGGATAAATGAATCCATGCAGGCGGCGCTTGGGGACGCAATGAAGCAGGGCCTGAAACGCGTTGCCATGCAGGAATATGTCCGTGAACACCTCTATGATGCTGCGATCCCCAAAGCGGCCGAGGCACTGCAATCCGGATCACTCGAGGAACTGACCTACGATCTTTGGCCCTATCATGCGCAAGTGGCACGCGACAACGGGCTTGCTCTTGTGATGTATGAAGGCGGCACGCATGTGACCGGGGTTGGTGAATGGGCCAATGACGAGGCGCTGACCAACCTTTTCACAAGGCTGAACTATAGCGCCGAAATGGGTGCCCTTTATTCTGAACTGCTGCGCCAGTGGCGGGCTCTCGAAGGGGCCACGTTCTTTAACGCTTACAGCGATGTGTCCTATCCCAGCAAATGGGGCAGTTGGGGCGCTTTACGCCATCTCGACGATCGCAACCCGCGCCATGATGCCTTGGCCGAGGCCAACACGATCGCGCCACATTGGGAAGAAGAGCGTGCAAACGATGCTTTTCTGCATGGCGGAATTTTCAAGGGCAGCGATGGGGCCGACCGCCTTGCAGGCACTTTCAAACACGACGTCATTCTTGCAGGAGCGGGGGATGACGTATTGGTTGCCGCGGGGTCTGGCGATAATCTTCATGGCGGTGCGGGATATGATATCGCCGAACTACCCGGCCAAGCCTCGGACTATGTGATCCTGCAAATCGGCCAAAGAACATTCGCGGTCTCGGACGGTGCGCGCTATGTGCTTGCCCAGGTCGAAGCCATAACGTTCTCGGATTCGGACGGTGTGCTAGACCTTCCGTTGCAACAATGACGGCAAGGCCTGTCGCGTGATCAGCATCATCATCCCCGCCAACAACGAGGCCAACCTGATCGGGCATTGTCTCGAGTCTCTTCTCGCGTCGCAGGGTGCCAAGGGAGTTGAGGTGGTTGTCGTTGCCAACGGATGTCAGGATCACACGGCCACCGAGGCGTTAAAATACGAAGAGCAATTCTCTGCCAAGGGGTGGGCTCTGCACGTTCTCGACTTGCCCGAAGGTGGCAAACCGAATGCCCTGAATGCTGGGGATGCCATCGCAACAGGGAACAAGCGCATTTACCTTGATGCCGACATCACGGTATCGCCAGATCTTATTGCGCAGCTTGACCAAAGGCTTTCGGTGGACAGTCCGACTTATGCGAGTGGCACAATGCGCCTTGCGCAGACTCAAACCTGGGTTTCGCGCGCCTACGGCCGCATCTACGCGCGGGTTCCCTTCATGACACAAGGGGTTCCAGGTGCCGGGCTTTTCGCCGTGAATGAAGCGGGTCGTAAGCGTTGGACAGAGTTTCCCCCGATCATCTCGGATGACACATACGTGCGGCTGCAATTCGCGCCCAACGAGCGCTTCGCGGTCCCGGCCACCTATGACTGGCCGCTTGTCGAGGGCTTTTCGACCCTTGTACGTGTCCGAAGGCGACAGGATGCAGGTGTCACCGAGATCCGAGCCAAGTACCCCGAGCTTCTGGAAAACGACGACAATAATGCCTTGGAAATATCCGGCATGGCGAAGCTTTTTGTCACTGATCCAGTAGGGTTTCTGGTATATCTCGCTGTCGCACTCTCTGTAAGATTGGGTAAGCGTACCCCTGCGGCTTGGGAGAGAGGTCGATGACGGACACACCTGCAAAACCATCTCTCTGGCGCCGTTTTACCCATGGCGAAAACCTTGGCGCGCGCGCGGCGCGCAGTTCGATGTTTACCATTCTCGGATATGGCGGCGGGCAATTCCTACGGCTTTTGTCAAACCTTATTCTGACCCGCCTGCTCTATCCAGAGGCCTTTGGTTTACTCAGCCTTGTCTGGGTTTTCATGGTCGGGCTTCAGAACTTTTCGGACATTGGCATCGCCACCTCGATCCAGCAAAACAAAAACGGCGACGAACCCGCCTTCCTTGACACGGCATGGACCCTTCAGGTGGCCCGTGGCGTTGTTCTGTGGGGGCTGACCATAGTCTTGGCCAATCCTGTGGCTGCCTTCTATGACGCGCCAGACCTGGCCGAGCTTTTGCCAGTGGTTGGCCTTACACTCCTGATTGCCGGCTTCTTTCCCATGCGCAAGGAAAGCGCGAACCGTCACTTGATGCTGGGGCGGGTCACGGCGCTGGACCTTGTTGCACAAGCCATTGGTTTGTGTGTCGGGGTTGTGATTGCATGGGCCACAGGGTCAATCTGGGCACTGGTTTTCAGTGCGCTTTCCGTGTCCTTGATGCAGCTGGTGCTCTATATGCTTTTTCTGCCCGGACGCCCCAGCCGCTTTGGCTTCGACAAACCCTCTGCTTCTGAAATCGCCAAATTCGGCAGCTGGATCTTTTTCAGCACGATTGCCGGGTTCATCTTTTCCCAGGGCGACAAACTGGTGCTTGGGAAATACCTCTCCCTTCACGCGCTGGGTATCTATAATATCGGCTTTTTCTGGGCGAGCTTCCCCTTGATGCTTGGGGGAATGGTCGTCTGGAAAGTCTTGATCCCCGTATACAGGGAACGCCCGCCATCAGAGTCAAACGCCAACTTTCTCGCGCTGCGCAAACTACGCTTTGCACTGACCTCGGCGCTTTTTGCGATGCTCTGCATCTTGGCGTTTGGAGGGGCTCTTCTGGTAGATATCCTCTATGACGAACGATACCTGCTCTCGGGTGGTGTTCTGGTTTTGATCGCGCTTGTCCAGATACCTCAAGTCATTGTTTTGACTTATGATCAATCCGCGATCGCGTCCGGCGATGCGCGAAGGTTTTTCATTCTGGCCGCGACTAGGGCCGCCTTCATGGTTGCGGGCCTTCTGGTCGGCGTGCAATTCGCCGGATTGGCGGGGGCGCTGGTTGGGCAGGCCGTTGCGATGATCTTGGTTTACCCGGTCACGGTTTGGATGGCCCGCTCGCAGGGCAGTTGGGATCCATTGCATGATGGCATCTTTGCAGGCGTGGGTGTGTTGTGCTCAGCGACAGCCCTTTATCTAAATTTCGATGCCATATCCGCATTGGCAGCCTTGAATTTGCCCTAGTTTCTTCATTCTGAGAATGAGTTTCCTCTATAGTATCTTCAGACAAGAGTAGTATTTTTGCTAATTCCACCGGAATTGGCTTTTCCGTTTTGAGGCAATCCATGGCTGACTCTGATCAGGTTTCGACCGAAGACGACATTGCAATCGTGGGGATGGCCGCCCATTTGCCGGGCGCTGCCGATATCGATACATATTGGCAAAACCTGCGCAACGGGATCGAGTCCATTCGCCGCCTCAGCGAGAGTGAGCTGTTGGACGCGGGCGAATTGCCTTCGAAGATACGCCACAAGAACTATGTGCCGGCGGCTGCGGTTCTTGATAATTTTGAAAAGTTCGATGCCGACTTCTTCGGGCTCAGCCCCAAGGAAGCCGCCATCATGGACCCACAACACCGCCAGTTTCTCGAGGTCAGCTGGGAGGCGCTTGAAAACGCGGCGCATCCTCCGGAAAGTTTTAACGGTCCAATCGGCGTGTTCGCGGGCTGCGGGATGGGCAGCTATTTCTATTTCAATATTTGCTCGAACCCGGAGCTGGTGCGCGATACCGGAATGTTCTTGTTGCGGCATACCGGCAACGACAAAGATTTCCTAAGCACGCGCCTGTCTCATATCCTTGATCTGAAAGGCCCGTCTTTGGGTCTGCAAACGGCCTGTTCCACATCTCTGGTGGCGGTGCACTACGCCGCGCAATCCCTGCTGAATGGTGAATGTGACATGGCCATTGCGGGGGGAGTCACGATCGAACTGCCACACAGGCGCGGATATGTGTTCGAAGAAGGAGAAATTCTATCGCCAGATGGCCACTGTCATGCCTTTGACCATCGCGCGCAAGGCACGGTCTTCGGAAGCGGTGCGGGCGCTGTTGTCCTGCGCAGGCTGTCAGATGCCATCGCAGACGGAGACCATATCTGGGCCGTCATCAAAGGGTCGAATGTCAACAATGACGGGTCGGCCAAGGCCGGATACCTTGCCCCGAGCGTCGACGGACAGGCGGAGGCCATAGCCAACGCCCACGCGCTGGCTGGTATTCCGGCGGATACTATCGACTATGTCGAGTGCCACGGCACAGGCACCTATCTGGGCGATCCGATCGAAGTTACTGCCCTGACCGAAGCGTTCCGAGAAACAACCGACGATATCGGGTATTGTCGTATTGGGTCAGTCAAAACGAATATTGGCCATCTGGATACGGCGGCTGGGGCCGCAAGCCTTATCAAAACGGCCCTGTCGTTGCATCACAAAGAGATGCCGCCGTCCTTGGGGTACGAAAAGCCAAATCCGGCGATTGATTTTGAAACCAGCCCGTTCAGAGTCAATGACACATTGACCGAATGGACCAGCGCGAAGGGGCCGCGACGGGCGGGGGTGAACTCGCTCGGGGTTGGCGGCACCAACGCGCATGTGGTTCTGGAAGAGGCCCCTATACGCCCGCCTTCGCAAGAGGCAGACTGGCCCTTCCTGCCAATCGTTCTCTCGGCAAAGAGCTCAAAGGCATTGGATGCCAACACGGCCAACCTTGCCGCCCACCTGCGCGCCAACCCGGACCAACCGTTCGCAGATGTTGCTTTCACTCTCAAGGAAGGTCGCCGCGCCTTCGAGAAACGCCGCGCTGTTATTGCCGAAAGCAATGAAGAAGCTGCACAACTTCTTGAAGCGGGTGATCCCCGGCGGGTGTTCACCCACAGCGCGGATCTGGACGATCCCGAACTGGTCTTCATGTTTCCCGGCGGCGGGGCACAATATGTGGGCATGGCGCGCGACCTATATGAAACCGAACCGGTTTTCATGGAGTGGATGGACCGTGGTTTCACTTATTTAGAGGCGAAAACCGAGGACAATCTCAAATCTTTGTGGCTGTCCGAAGGTGCGGCCGCAGAACAGGCGCGTAAAACGCTTGCGCGGCCCTCCGCACAGTTACCGCTCATCATGATTGTCGAATATGCATTGGCGCAACTTTGGATCAGCTGGGGGGTCACACCGAATGCCCTTATCGGCCACTCTATGGGGGAAAATACCGCCGCCGCGATTGCGGGTGTGATGAGCTTTGAGGATTGCCTCGGGTTGGTTCTCTTGCGTGGCCAGCTTTTTGATACGGTCGCTCCAGGCGGTATGCTCAGTGTTCCGATGTCGCTTGCCGAGGTCACGCCCTATCTTGATGAACGCCACGACATCGCATCGGTGAACGCACCTGCATTGACCGTGATTTCTGGCCCGGATGAAGCTTTGATCGAACTGGCCGAAAAACTCTCGGCGGGCGAGATCGAGACCCAGCGCATCAATATCAATATTGCGGCACATTCCGCAATGTTAGAGCCTATTCTTGAGGGCTTTCGTTCCTATCTGACGCAAATCGACCTGCATGCCCCAGAGATTGACATTATATCCAATCGAACCGGCGCCGTTCTTCTTTCAGAAGAGGCAACCGATCCGGATTACTGGGTGGCGCACCTGCGCAATACGGTTCTGTTTTCAGATGGAATTGGGGCCCTCTCTCAAAACAGGAACCGCATCTATCTCGAAGTTGGTCCCGGCAAAGCCCTGAGCTCGCTCACGCGGATGAGCGGCCAGATACCTTCCGACAAAATCCTGTCGAGTTTGCGGCACCCCGACGAAGATCTGCCCGATGACCTGTATTTCCTGCAAGTTCTGGCACAGCTTTGGGCCTGCGGGGTCGATGCGGATTGGGAACAGATCTGGGGGGACACACCTCGTCAGCGTGTCGTGTTGCCGACCTATGCCTTTCAGAAGTCGCCCTTTTTCATAGAACCCGGTACACAACAGCAGAGTCTGCCCGAGGCTGACCTTGTCCGCGAAGCGGACCGTGGTGAGTGGAGCTACGTACCCAGTTGGACCCCGCAATACGCGGCCTGCGCCATCGACGTTGTAAAAGAGCTTGAACAAGCTGAAAAACACAGTTGGCTGGTTTTCGATGATGATCAGAAAACAGGCTCTAACATTGCCAATACCCTTCGAGAAGCAGGCCATCATGCCACCATTGTCGAGGCCGGCGATAAATACGGAAAGATCCGGGAAGATCACTATGTGATTGCGCCAGAACGGGGACGCGAAGGCTATGACGCCCTGATACGCGATCTCATGAGCAACGGACGGGCACCGGACCGCGTGCTGCATATGTGGCTGTTCACGGACAAAGAAAGCTTCAGGCCCGGAAGCAGTTTCTTCCATCGCAATCAGGAACAGGGTCTGTTCAGCCTGTTTTTACTAGCTCAGGCCATGACCGACGAGAGCCTGCCACTGCCGATTCACGTCACCGTTTTGACTTCTGGGGCGGTTCAGTTGCGCGACGAGGCCTTGCCCTATCCCGAAAAAGCAACCGTTCTTGGCGCCGTTCAGGTCATTCCACGCGAAATGCCTGGATTGACCTGTAGCCTCGTTGATGTGGCACCGGAGGATGTTTCAACAGAGTCGCTTCTGGAAGAAATTCTTTCACCGCCTGCCAACGCCATCATTGCCTACCGGGGTCCGAAACGGTTTGTCCGAGGATATCGTAAACAAACCCTGACCGCAAAGCCCCCTGCCTGGAAAGACGACGCTACCTATCTGATTACAGGCGGGTTCGGGGGCATTGGCATCACTTTGGCCGAACGGATGGTACGACAGGCAAAGGCCAATGTTGTTCTGATGGGGCGCAGCGCGCTTCCTCCAAGAGAGGACTGGCCCCGGTATCTACAAAGCCGCGGCCCGAATGACCGCATCGCCCAGAGAATTCGGGCTGTCGAACGTTTGGAAAGCCTCGGCGGGACGGTGCTTTGCGTTGATGGCGATGTCTGCAACCTCGACGATATGCAGCGCGTTGCGGAAGAAATCCGCGAACGGTTTGGAAAAGTGGATGGGGTCATTCATGCCGCTGGCGTGATCGACGATGCTCCGTTTCTGACGAAGACATCTGCGGGACTTGATGACGTGCTGGCGCCTAAACTACACGGAACCGAGGTTCTCGAGGCCGTTTTTCCGGACGGGACCCTTGATTGGCTCGCGCTGTTTTCGTCCTCGAGCACGGCAACGGCGCCCGCAGGACAAATTGACTATGTCGCCGCGAATGCCTTTCTGAATGCTTACGCCCAGTCCAGATCGGGCGACAAAACACGCGTTGTCGCGATCAACTGGGGTATTTGGGCAGATGTCGGCATGGCAGCAGATGCCGTGTCGGCCTTTTCGGGCCCCAATGAACCAGTCCCTCTGACCCCCATCGACGCGCCCCTTCTAGACGGCGCGGGGTTTGACGAAAACGACAATCGGATATTCCAATCTGACCTATCCTGCGAATCTCGTTGGGTTCTTTCGGAACACCGCACCAAAGAAGGAAAAGCAGTTTTCCCAGGGACAGGGTATCTCGAACTCGCGGCAGAGGCCTGGCGCGCGCAAGGCGAAACCGGTCCCTTCGAGATTCGCGATTTGACGTTCCTGCGAGCGCTGGCTGTCGAAGATGGTTCGAACGTCAAGATGCGGGTCCGGCTGATCCGATCGGACGAGGGATACAAGTTTGAGGTTAAGAGCAAATGCCGCTTTGAGGGGCAGGACGCATATCAGTTGCACGCCGAAGCGCGGCTTGTGCCGCTGCATGGGAAAGCAAGCCCTGCCATCGACCCTCCTGATGCTCTCAAAATTGATCCGACAGCAGCATCCGTGACGTCTCCACAGGAAGTTCATCTCAATTTTGGGGCGCGATGGAAAGTCTTGCGGTCCATGCAGACCAAAGGCGCCACAGGTGTCGCACATCTCTCGCTTGGGGCGGCGTACGAAACAGAGTTGGGTGAGAACGGGTTTGCCCTGCACCCAGGTCTTCTCGATCTTGCAACGGGCTGGGCGATGAACCTAATTCCCGGGTATCACGCGGCGCACCTTTGGGTACCTGTGTCCTATGCGCAAGTCGACGTTTGGAAACCTTTACCCGCATCATTGATCAGCCATGTGCGGCTGGTGTCAGGCGACGCCGCCAGTGGCGTAGCCAGCTTTGACGTCGACCTCACAGATGAAAACGGCAGCCTTTGTATCTCAGTCTCTGGTTTGACAATCAAGAAGGTCGCGACTTCGGTTGGGTTCGCTGCGGCCCCGCCTCTGCGTCGGAACGAGGTGGAAATCACCTCGAACAGAAATGACAGACCCACGTCGGCCGCGGAAGAGCGTCTGGCCTATAACATGTCTCAGGGTATCCCACCGGAGGATGGGGCACAGCTATTCGAAGCTGGGCTGGCCTCGGGCCTGTCGCAAGTGCTCTTTTCGTCTTTGGATCTTCATACCTTGATGGAACAGGCCGCCACCCAATCCGGCGCGACCGAGAGCGTGAACGCAGGTTTCGAACGCCCAGAGCTGGAAACCGATTTTGTCGAGCCATCAAATGATATCGAGCGCACGCTTGCCGGGTTCTGGCAAGACCTACTCGGGGTTTCCAAGGTCGGCGTGGAAGACAACTTTTTCGATCTTGGCGGGCATTCCCTGATCGCTGTGCGCCTGTTTGCGATGGTGAAAAAGACCTATCGTATCGAATTCCCGATCTCGGTGTTGTTCGAAGCGCCCACGATTTCCAAGTGTGCAGCTCTGATTGAAGAACAGGTCGGCCCGCAAGAAGGCACAGATGATATTGCTACGCCGGGCCAGACCAAAGAACCGGCACGACGGTTCACCCATCTTGTCCCGATGCATAGCGGCGAAGGTGGGCCGCGAACGCCCTTCTTCCTTGTCGCAGGGATGTTCGGCAATGTGCTCAACCTGCGCCACCTTGCGCACCTTATCGGTGCCGACCGTCCGTTCTATGGGCTCCAGGCTCGCGGTCTTTATGGCGATGCAGCGCCACATGACGACCTGCGCGAGGCCGCGGCGGATTACATCGCAGAAATGCGGCATGTACAGCCCCACGGCCCGTATCTTTTGGGGGGCTTTTCAGGGGGCGGTATAACGGCCTATGAAATCGCCCATCAACTCGAGGCCGCTGGCGAAGAGATCGGCCTTGTGATCCTTCTGGATACTCCGCTGCCCGTCCGTCGCGCATTGAGTTTCGAAGACCGCTTGAAAATACAGATGCAAGAATTGCGGTCCGGTGGTCTCGCCTATCCGGCAAAGTGGGTGCAGAACCGCATTCGCTGGGAAATGGAAAAACGCCGTCCCGTCGAAAATACGTCAGAGACCGACACCTCGGACACGCAGTTCCACAATGCCGAGATCGAAGCCGCGTTCCTGCGTGCGGTGGCACGCTATCCCATGCGTCCCTGGGATGGCCGCATGGCTTTGTTCCGCCCGCCATTGTCGGGGAAATGGGATCTGGGCGATGGTAAACTGGTGGATCATCAGCGCGCCTATGTCTTCCATGACAATGACTGGGGGCAATATGTCAACGACCTCGAAGTGATCGAGGTTCCCGGCGATCACGACTCCATGGTGCTTGAACCGAATGTCCGTGTCTTGGCGACCCGCATGAAACGCATCATTGAATCCGCAGAACGCGAGATTAAGCGCCAGATTGCCAAAGAGGCTGCGGAATGACGCGATCTGTGACCCTTCTCGTGGTGGTCCTGAACTACCGCACGCCGGATATGACGGCCGATGCCGTAGATGCGGCGCTGAAAGAGATGGAAGAGTTACGCGGGCACCTTATCTTGGTCGACAATGACTCGGGCGACGGGTCTTTCGAACGGCTGCAAAGGGCCTCGCAGAAGCGCGGCTGGGGCGACAGGGTGACTTTGGTCGAGTCCGGCCACAATGGCGGTTTTGGGGCCGGGAACAATTTTGGCATCCGCACCGGCCTGAAACTGGTTTCACCCGATTATGTATATATCCTGAACTCGGATGCATTTCCCGACAAAGGCGCGATCTGTCGCCTTGTCGACGTCATGGAAGCGCGCCCCGAGGTGGGCATTGCAGGGAGCTATATTCACGGGCCGGACGGTGCTCCCCATATCACGGCGTTCCGTTTTCCGACGATCAAGGGCGAATTTGAAGGTGCCGCGCGCGTTGGCCCAGTCAGCCGCGTTCTCGATCGGCATGTCGTGCCATTGCCACTGCCGAAAGAAACCTGCGAAGTGGATTGGCTGGCCGGGGCCAGCATGATCATCCGGCCAGAGCTTCTTGAAGTCATTGGCCTGTTTGACGAAAGGTTCTTCCTGTATTTCGAGGAAACGGATTTGTGCTTGCGGGCGCGACGTGCCGGTTGGACGACGGTCTATGTCCGCGACAGCGAAGTAACCCATATCGGCTCGGTTTCCACGGGAATGAAAACGTGGAGCCGGATGCCAACCTATTGGTTCGACTCACGCCGGTATTACTTCACCATGAACCACGGAAAGTTTTACGCTGCTTTTGCAACGATGGCGCATTTCGCGGGGGGATGTCTCTGGCGTGTCTGGCGCGTTCTGACACGCAAAGACCGACGCGATCCTGATCGGTTTCTTCTGGATCTCATTGCACATGACCTGCGCTGGCGCGCCCCGAATGCGCGCGCCGCGCCGTCCTATTCACCCTTGCCACACACAAAGGGAGGTGTCTCATGACCACCCAACAGACCCAAACTGCGATCTTGATCGGCAACGAGTCACTGCTGGTCCAATGCGCCCAAATGTGGCGCGATGCAGGGCACCGGATCAAGGCCGTGGTGACGCGGTCAGACGAGATTTCACACTGGGCGACGCAGGCGGGAATAGAAGTTGTGTCCTCTGACACAGACCTTTCTGAGACTCTTTCTTCTCATGAATTTGACTGGCTTCTGAGCATTGCGAACCTCGACATGCTGGACCAGCGCGTTCTCGAGATGCCACGCCGCGGTGCTGTGAACTTTCACGATGGCCCCCTGCCTGCCTATGCCGGATTGAACGCACCTGTTTGGGCGCGGATCCACCGGGAAACCGAACATGGCATCACCTGGCATTTAATGACGGCGGGTGCCGACAAGGGCGGAATCCTTTTGCAGCGCAAGTTTGAAATCACGCCAACCGACACGGCATTGACGCTAAACACCAAGTGCTATGAAGCCGCAATTGAGAGTTTCCCCGAACTGATGGACATGCTCGTGCAGGATCCTGTGCGCACAAAGCCGCAGGACTTCTCCAGGCGCAGCTATTTTGGTCGCTCAAGCCGACCCGAAGCGGCAGCGCGACTGGACTTTCGCAAAGATGCCGAAGACCTTGTTGCACTGGTCAAGGCGCTGGACCATGGTGATTACTGGAACCCGCTATGTTGTCCCAAAATTGTTGCGGGCGGCAAAGTACTTTGTGTTGCCCGCGCCGATCTGGCGCCACCCTCGGCAGGACGCGGGTTACCGGGGGCCGTGCTGGCTTGTGACGACACAAGCCTGATCGTCGCTTGCGGGCGAGGCAGTATCGTTCTTGAAAAAATCACGGACAGTGCAGGGCGTGATATCTCGCCCCTGCGCCTTGTCTCTGTTGGCGCCACACTGCCGTCGCTCGAACGCGACAGCGCGCAGGAATTGACCAAGGCCACTGCCGGGGTTCTGAAAGATGAAACATATTGGAGAAAAGTTCTACCTGGCTTTCACGCGTCGCGATTGCCGCTGGTGACTGCTGCTGGCGATCTGCCGGATATTCGCAGGATAGAAATTGATGTCGCCGATGGGTTCACAGCAACGGAGATCGCGGCTATTGCCTCGGTCTGGGCGTTGCGCAGCGGTGTCCCTGCCCCGTGCGACATGGCATTTCATAAACCTGTTCCAGCCGCCAAAGGATACCTGAACCCGTGGGTGCCCTTGCGGGTTGAAGACGAACAGCACAGCTCGTTGAGTGAACTGCAAGAACGGGTTGGCAACACTTTAAAGACACTGGAAACGAAGGATACTTTTGCCTGCGACCTCGTCCTGCGTGATCCTAAGCTTAGCCCTCTGGAAACCCCGGATATCGCCCTTTGCTTTGAGGCTAACTCGGCCCATGTCGATGGTGCAGCCATTACGATCGCTGTCTCGGCAGATAAGGCCGTGTTCTTCTACGACGCTTCCAGAGTGCCCGCCTCTCATGCGGAACGTCTGGCAGAGCGGTTTGTTTGTCTTTCCGCTGCATGGAAGCGGGCGCCAGTGACTGACTTCGTCGGATCTTTGGACGCACTGCCACAGGGTGAGCGTGATGAACTGTTGCACCTCTGGAACGCGACGGACGTTGCCTACGACGCAAAGGCAGGCATTCATCATCAATTCGAGCAGCAGGTCGAGAAAACGCCCGAATCCGTTGCCCTGATATTCGAAAATCAGTCTCTAACATACCGGGAATTGAACGAGCGGGCGAACAAGGCAGCTCGAGTTCTGACGGATATGGGGGTGACGCCCGGCGCTTTGGTTGGGCTTTACTGTCGCCGGTCACTGGATCTGTTAATAGGCGCGCTAGCCATCCTCAAAGCTGGCGGGGCCTATGTGCCAATGGATCCGACATATCCCGAGGACAGGATTGCGCATTACATCAAAGACAGTGGCGCAGAGGTCATCGTTACGCAGACTGAACTATCAGAAACGCTGCCACAGAGCGATGCGGCGTTGCTGTTCATCGACAGCGATCTGAGAATTTCGGGTGCCGCAGTGTCAAACCTTGATCTGTCGCTGTCGGAAGACACGCTTGCGTATGTTATCTATACATCCGGTTCGACCGGCGTGCCCAAGGGCGTGATGGTATCGCACAAAAACGTGTCCAATTTCTTTGCTGGGATGGATGAACGGGTCGACCACGACCCGGCAGGCACGTGGCTTGCGGTGACCAGCTTGTCGTTTGATATTTCCGTACTTGAACTGTTCTACAGCCTGGCGCGGGGGTTCAAATTGGTGCTGAGCGGTGATGAAAGTCGCACCCAAATCTCGAACGGCCATGTCCCGACCAGCGACACAGGTATGGAGTTTTCCGTCTATTACTGGGGCAATGATGACGCCCCCGGACCCAAGAAGTATGAACTC
The DNA here is from genome assembly GCF_040225985.1 of Shimia fortis. Lineage (NCBI taxonomy): Bacteria > Pseudomonadati > Pseudomonadota > Alphaproteobacteria > Rhodobacterales > Roseobacteraceae > Shimia > Shimia fortis. The sequence goes on from NZ_JBBPEU010000001.1 coordinate 187,451, forward strand.
CTGCTTGAGGGCGCCAAATTCGCCGACCAGCACGGGTTCTGTGCCGTCTGGACGCCAGAACGTCACTTCCATGCGTTTGGGGGCCCCTACCCCAACCCCTCTGTGACCGGGGCTGCAGTTGCCGCTGTGACCAAGAACATTGGGGTCCGCGCGGGTAGCTGTGTTTCGCCGCTACACCATACCGCGCGGCTTGCCGAAGAATGGGCGGTGATCGACAACCTGACAGCGGGGCGCGCAGGTTTGGCCATTGCGTCGGGGTGGCAACCGGATGATTTCGTTTTGCGTCCTGAAAACACCCCCCCGCGCAACCGCGATGCCATGTTCGAACAAATGGAAGAGCTTCGCGCATTGTGGCGGGGCGAACCGGTCGAATTTCCCCGTCAGGATGGGTCGATGCACGCGGTTGTGACCCAGCCGCGACCGGTCTCGAAAGAGATCGAACTCTGGGTCACCACAGCGGGCAATCCCGAAACCTGGAAACAGGCTGGACGGGCGGGCGCCCACATACTGACCCATCTCCTAGGGCAAAGCATCGACGAAGTGGCAGAAAAAATTAGTCTCTATCACGCCGAATTACGCGCATCCGGCTTTGATCCAGAAAACTTCAAGGTCACGCTGATGCTGCACACGTTCCTTGCCGATGACAGGGAACATGCACGCGAAATCGCACGCGAACCCATGAAAAACTATCTTCGCAGCGCGGCTGGGCTGATCAAACAATACGCTTGGGCGTTCCCGGCTTTCAAACGGCCGGATGGTGTGAATTCGGCGTTTGATCTGGATCTCGGCATTCTGTCAGAAGACGAACTCGAAAGCATTCTCGATTTTGCCTTCCTGCGGTATTTTGAAGACTCAGGTTTGTTTGGCACGGTTCAGGACGCATTGGATCGGGTTGAACAACTCAAGAAAATCGGTGTCAGCGAAGTGGCGTGCCTCATTGACTATGGCATTGACAAAGACAACGTCCTGCAAAGCCTCGCCCTCGTTGCAGAGGTGCTGAAACGCTCAAATACCGCTGGGGTTCTGGCCGAAGATGATTTCTCGATTGCGGCACAAATCCTGCGCCACAAGGTGACCCATCTGCAGTGCACCCCCAGTATGGCGCGCATGTTGACCATGAATGACGAGGCCCGTTTTGCGCTTGGCCAGCTTGACCACCTGATGATCGGAGGTGAGGCTTTGCCTGGTGCGCTGGTGGCCGAGTTGAGCGAACTGACCCGTGCAAAAATTCTAAATATGTATGGGCCGACAGAGACCACGATCTGGTCGACCACGGCCGAGGCATTGCCGTCCGATGGCGTGGTTAGCATTGGCAAACCGATTGCGAACACGCAGATCTATGTGCTTGATGAAAACTGGGCTCCGACGCCGGTCGGGGTTCCGGGGGAAATGTATATTGGTGGCGATGGTGTCACCCCCGGTTATTGGCAACGCCCAGAAATGACCGAAGACCGATTTGTGGCCGATACCATTAATGGTACGACGGGGCGTTTGTACCGGACAGGGGATCTCGTGCGCTGGCAGCCCGACGGGACACTGGACTTCCTCGGTCGGGCAGACCATCAGGTCAAACTGCGCGGGTACAGGATTGAACTGGGCGAAATCGAATCTCTGCTCGAAGCTGACTCTGGGATCGCGCAGGCGGTCGTCATGGCGCGCGAAGACACGCCCGGCGACACGCGCCTTGTTGCCTACTTGCGTGGGCCAGCAGCCAATGACACAGACCGCTTACGGGCCGTTCTGAAAGAGGCGTTGCCGGATTTCATGGTCCCTTCGCATTTTGTGACCGTGCAGGACTTCCCCCTGACACCCAACAAAAAGGTGGACCGGAAAGCTCTGCCCGCACCATCGGAAAAGGGAAGCAAACCTGCCGGCCGCGCTGTCGCGAAACAACCGGCCACCGAAACAGCGACACGCATTTCTGAAATCTGGTGCCGGGTTTTGGGGCTATCCGAGGTGTCGTCAGGCGACAACTTCTTTGACCTTGGCGGCCATTCTCTCTTGGCGGTGCAGGCCCACCGCGAAATCCGGCAAGACCTGGATGTGCCCAAGCTTGGCATTACCGACATTTTCCGGTTCCCGATTCTTTCGGATCTGGCTCAAAAAGTCGATGAACTGGGTGGCGGGGCGCTGCCCGCTCCCAACATGGAAAAAGATACCTCTCCGGATGAGCGCGCCACGGAAAGATCCGAGGCGATGGCAAAGCGGCGGGCTATGCGTAGCCGACGAAGGGTGCGCGCTTGATGCCAGGTGCATTGGCCTCTGCCCTTGGGCACATTCTTCCCGAGGGCATTGGCGTTGGAGACTGCGAAATTGGCGATCCCCGCGCCTTGCTGTTTAACGAAGAGCGCGCCTATATGGGCACCGCTCTGCCGCGTCGGGTGGCGGAGTTTACTGCTGGCCGGCACGCGGCACGGCAGGCAATGCGCGCTCTCGGCGAAGCCCCGCGATCTGTTCAAATGTACGCTGACAGATCTCCGAAGTGGCCGCCCGGCATTGTCGGAAGCATTTCCCATGATGCGCAAAAATGCGTTGCGGTGGTAGGGCGTTCGCAAAACTGGCAATCACTCGGGATCGACATCGAACCTGACATTCCGCTTGATGCAGATCTGGTCCCAGAAATCTGCACCACGCGCGAACAAGACTGGCTCGCCCAACAGCCTGAAAGTGACCGTTTGCGGCTTGCCAGATTGATTTTCTGTGCAAAAGAGTGCGCCTACAAATGCCAATATCCCATCACGCGCGCCTTGTTTGGCTTTGACGCTTTGGAAGTCGCGATTGGTGTGTCTGCATTCACGGCCACTTTCACCGAACAGATTGGTCCCTTTGCTGCCGGCGACGTTTTGACCGGTGGCTTTACATTTATTGACGGAAAGATGATTTCCTTCATGGCCAAGTCTGCGGTAGAGGTCACATCCCAAGGGATTTCCACGTAAACGCCTTACCTTCGACAAGAAACGCAGGCATCACGCGCACTAAAGACCTAGGAATCGATTGAGCAGTGAACCAGTCATTGGGTGAAATTCTAAGTACACTTCGGCGACGGATTGTGAGTTGGAGCATTATTGTCGGCCTCGGAACGCTGGCTGCGTTGGCCTATGTCATGTCCAAGCCGAACATGTACGAATCCTCTGCCGTGATTCAGATCGAGCAGGCCTCGGTCAAGGACACAGGCACCACTGTCGGAAACGCGGCGGCCATTCAAACGCTGCAAATCATCGAACAGCGCGTGATGGCGCGGGATAATCTGATTGCGATCATTGAAAAGTACGGACTTTTTTCCAACGCACCTGACATGACAATGTCCGAGAAGGTGTTCCAGTTGCGCCTTGCTGCCCGCGTCGTGCAGATTGCCGACCCGAGTATGCAATGGCGGCAGGATCTTAGCCCAACCGCGCTGAACGTGATGGTGAAATGGGATGATCCCGAGCTGGCCGCAGCGATTGCCAACGAGTTGGTCAACAACGTTCTGGTCCAGACCGAACAGCGCCGTCGTGCGCGTGCCGAAGAGTCACTGGCGTTTTACGACAGCGAAGAACGGCGTGTCGGCGAGGCGATCATCGTACTGGAAGAACAACTGGCCGCTTACAAACGCCAGAACTCATCGTCTTTGCCAGGCGCGCTTGAGGAACAACGCCAACGGCTGGCCGACGTGCGCGCTATCGAGCTCGAACTCGATAGTGAAATCATTGGGCTGCGAAGTGGTGACCAGACCTCGTCTTCGTCGATCCAGGCCAATCGCATCCGACGTTTGGAAGAGCAGAAAAACCTTTACAGAGCCGAGGCTGAGGAACTGTCCGACGCCATCGCCCGCGCGCCAGAAGTCGAACAGACGTTGAATACAATGCAGCTTGAGCTTCAGAAGCTGACAGATCAATACCTTGCCATCTCGGCCGGTCGCGCCGAGGCAGAGATGGAGCATATGCTCGAAGCCAGTCAAAAGGGCGACAAGTTCGAGGTTCTGGAAAAGGCACTCGTGCCGGAGCAGCCGCTTTCAGCCAACCGCAAGCGCAACTTGGCGCTTGGGATGATCGCAAGTGCCGCGATTGCCACCGGCCTTGTTCTGCTGCTCGAGGCGCGCAGCCCTGTTATCTGGAACGACGCACAGCTCACCCGCAAAACCGGATTGAGTGCCGTGGTCACCTTCCCCCAAATCGAGACATCATCAGCGCGTCGGAAACGGCTCGCGAAAGAGATTTTGACACTGTTGTTCTTAGGCGTTGTCTTTGCAGGCGCGGCTTTTGTGGTTGTGCAGCTCATGGGCCGTGCTTCTGGCTGATGGCAACAACCGTGGCAAGTAGCGCTGCAGTTTTCCCATGGGGACAATCCGTCAGTTTTAAAGATATGAATTGATTCGGGGTGGTTTCACGATCGGAAACAGTACCAGGAATGCAGCACAATAGTCACCAAAGTGCAGACAGACGTTGAGGAAATAAGGCAACAATTGGGCAATTCAAAATAAATTTTTGGATCAAATTTTCTGAAATCTTAAATTTTTTCAAACACTTACAAAAAAACACAACCCTGGGGCTACTAGACAAAAAGTTGAATATGTCTTTTTCTTGCCTTTATCGGACAGAGGTAAGGGAGCGCTTCGGGAAGCCGGAGTTAGTCCACTGGGGGACTCTGACACCTGCCGGTACCGCATAGGGCAAAATAAACATGGGGAAAACACCGTCTGTTTTCCCTGTAATGATTGCTTTGTCCTCTCACTATTTGGATTTGGGTGGGGGCCTAAAGCCAGATTTAAGGTAGAATGCAGATGACGATGTATTCAGAAGAGGGTTTCAAAGCGGGCTATGCCGCCGTCGGCGAACCCAAGAGCGCGTACCGCGACTTCATCAAACGTCCGTTTGACATCCTGTTCGTCATTTTGATCGCCATCCCGGTTCTGACCATCGTTACCGGGTTGTCTGCGATCATCTTCCTGAAGGATCGGCGTAACCCGTTTTATCTGCAAAAACGCGTCGGCCTTGAGGGGCGTGTTTTCAAAATGGTGAAATTGCGCACCATGGTGCCGAACGCCGATCAGCTGTTGAACAGCTATCTCGAGTCGAACCCCGAAGCCAAAGAAGAGTGGGACCATCACCAGAAGCTGCGTCATGATCCGCGCATCACGCCGTTTGGGCGTTTTCTGCGGCGCAGTTCTCTGGATGAATTGCCGCAATTCTGGAACGTTTTTGTGGGCGAAATGTCGGTTGTTGGGCCACGTCCTATGATGGTGGATCAGGTCGACCTGTATCCCGGCAAAGACTACTTTGGCGTGCGCCCGGGGATCACGGGTTTCTGGCAGACGTCCGAGCGGAACGTCACCAGCTTTGCCGAGCGCGCGCATTACGACACGCTATACGACCGGAACCTGACCTTTGGTACAGATATCAAGGTCATCGCCCGGACGGTGAGTGTGGTCTTCAGTGGCACCGGTGTGTAACGACAGGTCCTGACAGCGCGATCCCGAAGGTTTATCGTGGGGCTAATCTGCGACACGAGGACGGCACCCACACATGCCCAATTCATTTGCCTATCTTGTTCTGGGCCTCGCACCTGTCGCGATATGGGTTTTGTTCAGGCGTCTTCCTGCCGGGAAGGCGGTTGTCTGGTCGCTGGTCGGAGCGTATCTTTTGCTCCCCCCTTATCCCGTTGCATTTGATCCGCCATTGATGCCGGCACTGAACAAGGCGACACTTCCAAATCTTGCCGTTTTGGTGGCTTGGGTCGCGACAACAAAATCCCGCGTATTTCTTCTTCCGAGGTCGCGGATCGCAACGGTTTTAATTCTAGTCTTTATCCTATCGCCGCTTCCCACGGTCTTCACCAATTCAGAGCCCCTGATTTTTGCCCAAACCGCCATTCGCGGACTTGGCTTGAGCGATGCCGTGGGTCTGATGCTGACGCAATTCATGACCATTGCTGGTTTTCTTGTCGCACGAAACGTCCTGACCACCGCCGAGTCTCAGAAGGATATTTTACGCATCTTTGTCATTGCTGGGCTGGTGTTCACAATCCCGGTTCTGGTTGAGGTGCGGCTCAGCCCGCAGCTCAATACTTGGGTTTATGGCTTCTTCCAGCATTTGTTCTCGCAAGCCATGCGCGGCGGCGGCTTTCGTCCGATGGTGTTCCTTGAACACGGGATCTGGGTTGCCTTCTTTGTTATGATGACAACGATGTTTGCGTTCGCTCTGTTCAAGGGCGAGACATCCGCAGCCAAAGCCAGATATCTTCTGGCGGGGCTTTACCTGCTGGTCGTGCTGACCCTTTGCAAGACACTGGCCCCCCTGATTTATGCCGGCCTTGTGGGGGCGCTGATCCTGTTTGCTTCGCACAGATTGCAAACACATGTTGCGGCGCTGTTGGCTGTGCTGGCCCTGGCTTATCCGCTCATGAAAGGGGCACATATCGTCCCCGAAAGGTTCATGCTGGAACAGGCTGCCAAGGTCAGCGCCGAACGGGCTCAGTCCCTCGCATTCCGGTTCGAAAATGAAAACGGCCTTTTGCAACGTGCCGAACTCAAACCCGTATTCGGCTGGGGATCATGGGGGCGCAACCAAGAGCGAGACGCCTTTACAGGCGAAATCGAGTCCGTGACGGACGGCCGGTGGATCATTGCCCTCGGCATGTATGGATGGGTCGGCTTCCTTGCTGAGTTCGGATTGTTATCGTTACCGATTTTCATGATTTGGCGGCAACAAGTGCGTCCGCGCGCCAACAAAGTGGACAGGCGACACAACACCTCGTCGCGATGGACACAGTTCGAGATTTCCCCTTACGCTGGCGCGATTGCGCTAGTTCTTGCAATCAACCTTGTTGACCTGCTTCCCAATGCCACACTGACGCCCCTAACGTGGCTTTTGGCGGGCGCATTGCTGGGACACGCAGAACAGATGACGCGTTGGCGAAAAGAAGAGCAGAAAGCCACCGACAGCCAGCCGAGCCCACGCAAACGAACCTACATGTAAGTCTTGGAGTGATCACAATACTGAACCCCTTTCGCCCAAAAGTTTGCGTATCCCCAAGCTTAGTTTCAAAGTGTTTCAATAACAGCCACGCAAACCAAACGTGACCCAACCAGTGCCAAAGCCAGCCGCGCCTCTCGCGCATCGAGCAGAAATAGACGGATTGCGCAGCATCGCGGTGATGGCCGTTGTGCTGTATCACTTCGACGTTGCAGGCGTGGGCGGCGGTTTTGTTGGCGTAGATATTTTCTTTGTTATCTCGGGCTTTCTGATCGGTTCCATCCTCTGGCGGGAACTGGAAATAGAGGGGCAGATCTCGCTATCCCGCTTCTATCTGCGACGTATCCGACGCCTGGCCCCTGCCTATTTTGTCATGGTCTTTGCCGCGCTGCTGGTTGGGTGGTTTGCACTCCTGCCTTTCGACTTTCGCGAACTCGGCAAAGGCGCTATTGCCGCGACGGTGTATCTTTCGAATGTCCTTTTCTATCGGCAGGCCGGATATTTCGATGGATCGGCAGAAGAAAAGCTGCTGCTGCACACCTGGTCCCTTTCGGTGGAAGAGCAGTTTTATCTGTTTCTACCCCTTGCACTTTTGCTGTTCGCCCGTTGGAAACACACAATCCTGCCTGCGCTCTGGGGGTTGTTCGCAACATCGCTGATCGCGTCCCTGTACCTGACCTACACGCACCAACCCGCCGCCTTTTATCTTTTCCCCTTCCGTGCGTGGGAGCTTTTGGCGGGTGTCCTATTGTCCATTGTCGGGCACCAACAGAAGCTGTCTTGGAAGTTAAGCTCTTGGGTTTCGTGGGCTGGGTTGGGGCTGGTTGTCGGGTCCATACTGCTGAGTCGGCCCGACTACGGGTTTCCCGGTTGGCAGGCCATCGTACCTGTGTTGGGCACCGTGCTCTTGATCCTTGGTGGACAGGGAAATAATCCCGTCAACCGCGCCTTGTCGACCAAGGCACCTGTGTTCATCGGGCTGATCTCCTATTCGCTGTACCTCTGGCATTGGCCGGTCATGGTGTTTGCCACCTACATCTGGGGGCCGCCGGATTCTTTACCGGCAAAGGTATTCTGGATCGCAGTGTCCATGGGGCTTGCCGCCCTGTGCTGGCGCTTTGTGGAACAACCTGTGCGCAGGTCTGCAAACATCAGCCCGCGCACTGTGTTTAGCGTGGCCGCAGGCACCTCGGCGCTAGTCCTGCTTCTGGGTGCTGTGGTTTTCAAAGCGGATGGCCTGCCTGATCGTTTTTCCCCTGAGACACGCATTCATATCGATGCCTCTGCCGACTTCATCCAGGATTGGAGCCGCTGCCACATTCCGGCAACCGGACGGTTTCAGGGGATTGAGGTCTGCCCGATCGGCCCAGACGGTCCACAACACCTTCTGATCTGGGGCGACTCGCATCTGCGCGCCTATATGGATGGTCTGGCGCAGCTAGCTGATGAGCAACAAACCCCTGCACTCATCCTCTGGAGGGCCGGCTGCCCACCATTCTTCGGGGCATCCAAGACCGAACGCGCCGCTACAGCCGCTCAGGATCAAGAGTGTGAAACTGCAAATCGCAGGATTGAAAGCGACATCTCCGAATGGAGCAATCTTGCTGCTGTCCTTTTGGTCGGACGTTGGGCCTACTACGCTACCGGCCAAGGCTACGGGATAGACGCCCATAACACGATTGAAGTCTCCCCCGGTTTTTCGGCCCTCGCGTCCCGCACGGTCGAAACGCTGAACGATACCCGTGTGAACGTCTTTGTCGCCCAACAGGTGCCCGAATTGGCCAACTATGACTCTCGCCGTGTTGCCCGCGATCTTGCTTATGGCAGGCTGTCGCCAGAACAGGCCGCCGAGGCTGCACGCATATCGAAGGATGCGGTTATGCTCCGTCAGGCATCTGTAAGGGCGGTTTGGGATACGCTATCTGCGCAAGGCGCAATTCAGAGAATCGACACATGGCCCAACATGTGTGACGGGGCAAACTGCTTTGCCATACACGGTCAGGTGGGGCAGTATTTTGACAACAACCACCTGACAAATGCCGCCGCACAGCGACTGCGCGCCTTGTTCCTGCCTGCCTTTGAAGCCGCCCGAAAAGGGGAAACCCATGACTGAAACGCCCACTGACCAAATCTGGGACGTGATCGTCATCGGAACTGGTATGGGCGGCGGTCCGTTGGGGCGCTGGCTGGCAGAAAAAGGATGGTCGGTACTCTATCTGGAACGCGGACCACAGGGTCACCCGGCTGCAAGGCATGACCTCAATTACGAGATGGGAGACCCCGTCGCACGTCACGTGCGCGGGTATTGGCCCACCCCGATACAAGCGACCATAAACGGTAAGAGTTTTTCATTTTTTGCGCCAATCGGGTCTGGCGTCGGTGGCTCTTCGACCTTCTATGCGGGGGCGTTAGAGCGCCCCGAACCTCATGATCTCGACCATAGCGAAGCCCGCCCGCACCCAACCGGGGGTTGGCCTGTGTCCTATGCCGAGATGCAACCGTGGTTTTCTGCCGCGGAAAGCATGTTCAAGGTGAATGGCACCCCAGACCCGCTTGGTGAAAGCGACGGAACCCTCGATCCGCCCAGCCCCCCACGCCGGGACGAGGCGGCGTTGATGCAGAAACTGGCCGCAAACGGGTTGCACCCCTATCAGGGCCATCTCTGTTTCCATCGGGATGAGGACTGCCCAACCTGCAAAGAAACACGCTGTCCCAAACACCCCAAGATGGATGGCCGAACCGCAGGGGTAGACCCGGCGTTGGCCACAGGCCGTGCGGAAGTTCAAGTCAACACAGCCGTGCGCAAGTTCATCGGGGATACGGATCATGTCTCACGCGTCGAAATCGAAACACCTGACGGCGTCGAAACACTCAGCGCCCGATATTTTGTTCTGGCAGCAGGTGCCCTCGCCTCGCCCTCTCTGTTGCTTCGGTCGCAATCTGAAGACTGGCCGGAAGGCTGCGGCAACTCAAGCGGCCTTGTCGGCCGAAACCTGATGTTCCACATGAACGAAATGTTCGCACTCTGGCCCCCACGGTCGGCGCGTACAGAGGGTCCGACCAAGGCGATCGCTCTGAGGGACCTGTATTTCAAGGACGGTCAACGGCTGGGATTGATACAGGCCATGGGGATCGAGGCACGATATGGCGAAATCGTGCATTTCCTGAACTTGGCGTTCGATCGGTCGCCCCTGCGCAAACTAACCTGGCTGCGACAGTTTACCCGCATTCCCGCACTGATCGCTTCCAAACTCTTTGGCAGCGCCGCCGTTTTCGTGGGCATCCTCGAGGACCTGCCCTACCCCGAGAACCGGGTGATCGTGAACAGTGACCGCCCAGACCAATTGGCGTTCCAATACGACATTGCCCCCGAGCTTCTGAAACGTCGCAAAACCTTCCGGTCCGAAATTCGAAAGACTTTGCGCGGCATGCGATGGGTCTTTCTAAACCACGGACCCGAGTTGAACTATGGCCATGCCTGCGGGACCCTGAGATTCGGCTCTGATCCAGCCGAAAGCGTGCTTGATCCAAACTGCAAGGTACACGATCTGGACAATTTGTATGTGACGGATGCGAGCTTCATGCCCACGTCATGCGGCACGAATCCTAGCCTCACCATCGCCGCCAATGCACTGCGTGTGGCCGACCATATCCATAAGACCCTCAGCCGTCAGAAGGATTGCAAAAATGATTGATCCACGCCACGACATCGCCTTGGTGACGGGCGCCGGCTCCGGTCTGGGGCAGGCGCTTGCGCTGGAGTTGGTGCAAAAAGGCCTAAGTGTGATCGGCTTTGGGCGACGGGACTCGGCGCTGCAAGACACGATGTCCAAGGCGCAGAGCGATCGGTTTGTGCCGATGGTCGTGGATGTGGCAGATTCGAAAGCTGTCGAACAAGCGTTTCAATCCATTGAACAGACATTGGGCCACGTCACCCTTTTGATCAACAACGCCGGGATTTATCCCCGTCGCGATATTTTCGACGAAACCGGCGCAAGCTTCATGGAAGTTGTCGGTACAAATCTTGGAGGCACTGTCTCGTGCACAATCTCGGCACTTTTATATATGGGTGAAACCGGGTTTGGTCGTATCATCAACGTTTCGAGTTTTGCAGACATGGCCCCGCTTCCCGCCAGTTCGGCTTATGCCGTGTCAAAAGGGGCAGGTCGCATCTTCGGCGCGGCACTTCACGCCGATCTACACGACAGGTTCCCCGAAATCATCGTGAACACTTGGATGCCGGGCATGCTGGCAACTGATATGGGGATACAAGACGGGCTTGATCCGGCAATCGCTGCCAAATGGGGTGTTGGTCTGGCGCTTTGGCATGACCCGTCCCTGAACGGCGCCATCTTTGAAATGAATCGCGAGGTGCCAGCGCCTCGTGGCCTGAAACGAAAAATCAAGGACTTGATTTTGTTGCGGCGCCCGCCCAAACCGCGTGTTGTAGAAGTATAAAAACAGACTCTATCTTGGCTGCTTTCGCTGTTTGATCGCATCTGCCGTGAGTCCCGGAAGGATCACAAAACAACGCGCATAGCGGGCCGAAAGGCGTTTTGGGTTTTGAAGCATCCGCCAGAACCATTCCATCGCCATCGCTCTTACCCAAGCAGGCGCGCGCTTCTGACTCCCCGCCAGAAAATCCAGGCCCGCGCCGATAGACACAAACCCCACATCCGGCGTGACCGTGCGCCCACGCGCGGCTAGGATCTCTTGTTTCGGCGCCCCGAGCGCCAGAAAACACAACTTCGCGCCGGCGTTTTCAGCCTCTCTCAGAACGGTGTTTGCGGCCGCGCTATCGGGGTCAAACCCCATGGGTGGCGCAATACAACACGCGATGTCCAGCATTGGGACCTCGGCTTTCATGGCCTCGGCTGCCCGTTCCAAAGCGTCGTCCGTTGTACCGATCAACCCAACCGGCACCCCCAACCTTGCGGCGACCTTCGCCAGCGGCAGAACGAGGTCAGACCCCGGCAGCAATTCCAGCGGCTGATCTGCCAGTTGGGACATCCAGACAACCGGATTTCCATCCGCAACAACCAAATCCTGCAAGAGATAGGCCCGCGCGAAATCTGCATCATCTTTAAGTTTTACCAGATGGTCGAGGTTGATTGTGGCAAGGGCAAACCCTTCGCGTTTTTCTAGTTTTTCCGCAACCTTCAGCAAAAGCGTTGCCTCATCGGGCACATTGACTGCAATGCGGCCTGCAACCGATGGGAAATCCACTCTGCAACTCCTGTTCTCGAACGGGTTGTCCTACTTATGTCACATCATCCCATCGTCGACTACAACCGTCTGGTTTGACAACGCTCCAAGTGGTTAAATCGCGGGACATAAACCGAATTCTTTCGAGAGAGCCTATGAAATCAGTCGCAATAATCGGATGTGGTTTCGTTGCCGACCTCTACATGCGCTCATTCGCTGAATATCCCGATGTGTCTGTGATCCATTGTCATGACCGGGATGCCGAACGTCTCAGCGCCTTTTGCGATCATTGGCAACTAACTGGTCACCCCTCGATGGACGGTTTTTTTGCGTCCCTGCCCGACGGATGCCTTATTTTGAACCTGACGAACCCTGCGTCTCATTTCGACGTCAGTATGGCCAGCCTCAATGCGGGTTATCCGGTGTATTCGGAAAAGCCACTCGCAATGGAAATGGATCAGGCCCTAACCCTTGCCAAAACAGCCGAGGAAAGAGGGCTAATGTTAGGGTCGGCACCCTGTTCCTTTCTAGGGGAAGCGTCTCAAATGCTGGGCAAAGCCATGCGGGACGGGATCGCAGGACAGGTGCGCCTCATCTATGCCGAGTTGGATGACGGGTTCATTTCACAGGCCCCATATCAAGACTGGCAAAGTGAATCCGGCGCCAAGTGGCCTGCCGAGGATGAATTCCGGGTCGGATGCACGCTAGAACATGCGGGCTACTACCTCACTTGGCTTATTGGGCATCTCGGCAGCGTTCGGCGCGTCGTGGCAGCCAGTGCAGAAGTTTTGCCCGACAAGGGGTCCGGGGGTACGCCGGACGTTTCTATTGCAACCCTGTTTTTTGAATGCGGGGTGGTCGCGCGGCTAACCTGTTCCATTGTTGCGCCCCACGACCACCAAATCCGGGTCATCGGGGACAAGGGCGTTCTTAGGGTGGGCCGCGCCTGGGACAACGCCGCGCCGGTGAAATTTCACAGGCGTTTGCGCGTACGCAGGCGCCTTCTGGAACATCCTCTGGGGCGTCGGATCCGCCCGCCTGCCAAAACCCACCCCAAGGTTGAGCGTTGGGGGGCCGCTTCGATGAATTTTGCACTGGGCCCGGTCGAAATGCTGTCCGCGATGGCCGACGACCGGCCTTCACGGATGTCCACGGACCTTGCTTTGCATGTCAACGAAGTAACTCTCGCGATCCAGAATGCCAGTGATGATAGCGGATCCGTTGCCATGCAAACCCGATGCGTCCCGATCGAGCCGATGCCATGGGCAAAATAGAGGTGAAACAGACTCTATTAGTGACCGGCGCGGGCGGCTATATCGGTCAGGCTGTCGTGACACACGCCCTGCGCGCGGGCTACCACGTCAAAGCCCTCCTGCGTCCGGGCAAACTCCCTCCGGTCGCGCTGGAAAGCGCCGAGATTGTATATGCCGATCTTGTCGAAGACCCAGAAATCTTGACGCAAGCTCTCGTCGGGACAGACGCAGTCATCCACGCCGCGGGCAGTTTCAGCGCTGATCCGGTTTGCATGGCACGTAATACCGTCAAAGCCTCGGAATGTCTGGCCAAGGCCATGACCAACGAAGGGACAAGACGGTTGGTATTGGTCGGGTCCATGGCTGTGTATGACTATCAGGCGTCCCAGAATATTGACGAAAATGCATTATTAGAGCCTAATTTGGGCGGACGTGACGCATATTGCGCCGCAAAGCTTCAACAGGAGCAGGCTTTGCAAACCTTCACATCTCTTGACCTCCGCATCTTACGGGTCGGGGCTGTCTGGGGGCCCGACCGTTTGTTCAATGCCCATCTTGGCGTTTCCTCGGGACCGGCCATGTTCCGGCTTGGGTCAGCTGGCGAAATCCCAACCTGCCATATCGACACCTGTGCAAGCGCTCTCGTAGCCTCCTGTGCTGCCCCCGATGGCCCGATGATCGTCAACGTGCTGGATGACGACCGCCCAACCCGTGACCGGTACCTTGCCGCAGTCCGCGCTTGCGGCTGGCCAAAAGTGGTTGTCCCCCTGCCACTGGCCCCCTTGCGCCTGATGGCGCGGCATCTGCCCACATCGCTACGGCGCGTTGGCCTTCTACAACCTGCCACGCTGGCGGCCCGCTTTGGCGCCACGACATTCTCCAACAAACGGCTACACGAACGCCTTGAAGGCGTCACAATGGTCGCGTTTGAACACGCCATGAGCCAAGCCATCGCCAACACACGCGGGCCAGAGGCATGACCGTCTCGAAACCCTGCAGCCGGATCGCCTATCTGACAGGCGAATATCCCCGCGCCACGGATACTTTCATCCAGCGCGAGGTTGCGGCATTGCGCGCGCTGGGTCACGAGGTGAAAACCTGCTCCATCCGGCGCACGAACGCCGAACATCACGTGGGACCCGAGCAAAAGGCCGAGGCCGCCGCCACATTCCATGTGCTCGCAGCTGCGAAGAACCCTTTGCATCTCTTCAAGTGCCACCTGCTGATGCTGTTGGCCTCACCCGCAGGCTATGGCCGTGCGCTATGGCTCGCGATCCGCACCGCTCCGGCAGGCCTGAGGGCGCTGCTCTATCAGCTCTTCTATTTCGCCGAGGCCGCCGTTCTGGCCCAGCATCTGAAATCACACAAGATCGACCAACTACACAATCACATCGCAAAATCCAGTTGCACGGTTGCGATGCTGGCCTCTGCCCTGTCTGGTATCCCTTACAGTTTCACGCTGCACGGTCCGGATATCTTTTTTGCGCCTGAACACTGGCGTCTGGACAAGAAGATCGAAACCGCCAGCTTTGTGGCCTGCATCAGTCATTTCTGCCGCGCACAGGCGATGGCGTTTTCTGATCCGGCGCACTGGGGCAAGCTGCATATCGTCCACTGTGGCGTAGACCCCCAGCGATACAATTTCGAAGAGACTGCGCCCGCCATTGGTAACATCCTGTTCGTGGGACGACTGGCTGGAGTCAAAGGGGTCCCTCTGCTTCTGGATGCTGTGCAAGACCTGCGCCAAACCTACCCGACGCTTACGGTCAAATTGGTCGGTGACGGGCCCGAGCGCGCAGCGATTGAAACAAAAGCACACAAGATGGGTTTGGCCGAAACGGTGGAATTCCTCGGCTATCAATCGCAAGACTCGGTAGCTGAATTGCTCAAAAACACCGACATGCTCGTCCTGCCCAGCTTTGCCGAGGGCGTGCCTGTGGTCCTAATGGAGGCCATGGCAGCACGACGGCCTGTTGTCACGACACGTATCGCAGGGGTGCCCGAATTGGTTGAGGATGGCGTTTCAGGGCATGTCGTTGCGGCTGGGGATCTTGATGCTCTGAAGTCGGCGATCTCGAAAGTGCTAGACAACCCGGAACACGCGCAAACGATGGGTGAGGCTGGGCGCACGAAAGTCGTCGCCGAATACAGCAACCTGGCAGAAGCGGAATGGCTAAGTGAGTTGTTCGAGGGCTATGTGTCTTGCGCTCCGCCAAACACGCTGCGCCCTGTTTCGGAGAGCAACAGATGAGCGGAAGCGTGACGGTTGTCGTGATCGGGCGGAATGAAGGGCAGCGGTTGGTAGCCTGCCTCGCCTCGCTTTCTGCACAGGACGTGGCCATCATTTATGTCGACAGCGGATCAACCGACAACAGTATCGAAGAGGCGCGCAAGGTCGGTGCCACGGTAGTTGATCTGGACACTTCGGTGCCTTTCACCGCCGCGCGCGCGCGTAACGCCGGCGTAGATGCCCTACGCGAGGCCGGATTGCCAGACTATATCCAGTTCATCGACGGCGATTGCAGCGTCGAATCCGGATGGATCAGCCACGCCCGGCTTGCATTGGATACGCATCCCGAAATGGGTATCGTGACCGGCTGGCGGTCGGAAATCTATCCGACCCAAAGCATCTACAATGACCTGTGCGAGTTCGAATGGCATCGCCCTGCCGGCGATATCGAGGCATGCGGCGGTGACATGATGGTGCGCAGCACCGCGTTTGAGCAGGTAGGGGGATTTGATCCCACCGTGATCGCTGCCGAGGATGACGAGTTCTGTGTAAGGGTGCGCGCGGCAGGCTGGCGCGCACATCGCCTGCCGCAATCCATGACACGACACGACGCTGCCATGACACGGTTTGGCCAATGGTGGCAGCGTGCCGTGCGCAGCGGCCACGGCTTTGCGCAAGTGGGTTTCCTGCATCCTGAGTATTTCGTGCCCGAACGTCGCCGCGTGTGGCTTTTCGGGGCGGTCCTGCCCTTGCTGTTCGTTCTGGGCCTGCTGTTCTCTGGCATTTTGACCTTGGCCGTGCTTGGCGCTTACATCCTGTCGTATTCAAGGACCGTGAAGGGCCTGACGGCTCAGGGGCTGGAGCCTGCCCGCGCACGCCACCATGCGGTCTTTCTTTCCCTCTCGAAGTTTCCGAACTTTCTGGGGATGATGACCTTTTACTGGCGGCGCTACAAAGGGCGCAGCATGAGAATTATCGAGTACAAATAGAAAAACCGGCGTCTGAAAGATGTACAAAATGAACAAAAATCGTATTCGCACTGCCATTGTGGGGGCAGGTTACATCGCTGACTGGCATGCAGACGCCATCAAGGCCACCCGCGGTGTTGACCTTGTTGCAGTTTGCGACAGGTCCGCCGCCGCTGCCACAGCCATGGCGGAAGCCCGGGGTGTTCAAGCCTTTACCGATCTTCAAGACATGCTGGAGGCCGGGGTTTGCGATGCAGTTCATATTCTCACGCCACCGGACTCTCACAAACCTTTGGCCAAGCAATGCCTCGCGGCCGGGCTACACTGCCTTGTCGAGAAGCCCGTCGCACTGTCGGCTGATGATGCGCGTGACATGGCGGCAACGGCAGCAGAACATGGTAAGCTTCTGGGGTTTGGGCATAATTTCCTTGGTATTCCCGCATATGAGCGCCTCAACAAAACTATCTCCGAAGGCAAGTTGGGGCGGATCGCAAATGCCGAAATCAACTGGCACTTCCCGCTTGGGCCGTTGCGGTCTGGGCCTTTCGGTCTGTGGTTGCTACGGGAAACGCGCAATCTCTTGCTGGAACTCGGCCCTCATCTCTTTGCCTTTGCCGTCGACCTGTTTGGGCCACTCGAGATTATCTCGGTTAATTCTGGCAAGGTAATCCAACTGCCAGCGGGTGAGTCCCGCCCCCAAAGCTGGCGCATTCTGGCACGCGCCGGTGACGTCGATGTCACGCTGAACCTGTCGCTGGTCGAAACCTATGACGACCGTTCGGTGATCGTGCGCGGGTCAAGTGGCATGGCGCGCCTAGACTTTGCGAATGACGTTCTGAACTGTGCATATGATAACACAACCGACATTGTGATTAACCCACTGATGAAGCAGTTGGCGCGCGCGGGATCCAATGTCGCGGCGGGGGTGTCAAACTTTGGAAAACAACTGGTTTCGCTCAATCGCAAGTCGCCCTACGCATTGAGTTTTCAGGGAACACTCAAAGCTTTCTATAGTGCGATCCGCAATGATGCCCCACTCGACGCCCGCTTTGCGCCGGTCAGTGGCGTGAACGTCATGCAGGCCATTGATGATTGTCTGGCATTGCTGCCGGAAGAGCCTTTGTTGGTACGACCTTCGGGCACTCCGTCGCCCGACGTGCTTGTCATTGGTGGTACCGGCTTCATCGGGCGGGCGCTGACCCGCCGCATTGTCGCATCAGGTCGGGATGTAAGGGTTCTGAGCCGTGGAAACGGTGGGCCATTTGACGACATTTCAGACCATGTTGAACTTTTTTCAGCGTCGCTTTCCAGTGCCGAAGCTCTGGATCGCGCTATGGAAGGTATCAAAACGGTTTATCATCTGGGCAAATCGCTTGACGCAACATGGGAAGCGGCGCTTAAAAACGATGTGGGCACGACGGTTACAATAGCCGAAGCTGCGCTGCGTGCCGGTGTCCACCGCTTCATCTACACTGGCACCATTGCGTCTTATGACATGTCGGATCCGGAAAATGTCATTACTGAAGCCACGCCATTAGATCAGGACATGACCGACAGAAACCTCTACGCGCGGTCAAAAGCTGAATGTGAGGCACGGTTGCTGAAACTGCATAAGGAACGCGACCTGCCCCTTGTGATCGCTCGACCCGGGATTGTGGTTGGACCCGGCGGCCCTCTGCAACATTGGGGAATAGGGCGCTGGCACGGGGCCGGCGCGGTGCGCATTTGGGGGCGAGGCCATCATAACCTACCCTTTGTTCTGAACGACGACGTCGCTGATGCCTTGATCCTGATGGCAGAGAACGAAGCAGCAATTGGGGACTCGTTCAACCTGATCGGAGAGCCAATGTTCACCGCACGGGGGTATTTCGACGCGATACACGAGGCGCTGAATGCGAGGATCAAGGTCGTGCCAGGCAATCTGACCCTGTTCTATCTGACGGATGGGGTGAAGTTTTTCCTCAAGAAGTACGTATTGCGGAGATACGGGATCAGCCGTCCATCCTTGGCCGATTGGAAATCGCGTGCGCATTATGCGCAATTCGACAATAGTCACCCCAAAGAGGTTCTTGGGTGGCGCCCCGAAATGGACCGGACAAAGTTTGTCGAACAGGCTATCAAACAGGCAAACCTGTTCGGGTTTTGAAACCACTTCAAGCAGCGGGGCAGATGTCCGGCTGGCTGGAACGTTGAGAATGCGGATGCGTAAATGAGCGATGATGATTTCATAGAAGATCACGAAATGCCGGACAATCTTCCCGCGGTGCAGGATCCTCTTGAGGTTTGGAGGTATTTGCAGCGCGTGCCATTTGACCTCGATTTGTTGGACAAGAACCACATCGTCACGGCCAAACGCACACATGCCGCGAACCGGACATTCGACATGCTTCGGACCAGATTGTTGCAAACTATGAAAGAACAAGGTTGGAAGCGAGTCGCGATCACATCGCCCACAAACACTTGCGGGAAAACCTTTGTAGCCGCCAACCTTGCGGTTTCATTGTTGCGGCTGGACGAAGTCTTCACGATGTTGATCGACTTGGATCTCCGCAATCCCGGTTTGGCGGATATGTTCGGTATCAAACCCAAAGCGTCGATGCAGAAATACCTCGAAGGTCGGATCGACCCGCAAGAGTTTTATCTCGCACATGGGCGAAATCTTGGGTTGGGATTGGCCGGTGCACCTGCGGACAATGCCTCGGAACTCTTCCAATCTACGATGACCATGGATGTTCTCGACGAGATGGAGGATTTGTTCTGTCCAGACGTGATGCTGTTCGATTTGCCACCGGCGCTGGAACATGATGATGTTCTGGCTTTTCTACCAAAGGTGGACGCGGTCCTGCTGGTCGTGGGCGGTGGCGTGTCCACGACGGAAGAAATTGAGCGGGTCGAATCCCTGATCGCAGGGATCAAACCACTTGCAGGAATCGTTATGAATAAAGCCGAGGGCGGTATCTCACTCTGATTTCGGCCCTGCCTTGCGTCCGTGCCTGTCTTGATACGGGGGGGCGGTGCGATTGCGATAATGCACCGTCAACTCAAGCGGTGTGTCATTTTCATCGTAAATCCCGATAACAACGCCCGTGCCGCGATTACCCCGCATCTGCCGCAGTTGCTCTGCCGACCGGGTCGTGCGCTGAGATGGACGACGTGCCCACGCAAAAAGCTTGTCATACATGTCGCTGATCACGCGCGAGTATTCTGGATCATCGCCCAGATCATTCAGCTCTTCCGGATCACTCTCGAGATCAAACAGAATGGGTCGATAGCCTCCCTCGCAATGGATCAACTTCCATTTCTTGTCGGCAACCATGAACATCACCGCCTCGCGCACGTCCACGTCCATCAGCGCGGCGATCGGCGAGGCGCTATAGTCATATTCACAGATGACATAGTTGCGCTTTGTCCGGTTTCGGGCCCCGTGTAGAATGGGAAGCAAGCTCTCCCCTTCAAGAACGTGATCCGCGACCTGTCCTCCGGCAACTTCGACGAAGGTCGGAGCAAGGTCGATGCTCTCGACAAGGGCATCGCACACGGTTCCGCGCGTCGCGTCCGCCTCGGGCGAGGGGTCATAAATGATAAGGGGCACCTTGGTAGAGGTATCATGGAAGAAGGTCTTCTCGCCCATCCAGTGATCGCCCAGAAAATCGCCATGGTCAGACGTGAGTACGATCATGGTATCTTCCATCTTTCCCGTATCCTCGAGCCACTTGAACAGCATACCCATCTGGTCGTCCGCCTGTTTGATCAACCCCATATAGGCGGGGATGACCGCCTCACGAACGTGGTCCTGGCTAAAGGCCTGCCCAACCTTGGTGCCCATAAATGCCTTCAGGACCGGGTGGGCGTCATCAAATTCCGACCGGGACCTAATCGGAGGCAAAACATGCTCTGGCCCATACATTGACGCATAAGGCTCGGGCACAACATAGGGCCAGTGCGGCTTGATATAGGAAAGGTGGCAACACCACGGTCCTTTGGCCTGTTTGATGAAGTCGATCCCACGCCGGGTTAGATAAGGCGTTTCGCTGTCGTCTTCCTCAATATTTGCAGCATACGCAGAGTTTTTCAGAAACCATCCCGAAAGAACATTCCCGTCCTCGTCGAGGCCGGAGTTCGCAAAGTCATGCCAGGGGTTGTCGCTGTCATACCCGTGTTCGCGCAGATACTCGTTATATGCCTTTGCGCCGCCCGGATCATACATCCCGTCAGGGCCTTCGGGGCGCATGCCGTCATCGCGTTCAAAGACATCAAATCCACATTCCGCAACACGTGCGCCGATCAGGCTGTCCGGTTCCAAACCCAGCCGCGCCATCCCTTCGGCATCAGCGCGCATGTGGGTTTTCCCCACCAGCCAGCATCCCATACCCGCCGCACGCAAATGATCGCCAAGGGTTTGCTCGCCCACTTTCAGGGGGATACCGTTCCAGCTCGCGCCATGACTGTGCACGTAGCGCCCCGTGTAGGTCGACATACGCGAAGACCCGCAGATCGGCGATTGGATATAGGCTCGAGCAAACCGCACCCCACGCTTGGCAAGCCTGTCAATATGCGGCGTTTCCAGATGGGGATGCCCATAACAGCTCAGATAATCCCACCTGAGTTGATCAAACATAATGAATAAGACATTCTTGGCTTTGGCCATCTCACATCCCTGTCGGCTTTGCTAAACATGTTCAGCATCAGGGTAGTAAGCGAACCCGCGAAGGTCACGAAAAACTTTCAGTAATCAAACCGGAAGAACGCGCCAATCCCCGTGTTAGACTCTGAATCGACGCTGCCTTTGACGGTAAAGCTGTCTGTAACATCAAGGTTCAGGTTGATGGTGCTTTCACCTTTCGCACCAACAGTAATGTCGGTGTAGATGTTTTCGTTGATGTACTTTCCGGCACGTAGACCTGCGTTGCCTTCGTCATCGGTGGTAATGCCAAAGTCGTCCAACCCACCCGCATTGCGCGTTCCCAACAAAGCACGTTGCCCGGTGCCGGACAGTGTGGCCGCAGCCGAGGCGAGTTGCGCCGCCTGAACGGCGGAAATGTTGGATACACCTTTTCCGAACAGCAAATGCGATAGCATTTCTTCTTCGGGCAATTCAGGGTCTGATGTCATGTCCAGTTGTGGATTCGCGGCAGATCCGGAAACGACAATGTCAAAATCTGTATCACCAGACCGCGTCTCTGCCACGATCCGCATATCCGGAACGAAGCTTCCCGCCAGACGTATGAACCCTTCGGTCAATTCAAACTGCTTCCCAAGAAAGGCCAGCCGCCCGCGCATGAGATCGAATTCACCGTCCGTAGAGATGTTCGTACTCGTCCCCACTACGTCCAGCCCACCTTCGAAATCCGCATGAAGCCCAAGCCCATCCACTACGATCCGTTCGGCTGCACGTACAGAGATATCAAGATCAACCTGAGTTCCCGAGGGTTGTGAATCACCTTCGGATTCTTCGACGACAAGATTGGCAAATTTGCGGGTCTGGAACACGGCGCCGGGTTCATTTACGTGACCCACCTCAGGAACGGCACCAGCCCCACCCAGCGCAGAGGTAGACAGGCGCACCTGCGTTCCATAAAGCCCGATATCTCCGGCGACTGCGGGCCGTGACGCCAGGGGACCGGAAACCTGTATACCGCCATTGAGCGTCGTGCTGAATAGGCTGCCCATCTGGAAAATGAGCTGATTGAGCGCAATGTCGAGGTTTGAGGCAAACGGCGCCACCATATCCACCCCGCCAGTCACACTGATCTGACCGCCATAGCGTCCATTGGTTGAAAGGCGCATATCTGCGCGGCTGTTGGCGATATCTACGCGCGTCGCAATATCCGAGAGAACGAACTGCAATTCAGGCAGAACGAACTGCGCCCCGGCTGTTGAAAGACTTCCCGTCAAACTCTGAACAGTCGGAGGGCCCGTCAAGGCCAGATCAAAGTCGACGTTTCCTTGTACCGAATTTGGTCTGAGCGCCGAATTGGCCAGAGCAAGCGGCAGCGACCCGTTTGCAACCAGATCAGCCTTCTGGAAATCTTGGGACACGGTACCGCTTACCCGCGCATTTGCACCGATTGATCCTTCCAGCGCGACTTGAACATCCCAAGCGTCTGCCGTCTGCGCCACATCTGCATCCATCGTTGCGGATCCCGGCAAGCCTGGAACAAGGGTAGAGACATTGCCGATCTCCGCATCGAGAGTCGCAGCCAACGCCCCGGTCTCATCGCCAGTCAGTCGAGCGGACAATACCGTATCGCCCGGGGCAGTGGCATCAACCTGTGCCCGTAGACCTGCGGGTGATTGCTGCAACCGCCCTTCGACAGCGGCAGGTCCGGAAATATCCGGCACCAGAAGGGCTGTGTCAGCAAGCGCAGCCTTAAATTTGAGGTCACCATTCTGGCTATTGAGGGTGCCGTTTGCATCGGCTGTAACGTTTTCAGCCTCGAGCGACGCTTGCCTCAAAGTGATCCCTGTCGCATCACGCTTTGCCGAGACCAGCACACGGCTTTCACCTGCCGCCAGAGCATCGACCTGTGGAATGCCCACACCAAGATCTTTGGAGATGGCAGAAAGCGTTACATCAAACGCCCCAGCCAAGAGCGACAGATTGCCCGAAAGCTCGGTAGAGACGGCCCCCTTGAGGTCGCGTTTGGCGATCTTGGAGAACCCGGACAGTTCATCAATCCGTGCTTTTGCCTGTCCCTCAACGGCAAGATCCTGCCCGCTTCCAGACAGCTCTGCCGTCGCGGTGGCCTCCAATCCTTCTGCATTCAGCGAGAGCTCCTCAACAAAAAGCGGCCCGCCCTTTTGCCACGAAAGCTCTGTGTCAAAGTTCAATGCGCTACCCAAAGCCTCTCGCAGACCTTCATCCGCCGTTTCAATGCCCAGAATATCCGCCGAGACCCGCGCAGTGATGCTGGGCACATCGCCCAAAAGAATATCCCCCGAGCCTTCTAGGTCGGCGGTATCGAATTGTAGGGACGCCTGATCGAACCCGTTAATGCGACCGCGCAAGTTCCATGTATCGGCTGACAGTTGGTTATATGTCGCGATCAGCCGTGCGCTTGAAAGGCGGGTTTCTTCGCCAGGAAGCGGCAGCAATACAGGCGCGCCATCGGCGGTTGCCATGTTGATATCAAGGTTGAAACGGCTGGGCATCTTATCTGGCGCAAGGGCCAGATCACCCTTGACCGAAAAGTGTGCGGTTTGGAGCAACAGTTGATCCAGACGCACTCGCCCATCTGCCATGGACCTGACAACCGACGTTATCGAGACATTTTCACCGAAGAAATCTTGGTACTGCGGCGCAAACAACGGTGTGACGTCACCTTGAAGATCTATGGAAAAGACGCGCATCGGGTCAACAAGCGGCGCTCCCTGCGCCGGCGTGGGCTGGTCAGGGTCCGCAACAACATTTATCGCCACAAAGCCCGCAAGACGCTCTTCATCGTTCGTCTTCAATTCAAGGCGCGCAACATAGTCTTCAAGCTCGCCTTCGCCCTTTATCGAGAACTCGAGAGAGGGACGGTCAGGCAGGTTCGCAAGATTTGCGATGATCCCGTCTTCCGCCTCTTGCGCAAAGAGATCGATTTTCAACAAGCGCGTGGCGTTGCTGAAGCCTGCATCCAAATCGAAAACACCGTCATGCCCATCCGTCCGGTTGATCTCAAACCTGGCCAATCCATCACCTCCGGCAAGGGAAAACGCACCTCCCACTGTGAAGGTTGCATCGGTGCCAATGATATCCTCGCCCAGAAACAGAGAGTCGGCCTCAAGCGCCCCGATATTGATACTCACCGGGAGTTCGGGCAACGCAAAGGGCGTGGCTTCTGGCGAGGTGGGGGCCGGTTCTGTTTTGGGCAACCGGGGTAACAGAATTTTCGAAGCCCGCAATTCATTGACCTGAATATCCCCTCGCAAAATAGAGGCTCTGTTCCAGTCCAGAACGGCATCTTCCAAGGTCAACCAAACGCCATCCGCATCGGAAATCGTCATGCTTTCCATTGTGACCGTGGAACTCAGGGCGCCTTTGAATCCTTCTATGACGACTTCGCGCCCCCCGCCTGAAAGAGCGTTTTCCAAAAATCTGGTAATACGGCTTTTGTCATCCTCAGCCTCCTGAGCTGACACGACCAATGGTGCAATTATGAAGGATATGAGCAGAAGCCAACGCATCAAAAGGCCTGTCCAATCCCGACATATAGCTGGAGCCCGTCACCGGTGTTTCCCGAGACAGGCGCAGCAAGGTCGATCCGCACCGGCCCGAAATCCGTGTGATAACGGAACCCAAGGCCCGCGCCGGAATGGGTATTGCCACTTCCCTCAAAGTCACTCGTCTCGCCAACAAAACCGAAATCGTAGAAGGCCACCAAAGACATCGCGGCGCGGAACCTGTAGCGCACTTCGCCCGAGACCGTGAAATAAGACAAGCCACCACTGGTGATCCCACCGACGGTCACGTTGTTAGATTGATACGGTTGCCCGCGCACGCTTCCGCCGCCGCCGGTATAGAACAGCATGTCTGGTGGAGTGGTCGCTCGCGTCGGGCCGATGATGGATCCGAACTGAAACCGGCCCGCAAAGGTCACACCCGAGTTTCCGGGTGTAAAGAACGCCCTTGCGTCCCCCTCTATATAGGTTCCTGAAGCACCCTCCATGAAATCCGTGAAAGGCATCACGGTGCCACGCAGATAATAGCCACTGGTTGCATCAAGCTGGTCGTTGCGCTTGTCCCAAGTGATCATACCCGGCACACCGAATGTCGAGAACTGTCTGTTTCCGAAATCATCCCGCACATTGCTTCTTTGATAAAGCAAACCGGCGGCGACCTGAAATTCGTCTGAAATGACCCGCGTGAACGTAAAGGCAGCTTCGAATTGTTTCATGAAATAGAAAGGATCGTCGATCTGGCTTGCTTCGATCCGAAAGGCGACTTCGCTATCTGCATTGAACGTGGCGGGCCGGACAAGTTCTGCACTCAGAATATAGTCAATGCCGCCAGTCTGCGCACCAATCCCTGAAATCTCACCTTCAAGCCTCAGGCGTTCTGCACCCCCGAAAATGTTTCTGTGAATCCAGTAGGTCGACACGCTCAAACCATCGCGCGACTCAAGTTCCGCTTCGAAAGCGATCCGCCTAGGTTTCTCGTCCGTGACCGCAAGATCAATGTCTAGAGTACCGTCCGGGTTGGGATCGTCGGCTTCTGCAATCGTCACCGAACGGAATGCGCCAGTGCGATGCAGTCTCTTTCTGCCATCCTCAAGATCTTCGGGATCAAAAGACTCGCCTGAAGGCAAATCCATGAGTGCGCGTAGCCTGCTCTCGCGGACGTAACTTTCGGAGCTTATGGTCAGATTGCCAAACCGCAGGAAAGGACCGGGGTTCATATCAATATCAACGTCCAGCGTGCTTTGTTTATGGTTCGCTGTCAGACGTTGCCCCGCCACTTCGACCTTGGCATGGCCAGCCGCCCGCCACGCCTGAAATGCACGTGTCGTCGCGTTTGTGATGATTGATGTTCTGGCTGGTTTGCCCGGAGCAAAACCTTCTGGCAGATCGGTTTCGGGCGCGAGGGGGGACACATCAGTCCGGTTAAATTGAAAAGGGCTGCCCGGCGTGACGTCTACCTGGATTTTTGAAACTGCAGTGACCCGCTGAAACGGCGGCAATGTGGCGGCCTCTCGGCCATCCACGAAGACATGTATGCGAGGCCCGAAAAAGCCCTCTGAATAAAGCACAGAAATCAGACGGCGGTACTCTGCCTGCGCATTCGCGATGATTTCCTGCACATCCGTCACGTTGTCTCGCTTGGCGGTTTCAAGCAAAGAGGCATTCTGCAAAGATTTCAGAAGATCTTCCGAGGCCGTGCCTGTCCACACAAGCTCGAACGCCCGAGCAGAATTAGAAACGCCCGCGAAAACCAGCAAAACAATAAATGCCAGGTTGATTTTCAAACTGCTCAGTTTGCCATTCTTCATCAAGGTGACGTGCTCAACTGCTCTGGGTATGGGCAAATCGTATGTCTTTACGCAGCAATCTAGGCCACATGAACCCTCAAAGCCATAGAAACAATCACTGCGCGCGTAACCTCGATACAAAATGCCCAAATTTGAGAGAAAAGCGCCTTTCTTCCAAGTTGGGGCCCAGAGGTGCCTTAGGAGTTTGGAAACTTCTCACCCGTACTCCTTGTACTGGGTGAGTAATAGGTGGTGAAAATGAGTGGGTCGACAAACGTCGCACCAGTCATCATCAAACGCAAAAAGACTGTCAAAGGCGAAGGTCACCACGGTGGTGCCTGGAAAGTCGCCTATGCCGACTTCGTAACGGCAATGATGGCCTTTTTCATGTTGATGTGGCTGTTGAACGCAACAACCGAAAAACAACGCAAAGGAATTGCCGACTACTTTAGTCCAACAGTGCCGATCAACCGGATATCCGGTGGGGGTGAAGGTATGTTCGGAGGCAGCAATGTGTTTGAACAACAACTGCTTGCGCGCAATGGGCGTGGCGGTCTTCCGTTTAAAGGTGAAGAAACAGGTCAACCGGCACAGCGCACCGTAGATCAGGAACAGCAAGACGCCGAGGCACAGAAATTCGGGGAAGTGGAGGAATTTCTGCTTGGGAATGGCGGGGAAAGCCTCATCGACCAAAACTCTTTCAAGCATGTTACATCTCGCCTAACAGACGAAGGGTTGGTCATCGAACTTTTCGACAGGGAGGGCAGCCCGCTGTTTGTCTTTGAGGGCGACGCGCCAACCCGGCTTTTGGTTGATCTCATCCGCACGGTGGCACGTGCCTCGTTGATTGTTCAAAACAACATCGCCGTAGAGGGGCATGTCGCTGCCGAACCAGTGGTGCGCGCGGAAAAGGCAGTTTGGCCCTTGTCGGCAAGACGTGCGGAAAGCGTCCGGAAACTTCTCGAAGCGCATGGCATCTCTCCAGACCGGATGCAGCGCGTCACCGGCCACGCGGACAAAGAACGCAAATTTCCCGACCCGCTGGATGCAAGGCACAACAGAATCGAGGTCATTCTGCTGCGCAAGCAATAGCCCAAAAATCTGGAAGATTTTAGTTGTTAGCCGCCTGTTAAGTCAGCCGCGCCTAGGTGTTGTACCAAATCGAATTGGTACTGCAGAAAGGCGTGTCCATGACCATTTCCTCTTCTCTGAATGCCGGCGTCGCAGGCCTGGCGGCAAATGCCAGCAGGCTCGCGGCAATTTCTGACAACATCGCGAACTCCGCGACCTACGGCTACAAGCGGATGGAATCAGATTTCCATTCCATGGTCATTTCCTCTTCGGGCGGGAGCTATTCTGCTGGAGGCGTCCGGTCGACCACACAGCGCATCATTGACGAAAGCGGCGCCCTGGTCACAACCTCTAACCCCACAGACCTCGCTGTCAGGGGGCGCGGGATGCTACCGGTTGCCAGCGTCTCGGAAATGTCTGCTGAAAATGGAACCACCCAGATGCTTCTGGCGTCGACCGGGTCATTCCGTACCAATGCCGAAGGGTTCCTCACAACTGAAAGCGGCTTGGTTCTTCTGGGGTGGCCCGCAAACGCGGATGGCACGGTTCCCACCTATCCACGCGACACAAGCGATGGATTGGAGCCTGTGCAGATAAACGTAAACCAACTGACTGGCGAACCAACCACCCGGATGTCCTTGGGGGTAAACCTGCCCGCAACCGAGACCGGTGCAGGGGCGGATGGCGAGGTTCAGGAACTGTCGGTAGAATACTACGACAACCTTGGCACCTCTGAAAACCTCTTGGTCGAATTCGTTCCGACGGTGCCCGCCTCCGGGTCGTCGAATGAATGGACAATGCGCATTCGCGACTCGGCATCTGAGAACACTGTTGTGGGTGAATACACCCTCACCTTCGATGATTCTCGCGGATCTGGTGGCACACTTTCCAGCGTAACGGCTATGTCTGGTGGCACCTATGATCCTGCTATGGGCTCAATCATTGTCGATGTGGCCGGCGGACCAATGGAGATCAACATCGGTCAATTGGGTACAAACGATGGCCTGACCCAACTGTCGGATTCCTTTGCGCCTCTTCAAATCTCAAAGGATGGCTCACCGGTTGGGAACATGACATCAGTCGAAGTAGACTCGAACGGGTTTGTCCATGCGTTCTTTGACACCGGGATCACGCGGACGATCTTCCAGGTTCCTCTTGTAGATTTGCCGAACCCAAATGGGATGGTGGCAATGGACCACCAGACCTATCTGCCCTCTCCTGAAAGCGGGTCGTTCTTCCTCTGGAACGCTGGCGATGGCCCCACGGGTGATGTTGTGGCCTACGCACGGGAAGAGTCAGCAACAGATGTCGCGGGTGAGTTGACGGACATGATCCAAACACAGCGCGCTTATAGTTCGAATGCCAAGGTTATCCAGACGGTTGATGAAATGTTGCAGGAAACAACAAACATCAAACGCTGATTTACACACTTCCGAGAAAGGCTGATCGATGAGTATTTCAAACGCCCTCGCCAATGCGCTAAGTGGGCTTTTAGTATCGTCAAAAAGAGCCGAACTGGTATCCGCCAATGTCGCAAACGTCATGACCGAAGGTTTTGCGCGGCGGGAACTTAACGTAGAAGCCACGAATCCGGCTGGGGCTTCGGTCACCAGTGTCTCGCGCGTGGTCAATGAACAAACTATCACTGATCGACGCATGGCCGATGCCGATCTCGCCCATTCAAACACACTGCTTGCCTTTCACACAAAAGTTGAGAGTCTGATCGGTACACCGCTGGATGATCATTCCCTCTCCGCCCGTTTTGCAGACTTCGAAGCAGCTTTGGACATGGCGATAAGCAGACCGGATCTGGAAAATCGTCTTCAAGCGGTGTCGATCTCTGCCGACCGCATCGCAAGCAAGTTTAACAATGTTTCTGACGCAATTCAGGAGATGCGCAGAAACGCGGATGCTGAGGCAGCCAAACTTGTCTCCACCCTCTCCGAAAACCTGGATCGTGTTGCCGAACTGAACCGGCTGATCATTGCCGCTGATGTCAACAACCACGACGCCGCCGCGCTCTTTGACCAAAGACAAACAGTGATTGATGAAATCGCTGAAATCGTACCGGTCCGCGTGGCGCGCCGTGACCATGGAGAAGTTGCGCTTTTTTCCCATGGGGGCGCAATCCTGCTCGATGGTGCGCCAGCGGAACTGGCATTCTCAAATACACCACTTGTTACCGCGCACATGTCGCAAGAGAATGAATTGCTTTCGGAGGTAATGTATCGCGGTCGCCCGGCAGGAGAGTCCCTCTCTGGAGGTGCTCTGGAAGCTGTTTTCAAGATCAGAGATGAGCTTGCACCCAAAATTCAAAACGAGCTGGACAAGGCCGCGCTTGATTTGTCTCTCCGCTTCCAGGACCCGAATGTCGACCACACTCTCGGACCTTCTCAAGCTGCGCTGTTTACCGACGAAGACGCGCGAGTATCAGAGATGAATGTCGTAGGGCTGTCCGGTCGTCTAAAGGTGAGCGCCTTTGTCTCTCGGGATGGCGCATTTGACGTCTGGAAATTGCGCGACGGTTTGGGAGCATTATCATCCGGTGAGCCCGGGCAAAATGCGCTACTTTCGGCGATGAAATCTGCTTTGCGCATTGATCGGGTTGCCGGCACGGCGTCTTTGGCAAGCGTCTTCGACTTGGCAGCAGGTTTGGAAACGAACGCTGCCTCAAACCGAATACAACAAGAAAAGACACAAGGATTTGCCTCCGCGAAACACACGCAACTAAAGGAAATCGAGCTGTCATATGGCGTCGACACCGACGCAGAAATGCAAAATCTCCTTGTGATTGAACAGGCCTACGCCGCCAACGCACGCGTTGTGCAAACGCTGGATGAGCTTATGGAAACACTTTTGAGAATGTGAGGTAAGAATGCAAAGCATTGGAAATTTGGCACAGCACCTCCTTCTACGCCATCAAAATAAATACCTCCGTACCGATGTGCTCTCAGCATCAAAAGAGCTGGCAACGGGTCTTTCCTCGGATCCCGCGCAGCACTTGGAAGGTAACTTTTCTGAACTTGCGAGTTTGCAACTTAACTTACGTCGCCTTGAGACATACAGCCTCAATGCCGGCGAGACGAAACTCACCTTAAATGCTGCAACAGCAGCCATCTCTTCGCTGAGTGATATGACCGGTGACTTGGCAAACAGGATTGCTAGCCTGAATGACACCATTTACGCGACAAGCGCCAAATCCATTTCTCATATGGCTCTGCAAAATTTTCAGTCGGCGGTCAACGCGCTCAATACCAACATAGCGGGAAAGGCGGTGTTTGCCGGTGCGCGGCTTGACCAGAATCCGCTACTGTCCGCCGATCAAATGCTGAGCGATGTCGCAGAATATGTCGCAGAACATGCCGACCCCGCGACTTTTGCGCAAACCGTGCAGGATTGGTTTATGTCGTCCGGAGGAGGGTTTGAAACCAACGGCTACAGGGGATCGATAACATCTGCTCAGCCGATTGAAGTCTCAGCGGAAGCTCGCATTGATTTCAACTTGCGCGCCAATGATGAAGCCTTGCGCGGAACGCTGGCGAACCTAGCCACTATCGCGCTGTTATCACAAGATTCGCACTCACTTTCATCAAAGGAAAGGCAACACGTCATTTCCCAAACGCTACCAAATCTGGTGGCAAGTCAAGAGAAACTCACAGAGCTTGAGGCGCTTTTGGGTGGTTCCATTGAGTACCTAGACCAAGCTATCGCCTCGAATGAATCCGCGCGCGCCGCATCAGAAATGGCAGTTACAGAAGCTCTATCAGTGGACCAATATGAAGCCGCCACTCGGTTGGAAGCAATAACCACCCAGTTAGAAAGCTTGTACCTGATCACGGCAAAACTGAACCGGCTTTCATTGATGGATTATCTCTCATGATACGCTTTGCACTTATATTCTCAGTCCTTTTGCCGTCCTCCCTGATGCTGGGAGGACCGGGAAATGCAGACCAGATACGCATTAAGGACCTAGTCGAAATTGATGGTGTGCGCGGAAACGACCTTGTCGGCTATGGTCTGGTGGTCGGCCTGAATGGAACGGGTGATGGTCTACGAAATGCGCCATTTACCGAAGAGATGATGTCAAATATTCTAGAGCGGCTCGGTGTCAACATTACCGGTGAACAGTTTCGCCCCAAGAACGTTGCTGCAGTGTTTGTAACAGCAACGTTGCCTCCTTTCGCGCGCGCCGGAAGCAAGATCGATGTCACTGTTTCGGCAATCGGCGATGCCAAAAGCCTGCTAGGCGGCACGCTCATCATGACGCCCATGAATGCTGCGGATGGACAAATTTATGCCGTTGCGCAAGGCACGGTGATTGCTGGCGGCGCCGAGGTCGAAGGCGAAGCAGCGCGCATTGTAAAGGGAGTTCCGACCTCGGGTTCGATCCCAGCCGGCGGGAGAATCGAACGCGAAGTGCAATTCTCATTTGAAAATATGGACGTACTACGGATTGCCCTGCGTGAACCAGACTTCACTACAGCCGCCAGGATTGAGCGTGCCATCAACCGCAGTTTTGGACGACAGGTCGCAATTATGACTGATCCGGGAACCGTGAGTTTGAGGATCGCCGCATCGAACATGCCATCAGTTGCGCACGCTTTGGAAAGAATTGAAAACCTGCTTGTTGAACCCGAAAGAAAAGCCAGGGTCGTGGTTGATCAACGTTCAGGAACGATCGTGATGGGGGACGATGTACGTATCTCAAGGGTCGCTGTTGCCCAAGGCAACCTTACCTTACGCATTGAGGAAGCGCCCATTGCTGTCCAGCCCAACCCCTTCGCAGACGGGCAAACAGTAGTTGTGCCACGTACCGGAGCAGAGCTTAACGAAGAGGAAGGCACTCAACTTGCAGAAATCCCCGCAGGCACATCGCTCAGCGAAGTCATTGAAGGGCTGAACGCTCTTGGCGTGCAGCCACGCGACATGATCGACATCTTGAAAACGATCAAGGCAGCAGGGGCATTGCATGCCGAATTCATCGTTCAATGATGCCAACGCCTGCCAGTTGCAGGTTCCGACACCAAGTTGATGGCGGGTGTTTTTTGAAGAGAGCTGTCAGAAATAGCTTCGAACGAGGCTTCCAGCTACTAGGCTCCAACCGTCCGCAAGAACAAAGAAGCCAAGCTTGAATGGCAACGATACAATCGCTGGCGGCACCATCATCATACCCATCGACATAAGTATTGCTGCGACTACAAGGTCGATTACCAGAAACGGTAGAAAGATGATGAAGCCGATTTGAAAGGCCCGCGATATCTCAGAGAGCATGAAACTGGGCAGCAGTACCGACAATGGAACATCTGGAGAAGGTTCCGTTACGCCGCTTTCCATCCGCAAACTTGAAATGGTCTCAAGCGTGTCTGTATCTAGCCGGTCCGCCATGAAAACTCGGAAGGGCTGTAATACCAGTTCGATGGCCTGCTCTTGGGGAATCACATCGTTCAGGAAAGGCGAAATCCCCTGCTCCCACGCGATCGTAAAAACTGGCTCCATCACGAAGTAGGTTAAGAACAACGCCAGACTGACAATCATCATGTTTGGCGGCGACTGTTGCAGTCCAATTGCCTGTCGCAAAATTGACAACACAGTAAGCACAAAAGGAAAGCAAGTCACCATTATTGCCAGCGCGGGGGCCAAACTCAGCAAAGTCACCAACAGAATAAGTTGAATGCTTGTTGTCGCCAGGGAACCGTTTTCGCCGATCGAAATCGACAGTTCTTGCGCGGCAATAGGTTTCGTCCAAAGTAAAGTAATGGCGATGATGATGCCTAATACGAAACCCGAGCGCCGCATCAGAGTGTCCCGTCATGTATGTTTGAGATTTCCGTCAGACGCACAACTAGTTGACCCGTATCCGAATCATCCTGTTGTTCAAGATGACCTTTAGCAATCAGCCTTTCGCCGATATAGAGTTCGACAGGATCGTCTACTTTCTTGTCGAGGTGCAAAACCGTATTGGGTTTTAACTCAAGAAGATCTCCGATCGATGGACGCGCCTTGCCGACGGAAACGGTGATGTTGATCGGAACAGATCCAAATGGAGAGGAAACTGAGTTTGGCATGGCGTCACTCTTGCTCGCGTTGCTTCTGGGTTTGGTAAATGAAAGCTTCGAAAGTTTTGTTGAGACCTGAAAAGAACTCTTCAAAGTCTATTTGCCGTTCGCGACCATTAATCGAGATGTGAGCCTGACCTTCGTCGAGCATCGGGTCTGGCGCGACGTGAATCTGCAATGCATCCATTTTGGGAAGCACGGCCCTGACAGCCTCAACTTCGGCAGGTGCCACATGGACCTGAGCTTCGTGAACGCTCGTTTTATCAGCAAGCTTATTCAGTTGCTCTACAATTTGAAGCCCGATTGTTTGACGTGCGAATTCTGGAAGTATCTTTTCAACGAGGGTCGAAAACAGCGGCGCGAGGTCCGCGAGAACTGTGGTCCTCGCGTCATGATAGGTGAACGACATTTCCTGAAGGTTCTGGCCTAATATCGTCGAAACATGGGCTATTTCGTCGGATTTGGCACGAATCGCATCTTCCCAGCCGGCTTTGTATCCTTGCTCAAACGTATCCAGCAGTTCTTCGTCATCTGCAGGTTTGCTTAATTCACTGGGTGAAACCGCTCCGGAGCTCGCTCCGAAGTCTTGCAAAATATCAGCGAGAGACTTCATTTGCTCCCCTCTCGCTGATCCATCCAGCTTCTAAGGATTTCCACGGTTTCATCTTGACGGTCAGCAATGAGTGCGCGTAACCGCTCAACCGGCGCCACCGTAGGATTTTGCGTTGCTGGGACAGGTGTTTCTGCGAAATGTGGATCAGCGGGCAGGATTTCGCCTTGTGCAATCGGCGTAGAAAGCTCTTGAATTTCATTATTAGCTTGCTGCTGCTTTTGAGGATCTAAGGTAGGTCTTTCCAAGAGGTTTTGAGGATTTTGAATCAAAATTGGTTTCAAAACGAAAAGCCCAAGCAGGACAGCAAAAATGCCGATCACTCCCAATTGGGCCAATGTGTTAGTATCTATCCGACCATTCCCCCAAATTGATCGTTCAGGCAAACTGCCAAGATCGTCGATGGGAAGGAACGACATTGACTTAAGTGTCACTACATCGCCGCGCTCACTGCTAAAGCCAATTGCAGACTTGACCAGCTCCTGCAGCGCATCCAATTCATCGCTTGCCCTTGGGGTTGAAACCAGTTTCCCATCAGCATCCGGAACCAAGGCTTCGTTCACGAGCACTGCAACGGAAATCCGACGTAAAGTTCCTGGTTTACGTACGGTTTCACGTTGTGTTTCAGACACTTCATAGTTGATCCGCTCGCGTGTTTCAGTGTTCTGGTCGCGCGAATTTTCTGTACCTGCAGCGTCTCCATCCGGGAGATTCGAGGCGACAGTGACCGTAGGCTGGCCCGAATTTTCTGATTGGTTGCTGCGTTCTTCCGTATCCGTGCTAATTGCCACCCGGCTTGTAGGATCGAAGATACGCTCATGAACGATTTCTTCTTCTGTTGCCGTTTCAACCGAAACTTCAACAACTGCGTTTCCAAGACCGACACGCGCCTCAAGCAATCTTTGCACCCGCTCACGCAAGATTTGTGACTTGTCGAAGCCCTCATTTGGGATTTCAACTGCACCGGTTCCGCTTATGATACCCTCCCGGCTATCAATGACGCTCACGTCATCCGGGGCCATGCCTGAAACCGCGGAGGCAACAAGAAACTGAAGCGCTCGGGCATAGTTGGGTTCTATGCCTCCAATTCGGGACACGATGGAAACAGAAGCGGTTGGTTTCGAATTCCTTCTAAACGCCGAGGCCCCTGCCTTGGAGATATGGACACGCGCATTCGCTATTTGCGGATTGGAAACAATTGTCCGAGCAAGCTCTCCCTCTTTGGCACGCCAATAAGCCGCGTCGAACATTTGAGAGGTGGTACCGAAGCCAGACAAAGAATCCAGCAATTCGTATCCCATACTCGTATTCGCCGGAATGCCCTCGCTAGCAAGGGTTAGCCGCAATGCATCACGCCTAGCTTCCGGCACATAAATCCCGTCACCTTTTACGGAATAGGTGACCCCGTTCTGATCAAGTGCCGACAAGACTTCTCCCGCAGACTTTTCTTCCAATCCACCGTACAGCAAGACCATTTTGGGCGCAGATACCACGCTAAGAATAGCGACAAACGTTCCCACCAGAACCACGGCTCCAGCACACAGCATGATTCTGCGACGCAGGTCCAAAGACGACCAAAGCGACATAAATTTTTGCACAGGTCCCTCCAGTGGAATCTAAATAGACGGTTTCTGTGCGACATTCCCCCATCAGGCTTAACAATCGGTTAGTGACTGATCGCTTAGGCTACGGTGGCGGAAAAAATGGAGGTCTGAATGACTGCTACTTCGGAAAACGTACAAGACCCGCAGCCACGCGCTCCCCAAAAGTGGTTACTCCTGAGTCTACTGCTGACGGTGGTCGGGGGTGGCGGTATGTTCTACGCTGGATATTCCGGGCTGCTTTTCAAGACTGATAGCGAGGAAAGAAAAAGTGTTGGCCAAGACGAGCCGGAACCGCTTCCAGAAGTTTCATTTATTCCGCTGGACCCGATCATTGTCTCGCTGGGGCCAAATGCATCAAGCCAACACCTGAGGTTTCGGGCACAACTCGAAATTCAACCTGAATACCAAAGTGATGTCGAATATTTCCTGCCGCGGATCATAGACGTTCTCAACAACTACCTGAGGGCCCTGGAGGCATCCGATCTAGAGGCACCCGGCGCGCTAATGGTGCTCAGAGCTCAGATGCTGCGGCGAATCGAGGTTGTCGTTGGGCCGGGCCGGGTAAACGATTTGCTCGTCATGGAGTTTGTATTGAACTGAAAGGCTTGGAGATGGAAATGATTGCAGACGCTCTTTTAGTTTTGGGCGCCATCGGAGCAGGACTTTACTGTTTGATCCTAGGGCGCAGGCTTTCACGCTTCAACAACCTTCAAACCGGTGTTGGGGGGGCCGTGGCCCTACTTTCGGCACAGGTCGACGACCTCACCAAGGCACTCGCTGAAGGTAAGGAGGCTGCGCAGCGAGCAGCGGAGGACCTGACCGAACTGACAAGGCGAGCCGATGAGTCTTCCAAGCGCCTCGAGTTGCTTGTGGCATCTATGCATGATCTGCCTTCGACAGCTTCGCAACCTACCCCAAATGCAGAAAAGGAAGCCGTGTTCTTTCGCCACCCCGCCAAGGCCACCGAGGATGCAACATGAGTGAAATGGGTAAAGCCCCAAAACTGCGAGTAAAGCGCGGAAGCCTGTCAATTGTTGCCTTGTGTCTTTTCGCCTCGGCAGCAATCCGAATTGGCTCAGAAACGGGGCAGGCCCTTGCGCGCGAAACATCATTCGACGACGTTGGTGCTCAGCCGGGAGCTCCTGCGACGACCGAGGCCTGTGAAACACCAGAAGACTTGCGACAGGTTCTCGATCTTTTCGCAAAACGGGACGAAACGCTGAAAATCCAAGAAGAGGAAATGCAAATGCGATCGGTAACGCTGGCCCTAGCCGAAGAGACAATCGATCAGAAACTTGCTGAACTAGTCGCGATCGAAGAAAGCCTAAAACAAACCATCGCTTTCGCGTCTACCGCTGCCGAAGACGATTTGAGCAGACTTACCTCCGTTTACGAAAATATGAAACCTAAGGATGCAGCCGCATTGTTCGAAACAATGGCCCCCGAATTTGCTGCCGGATTTCTGGGTCGCATGAGGCCAGACTCTGCCGCACAGATCATGGCAGGCCTGTCTCCTCAAGCCGCCTACACCATAAGTGTCGTCATCGCGGGCAGGAACGCCGAAGCCCCAACAAAGTAGGTCATTCCTCAGTATTCTTTAACGAACTGATGCCATCATTTTCCAAGTTCGTAACAACAGGGCTGCGCCAGTTTAATGCGGACTTCTAGTTGCAAATCATCCTGAGAGGAACTGAACGTGATTGGGCTGATTGGGATCGTCACAATTTTTGCGATGGTGTTTGGAGGGTACCTTGCGGCCGGGGGAAAGCTGGCCATCATTCTGAAGTCATTACCTTTTGAAATGATGATGATCGGAGGTGCGGCAATTGGAGCGTTTCTAATAAGCAATGACATGCATGCGATCAAGCAAACCGTCAAAGATATCACAAAGGTTTTCAAAGGGCCCAAATGGCACCATGATGACTACAAGGATTTGCTCTGCCTTCTTTTCGAATTGATCCGGTTGGCGAAACAGAATCCAGTGGCGATAGAAAGAGAAATCGAAGCGCCTGAAGAGTCGGAAATATTCGGGAAGTATCCAAAAATTCAAGCCGACAAAGAAGCTGTCGCTCTCATTGCTGATACGCTCAGGTCCGCCTCAATGAACTATGACGACCCTCACCAGGTTGAAGAAGTTCTCGAGAAACGGATGGAAACCAACCTCCATAGCGCACTTCATTCGAGTCACGCCCTGCAAACTGTGGCCGATGCCCTTCCTGCTCTGGGAATTGTTGCGGCCGTTCTAGGTGTGATCAAAACCATGGGGTCCATCGATCAGCCTCCAGAGATATTGGGAAAAATGATTGGCGGTGCGCTTGTCGGGACTTTCCTGGGCGTCTTTCTTGCATATGGTTTGGTGGGGCCTTTTGCAGCAAAGCTGCGTTCCGTTGTCGAGGAAGACAGCCATTTTTACAGCTTGATCAGAGAAGTGCTGATAGCGAACCTCCATAGCCATCCCGCGAATATATGTATCGAAGTTGGGCGACAAAACACGCCAGCACATTGTCGACCACAATTCTCTGAACTCGAAGATGCACTGAAATCGATCAGAAAGGATGCAGCATGATCGTTCGCATCTTTATGCTATTGTCTCTTTTTCTATACGCAGCGCCCACCCCAGCTGCAGAATTTATCCTGAAATCTGGCGAGCATGAAGACTTTACCCGCATCGTAGTGACACTACCCAACGAAGAGTCGGGTTGGGATTTCGCACCTAGCGCGACGGGGTATTCACTTACGGTTGATGACGAAAATCCCAAATTTGAATATTCTGAAGTTTTCGACCGTATACCCAGAACGCGGCTGTCGGCGCTAGCGACAAACAACGCGGGAAATGGTCTCAACTTTTCGCTGGCCTGCGATTGTAAAGCCGCTGCGAGCAAATACGAAAACCGCTATGTCATTATCGATATCCGGGCTTCTGAAACTGATTTACCCAAAGGTACGGCGCAGCCTCACACACACACTCTGAATTTGAATAAAGTGTCTTTTCCTAACCTTTTGCAAATCAGAAAGGACGCAGTTTCGATTGACAGGTATTTGCCGGCTGATCCGGGTTCAAACTCTGTAGGTACGCCCCTTAAGGAGCAAATTTCTCTGGCTATAAAGCAAGACCTTCTGACCCCCTCCACTCCAGCTTCTGACGACAAGCCAATGGATAAGATTTTCCTCTCACAAGTCAGGAGCAACGACACCCAACCAAGCCAAGAGGTCACAGTCCCTCCTTCACAACTTAAAGTTCACGAGACCACACACACGCAATTTGAAGCACCAAACTTGGTGCTGAGAAGCGGTACTATGGATAGGGATTGTCCAACCAGAGACCTATTGAACGATTTCGGCGAGGAGGCAAAAAGATCTTTTCACTCCAAACTCGGCAAATTGCGTCGGAGCGCAATCAACGAGCATTACGCATTCGAGACCTCGGCAATGATCGAACTCGCAGAATTTTATGTGTCGAATGGGTTTGGAGCGGAAGCCTATGAGCTTTTTAGCACTTTGTCAGACCGCAGCATTGATTCAGATTTTCTCAAGAGAGCCTCAGTGGTTGTAGACGGATTGCAAAGGCAGGCAGAACTAATTCCTGTCGAATACCTTGAATGCGGTGGCAGCGTTTCGATTTTCACCTTCTTGTCACAGAAAATCACATTTCCGAAAGGTCTTGATGAAGAGGCCTTTCTCCTCGCATTTAATAGGTTAACCCCTGCACTTAGAGATCAATTAGGGCCGCGTCTGGTCGATCTTTTGCTGGCATCTGATAAGCTTGACTTGGCTTCCAGGGTTTTAGACGCATCGCAACGCGTTAGGCAGACACCTTCGGACGAACAAATGTTAAGCAAAGCGAGCCTCTTGATAGCAGACGATCAGTTTCAAAAGGCTGAGAGTGTCTTGGATGCCATTCATTTATCGGGATCAGAAACCACTTCGATGGCCTTGAAGAAAAAGATTGAGATAAAAGAAGAAGATCAAACAGTTCCTGATGTAGAAACTCTCTCGCTGGCCCAGTCGCTTGCTCTTGAAATGCGCGACACAGATGTCGAGCCCGAAGCCGCCGGCACCTATTTACGGGCTCTCATACTGGCGGGGAACTTCCAAGAAGTTTTTGCGTTGCTATCGAATGAGGAACAAACTCTGGACAAGTCCACTAAAGACACACTTCAATCAAAGGCGTTGGTTGCACTTGCAGACTACGGATCGTCGAAAGACTTCCTGTTGATTGCGACATCCATGGATCCACAAGACCCGACTCTTACTCTAAACGCTAGAAAGCGGTTGGCGCACCGTTTTATAAGTGAAGGGTTTTATAACCAGGCCAGAGATTTTCTGGCTCAAGAGTTTGGGCATCAGCTTGACGATGAAGCCAAGGTTTTGCGTGCAACCGCTTCTTTCAATGCACACAAGCCCCACCGAGCCGCAGCAGACATTCTTGGCGTCGATACCCCGTCCGCAAGACACTTACGTGCAAAAATACTCTCTGAGATCGGGGAGCATAGAAAATCTGGAAGGCTGTATTCCGATGTGGGCGCTCATGAAGAGGCTGAAAAAGAACGAGTATTGGCGCGCGAGTGGGCAGAGCTTGGCAAATCAAAAAATGCGTCTTTCGCAGCTTTTGCTAGGATTCATGCACTGCAATCGAACCAAACAGTTTCCGACCTTTCGGAAATCGCTGCCGGGACCCAAGCGTTGCAGCAGAGCGCCGAAATTCGAACACTCCTGAGCGAGTTCATTTTGAACCGCAGCAGCTTGGTCAATGCGCCACCGAACTAAATGCGATTACGAAAAATAAATCTCTGCTGTTTAGCTTTGGCAATAAAGAAGTTGCAGAAGGCAATGGGCGATGATTTTGTTTTCAATCACAGTGGGAGGCAAAGCACCTAGGTGTTCAATTCCTGTTTTCTTGGCGATGTGTTTTGCGTTGCTCTCGAGACAGGCTTTTGCCGCTGTGGAAACACCATCGCACCCAAGCACCCTTTGTGAAAAGGCCGCGCTTTTCGCGTCATCCAAAACAGGCGTGCCGCTTAGCATCCTGCGCGCGATCACACGTACGGAAACGGGCAAAAAACACGGGGGCCTATTTGGCCCATGGCCATGGGCCGTCAATCTGAACGGAAAAGGGTTCTGGTTCGATGATGTGAGTACAGCGCACAAATTCGTAATGAAACAGCGCCAATCTGGAGTGGAGAATTTTGATTTAGGGTGCTTCCAAATCAATTATCGCTGGCATGGCGACGCCTTTGAATCCCTTGAAGAGATGCTTTCACCCGAAAAGAACGCCCTTTATGCCGCAAAATTCCTTGAGCGCCTCTACAAGGAGAAAGGAGATTGGCCAAGTGCGATCGGAGCCTACCATTCTCGCACGCCAAAACATGCGAGCAGATACCTGCGCGCGTTCAACAAGAGCTTCGAGGCAATTCATAAAGCACCGCCGTTAGAATCATCTAACAACCATATCCCACGCACTAACTTGCGTGAGAATTTGTTTCCACTTTTGACCAAACCTTCTCTGCCAACACCGTCTTTAGGTTCATTGGTTCCTCTACAGCAAGAAGCACCAAACCCCATGATTCATTTCAACAAAAACTGAGCGTTCCTTGAACATGGCAAGTAAACTTAATCCGACCATTCTTCTTTCTGTCGCCTTGATTGCGATCATTGTGATGATGATCTTGCCCGTCCCTGCCGTGTTGCTGGACGTTGGCTTGGCCCTTTCATTCGGGCTAGCAATCTTGATCTTTACAATCACCTTGTTCATCGAAAGGCCGCTGGATTTTTCAAGTTTCCCGACAGTTCTTTTGGCATCCCTGATGCTACGCCTCGCTTTGAATGTCTCGTCCACAAAGCTCATTATTGGCCAGGGGCATCAGGGCACGAGAGCCGCGGGACAGGTCATCGAAGGGTTTTCAAGTTTCGTCATGGGTGGCAACCTGTTTCTGGGTTTGGTCGTCTTCTGTGTACTTCTCATTGTAAACTTCATGGTAATCACGAAGGGCGCGGCCAGAATGGCTGAAGTAGGTGCGCGTTTTGCCCTAGATGCCATGCCAGGCAAGCAGCTTGCAATTGATGCAGACATGTCTGCTGGCGCTATCAACCATCAAGAAGCGAAAGAACGACGAGAACGAGAACAGCAAGAAACCACCTTCTTTGGATCACTTGATGGTGCATCGAAATTCGTAAAGGGCGACGCCGTTGCCGGTCTATTAATTACACTTCTGAATATCGTCGTTGGCCTTGTG
Source organism: Shimia fortis (assembly GCF_040225985.1). Taxonomy (NCBI): domain Bacteria; kingdom Pseudomonadati; phylum Pseudomonadota; class Alphaproteobacteria; order Rhodobacterales; family Roseobacteraceae; genus Shimia; species Shimia fortis. The sequence continues at coordinate 229,584 of NZ_JBBPEU010000001.1, forward strand.
ATGGGTGTCGCATTTCACGACATGGAGCTATCAAAAGCCTTTGAAACCTATGCCATTTTGACGGTTGGTGATGGCCTTGTAACCCAGATTCCCGCGGTCATCATTTCGATCGCAGCTGCATTGTTGCTTGCACGAGGCGGGACAACAGGATCTACCGATCTGACGCTGTTTCAACAGTTCGGATCTCACCCGGCCGCTCTTAGCACAGTTGGCCTGCTGATGTTGATTTTTGCAGTTGTACCGGGGCTTCCCTTCCTTCCATTTACCATCGGTTCTTTTCTACTTTTCGCAATTGCGTACACGCAATCACAAAAGGATCAAACCGAAGATGTGGAGCGAGCGGTTTCGCAATCCAAAGAGGCCTCTTCGCCCAAACAAACAATAGGTGACATATTAGAACTTGATGACATTCATCTTCAATTCTCAACGGATCTGGTCAATCTGGTTCTGGACCCCGGCAGCGGAATTGATGTGCGCATAGACAGTATGCGAACCCATATCGCGAAGAGTTATGGTATTATTCTGCCCGAAATCCGCTTGACGGATGATCCCAGCCTGCCAGACGGCACGTATGTCATTCGAATACAAGGCGTTGCTCTTGTTGAGGCTAGGTTGTACCCCGGGAAAGTGCTAGCTTTGTTGCCTGGTCAAGCCGCAGTTCAAATTCCAGCCGGCATTGATGTAGATGAACCGGTGTATCAGGCTGCTGCTCGATGGATTTCAAGTCAGGACCGCGAAATGGCTGCTTTAGCAGGGGTCACAACTGTAGGCCCCGCTGAAGTATTGGCCACCCATTTGCTGGAAACTATCAAACGGAACTTCGATCGCTTGCTTACCCTGCGCACGTTGCACCGTATTTTGGATGAAATGGTCAGCCTTTCCGATCCGGTAAGAGCAGAAGCCAATCGAAAGCTGTTAGACGAAATTATCCCAGACAAAGTGCCTTTGGATCTGCTACACAAGATTCTTCGCCTTTTGCTGGAAGAGCGCGTCTCGATCCGTAATTTGCCGCTGATACTGGAAGCGATTTCAGAAGCACGCCATATGGGGCAACCCGAAGCAATTTGTGAATATGTTCGGCAACGTTTGGGATTTCAGCTTGTATCAGAATTGCGGCGCGAGGACGGGACCATACCGTTACTTCAACTGGATCCTGGCTGGGAAGATACATTTCAATCTTACCAGCTGGGACCGGATCCCGGTTCAAACATCGGCCTGCCTCCGGAAATATTTGGCAACTTAGCAGATGCGATCGCACAGAAACTTGCCTCGGCCGGAGAAAACGGAGTCTTTGCCGCTCTTGCAACTACATCGCGACGGCGGCGATTCCTGCGTGCCGTCATGAATGCAAAAGGCCTTTCAAATCCAGTTTTGTCATTCGAGGAAATCGGGACAGGCGCGAAACCTTCTGTGATCGGTGTTGTCCCAGTATGACCAATGACCTGCTCCAATGGGCCGAAAACAGTATGTTGCTAGCGTATTTTGTTTTCGTACGTGTCGGTGCAATCGTCGCACTTAGCCCGGGTTTTGGAGAGCAGGCCATTCCGGTCCGCGTCAAATTGACCATATCGGTGTTGCTGACACTTGTCGTGACTCCGATGGTTGAGCCACTACAGTCCGCGAATTTGGATCCTGTGCGCTTTACGATTTTCACCCTCTCTGAGGCTACAGTCGGACTGATCCTTGGGGTCTTCTTACGTGTCCTTGTTTTTGCATTGCAAATCGCAGGTTCCATAGCCGCACAAGCAACCTCACTATCGCAGTTATTGGGCGGAGGAGGGGTGGAACCCAACTCGGCAATGGGGCAAATTTTGATGCTTGGCGGGATCACGCTCGCGATGATCATGGGATTGCCCGAGTATTTGGTGATCTATATTTCAAACTCCTACTCTGCTTTTCCAATCGGAGCGTTTCCTGACCCAAGCGGCGTTGCTGAACTGGGCGTTGAAAGGATGGCCGCAGGGTTTTCATTGGCTTTTCAACTCGCGGCGCCCTTCTTGGCGATATCCATCCTCTATAACTTGACCTTGGGCGCCATTAACCGCGCCATGCCACAATTGATGGTCGTCTTTGTAGGAGCGCCCGCGATCTTGCTTGGCACATTGGTCGTGCTGTCCTTAATAGCATCACTGATACTTTGGGTCTGGTGGCAAAATTTTGAACGCTTCCTTTCCTTTCCTCCATGGGGGTATCTATGAGTTCTGAAGAGGCCTCGGAAAAACCGTTTGAGCCAACCCCTAAAAAACTGGAGGACGCCCGTAAGAAGGGGGAAATTGCCAAATCAATGGATGTTCAAGTTGCGTGCGGGTATGCAGGCTTCTGGGGGTGTCTAATCACTGTCGGCCTTGCCCTCATTTCAGACTCCGCCGAAGTTTTGCGGCATCCATTCGACGATGCAGAGCGATTTGCACAACAGATTTTTCAGAACGACACTCCCGCTGCGCTCGGTGCATGGGTGCTAGAAGCCCTGCTCGCCTTTACGCCGTTGTTTGTTTTTCCCGCCGCTTTGGTCCTTCTGGGCTTACTGGCCCAAAGGGCAATCGTGTTTACGCCGACAAAACTGCAACCCAAGTTGAGTCGTGTCGACCCGTTTAAAAATGCTAAGTCCAAGTTTGGTCGTTCTGGTTTTTTCGAGTTTGGAAAGAGCTTTTTCAAACTTCTGATCTATACGCTCTGCCTTGGCGTCTTTCTTCAGAAAAACTTCAATCAAACTGTCGGGCTTCTTTATACTAAGCCAAATCAGGCCTTGGTCGGTCTCGGGCATCTTGTGCTTTCGTTCATGTTCATTGCCGTGATTATTGCAACCGCCATTGCCGCAGTTGATTTCTCCTGGCAGCGGCACGAACACCTAAGGAAGCACCGGATGACCCAAAAAGAGGTCAAGGATGAAACAAAAGAATCCGAAGGGGATGCTCATTTCAAACAAGAAAGACGACAGCGCGCCCAGCATATCGCCCTAAACCAGATGCTAGGGGCCGTGCCAAATGCTGACGTGATTATCGTAAATCCAACACATTTTGCAGTTGCACTTGAATGGAGCCGAAAGAAACATGAAGCACCAAAATGCGTTGCTAAAGGCGTTGATGAAATTGCGCTAAAATTGCGGGAAGTCGCACAGGAAGCAGGTGTACCAATTCACAGCGATCCCCCAGCCGCACGCCTGCTATATGCCTCTGTCGAAATCGGCAACGAAATACAGCCTGAACACTACCTCGCCGTCGCAGCAGCGATCCGGTTCTCGGACGATATGAGAAAGAGAGCGCGGCTATGAGAATGAGCCGGAAACAAATGAACGATCTGGCGAAGATCCTACACAGTCAAGCGCAGGCTTTAGGCGCCAAACTGGCCAAACTCAATCATCAAGAACAAGAGATACGGTGCTTTCAGGAGCAACTCGAAGCCAATACTCACTGTCATCGCATCGCCGGACCACATGGGGTGACTGTCGAGTTCAGAGACAACGAAGAAAAGTGGCTGCGTTGGGTGTCGGCAAAGCGCAAAGACTGCAATATGCAGCTAGCGAGGTTGAACGCCCAGAAAGAAGTTGTCCTGCACGACTTCCGAAAAGCTTTTGCGAAAGCTAAGGCATTTGAAAACCTCAAGACACAAGCCCATAACGATCATCGGAAGCAGATGGCGGTAAAAGAGCACTCAGATCAATTGCAATGCAGCTTGATGTTGAGAACGAAGTGAATGGCGGTCGCGCCAAGCGCGCGCCACGCAAAGCCAAGACGATTCAAGCACTTGTGCAATAAAGAACGACCCCTAGCGCAGCATACACTCACGATTTTTGAGTGCGCGCTGCGCCTTTTGCTGGTTTCACCCGTTCTACTTGTTGATGAAACCAGGCTGCACCTCGGGGGATTCGTCAGGGGATGGAGCGACGTCATCGCCTGTCGGTTCATCTGATGTTTCCACTGGCTGATCAATAACCTCGGCGTCTTCGGTCATTTCGATATCCTCAGCCGTGTTGTCTTCGATCGTCCCCACGATCAAAGGCAACATCGACACGCCCGTCGGGCTGTCTACTCTAGTCGAGGGGGGTGATGTCCAAGACAAAGTGTCGAAACTATCGCAGTTTCCGCAGGTCGGCGCCCATTCCGTTTGCACGTTGTGGCAGTTTTGGCAAACCCATTGCGGTCCGCGCGGAGCGGTCAGTGCTTTGGCCAGCCATCCTTTAACTACAGCGTCCGAAGCCCCTTCCCCACGTTCGATCGCGGCCATGATCGTCAGTGACCTTGTCGTCGGATCGGTTTCGAAAAGATCTCCAAGTGCGCGACGCGCCTCGGGAAAGTCTTCGGCCGCAATATACAGTTCAGCCATCAACATACGGGCCTCGGCATTGCTGGGATTGTTCTTCACAAGCGTTTTGAAACGGGAAATCCGGGCCTGTGGTGTTTCATTCGGCTCAATAGCGGCATAGGCAGCGGCGATATCCGGATGCGGCTGCGCATCCCACGCCTTTTTAAGCACACGTGTGGCATAGCGCGGCTTGCCTTTTTCAAGGTAACCTTCTGACGCCATGATGGCTGCCGGGATGAGATCCGGCGACTTGCGGTTCGCCTCAATGGCCTCTTCCCGCGCCTCAACGGAGTTACCTTCTGCCAACACTTCCTTTGCCTCGGACAGGGCAAGAACGGCATCACGGCGGCGATGCACATCACGAGGCACGGTGCCATATTTGAGTTTGGCCGACAGGGTAGAACGGGCCCCCTTCCAATCTCCTGTATCCGCCTGAAGCTTGAGAAGCATGTCTTGCGTTTCGACGTGGCGCGGCTTGAGCGCGAACGCCGTTTCGGCAAGTTTCAACGCGGTATCCGTCTGGCCCTCGTTAAGTTTTTGCTTCATCAACCCGCGCACGCCGACAAACCGTGTCGTACTATCTGCAAGAAGCTTTTTGTAGGTTTCCGAGGCTTTCTTGGAATCGCCCTGAAGCTCTGCAGCCTGGGCCACCAGAAGATTGGTCAACTCGGGCTTGGCGAGGTACTTTTGTGCCTTGCGAGCTTTTTCCATGGCATCGTAGCCATCCCCAGATGCCAACGCCACCATGCCATCAGACAAGGCCTGATACCCTTTCCGCTCGCGGTTGCGGTCAAAGTAGCGGCTGATTGCGGTTTCGTCACCATTGAGGAATTTGAACGTCGCGATCAGCAATCCAACAAGCTTGAATGCCAACCATGTCAGAAAGACAAGAGTCACAAGCGCGATCACAGATTGAAGAGGGCCGAGAGAGTATTCCACGCCCGCGACGGTGATCATGACACCACCTTCGCTTTCCATCAGGTATGCCGCGCCATAGGTCACACCTGCAATGGCAGCAACGAAAAGGATAATCTTGATAAGAGACCAGAGCATGAAATGACCTTTAGTTTTGCATGAGGCTGTTGGACAGTTCTTCAACAGCGTCCTGAGCAGCGATACGGGTTTCTGCCATCTGGCGCCATTCTGACATCAGGGCTTGTGAAGAGGCCGGCAAAGATTCCAGCTCTGTGAGAGCCGCCGATAGACGCCCCTCACGAACGGCCGCCTCTGCGCGCGAAAGGATGGCATCTGCATCATCCCCTTCTTTCGGTGTCACGGACCGCGCCCCGAGCTGTTTCTTGAGAAAACCTGTCAAAGACCCGCCACCATCTTGGGTTTCTTGGGAGCGAGCATCGGCCAGCGCCTCACGCGCATAGTCAGGGTACGCTTCGGCCAAAATCAAAAGTGTCGGCACACCTGTATCTGCATTGGCTTCAAGCGCCGGTGGTACGGCAACGCCAGACACATTGCCCAGATCAACCAACGCCGAACGATAGGGAACACCGCTATCCAGCCCTGACACGATCCGCGCCAACGCTGCACGTGCCAGCGTTTGCTGTGCGTTGACTTCTGACCGTTCTTTGAGTTGTTCGGCCTCGGCAAGTTGGTCGGCCACCATTTCGCGCAGTTGGGCAACCTCAGCCTCGTATGCCGCAATAGCTGCGGCTGATGCACCCTCAGTCATGGGGCGTTTTTCCGCAGTGACCACACGGTCTTCGAGCTGAACAATCAAAAGGTTCAACGACTCGACCTGCGCGGTGATTTCCGCGAGCTTTGCACTAGCCTCTGCACCCATGGCCGCCTGCTCAAGCGCAGTATCCACAGTGCCAGAGATTGCACCCTGAGACTCTGACAAATCGGCCAGACGGGCCTCTTGTTTCGCCAATTCCGCCTGCAATGCCTCTATGGCGGCGCTAGACCCACCACCGGGCAGCATACCTTGCGAGTTCATGTAGGTTGCGACACCAAATCCAAGCGCGGCTGCCACAACACCTCCCAATGCCACACGGAAAAAGCCGACTTTCTGCACCTCTTGCGGCGCGTCGGATGACACAGAGACATGCGCTGTCTCGGTCTCCACGGTCACCGTTGGCGGCTCTTCCGCCTCAGGAACCTGATCCGTTGCCTTCACCTCCTCGGGTTCAGATTCAGATGCGCCTTGATCTTTGACGTCATCCAATTCAGCTGTAGTCGGTTCTTTCAGGTCAACGGCGTCCGGGGCCTCATCAGGCGCAACATCGTCTTTTTGTTCATCTGCAGTTGCTTCATCTGTTGGCATCGGGTCGCTCTCGTTTGCGACTTCCTCAACAATTTCAGCATCCACGATGTCTTCGACGCGCTTGGCGTCTTTCTCTGCCTTTTCCGGCTTACCGGTCTTGTCTGACTTGGCCACCCGTTGTCACCCTTTCGAATCCGGTTACGTTCTGCAAATCGCTTTACCAACTTATGCAGTGTTTTGATCATCCTCAACAAAGCTGATGCCGTTCACCACATGATTTATCGCCGCAACCATCGCATTTGCGTTGGGTGCCCGCGAAATCAACACCCCTCGACTTGCCAGCCCACGCGCTGAGTCTGCTGTTGCCGCGCTTATTGCGACAACATGCATTGGCGCGCGGAACGGCCCCTGCTCACACAGCGTTGCGGCAGACCGAGGCGAAAACAATGGCAAAATGATCGGGTCATTCCCCATCAGAAGAGTTTTTACTTGGTCGGTTAAAGGCACTGCATCTTGTCGATAAACCACGATATCGGTTGATTTGATGCCACGCGCAACAAGCCTTCTGGCAAGGTCGCCTTTCGCGTGAAGGCCCCGAAAATGCACAACAGAACCTTTCGGAGCACTTTGCATCACCAAAGCGAACAGATCATCAACATCTCCGTCCGCAGACACCGCGCGCCAGCCTTTAGCGCGTGCGACCTCGGCGGTTCTTTCACCGACACACCATGCAGGAAGGTCTCGACCGGGCACGGCGCCGACCCCGTTCACGGACGTGAAGATCGCGCCAGAAAACTGTTCGGGAACTGAATGGGGCACTTTGATGATCTCGACAACTGGTGAAATCACCACGGGATTCGAAAGACCAGCTTCCTTCAGAAGTTTGGCAAACCTCTCTGACGCGTCGTGCGGTCGCGTCAGAACAATCGTGGGCAGTTGCGCGGTCATGGCATCGCCAGCATTGTTCCCTATACACAACGGTGTTACCTGCCTAGTAGATTTGGTGCAACGGCGATGAGTATGGAAAAGACCCTGACAATTCTTGGACTGGAGAGCAGTTGCGACGATACCGCCGCCGCGATTTTGCGCTTCAATAGCCGCGAAGCGCCGGAAATCCTTGCTTCGGTTGTTCATGGGCAAACCGACCTCCACGCGGCCTTTGGTGGCGTTGTGCCGGAAATTGCCGCGCGGGCTCATGCCGAAAAGCTTGATATCTGTGTGGAAGAGGCGCTTCAGACCTCGGGATGTGATTTGCGGGATCTGGATGCTGTCGCGGTGACCGCTGGGCCGGGTTTGATCGGCGGCGTTCTGTCTGGTGTCATGTGCGCAAAAGGTCTGTCTGCCGGTCTGGGTATTCCATTGATCGGGGTCAATCACCTTGCGGGCCATGCTCTAACACCCCGCTTGACCGACAGCACCCCATTTCCGTACTTGATGCTGTTGGTATCTGGTGGGCACTGCCAATTCTTGATTGCGCGGGGCGGTCAAGAGTTTTCGCGGCTGGGAGGTACAATCGACGACGCCCCCGGCGAAGCGTTCGACAAAACCGCCCGATTGCTGGGCCTACCACAACCCGGTGGACCATCGGTGCAAGCGACTGCTCGGGACGGCGACTCAAAGCGTTTCCGTTTTCCAAGACCGCTTCTGGATAGACCGGGTTGTGACATGTCGTTTTCAGGTTTGAAAACGGCACTTCTAAGGACGCGCGATGCCGTCATTTCCGAAAGTGGAGGGCTACGTGAGCAGGATCGGGCCGACCTTTGCGCAGGGTTTCAAGAAGCCGTGGTCGAAGTTCTTGCAGAAAAAACACGCCGCGCGCTTGAAATTTACCTGCAAGAATCGCCGTCCGAACCGGTTCTCGCGGTCGCCGGGGGAGTTGCCGCAAATTCGGCAATTCGTGCCGAGTTAGAGTCGATTTGTGCCATCCAAGGCATCACGTTTCTGGCACCCCCTCTGGCATTGTGCACCGACAATGCCGCAATGATTGCCTATGCTGGATACGAGCGATTAAAGATGGGGCAAAAAGACGATATGACCCTCGTGGCGCGGCCCCGTTGGCCATTAGATAGGACTGCGCCGGCCCTCTTGGGAAGTGGCAAAAAGGGAGCGAAAGCATGAGCATTTTTGTTCTTGGTGCCGGAGCATTTGGGACAGCCCTCGCCATTTCTTTGGCCCGCTCCAACGCGCAATTAAAGCTTTGGGCGCGCGATGCCGAGCATGTCGATTCCATGCAGGCAGAAAGAATGAATTCGGCACGCCTTCCAAATGTGTCTTTGCCAGAGAATATTCAGATCACCTCTGACCTGGCTCCCACGTCGCATGACACAATCCTGCTAGCTGTTCCAATGCAAAAATTGCGTGGCCTTCTCGAAAACAAGCGTGACGTACTGGAGGGAAAGACACTTGTGGCATGTTGCAAAGGTGTCGAGCTGGGGTCTCAACTCGGCCCGATCGCCCTGATCCGTGAATGTGTATCCCAATCAATGCCCGCCATATTGACCGGACCAAGTTTTGCAAAAGACATCGCCAAAGGGCTGCCCACGGCTTTGACGCTGGCCGTTGAAAACGACAAAGTTGGGGTTGAGCTGCAAAAGTCTCTAACAACCCCCAATTTACGAATTTATCGCACAACAGACACTGTTGGTGCCGAACTTGGTGGAGCCTTAAAAAACGTGATGGCCATTGCCTGTGGCGCTGCGATCGGAGCGGGTCTTGGAGAAAGTGCGCGTGCCGCGCTAATGACCAGAGGCTATGCCGAGATACAACGCATGGCGCAGGCATTAGGGGCACGCCCCGAAACCCTTGCGGGACTTTCCGGGTTTGGGGATCTCACACTGACCTGCACTTCGGAACAATCCCGAAACTACAGGTTTGGGCTTGCGTTGGGGCAAGGGGCAGCCTTTGACCCGTCCATCACCGTCGAAGGCGCTGCAACGGCGCGGGCCGTACAAGAACGAGCTGACCAGATGAATATCGAAATGCCGATAACAGACGCTGTTGTCGCGCTTCTAGACCGGAAAATGGAAATTGCCGACGTGATTGAAATGCTTCTGTCACGTCCCCCCAAGGAGGAATGAGATGAAAATCGCTTTGATCGCAAAAGACAAACCCGGCGCCCTTGAAATCCGCAAAGCAAACCGCGAGGCACATGTCGCCTATCTCAAATCGACGGACGCGGTAGAGATGGCCGGGCCGTTTCTTGACGACGACGGTAACATGTGTGGCTCTTTGATCATCCTCAATATGGATTTGGCCGAGGCCACCGCGTGGGCCGCAAATGATCCTTACAAGAAAGCAAACCTGTTCGAGAGCGTGGAACTGATCGCTTGGAACAAGGTGCTGGGGTGATGGCTTACTGGCTGTTCAAATCCGAGCCAAACACTTGGAGTTGGCAAAATCAGGTCGACAAAGGTGATGCCGGCGAAGAATGGGATGGCGTGCGAAACTACCAGGCCCGGAACTTCATGCGTGACATGAAGGTCGGTGATCGCGGGTTCTTCTATCATTCCCTAAAGGAAAAATCCGTCGTGGGTATTGTGGAGGTAATCGCAGAAGCGCACCCTGACAGCACAACCGACGACGAACGTTGGGAGTGCGTGGATATCAAGGCGATTGAAAGCGTTCCGAACCCGGTATCCCTCGACATGATCAAATCGGATCCCCGTCTTGCCGATATGGTGCTGGTCAAGAACGCAAGGTTATCGGTGCAGCCCGTGACCGAGTCCGAATGGAAAATCGTTTGCGAGATGGGCGGCCTCTAGCCCTTCCTGCCCGATAGTGTGATGGAGGCCTGTCCGACCATGGCCAGAACCTCCATCTCCCCACGTGCTCCCTACTCACCACACGTGTGTTCATTTTGGGTTCCGGCCATACTGGCCTGTCACTATGTTTCTACCGCAGAATCCAGATGTCAGGCAAACAGCAAGTGTTTCGAATACATCTAAAAAGAAAAACGCCCGTTTGAACAAACGGGCGTTTCCGAATTTGCGTGGGTTGCTCAGATATAGACCGACTCTTTGCCGAAATGCTTGGTCAGCATATAGTATACAACCGCGCGATACTTGTTACGTTCGGATTTGCCATAGGTTTCCACAACCGCGTTGATTGCTTCCATAAGCTCAGGGCCATCGGCCAAACCAAGTTTCTTGATCAGGAAGTTATTCTTGACAGTTTCCAGTTCGGCCTCTTGCGAGGAGGCAACCGTCGAGGCGTCGTCATTATATATGGCTGGACCGCACCCGATTGTGACCTTGGTCAGCAGATCCATATCCGGTTCCATCCCGCACTTGTTCTTAAGATCATCCGCATATTTCGCGATCAGATCATCCCGTTTGCCCATAAGTATTCTCCCTTTCAACCACAAAGCCCAATCGTTCCAAAAACGATGTCGATTACAAGCACGTTAGACAAACCGCAGCGTTATACAAAGGGGGAAACGCACAAGTATTTCCCCGAACATCACTTGGGAAAAAGATAGGTCACAACAAGTCGCCCCCCCCAGCCAGAAGGACCTCCGGGCGCCGTGTCAATGTACCTGCGGATCCCGGCACCGATACTGACAGGGCGATCGCCTATCCGTATCAATTTGCTTACGACAAAATTGATCGGCACCGATGCCTCATCGGTGCTCCAGTCATAGGTCGACTCGGAGTTGATCGTATATGTCCAGTTATTATTGCCTGCATATGCAAGGAACGGTTGGAGGAAAGTGGTATTGATTTGCGCAGGTCCACTGATATCCCAAATATGATTGGCCAGCGCACCATAGGTCCAGCGCCCAGTCTGTTTCAGAACCACACCCGTGACGCCAGCCCCAAATGTATCTGCGCCCAGCGCATTGTCGGTGGCCGTTGGCAGCAAAAAGACCGGCCCTGCCCCCCAGATCAAACCATTGGCCGAGGGACGCGCCGGCGAAAAGAAAAAACTCTGCACGATATCGCCGATGCCTGACTGATTTGTGCCTGCAATCACCTCATCCTGCGAAATAACGGGCACAATAGTCCGAGAGATCATGTTCCAATCAGAGGAAAGTGAAATCGGTATAACGGGCTGTATGTTGAACGTCAGGCGGTTACCATTTCCAGCACCGATATTGTCATCAAAGTTCAGTTGAAAAGGCAAGCTGACCAAATCAGCTACGGGATTTGACAGTTGCTGCCCTAGATCAACTGCATCGTCAGCCAGGGTTGCACTGCTGGCTGCACAAATGACCAATGCGAATGTTAGGGCCCATTTCATATGCACTCTCCTCGCTCCTTGCCGGTGGATCGGCAGACTATAAAGCAGAGTTCCAATTTTTCCGATCACATCTTGTGGAGACAAGAAAAAACCCGACCAGAAACTCTGGCCGGGTTTTCGTGCTGCCAGGGCTTTGCACAAAAATCAGTAGCGGTAATGCTCGGGTTTGAACGGCCCATCGACCGAAACGCCGATGTAATCCGCCTGACCTTGCTGCAGCTTGGTCAGCTTGGCACCGATCTTGTCCAGATGCAGGCGCGCAACTTTCTCATCCAGATGCTTGGGCAGGATATAAACCTCGTTCTTGTACTGATCGCCCTTGGTGAACAGCTCGATCTGCGCCAGCACCTGATTGGTGAAGGACGCCGACATCACAAAGGATGGGTGGCCGGTGGCGTTCCCAAGGTTCAAAAGACGACCCTCGGACAAGAGGATCATGCGGTTGCCCGAAGGCATCTCGATCATGTCCACCTGATCCTTGATGTTGGTCCACTTGTGGTTCTTGAGGTTCGCGACCTGAATCTCGTTGTCGAAATGGCCGATATTGCCGACGATCGCCATGTCCTTCATCTCGCGCATATGCTCAATGCGGATCACGTCCTTGTTGCCGGTGGTGGTGATGAAGATGTCTGCGCTGGCGACTTCGTCTTCCAGCGTGGTCACTTCGAAACCGTCCATCGCCGCCTGTAGCGCACAGATCGGGTCAACCTCGGTCACTTTCACACGCGCACCCGCACCGCGCAAGGATGCTGCCGAGCCTTTGCCCACATCGCCATACCCACAGACAACGGCAACCTTGCCAGCCATCATGGTATCGGTGGCGCGGCGGATACCGTCCACAAGGCTCTCTTTACAGCCATACTTGTTGTCGAACTTCGACTTGGTCACGCTGTCATTCACGTTGATCGCCGGGAAAGGCAGATGGCCCTTTTCCATCATCTGATAAAGGCGATGCACGCCAGTGGTGGTTTCTTCGGTCACGCCCTGGATCATGTGGCGTTGTTTCACGAACCAGCCGGGGCTTTCCTTGAGGCGCTTCTTGATCTGCGCGAACAGCGCAACCTCTTCCTCGGATTGCGGGTTCTCGATGATATCGGCCTCACCCTCTTCGACGCGCGCGCCCAACAGGATATAGAGCGTCGCGTCGCCGCCATCGTCGAGGATCATGTTGCAGCCGCCTTCTTCGAACATGAAGATGCGATCCGCATAGTCCCAGTATTCTTCCAGCGTCTCGCCTTTGATTGCGAACACCGGCACACCCGAGGCCGCAATTGCCGCCGCCGCGTGATCTTGCGTCGAAAAGATGTTGCACGAGGCCCAGCGCACATCGGCCCCCAGCGCCACCAGCGTTTCAATCAGAACCGCGGTCTGGATGGTCATATGCAGCGACCCGGCAATGCGAGCGCCTTTCAAAGGCTTGCTTTCACCGTATTCCTCGCGCAGCGCCATCAGGCCTGGCATCTCGGTTTCGGCAATATCAAGTTCCTTACGACCGAACTCGGCCAGGTTGATGTCTTTTATGATATAGTCGGTCGCCATCGCGCCCTGCTCCTTGGAATAGAGAGATTTGAGGGTCAAATAGCATCGACACACGCTTTCGACAATGGCGCCTGTCCATGCAGCATACAGGCTGGTCTGTCCCGCAAGTAAAGGCGCTAGAAAATGACTGTTAAATAGATGTCCGAGCTTGGCGCCTTCTCAACGCAGGTTGCCAAAGACACGCACCATCGGCTACCCCGAGGCAACGCAGGCAAAAAGGGATCCAACAATTGGCACGCGCGTGGCAAAGAATGCTCTCCGGACGACGGCTTGATCTGCTGGACCCCACCCCGGTGGATATCGAGATAGAGGATATCGCACATGGGTTAGCCTTCGTGGCACGCTGGAACGGCCAGACTAAAGGAGAATTTGCCTATTCCGTCGCAGAACACTCGCTTCTGGTGGAAGAGATTTTCGGGCGGATGAACCCTAAGGCACCTGCCAAGTGGCGTCTGGCTGCATTGCTGCATGATGCACCGGAATATGTGATCGGCGATATGATTTCACCCGTGAAGGCAGCCGTCGGTCCCGACTATGAGGATTTGGACAAGCGTCTGACAGCGGCCATCCATATTCGGTTTGGGCTGCCCGCAGTAACGCCGGTCCAGATCAAACGCCAGATCAAGAAGGCCGACACGCTCAGTGCCTGGATGGAAGCCACCGAAATTGCCGGATTTAACGAGGCCGAAGCCAACAAGATTTTCGGCAAACCTGATCTGAGCCTTATGAAGGGTCTAGAAATCCGACTGCGCCCCCCTGTCGAGGCAAGGAACGATTATACAATCCGTCACAATGCGTTGTTGAGCCAAATCTAGATGACACAAGTCTCCATACAACGCGGATCGAAGGGCGACCTTCGGCAAACCGCCGTCCTTTTAAATGAAATCATCAAGATCGGAGGCACAACCGCGCTCACATCCCCTCTGACAGCCAGAGCATTGGGGGAATGGCTGTTCAACCATCCCGACCGTGCAACCTGGCATGTTGCCATTGATCAGGATGGCGAACTTCTTGGGTTTCAGTGGATTGGTGTGTGGCCCGAACTGCCGGACACGGCGTGTGACATCGGCAACTTTGTGAAATCCGGCCAAACCGGACTTGGTATTGGATCAGCCCTTTTCGAAGCCACCAAGGCAGCTGCCATCGAAATGGGATATGAATGGATCAATGCCAATATCCGCGCGGACAACGCGGGGGGCCTTGCCTATTACCAAAGCCGCGGGTTTCGCGATTGGGGGCGCCTTGAGAGTGTAAATCTGAACGATGGCACACAGGTCGACAAGATACTCAAGCGGTACGACCTGAAAGACTAGGGCCTTATCTTGGCGATCGTTTTGCGAGGATGCGCTGCAACGTGCGGCGATGCATGTTAAGACGGCGCGCAGTTTCCGAAACATTACGGTCGCACTGCTCATAGACCCGCTGAATGTGCTCCCAGCGCACGCGATCCGCCGACATCGGGTTTTCAGGCGGCGGAGGCAGTTCGCCTTCCGGGGCAAGAAGCGCATTCATGACGTCTTGTGCGTCTGCAGGCTTGGCCAGATAATCGGTGGCTCCGCTCTTGACGGCGGCAACCGCAGTCGCAATCGCGCCATATCCGGTCAGGATGACAACCCGCGCCTCTTCGCGTTTTTCGCGCAAGACCTCTACAACCTCGAGACCGTTTCCATCCTCAAGACGCAGGTCGACAACCGCATAGGCCGGGGGGCGTGCAGTAGCGATGGCTTTTCCGGCAGCTACGGATCCGGCCGTTTCCACCTCGAACCCGCGCTTTTCCATAGCTTTGGCAAGTCTCCGCAGAAACGGTTCATCGTCATCCACCAGCAACAGGGACTTGTCCGGACCGATTTCCCGCAGGTTGCTCTCCGCCATGCGCTGTTCTCCTCATTGACGTTTCGACAAGTATTAGCTTGTGAATAGAGGCGGGTCAAACAGTGCGACAAAATTACATATTCTGGACAAAACATCCAATGGTGTCGGCCATTTGCTCGGGGGTCACGTCGCGCTTGAAGTATTCGACAAAACCATGTTCGGGTAGCACCAAGTAACTGAAGGTCGAATGGTCAACGAGATAGTATTCGGGATCACCGTCTTCTTGTTTCTTGTAATAGGTGCGATAGGCTTGGCTGGCGGCTTTGACCTGCCGCTCCGTGCCAGTCAGACCCAACATACGCGGGTGCATCACATCCGTGAATTCCGCCATGACCTCGGGGGTGTCCCGTGCTGGGTCAATCGAAATGAACACGGGTTGTACCATAACGCCACGATCCTCAAGCATGGTGACCGCCTGGGCGTTTCGATCATTGTCGAGCGGGCAGACATCCGGGCAGAATGTGTAGCCAAAATACAACAGAGAGGGCTCTGTGATCACATCCTGATCGGTAACGGTTTCGCCGGTTTCGCTGACAAGGGTGAAAGGGCCGCCGATTGAAGAGGGACCACCGGCAATAGCACCGGTGCGGCACTGGGCAAACTGATCATTGGCACCTGAGTCACGCGATACGAACCAGAGCCCCCCGAGAAGGGCAATCATGACAACAGTAGCGAGTATGGCAACGGTACGGATCATGGCGAAACTCCATAGGTGAGTGAGTTGATCAGAGCACAGAAGAGACCTATCAATTGAAAGGCGACAGGCAAGAGGCAAGCAATCAATTATGTCCGATTTTTCCGCCGAACTACTCTCGGGCGAGCGCCGCAGCAACTGGATTCGGCTGCGTACTATCATAAAAGTCCGCTGGTTCGCGATTGCCGGACAGATCGTCGCATTGCTCGTGGCTCAGTGGTTTTTCGGACTCGAGCAGGAATACGGGCTTTGCTATCTCGCGGTTGGGATCTCGGCGATTGGTAACCTGATCGCAATGTTCGTCTTTCCGGAAAACAAACTGCTTTCCGAGACAGAAAACACCTTCATGATCCTTTTTGATCTTTTGCAACTGTGCTTTCTGTTGTTCCTGACCGGCGGGCTGCACAACCCGTTTTCCATGCTCGTCGTCGGGCCAATCACGATCTCAGCCTCTGTTCTGTCCGTGCGGTCGACAGTGGCGCTTGCAACATTGGCTATTGTGCTTGTGACGGTCCTTCTCGAGTTCCATTTGCCTTTGCGCACGGAACAATGGTTCATTCTCAGAATGCCGGATGTTTTTCTCTACGGAAGCTGGGCCGCCATCGTGATCGCGATATTGTTCTCGGCGGTATATTCCCGCAAGGTCGTGTCCGAAATGTCGTCCATGTCTGAAGCGCTGGCCGCGACGCAAATGGCGCTGGCCCGCGAGCAGAAACTGACCGATCTGGGTGGCGTGGTTGCGGCCGCTGCGCACGAACTGGGGACGCCTCTGGCAACCATCAAGCTCACCAGTTCGGAACTGATGGATGAGCTGGAAGACAACGAAACCCTCTATGAGGACGCGGCCCTTATCCGCGAGCAGGCAGACCGGTGCAGAGACATCCTACGCGATATGGGGCGGGCCGGAAAAGACGATTTGCACCTGCGCAAAGCACCCCTAATGACAGTCGTTGAGGAAGCGGCAGAACCCCATACCGATCGGGGCAAGCAGGTACATTTCGAGGTCGCGGCATCGCAGGACATGGACGAAGCCGCACCTCTCATCTTCCGGCGGTCTGAAATCATCCACGGCCTTCGCAACCTTGTCCAAAACGCTGTCGATTTCTCGCGCGAAAATGTCTGGGTCGAGGCCGGTTGGGATTCGCAGAATATCACGTTGCGCATAATGGATGACGGCCGGGGATACCCCTCGCAATTGATCGGTCGGATCGGTGATCCATTTGTACGCCGCAGAAGAAGCGAACGCGACCGAAAGCAACGACCGGGATATGAAGGAATGGGCTTGGGTCTGTTCATCGCGAAAACCTTGCTGGAACGCAGTGGCGCGGAACTGAGTTTTGCCAACGGATCAGATTCACAGCTCTCCACCAATTCGGGCATCAAGGCGACGGGCGCCATTGTCGAGGTAGTTTGGCCACGCTCTGAGATTGATGCGGACTTCGGAAAAAGTTCTGAACCGCTTGGCCAAAATCCTCATATCTTCAGTTAACAATCTAGCGTTAAGCCGATCTTAACCATCCTGCATAATGGTTTTGCGAGGGGTCAATGAGGTCAGTATGTCGAACTTTGATACAGGCTTTTTGGTGGCTCCCAACGCTTTTCTGGTGATTGGTTTGTTCGTATCCTTTTCGGCGGGTGTAGCTTTGTCTAAACTGTTCAGCCGCAGAGCACCCTCGGCAGTAGCACGCGAACAAGCTGTTTTCATTTTTGAGGATGGCCTTCTAGCTACCACCAACAAACTGGGTTCCGAAATCCTTGCCTCACTAGAGGCCACCCGACCCGACTGGCAGGGGTTGGCCCCCATACTTTCACGGAAGTTTTCTGAAGTGCCGCCAACCCTCGGCATCGCGGACTCTCACAGCCTCAAGAAATGCCCTCCCCTTTCAGACAAATTTGCATCCCTCACCATCGAGCAGTGGGGAAATCGCGCACGGATCATTCTCGAGGCACCCAACCGGATTCAAAGCCAGCTTTCAGAAAGAATGAACCAAGAGGGGAATCAGGCCGTTTATTTCGCACCATACCCGATCTGGAACACAGGTTCTGATGGCGCATTATGTTGGGCAAATGCGGCCTATGACAACCTTGTACACACCATGGATAAGGATGATGCGCCCGCATCTCTCTTCAATAGTATAAAAACCGCTGCCCAGAGTGAAACACAGCGCGTGGCGCTCACAACCCCGGATCAAACACAGACCCTCTGGTACGATATTTCCTCACTCGAGACGGATAACGGGGTGACCTATTTTGCGATTGATGCAAACGCGGTTGTGAATGCCGAAATTGCCCAACGCAACTTTGTGCAGACCCTAACCAAAACGTTCGCTCAGCTTCCGATTGGTTTGGCGCTCTTTGACCGCAAAAGGCAATTGGCACTTTTCAATCCAGCGCTGATTGATTTGACGTCTTTACCGGCAGATTTCCTGTCGTCGCGCCCAAACTTGTTGACCTTCTTTGATCGCTTGCGCGAAAATCGCATTATGCCCGAACCAAAAAGCTATGCCTCTTGGCGGGAACATATTGCAGAGTTGGTGATTGCGGCATCCGATGACAGGTATTCCGACACCTGGACCCTGCCTTCCGGCGTGACGTACCGCGTCATAGGGCGCCCACACCCAGATGGTGCGATTGCCCTTTTATTCGAGGACATTACCTCCGAAGTTTCCCTATCACGCAGGTTCCGCGCCGAGCTTGAGCTTGGGCAATCGATTCTAGACGCGCTTGAATCGCCCGTCGCTGTTTTTTCCCAATCGGGTGAAATGACTTTTTGCAATGCGAGCTATCAGGCGCTCTGGCGCTTCAAGTCGAAACCCGGCATTAACAATGAAACACTCAATCAGGCGCTAACGCTTTGGGAGTCACAATGTAAGTCTTCGACAGTATTCACTGAAATCCACAACCGACTACGAACCCGATCAGAGCAAGGGACACTTCATTTCAGTTTACGCCTGATTTCCGGCGAAGCCCTGAAGTTGACCGTTTCAACAGTGCATGGTGGCTCTGCGCTCGTGCAATTCACGAAAGTCGAGACACATTCACCAGAGCCAGAAAAACTGCAAAAGGTTTTCGTTTGACGCGAACTGTCTTGCGGGCACACTCTGGCCGTGTAATCTCTGGCCATGTCCCAATATTCTCGCACGCTCGCCCTCAAATCACCCGAGGACACAACCCGTTTTGCCCAAGAGCTTGCCAAGCTTCTGCGGCCAGCAGATATCGTGTTACTCGAGGGTGGTATCGGCGCCGGTAAAACCCATTTCGCAAGAAGTTTGATCCAGTCGCTTCTGGATCAGCAGGAGGATGTGCCTTCGCCGACCTTCACGCTTGTCCAAACCTATGAAACGCAGGGTTTCGAGATCTGGCATGCCGATTTATACCGGTTGACCTCTCCGGACGAAGTTATCGAACTTGGGTTGATCGATGCGTTTGAATATTCAGTCTGCCTTGTAGAGTGGCCGGATCGGCTAGCTGATTTGAGGCCAACAGACGCGCTCACTCTATCGTTTGAGCTTTCACCTACCGAGGGCGAACGGGTGCTGACCCTGCGATGTGCGACTCCTCGATGGAAATCCATGATCGGAGATCTGCTCAATGACCAGTCGTGATATGAAAATCCAAGCTTTCTTGAAATGCGCAGGCTGGGCAAAGGCCCAGCGCGGAGATCTTGCAGGAGATGCCTCAAACCGCAGGTATGAGCGCCTTGTTGGTCCGATGGGGCGCGCCGTCCTCATGGATGCGCCGCGTGAAAAAGGTGAAGATGTCCAACCCTTCATCGCTGTGACAGATTTGCTGCGCGCGCAGGGCCTTTCCGCACCCAAGATACTTGCCAAAGACGCTGAGAACGGTTTGCTCTTGCTCGAAGACTTGGGGGACGATCTTTTTGCAAGAGTCGTCGCACGTGATCCTGGGCTGGAGTTGCCTCTTTACCAAGAAGCAACCGACGTGCTCGTGGCACTTCACAAAACCCCGGCACCCCGGAGTCTGACAAGATACGATGCTCCCCTCATGGCCGAAATGTCAGCTTTGGCATGGCGTTGGTATCTGCGCGGGTGTAATCTGCCTTACGAAGAAGCCGCAGATTCCTTTGAGGCCCGCTTCAGAGAAGTTTTGTCAGAAAATGTGACATCTTGCGATGTGCTGATACAGCGGGATTTCCACGCTGAGAACTTGTTGTGGTTGCCCGAACGCGAGGGTGTTCAGCGTGTCGGCTTGTTGGATTATCAGGATGCGATGGCCGGCCATCGTGCTTATGATCTCGTATCGCTCCTGCAGGATGCGCGGCGTGATGTGCCAAGTGATATCGAACAGAAGATGATCAACCGTTACCTAGATCAGTGTGAGCTGGATCGCGAGACATTCCTTGCAGCCTATGCTCTGTTGGGGGCGCAGCGAAACCTCAGAATTCTCGGGGTGTTTGCGCGCCTTTGCATGTTCTCGGGCAAACCTCATTATGTAGATTTCATACCGCGCGTCTGGGGCTATCTGGTCCGTGATCTACAGCATCCCCTTTTGCATGAAACCGGCGTTTATGTATTGCGCGACCTTCCTGAACCCACGCCCGAAATTCTTCAAAGACTAAGAGACAAATGCGCAACTATCCCGACGCTGTAATGCTGTTTGCTGCCGGCTTCGGGACGCGGATGCGTGACCTGACGGCCAACCAGCCGAAACCTTTGATCAAGATAGGCAACAAGGCGTTGATTGACCATACGATTGATCTGATTGGCGACGCTCAGATTCCAAATATCGTGGCAAACACACACTATCTGCCAGATCAAATTGTTTCACATCTGAGTGGCAGCCCCGTTAGAACCATTCTGGAAGATCCGGAAATCCTCGAAACTGGTGGCGGGTTGCGCAATGCGTTGACATTGTTGGGAAACGGGCCCGTGTTCACAGCCAATACCGATGCAATCTGGAAGGGACCAAACCCTTTCAAGACCCTGAAGTCGCGATGGGATCCAGAACGTATGGATGCCTTGTTGTTGTGTGTCCCGGCAGAAAAAGCGCTCGGGCACAGCGGCGCCGGAGACTTCATACTGGACCAAAACGGACAACTCTCGCGTGGACCGGGTGTAATCTACGGAGGGATCCAGATTATCAAAACGGAAAGGCTTGCGGAGATTTCAGAGCGTGTCTTCTCGCTCAATAAACTGTGGAACCTTTTTCACGACGCAAATACCCTTTTCGGTCTCTCATACGATGGGCAATGGTGTGATGTCGGTACGCCAGAGGGTATCCCCCTTGCAGAAACCTTATTGGACTGAGGCGATGTTTGAACCTGCTGAAAAGGCAAGGATTTTTGCCGTTCCACCCGGCGCAGACTTCCCAGCTACGCTGATTGAAGGCTTGCGAACCAGGTTCTCAAACCAGCCGCCTGAGGCGATGGCAAAGGTCGACCTGATTGTAAACACGCACCGCATGGAGCGTCGTTTACGAACCCTTTTTGATAGTGGTCCGCCATGTCTCCTCCCGCGCCTTCATACCTTGGCGGACTATGGAAACAGGATGGCCGCGACCGGGGTGCCCTCGGCAACACCTTCGTTGCGTAAACGGTTCGAACTTGTTCAGCTGATTGCGCAGTTGCTAGAGGCTCAGCCGGACTTGGCGGCCCGATCGTCGCTCTATGCCCTTGCCGACTCGCTTGCTGCGCTGATGGATGAGATGAGCGGTGAAGGAGTCAGCCCAGACACTATCGAAGATTTGGATGTATCCGATCAGTCGGGGCATTGGGAGCGAGCCAAATCTTTCTTTTCCATCGCAAGACATTTTCTGGACTCCGTAGATTCACACCCTGACGTCGAAGGTCGCAGGCGGCTGGTCATACAGGCCCTCACCGAAAAGTGGAAAGAAACGCCACCCCAGCACCCTGTCATTATTGCCGGCTCAACCGGATCGCGTGGGACAACCATGCTGTTGATGAAGGCGGTCGCGCAATTGCCCCAAGGGGCGTTGGTACTGCCCGGCTTTGATTTCGAGATGCCGCAGAACGTTTGGGATACTCTCTCGGATGGTCTGCTACACGAAGATCACCCGCAGTTTCGCTTTCAGAACCTGTTTGCATTGCTCGGGCTAAGTGCTTCGAATGTTCAACCTTGGACAACTCACGATGCCCCAAGCCGCTCCCGAAACCGGCTTGTTTCTCTCGCCTTGCGCCCGGCGCCGGTAACGGATCAATGGCTTGAAGAGGGGCCTTCGCTTACCGATCTGGATGCCGCGACAGACAAGGTCACTCTGATTGAGGCCGCTTCTGTCAGGGAAGAGGCGCTCGCCATCGCAATGCGGCTGCGTCAGTCCGCCGAGGATGGCCAAACGGCTGCACTAATTACACCTGACCGCATGTTGACCCGTCAAGTGACCGCCGCGCTGGACCGCTGGAGTATCGTACCTGATGACAGTGCGGGTATGCCTTTGCAGCTCAGCCCTCCTGGGCGATTTCTCCGACATACCGCATCTCTTCTCGAGCAAGAGTTGACTGCGGAAGCCTTGCTCACACTGCTCAAGCACCCGCTTTGCCACAGTGATGAAAACCGCAACCAGCACCTGTTAAACACGCGTGATCTCGAACTGTACATCCGCAAAAACGGCATCACATTCCCCGAGGCTGACACCCTGCGAGCCTGGGCGCAGTCGCGCAAAGTTCCACCTATGGAATGGATCGAGTGGTTGATCGCATGTTTCTGCGAAAAGGTTCTGTCCGGCTCGCTCGCGTTTGGTGAACTCCTTGAGGTACATCTGTCTCTTTCAGAGCATCTTGCCGGCGGAATCAATGGCGGCACAGGCAAGCTTTGGGAAGAAGCCGCAGGCCGACAGACACAAAGCGTCATCTGCGAGTTACGCGCAAATGCGTTCTATGCCGGCAGCATCGCAATTCGAGATTACATTGATGTGTTTGGCTCGGTGCTTTCGACGTCAGAAGTTCGTAATCAGGAAAACGGGCACCCCAACGTTTTGATCTGGGGCACTTTGGAAGCCCGCGTTCAGGGTGCGGATCTGGTCATTCTTGGCGGAATGAACGAAGGCAGTTGGCCCGAAACGCCGGCACCCGACCCTTGGTTGAACCGCAAAATGCGTCATGATGCGGGTCTGTTATTGCCGGAACGCCGAATTGGCCTTTCTGCCCACGACTTTCAACAGGCTGTAGCTGCGCCAGAAGTCTGGGTCACACGGTCAATCCGGTCCGACGAAGCCGAAACCGTGCCTTCCCGCTGGATTAACAGGCTTACCAACCTTCTGAACGGACTTCCTGAGCAAGGTGGACAGCGGGCTTTGGCCGCAATGCGCGCGCGCGGTCAGGATTGGCTCGCCTTGGTCAAATCTCTTGAAACCGCCACTCCCGTGAACCCGGAACCGCGGCCCTCTCCGCGCCCGCCGGTTTCGGCCAGACCCGACCACCTCTCCGTGACAGAGATTAAAAGACTCATTCGAGATCCCTATGCGATCTACGCGAAACACGTCCTGAAATTGCAGCCGCTGGACAGCCTTATGAAAACACCCGACGCGTTGCTCAGGGGGATCATTGTGCACGATGTACTTGAGCAATTCGTTCGGGACGTTGATCGAGACCCAGGTCTCTTGACCACAACGCACTTGGTAGATGTCTCTGAGCGTGTACTTGCGAATGGAGTGCCATGGGCCACTGCGCGCGCACTTTGGAAGGCGCGCCTTGAACGCGTTTCGGAGCATTTTGTTATGGGCGAACAGTCGCGCAGGGACAAGGCGACTCCGATTGCTTACGAAAGAAAGGCCCGTTTACCAATAAACGACCTTGGTTTCACTCTCAGCGCCAAGGCGGACAGGATCGACAGGCAAGAAGACGGCAGTCTGGTGATCTATGACTACAAGACCGGTAAACCGCCTTCTCGTGACGAGCAGACCTATTTCGACAAACAATTGCTTCTGGAAGCCGCGATGGCAGAGTTGGGTGGATTTGAAGACATTGATCCGGCGACGGTCGCAAAGGCGATCTACATTGGTCTTGGCAATCCCCCGAAAGACGAATACGCGCCGCTTGACGATATTACACCATCGCAGGTGTGGGATGAGTTCACTCAACTGATCGCGCATTATGCGATGCCACAAAACGGCTATACCGCGCGGCGCGCCATGCACAGCGACCGCGATCACAGCGACTATGATCAGCTAGCGCGTTTCGGCGAATGGGATGTCACCGATCCACCCAAAGCAGAGGATCTGGCAGAATGAAACGAAACGACGCGACAGAAAGACAGGTTCAGGCCGCGAGGCCGCTACAATCAACTTGGCTTTCGGCAAACGCCGGGTCGGGGAAAACCCGCGTTCTGACCGATCGGGTGGCACGCCTGTTGCTAAGCGGTGTATTTCCTCAACACATTTTGTGCCTGACATATACCAAGGCCGCCGCAAGTGAGATGCAGAACCGGTTGTTCAAACGTCTCGGTGCCTGGGCAATGCTGGATGATGAACGGCTGAAGAAAGAGCTGGTCGAGTTGGGGGTTGATGGCCCTTTGGACAAAGACGTGCTCAAAAACGCGAGGACACTGTTTGCCCGCGCAATTGAAACGCCGGGCGGCTTGAAAATTCAAACCATCCATTCGTTTTGTTCCTCACTCCTGCGCCGGTTTCCACTTGAGGCAGGCGTGTCGCCCATGTTCACAGAGATGGAAGACCGAGCAGCGGCACTTTTGCGGGAAGACATCGTCTCCAGAATGGCATCCGGGGAGAATCCCAATGAAATCGAAAGGCTCGCGCGGTATTTTACGGGTGAAAGTCTCGAGGATCTGACGGACGAGATTGTGCGTCAAAGACACCTGTTTCAATCAGCCCCAAGCAAAAACGAGATCTTCTTGGCACTTGGCTGGGACGAACCCGTTGAAGTCAAGGAGATTGCCGCTCAAACATTCCTTGGCGGAGAGGAAGATTTGGTGCGCGACCTCATCGCAGCTCTTAGAACTGGCGGTGTTACGGACAATCGCAATGCTGAAAAGCTATCTCAGTTATCCGAAATCGGATGGTCCACGCTTCCTGCTTTGGAAGGTATCTTCCTAACTGGGTCTGGTGCAAAATCACCATTTTCCGCTAAGGTAGGGTCTTTTCCGACCAAAGCTGTTCGAGACAACCACCCAAATCTGATGTCGCAGCTCGAACCTTTCATGCTACGCGTAGAGGCCTCTCGTGCAGCGCGGCTGGCTTCGGAAACAGTTGATCGAAGCATGGCTCTTTCAGACTTCGGTGTGTCATTCTTGAAGAAATATGAAGCACGAAAACAGATATTGGGTTGGCTCGATTTCGATGATTTGATCCTGCGTGCGCGCAATCTGTTGAATGACCCCAATGTGGCAGAGTGGGTTCTTTACCGACTGGACGGCGGGATCGACCACATTCTGGTGGACGAGGCTCAGGACACCAGCCCGGTACAATGGCAGGTAATCGAACGTCTTTCACAGGAATTCACCAGCGGATCTGGTGCCCGCAGCGATGTTGAACGAACGATCTTTGTCGTAGGGGACAAGAAGCAGTCAATTTACAGTTTTCAGGGCGCTGACCCGGCCGAGTTTGACCGGATGCGCGCGGAATTTCATGAGCGACTGGCACCAACCGGCCGACCTCTTCATTCACTAGATTTAGAGTACTCGTTCCGATCCTCGGCTGCGGTTCTAAACCTTGTGGACCATGTGTTTGCGCGACAGCAGGAATCCGGATTTCCGCAAGAAATGAAACACCGCGCCTTTCATGATGACATGCCGGGGCGGGTAGACTTGTGGCCCGTGGTCGAAGAGAGTCCGAAACCCGACAAAGGAGAATGGTACAAGCCCGTAGATCGTTTGGGTGAAACGCATCACACCGTCATTCTGGCTGAACGAGTCGCCTCTGAGATCAAGCGAATGATCGAAGAAAAAGAAACTATTCCTGCAGAAAAACTTGATTATGGGGGGTATTCGCAAAGGCCGGTACAGGCAGGAGACTTTCTTATTCTGGTCCAACGCAGAAGCAATCTGTTTCACGAGATTATCCGCGCCTGCAAAGTTCATGGCCTACCGATCGCGGGTGCGGACAGGCTGAAGGTTGGGGCGGAACTGGCCGTGCGGGACCTTGGCGCGCTGCTCTCGTTTCTTGCCACGCCGGAAGATGATCTTTCGCTGGCTGTTGCTTTGCGAAGTCCCCTGTTCGGATGGAGCGAAAAAGACCTTTTCAATCTCGCGCAAGGACGCGGCAAGAAACAGTTGTGGGCGGCGCTCCGCGAGGTGTCCGAAACCTATCCTCAAACCATGGCAATCATTCATGACCTTCAGGCACAATCAGATTTCTTGCGGCCATATGATCTGATCGAGCGTATTCTGACCCGCCACGAGGGCCGCAACCGACTGCTCGCGCGCCTCGGGACTGAGGCCGAGGATGGTATCAACGCACTGCTTTCGCAGGCTCTGGCCTATGAACGCAGCGCAGTGCCCAGTTTGACCGGCTTTCTTGTCTGGATGGAGACTGACGATCTTGAGATCAAGCGCCAGATGGACAGCGCCGGAAACAGAGTTCGTGTGATGACAGTGCATGGATCCAAAGGACTTGAAGCCCCAATCGTGATTTTGCCGGATACAGGGAAACGCAATATCCGCAATGATGCGCAAATCATTGAACGAAATGGCGTCGCACTCTGGTCGACCTCTGCCGACAAGGCGCCTCAGGAAATGCAGGCTGCCAAAGAGGCGAAAGCCGACCTTATGAAAGCCGAGCGCCAAAGGTTGCTGTATGTTGCGATGACCCGGGCCGAAAAATGGCTGATTACCGTAGCGGGGGGTGATTTAGGCAAAGATGGCCTAACATGGTATGACGCGATCGAAGGTGGTTTGCGACAAGCTGGCGCCGAGGTTTGCGAGCTTCCCGGCGGAAATGGGCTGCGCCTGAACTACGGGGACTGGAGCGGCCCGGCTGTTGAAAGCAAGACCTTGGACGAAGCCCCCCTGCCAGAGCTGCCTGCGGTGTTTTCGAACACAGTTTTGGCAGAGAAAACAGCTGAAATAACCATTTCCCCTTCGGACCTTGGAGGGGCCAAGGCCCTGCCGGGGGATGCAGGATTGGACGAAGATGCGGCAATGCAATGGGGGAGTCTCGTTCATTTGCTGCTCGAGCATTTGCCAGATCATCCCAAAGAAAACTGGCCGATTGCTGCACGAGAGATTTTGACCAACACGGAAAACATCTCGGACGGTCTATTGATAGACGGGGTGGTGTCAGAGGCGCTTGGCGTGCTGAACACACCCGAGCTGGCTTTCCTTTTTGGGACGGAAACGCTTGCAGAAATTTCTGTGTCTGCTGATCTCGGGGACAAGCGCTTGCATGGCATCATCGACCGTCTGCATGTTACGGGTGAAACTGTCACCGTGGTGGATTTCAAGACCAACCGCACTGTTCCGAAGAGCCCCGAGCAAACACCTGAGGGCATCCTGCGGCAGATGGGGGCTTATCAGCATGCGCTTGGGCAGGTGTATCCAGATCACGAAGTCAAAACAGCAATCCTTTGGACGCGATCCGCAGCGCTCATGCCGCTGCCGGCGCAGCTTGTGACAAAAGCGTTAACCGCTGCTGCGCTCTCTTGACGGCAGGTGAGGGGCTACATAGGTTCTCGGTCAACTCAAATTTCCCAGTCAGGAGAAAAACCATGGCAACCGTCGCTGTCACCGATGCCACCTTTGATGCCGAAGTCACTCAATCCGACGTTCCCGTCGTTGTGGATTTCTGGGCCGAATGGTGTGGTCCCTGCAAACAGATTGGCCCCGCATTGGAAGAGCTGTCCGATGAACTTGGCGGCAAGGTGAAGATCGCCAAGGTTGACGTCGACAGCAACCCGAACTCCGCTGCCGCACTTGGCGTGCGCGGGATTCCGGCGCTGTTTATCTTCAAAGATGGTCAGGTTATTTCGAACCGCGCGGGCGCAGCCCCGAAAGCCGCCCTGCAAAGCTGGATCGAAGACTCGATCTGATCCGAGCTTTCTTGCAATTGAAAGGCGCTTCTGGAAAGGGGCGCCTTTTTCATTTGGGACCTAGACAGGCCAGCCTAGGTCGCGGAGCCGTTGCTTGATCTTGTCTTTCGCCTCGGGCCGTCCTGCGTTGATGGATCGGTGTTGCAAAAACCACCAGACATAAGCCGCGTAATCAGGCTCCATTGTTGTAACGCTTTCAAAAGCAGCTTTTACGCCAAGATCACTGACATTCGCGCATATATGGTGAAAGTCGATACCGGCGAACAGAATGCTGGGTTTACGAAAGAAACATGCGGCAAAAGCCACGCTGGAATTCTGTGTCACGACAAATGCGCAGCGTTGAAGGAGGGGCTCCATCCCACCCATCTGCAAGGTTAGGTTCGGCGTTGCATCTGCAAGCGTCTCGAGGGCAAAAAGCTCTCTTTCGCTGTAAGTCTCGCCCGGATGCAACGTCGCAATGACTTTACGACCAGAAGAATGCGCAAGAACGTGATCTAACATTTTCATCGGGCTACAGTGTTGAAAGGACCGGTGCTGAAGCAGTTTTCCTTGTAGGGGGACGTATATGAATCCGTCATTCGCAGCGGATTGTGGGCCGTCTTTGAATAGGCGCTTCTGCCAAAAACCAAAGAACTGTGCGGCGGTGTTCGGATCAACATGTTTTCGGTCGAAAGGTGCGCGGGCGACATCCCAGTTCCAACGCTCACTTGTGCGTTCAATCTGCCAAAACGGATAATAATAGGATCGCCGTACGGTTACGCCCTTGGGTCGGTCAGGTTGTTGCATGTGAAAAAGGGCAAACTGCCCGTCGCGCGCATCTGCGATTTGGGGGTCAGCATAGGCAACTTGGAATCCCGCTTCTGTCAGAACATCCGAAACAAGCCCGAGAAAGTTGTGATTGCCCGCCTCGGCGCTCTGGCGCAGGTTTTCCTCGAGAAAGAAGATAACTTTGTTTTCACTGGTCATTGCCAGACGCTATGCCGAAGGTCATTCAGGGGCAAGGCTGCCCTTGTGTGTCGTGGTTGCGCGGCTCATATAGAGGGAGCAACGACAGGAGGCTCAAATGGCAGACGACACCTTTCCGGGTTGGCACGGCACAACCATCATCGGGGTGAAAAAGGATGGCCAAGTGGTCATTGCTGGCGACGGCCAGGTGTCTTTGGGACAGACCGTTATCAAGGGCACTGCAAGAAAAGTGCGGCGCCTGTCGCCAGGAGGTTTTGATGTCGTGGCGGGGTTTGCCGGATCAACCGCCGACGCGTTCACGCTGTTGGAGCGGCTGGAAACCAAGCTTGAGGCAACTCCGGGCCAATTGGCACGCGCTTCGGTCGAGTTAGCCAAGGATTGGCGCACAGACAAATACCTTCAGAAACTTGAGGCGATGCTCATCGTGTCTGACGGCAATGATATCTTTGTAATTACTGGGGCAGGGGACGTTCTGGAGCCAGAGCATGATGTCGCTGCCATCGGTTCGGGCGGAAACTTCGCGCTTGCGGCCGCCCGAGGCATGATGGACAGCGAAAAAAATGCCGAAGAGGTCGCCCGTACCGCCATGGCCATTGCGGCTGATATCTGCGTTTACACGAATGGCAATCTGACCGTGGAAACCATCACGGGCTAATACCCCTTACATCCAACGAAGTGGCCGAAAAATGCCTGAGTTCAGGATTGGCTAAAACAAACTCACCTTGGAGCTTTCCAGATGACCGACTTGACCCCCCGCGAAATCGTTTCCGAACTGGACCGGTTCATTATCGGCCAGAATGACGCCAAACGGGCGGTGGCGGTGGCGCTGCGCAATCGCTGGAGACGCAAACAGCTTCCCGATGACCTTCGCGAAGAGGTGTATCCGAAAAACATCCTGATGATCGGGCCAACCGGTGTAGGTAAAACCGAGATCAGCCGTCGACTGGCCAAGCTGGCACGCGCTCCATTCATCAAGGTAGAGGCGACAAAGTTTACCGAGGTTGGGTACGTTGGGCGCGATGTCGAACAGATCATCCGAGACCTTGTAGACAGCGCAATTGCGATGACACGCGAACACATGCGTGAAGACGTGAAGGCAAATGCCCATGCCGCTGCAGAAGAACGTGTGATCGAAGCAATTGCCGGCACAGACGCCCGCGACGCCACTCGCGAGATGTTTCGCAAAAAGCTGAAAGCGGGTGAACTTGACGACACCATGATCGAACTTGACGTGGCCGACACGTCAAACCCAATGGGCGGTATGTTCGATATCCCGGGCCAACCCGGTGGTCAGATGGGGATGATGAACATTGGCGATCTGTTTGGCAAAGCTTTCAGCGGTCGTACCGTGAAACGCCGAATGACCGTGGCAGAGAGCTATGATATCCTGATTTCAGAAGAAGCCGACAAGCTGCTCGATGACGAAACAGTCACGAACGCCGCCCTGGAAGCCGTGGAACAGAATGGAATCGTGTTTCTAGACGAAATCGACAAGGTTTGCGCCCGCCAAGAGGCAAGGGGTGGAGATGTTAGCCGCGAGGGTGTTCAACGGGATCTTCTTCCCCTTATCGAGGGCACGACGGTCAGCACAAAACATGGGTCGGTCAAAACCGACCACATCCTGTTCATCGCATCAGGCGCCTTCCATATTGCCAAACCATCGGATTTGCTGCCTGAATTGCAGGGGCGCCTGCCTATCCGAGTGGAGTTGCGCGCACTCACCGAAGGTGATTTCGTCCGGATCCTGACTGAAACCGACAATGCGCTGACCCGTCAATATACTGCCTTGATGGGAACCGAAGAGGTTACGGTGACATTCACCGAGGAAGGAATCGCGGCGCTTGCCAAGATCGCGGCGGATGTGAACCAGAGCGTTGAGAATATCGGGGCGCGACGGCTCTATACCGTGATGGAGCGGGTTTTTGAAGAACTCAGCTTTACCGCACCGGACCGCTCGGGCGATAGTATCACGGTTGATGCCGCATTCGTAGAGCAAAACCTTGGCGAACTCAGCCGGTCCATCGACGTCAGCCGCTATGTGCTGTGATTTGGTGCTGGGCAGATCATCCTGACAAATGCATAGTGGACACCACTAGCAATTTGCCCAGCGCGGAGTTGGCGTATTGAAGGCCGTGTTTTCCTTATTGGCCATTGTTTTTCTGGCTGCCTGCACCGACAGAACACCTGCGCCGCTTGTCCCAGAAGCTGCGCAAACCGGCACGATCGTGCCGGTATATGTCGCAACGAACCGCGCACGAAATGAGGTCGGCTATTTCAGCGACAAACGATCAAGCGTCACCCGATTTCTTATTTCGGACGTCTCCATGCCCCCCAACAGGGTATTGGGTGACGCCCCGCTCTACAGCGCAAAACCTAACCCAAACCGACATTTTGCTCTGGTCGATCAAACTGAGTTTTCAAATGAGGCCGCATTTTCCAATAGTATCCGCCGCAAACTAGGCGCTCTTCCTAGAGAAAACCGAGAAGTCGTTCTGTACGTGCATGGGTACTACAATGGCTATGCAGATTCTGTTTTTCGTAGCGCGCAGATGAAATCTGATTTCACTATGCCCGGAATCCCGATGGTTTTTTCCTGGCCAAGCGCAGGTCATCCTGCCGGATATACCTACGATCGGGAAAGCGCGCTGTTTGCGCGGGATGCTTTGGAAGAAACGCTTTACCTTTTGCACCGTACAGGGGCAAAAATCCAGATCGTCGGCCACTCAATGGGCGGGCTTCTGGTCATGGAAACCCTGCGCCAAATAGAGATTCGGTTTCCGGGATGGGCCGCCGCCAATATCGACGGCATCGCCATGATTTCACCCGATATCGCGGTCGACGTCTTCTTGGAACAGGCAAACCGTATCCGCCGCCTGCCGGATCCATTTCTTGTGGTCACCTCGGAGTATGATCGCGCCCTGAAACTTTCGTCGCGCGTTAACAATGAAGGGCGCCTCGGTCAGGGGCTGAGCGTTGACGACAGGCTTGCCGAGCTTCCTATCATCTTTCTGGATGTATCTGAGTTCAACGAGGACGCGGGAAACTCTCACTTCGTCTTACTCGAGTCGCCCGCCCTTATCGCAATGCTCGAGGGGGCTGCGCTCAACTCTGAATTCACAAGAGACCGATCCAGAAGTATGATGGACATGATTTCCAGTACAAGGCTGCGGGCCAATCGGGCAGTTGTCTACGAGTTATCACCAAGCCCTCAGGTTGCAGCACGTCGGTAAAAGGGCGGCTTAGTGTCTGCGAAGATAGACGTAGTAGGCGCCCGTCCCACCATGTTTGAGATGCGCTTCGGAGATTTGCAGAACAACCCCTGCCAGTGGCGGCATAGACAGCCATTGGGGAACGTTGTGTTTCAGAATACCGCGGCGAGTAGGAATAGGACCAATATCCTGTTTTGATTTCCCCTTTCCGGTGATGACCAGAACTAATCGTTTCCCCTCGGCATGGGAGCGCAGAATGAAGTTCGTCAAGGCTGGGTGGGCCTGATCCAGAGTCATGCCATGAAGGTCGATTTTCCCTTCTGGCAGCATCTTTCCGCGCTTCAGTTTGCTAAAAGCCTTTTTGTCCATTTTGACAGGCTGGCGCGCAATACGATCCGAAATTCCGGGCAACAGGTCGTGTGGCTGCGTTTTCTGTTTCGCATTTGATCTCATTTCAAAAGCCGATAAGCGCGGGCGCGCCACTTTCGTGGGTTTGGGCTTGGGGCGATCTTCGTGGCTGTGTTTTTCGGGATGCAATCGATGCGCGGACTCGGCCACCTTGCGCCACAAATCAATCTCTTCAGCGGTCAACTTTCGACGTGTCATAGGATGGCCTCGGGCAACATGGCATAGGCACGCTGAATAGGCAGCAACACGATCATCCGACCCGGATCTTTCAGCTTTCCAGCAGCTTTGCCAGCGTCATCACCTGTTCCAAAAAACACATCTGCACGCTGGGCTCCTTTGATGGCGGCGCCTGTATCCTGTGCAATCATGAGACGACGCAAGGGGTTTTCGCCATCTTTCTCTAACCACACGGGGGCACCGAGCGGTGTGAATTTTGGATCAACCGCAACCGAACGCATGGTTGTGATGGAACGGTTCATGGCGCCCAAAGGCCCCTTGTGGGCAGGCACCTGACTAACCTCGCGAAAGAATACATAAGAATCGTTGTGTCTTAGTAGTTCGAGTCCATCAACCGGGTTTCTGCGCACCCAGTTTTTGATGACCTGAGCACTGACCTGATGAGAGTTGTAAATCCCACGCCTGACAAGCTCGACCCCGATCGACCGATAGGGTTGACCGTTAGCCCCGCCATATCCCACCCGAACATATTTTCCGTTGGGAAGCTTAATTCGACCAGACCCCTGAATTTGCAGAAAGAACAGTTCGACCGGATCATCGACCCAGGCAATTTCGAGACCCCTGCCTTTCATGACATCTGAGGTTTCAATCTCTCTGCGCGACAACCAGACCGATTGCTGCCGCGCTTCTCGGGGCATTCGGTAAACCGGAAAACGAAATCGCGCAGACGGTGAAAGCGATCCATCAAGTTCCGGTTCAAAATAACCCGTGAACAATCCGTCCTGACCATCTTCGATCAGAACGGGTTTAAACAGAAGCTCGAAGAACATTTTGGGATCTTCGAAATCGCCAGCGGCTGCACAAAGTGATCGCCAGTCCGGGGCATCAAACGCCATGCAGGTGTTCTGAAAAACCTTGAGCGCGGCCGCGTGGTCGTCTTCTGACCACCCTTCGAGATCATCATAGTCAAGGATCGTATAGGTGGTTTCAGACAACGCGCTGGACCCGGCCAGTACCAGCCCGGCGCAAATCGCTGCCCGAAACCAACCGATCATTCGCTTGTGGCGACAAGCTGCCAGTTGGGGTCGTTCGACCCCATGACGCGCGCAAAGGTCCAAACGTCCTTTTGACGCTTCACCTGACGTTCGTCGCCTTCGACAATTTCGCCCGCGCGATCGCGCACGACATGAGTCAATTCACCTACAAAACGGACCGAAACCTCGCCTTCATTCGTTGCGGGATCAAATGTCGCATCATGCAGCGACATTTCGCGTACGCCGACAAATTCACCTTCCACGGTCAGGCCTTGTTCTTCACGTGCATCCACGACACTTGCGAAAGCATCATAGACATCCTCGGACAGGAAGGGCTTGATCTCGGAGAGTTCCCCTTTTTCAAAGCCCATGAGTATCATCTCATAGGCGCCACGTGCACCTTGCAGGAATTCGTTGACCGAAAAGCTAGCATCGACCTTTTTCATGTCCATCAACGCGTTGGCAATGGCGCTACCGTCCTCGGCATGATCCAGAATATCATTGTCTGGACCACCCTCGATCACCTCGAGTGCCGGGCCCGGCCGGGCTGTTGGGGTATTGACCTCGCGCGGAGGTTCGTACCCGTCACGGGTGCCCAAAACATTCCGCAAGCGGATGATCAGGAAGAGTGCGATGCCAGCCAATACAAGAAGCTGGAAAACAGGCGAATTCATTTGGACCTCGTCGCAGGGGCATGGAAACAGGCGTGTACTGCACTTATGTAAGTCACGGGTTGGGTCAAGTCCACTAGGCCCGTGAAACGTTGGAGAATGAAAAAATGTGGCTGTTCTTGGCCTTTGTCGGTATTCCGCTGATCGAAATTGCACTTTTTATCCAGGTTGGCGGTGCAATTGGGCTGTGGCCAACCCTTGGCGTGGTGATCATCACCGCCATGCTCGGGACGTTTCTGGTGCGCAACCAGGGTGCCCTGGCATTAGGCAATTTGCAGCGGTCATTCTCGGAACTTGACGACCCGACAGAACCATTGGCCCATGGGGCTATGATCCTTGTGGCAGGGGCGCTTCTTTTGACGCCGGGCTTTTTTACCGATGCCGTCGGGTTTTCGCTGTTGATGCCACCGGTCCGCGTTGCGGTCTTTAATTATATCCGTAAGCGCATACACGTTCAGAGTTTCTCCATGGGTGCGACGCATACCGATACACGGCGCTATGCGCAGGACGAAACCGTGATCGACGGGGAATTCGTCGAGGTAGATCCCTCAAAACGTCCCACACATCAGCCGTCAGGATGGACTAAGCATTGAGACCCTAATGCCTAGCTGATAAAGCAATATCAAAGTTTGAATTTCAGGAGAGAAAAATGGCTGAAAATGGCGCAGATCAGGCGCAAGCCGCACCTCAGGTTCGCATGAACGTGATGGCCCAGTTCATTCGGGACATGTCGTTTGAAAACATTCTGGCACAGAAGCGTGCATCGGGCGAAGTTCAACCCGACGTGCAGGTTCAGGTAAATCTTGACGCACAAAAGCGCGAGCAAGAGCACCAGTACGAAGTTGTCACGAAACTGAATATCACTTCGCAAGCCAAAGAAACTGGCGACAAGATGTTCATCCTAGAGCTGGATTACGCAGGTATCTTCCACATTGAGGGCGTACCAGAGGACCAATTGCATCCGTTCCTGCTGATCGAATGCCCGCGTCTTCTGTTCCCTTTCATCCGTCGCATTGTGTCGGACGTGACCCGCGATGGTGGTTTCCCACCGCTGAACCTCGAAAACATCGACTTCATGCAGTTGTATCGCCAGGAACTGATGCGCCGTCAGGCCGAAGCACAGGCGCAACAGCCCAAAGCTGACGCGTAAGCCTTCACGGTTTTTGAGCTTTTAGGCGCCCGGTTATTGGCCGGGCGTTTTTTGTTAGCCAAGTTTTTTCCACAGGGCATCTTCACCCAACGCCTCGACAAAGGCTTTATGCGCCGCCTGCTCATCTTGCGTCAGCCTTGCGGGAAGAGGGGACAAGCGTGGCTGTGGACGCCAATTGTCGTCTGCCACAACTGTGTTTTTCTTGGTCTCCACCGCGGAAAGAGCAAAGTCAGGCTGCCGCCCACCGATTAGCTCAAGGTAGACTTCAGCCAGAATTTCCGAGTCAAGCAAGGCGCCATGAAGGGTCCGGTTGGCGTTATCAATACCAAACCGTCGGCACAAAGCGTCAAGAGAGGCGGGCGATCCAGGAAACTTCCTACGCGCAATACCAAGCGTATCAATTGCCTGCTCCCAAGGAAGTTGGGGCAGTCCCATCCACTTCAATTCGGCGTTCAGGAATTTCATATCGAAAGACGCGTTGTGAATGACAAGCTTGGCGTCGCCCACAAAATCAAGAAATGCCTGGCCAACTTCTTTGAAGACAGGCTTGTCCTTAAGGATCACGGCCCCCTTTGCCGGTTCCTGCGGCGGTTCCAGCAGATCCGGGCCAATACCGTGCACCTGAAATGCCTCAATCGGCATGGAACGTTCAGGATTGATGTACTGGTGATAGGTGCGCCCGGTTGGCATGTGGTTGAACAGTTCGACGCCACCGATCTCGACAATTCTGTCGCCGGTGTTTGGGTCAAGGCCAGTCGTTTCCGTGTCCAGTACGATCTCACGCATTCTCGATCTGCTCCGTTATCGTTTGAACAATCGCTTCCACCTGCGCGCGTGCGTGGTCAAGCGTATCGGTCACAATCACATAATCCGATTGCGCGCATTTTTCCTTGTTTGGCATCTGCTTGGCCCGGATTTGTTCAAATTGGGCCTCTGTCATTGTACCGCGTTGAAGAACGCGTTCTTTTTGCGTTTCTGGTGAAACAGAGACACATGCCACAGCATCCATCGTATTGTCTCCACCAGTTTCAAACAACAGCGGTACATCGAAAACAAGAATATCTGCCACGGCTGTTCTTGAAAACTCGGCCCGGTCTTCTGCCACCAAAGGGTGCACAATTTTTTCAAGGGTTTTCAGAACAGAAGGGTCTTTACCAATTAGGTCCTTCAACCGATCGCGAGAGACAGCACCATCCTTAATCGCATCCGGTAAAACCTTTGAGATCGGCGCAATCGCTTTGCCGCCCTTGCCGTACATGCGGTGTACCGCGGCGTCTGCATCCCAAACGGCACACCCTGCCTCTTCGAAGAGTTTGGCCGTGGTCGACTTTCCCATCCCGATTGAACCGGTAAGCCCCAAACGAAAACTCATGAAAGCGCCGCCTTGCGTGTGTCGTCGTCAACAACCGGGCGCTGACCAAACCATCGCTCGAAACCGGGCACTGCTTGGTGCAACAACATGCCTAATCCATCAACCGTGGTACAGCCAGCCTGTTCTGCGGCTTCGAGAAGAGTGGTTTTCAATGGATTGTAGACAATGTCCGTCACGACGGCGGTCTTCTGCAAACCGTCAAGCGGCACCCGAAGTTCGGGCTTTCCCGTCATTCCCAACGAAGTCGTGTTTACGACCGTGTTGCCTTCCTCAATAACATTCCCTGCCTGCACCCAGTCCACGACCCGAAGTTTCGTGCCAAAGTCTTCACGAAGGGTTTCGGCGCGTGTGCGTGTTCTGTTCGTGATCAGGATTTCAGGAACCCCAGCATCTAACAGAGACGCGACGATCGCCCGCGCCGCACCGCCAGCCCCAAGAACAACAGCCGGACCCGCGTCGGGGCGCCAATCAGGCGCACCTTGTCGCAGGTTTTCGATAAATCCGTATCCGTCGGTATTGTCGGCATGGATCTTGCCATCTTCCCGAAAAATAAGTGTGTTCGCAGCACCAATCAGGATCGCCCGATCCGTCACCATATCGGCCAACTCCATCACCCGTTCTTTGTGGGGAATGGTCACGTTTGCCCCGACAAATCCCATTTTTGGCAGCGTCTTGAGAACTTTCTTCAAGTTGTCTGGTGCTACCTCAAGCGGCACGTAATGACCCGCAAGACTGTATTTCTTAAGCCAGTAGCCATGCAATTGCGGAGATCTGGAATGGGCTATCGGTGATCCTATAACCCCGGCCAATGGGATGGAAGGAATACTCATGCGGGCAGGTCTCCACGAACCATAAGGTAATTCAATATCTCGAGTAGCGGCAATCCAAGCACATTGAAATAGTCTCCATCAATGCGATGAAAGAGCCGCACGCCTTCTTCTTCCAGTTTGTAACCGCCAACAGACCAGCGAATACTCTCCCAGTTTCGGGACAGGTAATCGTCAAGATAGGCATCGGAGAAATCGCGCATCTGCAAACGTACCACCCCGACATGACGCCAAACAGGTCGCCCCTCGTGAAAAATGACAGCCGCCGAAAGTAATGCATGTCGATTGTTGCGCAATTTACCGAGCTGTGTGCGTGCTTCTTCGGGAGACCCCGGTTTGGAAAGCAATTCGCCATTGAAGTCCAGAACCTGATCGCACCCGATCACGAGCTTGTCAGGGTTCTTTGCGGCGACTTTGCCAGCCTTGGCCTCGGCTAAGGCATCAGCAATGTCCCTTGGTGGGGCTCCTTCAGCCAACAAGGCCAGCCTAAGCATTTCTTCATCGATTTTTGCCGTAATGACATCAATTTCAACGCCTGCATTCCGCAACAGGGTTGCCCGAATGTCCGAACCGGACGCCAGGATAATTTGGGGGCTCATGTGGATAATTCCGTGGGTTTTGGCTGCAACATTGCTGGGATACCTTTTTGGAAAAGTTCAGTCGACAATGCAACCTTGGGAAAAAGGTGCCGTTTCACGGTGTTCCACGATTTTTCTCCACCGTGGATGGGGATAACTCTGAGTTTGTGGGTTTCTCATTCATACACTGGCTTCCACAGTGTTTTCCACAAGATAACCCTAAGTCATCATACTTTTATCTTTTTAATTTCATTAGAAAATCTTGGTGTTCCTACGAGATCTGAGAATGTATCTCAAATTTCATCCCCTTGTGGAAAAAGCTCTTAAAACCAAATAATCCCAAGAAATCCATGACACATCAAAAACATCATCCTTTCTCTTTCTTATATATATTATTAGAAACAACCGGGTTTTCAGATCAGGTGTGCAATGACATATTTTCTCTCTGACATTTACGAATATGTTCTCGCTTTTCACATCATGGCTGTGATGTCTTGGATGGCTGGTCTATTTTATCTGCCACGCTTGTTCGTGTATCACACAGAGCGAGCACAGAACGGGGATCAGCTGGACGAAACCCTATGTATCATGGAGTACAAGCTTCAGAGATATATCATGGCACCAGCAAGCATCGCAACGTGGCTTGCCGGCTTAACTCTGGTCTTCACGCCCGGGGTCGTCGACTGGTCATTGATTTGGCCTTATACCAAGGCTTTCGGCGTAATCGCGATGACGGCGTTTGATCATTGGTTGCTGATCAAACGCAAACAATTTGGCCGTGGTGAAAACACGCTGACAGGGCGCCAATATCGAATGATGAACGAGGTTCCGACCTTACTTATGATCATCATCGTGCTGTCCGTGGTCGTAAAATTCTAATCTCTCTTTGGTTTACCAAGGAAATTGACTCTTACGAGGCATGAACCTATACAGCCTCTAACGGGCTCGTCCGGGCTTAGTGTCTTCCGACAACCATTATCTGACTTAAATGATGATCGCAGCGGTGATGAAAGCGCGCGATTCAGGATGTTTCAATGACTACAGAAAAACTCGCTCTTGCCGAACTTAAGGCAAAAAGCCCGAAAGATCTTTTGGCGGTGGCTGAAGAGCTCGAGATCGAAAACGCATCCACGATGCGTAAGGGCGAAATGATGTTTCAGATTCTGCGTGAACGCGCGGATGATGGTTGGGAAATTTCGGGCGATGGTGTGCTCGAGGTTCTGCAAGACGGCTTCGGCTTTCTGAGATCGCCCGAGGCGAACTATTTGCCGGGTCCCGACGATATTTATGTCAGCCCGGACATGATCCGCAAATACAGCTTGCGCACGGGTGATACAGTGAACGGGGTTATCAAGGCCCCCGAGGAAAACGAGCGCTATTTCGCACTCACCGCAGTGACGCAGATCAACTTTGAAGAACCTGAGAAAGCCAAGCACAAGGTTGCGTTTGACAACTTGACGCCGCTCTATCCTGATGAACGCCTCAAGATGGAGATCGAAGATCCGACCATCAAGGATCGCTCAGCGCGTATCATTGACCTCGTTGCGCCAATCGGTAAAGGGCAGCGGTCTTTGATCGTCGCGCCCCCGCGGACAGGTAAAACCGTTCTGTTGCAGAACATTGCCCACAGCATCGAGGCCAACCACCCCGAGTGTTACCTGATCGTGCTTCTGATCGATGAACGCCCGGAAGAGGTGACTGATATGCAGCGGTCGGTAAAAGGGGAAGTGATCTCGTCTACTTTCGACGAACCCGCCACACGCCACGTTGCCGTTTCCGAGATGGTGATCGAAAAGGCCAAGCGCCTGGTAGAACACAAACGAGATGTTGTTATTCTTCTGGATTCAATCACAAGACTTGGTAGGGCTTTTAATACGGTCGTGCCTTCCTCGGGCAAGGTTCTGACTGGTGGTGTGGACGCAAATGCACTTCAGCGTCCGAAGCGTTTCTTCGGGGCAGCTCGGAATATCGAAGAGGGTGGCTCTCTTACCATCATCTCAACCGCGCTGATCGACACTGGCTCGCGTATGGACGAAGTGATTTTTGAAGAGTTCAAAGGAACGGGTAACTCTGAAATCGTGCTTGACCGTAAGGTCGCCGACAAACGCGTCTTCCCTGCGATCGACATTCTAAAATCCGGGACTCGAAAGGAAGATCTGCTTGTCAACAAGGTTGATCTTGCCAAGACCTTCGTGCTGCGCCGTATCCTGAACCCGATGGGTACGACTGATGCCATTGAATTCCTGATTTCCAAGCTGAAACAGACCAAGACAAATTCCGAGTTCTTCGACTCCATGAATACCTAAGAGGTCGTCCATGGGCTTTGTGCCTGACACGATTTTTGCATTGGCGACGGCCCCCGGTAAAGCGGGGGTCGCTGTCGTTCGCGTATCTGGTTCACGCGCGGCTGAGGCAGGGAAAGCGTTGTTTGGAAGGTTACCCGAACCCCGTCTGGCCTCTTTGAGGGTGTTGAAGGACCAATCCGGTCGACGTCTGGATCAGGCGCTTGTTCTGTTTTTTCCGGAGAAGAACAGCTTTACGGGCGAACAAGTCGTTGAATTGCATCTGCATGGGTCTGTTGCCGTCGTAAATGCCGTACTGCGTGCTCTTTCGGACACGGATGGGCTGCGCTTGGCCGAACCAGGAGAGTTCACCAGACGGGCGCTTGAGAATGGATGTCTTGATCTTGCCCAAGTGGAAGGCCTCGCGGATCTGATCGAGTCGGAAACAGAGGCCCAGAGACAACAGGCCCTGCGTGTCTTGTCAGGAGATTTGGGGAACACGGCGGCGGGTTGGCGCGACCGGCTGATCCGGGCGGCAGCCCTGATTGAAGTCACCATCGACTTTGTCGATGAGGAAGTACCAGTCGATGTGACGCCGGAGGTGCTTGACCTGTTGCTTTCGGTTCAATCTGAGCTTGAAAAGGAAATCGAGGGTGTCGATGTCGCTGAAAGGATCCGCTCTGGTTTTGAAGTGGCGATTCTCGGCGCCCCGAACGTGGGCAAATCCACTTTGCTCAACGCGCTGGCTGGCCGAGAAGCGGCGATTACATCCGAATATGCCGGCACAACGCGGGATGTCATAGAAGTTCGAATGG
This sequence comes from Shimia fortis, assembly GCF_040225985.1. Taxonomy (NCBI): domain Bacteria; kingdom Pseudomonadati; phylum Pseudomonadota; class Alphaproteobacteria; order Rhodobacterales; family Roseobacteraceae; genus Shimia; species Shimia fortis. The sequence goes on from NZ_JBBPEU010000001.1 coordinate 270,892, forward strand.
ACTTGAATGGCTTGCCTGTCACGCTTCTGGATACGGCCGGTATTCGGGAAACAGACGATTTCGTCGAAAATATTGGCATAGAAAGAGCTCTCGAGCGTGCCAAGGCTGCGGATCTGCGTGTTTTTCTAGTTGAATTTGGAGATACCCCAGAGTTCGATCTCTTGCCGGAAGATATTGTAAGGTTTGCGAAGGCAGACACTCTGGCGAATGTGAAAGGGGCGATTTCAGGTAAATCCGGCGAAGGCGTCGGTGATCTTATTGCTGAAATAGCTGCTAAGCTATCTGAAAAGGCCGGAGGATCGGGTATTGCCACGCGCGAGCGGCACCGTGTTGCGATGATCAAGGCGGTGAAAGCACTGACGACCGCACAAGAGATCATATCACTTGGGGTAGATCACTACGAGATAGGTGCCGAAGAGATCCGTACAGCGATTAGGTCTCTTGATATGATCGTGGGTCGTGTTGATGTCGAGAATCTGCTAGATGAAATTTTCTCGAGTTTCTGCATCGGTAAGTGAGGAGTGTTTCACGTGAAACATTTTGACGTCATTGTTGTTGGCGGCGGGCACGCCGGAGCGGATGCGGCCACTGCAGCTGCCAGAATGGGTGTACAAACCGCGTTGGTCACGCTCAAAAAATCCGGGATTGGCGTGATGTCCTGTAACCCGGCGATCGGAGGCTTGGGTAAGGGGCATCTTGTCCGCGAAATTGATGCTCTTGATGGTGTAATGGGTCGCGTCGCAGACCGGGCGGGAATTCAATTCCGTCTTCTAAATCGTAGAAAAGGCCCTGCAGTACAGGGGCCTCGGGCCCAGGCTGACCGAAAAATCTATCGCGAAACCATGTTAGCGGAAATTCTTGGAACAGAGAATCTCGAGGTCATCGAAGGTGAAGTTACAGATTTCATCCTGCAGAGAGGGGCTGTGCGCGGCGTGGTTCTGGCCGATGGAGCTGAAATACACTCCCAAGCTGTGGTTCTCACAACTGGAACATTCTTGCGAGGTGTAATCCACATAGGGGATGTGTCCCGACCCGGTGGACGTATGGGAGATGACGCTTCCGTCAAACTTGCGCAAAGAATCGATAGTTTTGATCTGTCCTTGAGTCGCTTAAAGACAGGCACCCCCCCGCGTCTGAACGGAAGAACCATTAACTGGGATATTCTCGAGAGTCAGCCAGGCGATGATGATCCGGTTGTTTTTTCCTTTATGAACAAGTCGCCTTTTGCAAGGCAAGTATCATGCGGAATTACCCACACAAACGAAAACACGCACGAGATCATCAGGAAGAACCTTGATCGTTCGGCTATGTATGGCGGTCATATTGAAGGGGTCGGACCACGATACTGTCCGTCAATAGAAGATAAAATCGTGCGGTTTGCCGACAAAACCTCTCATCAGGTGTTTTTGGAACCTGAAGGTCTCGACGATCATACGGTTTATCCAAACGGCATCTCGACCTCGTTGCCGGTTGATGTTCAGGAAGAGTACGTTCATTCTATGCGCGGTCTGGAGGGTTGCGAAATCGTCCAGCCCGGTTATGCGATTGAATACGATTATGTTGATCCCCGTGCGCTTGATTCCACTCTTGCCGCTAAAAATGTGCCTGGGCTTTTCTTGGCAGGTCAGATCAATGGCACCACAGGGTATGAAGAAGCGGCGGCTCAGGGTCTGGTCGCTGGCCTGAATGCTGCATTGTTAGCCAAAGGTGCCGAGCCAAAAAGCTTCAGTCGCGCCGATAGCTATATCGGCGTGATGATAGATGACCTCATTACACGAGGTGTTACCGAACCTTATAGAATGTTTACATCAAGGGCAGAATTCCGTCTATCTCTCCGTGCGGATAATGCAGATCAACGTTTGACGCCCGTGGGCGTTGAGTTGGGTTTGGTTGGCGAAGAGCGGCGAAAGATCTTTGATGAAAAGGCCGATCGTCTTGTTCAAGGGAAATCATTACTCGATGACGCGACGTTCACGCCAAAGCAGATCAACGCGGCTGGCATCAGAGTGAATCAAGATGGAAATCGTAGAACTGCTTTCCAAATTCTGGCGTTTCCAGAAGTCAGTTTCTTGGACATTCAGAATCTTGACGAGCGTTTTTCTCAGATCGACGATGATACTCAAACCCAACTGGAAAGGGATGCCCTTTACGCCAACTATATCGTCAGGCAAAAACAAGATGTTGAGGCGATGCAGCGAGACGAAAATCAAATTATTCCTAATGATTTTGATTTCGAGAGCGTTGAAGGTCTTTCGAATGAACTGAAATCAAAGCTATCTCGCGTGCGTCCGGAAAACCTCGGGCAGGCGGGGCGTATAGATGGTATGACCCCGGCTGCAATGACATTGATCCTTGCGAAAATTCGCCAAAGCAAGAAGGGAAAAATTGCGTGAAAGGTCAGAATGAGGTCCTAGGCCGGCTGAGTGTTTCACGTGAAACATCCGATAGGCTCATTATTCTGTCGGAGCTTCTCCAGAAATGGAATCCACGCATAAACCTTGTTTCCAAAAAGACGCTGGATGATCATTGGACACGACACATCATGGACTCGGCTCAAATTTTTGATTTGGCGCCCAAAGGCCTGAAAGACTGGGTTGATATCGGTAGTGGTGGCGGATTTCCTGGACTGGTGATTGCCATTCTTGCAGCTGAACAAGAGAAACCGCTCAACTTGACGCTTATCGAAAGTGATCAGCGGAAATGCGCTTTCCTTAGGACGGTACTGCGAGAGACAGGAGTGCCTGCGGCAGTGATTTCTGAGCGTATTGAGAAAGCGCCGAAACAAAATGCCGATATTCTCTCTGCCAGGGCGCTTGCGGATTTATCGACATTGCTTGGGTTTTGCGAGCGACATCTGAGTAAAAATGGGATCGCGCTGCTGCCTAAGGGGGCAACCTGGCAGAAAGAAGTGCAGGATGCACAGGAATCATGGTCTTTCGATTACGTCGCATCTAAAAGTGTAACTGACGAGGAAGCAGTTGTTTTGAAGGTGACACAAATTGGACGCGTCTGATCCCACCCGCCCCAAGGGCCCGAAGATTATAGCAGTAGCCAATCAAAAAGGTGGCGTCGGAAAAACGACAACAGCGATTAACCTGGCCGCAGCTCTGCAGGAAGAGGGGAATAGAGTACTCGTCGTGGACTTGGATCCTCAGGGCAACGCGTCAACTGGATTGGGAATTGAGTCCCAAGACCGACAGTTCACTACCTATGACCTTCTTGTTGAAGATGCCCCGCTTGAAGATGTGATTATCCCGACTGAACTGGCGGGAATGTCGATTATTCCTGCGACAGTCGACCTAAGCTCTGCGGATATTGAACTTATCTCGAATGAAAAACGTAGCTTCCTTTTACATGATGCTTTGCGCCAGCCCGCAATGGATGTCTTTTCGTGGGACTACATACTGATTGATTGCCCACCATCTTTGAACCTGTTGACGGTGAATGCGATGATCGCTGCGCATTCGGTTCTGATTCCCTTGCAAAGTGAGTTTTTTGCGCTCGAGGGGTTGTCGCAACTTATGCTGACTGTGCGCGAAGTGCGCCAAACTGCAAACCCAAATCTGCGGATCGAAGGCATTGTACTGACAATGTTCGATTCAAGAAACAATCTCTCGCAGCAGGTTGAGCAAGATGCTCGAGATAACCTGGGGGACCTGGTGTTCGAAACAAAAATTCCGCGTAACGTCCGGGTTTCTGAGGCACCATCTTACGCCCAACCTGTTCTACAATATGACTCCCTTTCCAAGGGGGCAGAAGCATATCGTGCTTTGGCACGAGAGCTATCAAGCAAGAACGCCCAAATTACGGCGCAATGACGGAGGCAGACATGGCGGCAAAAAAGGGAAAACCTCGCGGATTGGGCCGCGGACTCTCGGCTCTTATGGCCGATGTGACAGAAGAGCAGACCAATCAAAACGCGGATGCCCCGCGCCAGGCGGATATGTATGTCCCGATTGAGAATGTAGTTCCGAATCCGGATCAACCGCGGCGTAGTTTTACCGAAGATCAACTTGAAGAACTGGCCGCTTCAATCAAAGAGAAAGGTGTTATTCAGCCTTTGATCGTCCGTGAATTGGAAGGTGGGAAGTTCGAAATCGTTGCAGGTGAGCGGCGTTGGCGAGCGTCACAAATGGCGCAGTTGCACAAACTTCCGGTGATTGTCCGTGACTATGATGATACCGAAGTCCTTGAGATCGCAATTATTGAGAACATCCAACGCGCAGACTTAAACCCGGTCGAAGAGGCCGCCGGGTATCGCGCGTTGATGGACCGGTTTGGCCACACACAAGAAAAGCTTTCTGCCGCACTGGGAAAAAGCCGTAGCCATATTGCCAACCTGATGCGGTTGCTTCAGTTGCCTGACGATGTTCAAACCCTTCTGAAAAATGGTGATCTTTCTACCGGGCATGCCCGCGCGTTAATCACGTCGGACGATCCCTCGGGATTGGCTAAAAAAGTGGTGAAGGGCGGCCTTTCGGTGCGTCAGACTGAGGCCTTGGCAAAGTCTTTTGGATCAAAGCTGTCGACTACAAATAACCTTAAGGCGACGGAGAAGCCCAAGAAAGATGCGGACACTATTGCTCTGGAAGGGGATCTTTCGGCAAATCTGGGAATGAAAGTTGCGATTGATCACAAATCTGGTGGAGAAAGCGGTCAGGTGACAATCAAATACGCCACTTTGGACCAACTTGACGAGATCTGCCGCATTTTGTCCGCTACGAATTAGGGCGCGTCCAGATAAACAGCATGACGCAGCTGAGAGTCACGGCCTGAATTGCCAAAAGGGCAGGGCGCAGCCCCATCGCAAGAGATATTGAAAAGACAATGGCAATTGACACGGTCGCCAGCCTTTTGGCGGCTAAACTGATGGCGCCTCGAGTTTGCCAATCTTCAATCGGCGGACCGAATGTTGGGTGTGACAGCAACCAATAGTGCAGTCGCTCGGATGACCGTGCGAAGAAGAACGCGGCCAGTAAAAGAAAGGGCACCGTAGGTAGAAGCGGCAAAACGATTCCGATCGCGCCCAAGGCTAAGGAAAGCAGTCCCAAAAGCGCCCAGAGATACCGCATGCCCTAGACCGTGAGCAGTTCTGACAAGACCGAATTTAAGAGAATTCGGCCTTGGGGAAGAACAGTAAGCCTATGGTTTTCAACAGAAATCATGTTCATTTCACGCAATGCATTAACTTTTTCTTGGTTCAGAGGGCGTCCGGAGAGATTTTCGTAGCGCAAGAGATCAACTCCCTCACTCAAACGTAGTCCCATCAACAAGAATTCAACAGACTGTTCCACTTGGTTTACTACCACACGCGCACTTTCGCCGGAACCTGATAGCACCTCTTGCAGCCATCTTTCAGGATTTCGCCAGCACTCTGTCGCAAGTTTTTCACCGTTAATGGTCAGACGACCATGTGCTCCGGGACCGATACCCGCATAGTCCCCATAGCGCCAATAAATTTGGTTATGACGGGACTCAAAGCCCTTTTTGGCATAGTTAGAGACTTCGTAATTTTCAAATCCGTGGTCCTGACAGATCGCTGCCGTGGCTTCATACATCTGCGCGGCCAAATCATCATCCGGCAAGCCTCGAAGTTTTCCGCGATCGTACCTGTCACCAAAGGCTGTGTTTTCTTCGATTGTGAGTTGATACAGCGACAAATGATCGATCGCCATAGAAAGCGCCTGACGAAGTTCGTTTTCCCAAGCTTCGAGAGTCTGGTTTTGGCGGGCATAGATGAGGTCAAAACTCACACGCTCGAATGTCTGACGCGCGATATCGAATGCAGCAATCGCTTCCTCAAACGTGTGAATACGCCCAAGTTTTTGAAGATCGTAGTTATTTAGTGACTGTATTCCCATCGAAATACGATTAACGCCACCGTCCCGATACCCTTCAAACCGTTTTGCCTCAACAGAGCCAGGATTTGCTTCAAGGGTGACCTCCAGATCGTTGGCTACCGACCAAAGAGAGCGGACTTTTTCAAGAATGGTCGACACGACCATAGGGTCCATAAGACTTGGTGTCCCGCCACCGAAAAACACCGTCTTCAACGTGCGGCCTGGCACCTCGGCGGCGACGCGATCCAGTTCGACAAGATAGGCCTTCAGCCATTTTATCTGGTCAATTTCCCGCGCAACGTGGCTGTTGAAATCGCAATAAGGGCACTTTGCCTGACAAAATGGCCAGTGAATGTAGAGGCCAAAGCCCCCATTCTGCCAGTCTTCAACCAAAACAACCCGCCACGAATTTGGCAACGGCATCGCCGCGGTGGCTGATCTTGTTCTTTTCCCAACGGTCCATTTCTGCAAATGTGACGTCATAGCCTTCCGGCACGAACATAGGATCATAACCAAAGCCGTCTTTGCCTCGGATCGGCCAAACCAGATGTCCGGGGGCGACGCCTTCGAACACCTCGTCATGTCCATCAGGCCAGGCCAACACCAGAGTGCACCGGAATTGCGCAAGACGCGGATGAGGGGCGTTTTTTGCTTCCAGTTCGTTATGCGCGCGGGTCATGGCCATCATGAAATCGCGTCCGTTCGGTGTTTCGGCCCAGTCTGCGGTGTAAACTCCCGGCGCGCCATCCAATGCATCAATCGTAATGCCCGAGTCATCAGAAAGCGCGGGAAGCCCTGTCTGCTGAGCGGCGGCATGTGCCTTAATCCGTGCATTCCCGACGAAACTGTCCTCGGTTTCTTCTGGCTCTGGCAGTTTCATTTCACCTGCGCCGACCACTTTCACCCCAAAGGGTTCGAGAAGGTGCGCGACCTCCTCGAGTTTGCCTTTGTTGTGCGTGGCAACAAGAAGCGTATCGCCTTGAAACTTGCGGGTCATGCAGTGGCCGCCAATTGGGCTGCAATCAGTTCGCCAACGCCTTTTTCGGCCAGATCTAGAAGCTGATTCATCTGGTCGCGCGAATAGGTGGACCCTTCCGCGCTCATCTGGGTTTCGATCATTTGCTTATTTCCAAGCATGATGAAGTTTCCATCGACGCCCGCTTCGGAATCTTCCGGATAGTCGAGGTCAAGCACGGGTTGACCGGCATAGATCCCGCAAGAAACCGCTGCGACCGGCGAAATAAGCGGGTCGGTAATGACATCGCCGGCCTTCATCAGTTTGTTGACGGCCAGCTTCAGGGCGACCCAGCCCCCTGTGATCGACGCACAGCGCGTGCCCCCATCGGCCTGAATCACGTCGCAATCGACGGTGATCTGGCGTTCACCCAACGCGACGCGATCCACACCAGCTCGCAAGGACCGCCCTATCAGACGCTGAATCTCGACCGTTCGGCCCCCCTGTTTGCCGGCGGTCGCTTCACGGCGCATCCGCGACGAGGTCGAGCGCGGCAGCATGCCATATTCTGCCGTAACCCATCCAAGCCCAGACCCTTTGATAAAGGGCGGCACGCGGTCTTCGATCGTTGCGGTGCACAAGACATGCGTGTCACCCATCTTGATCAGACAAGAGCCTTCGGCGTGTTTAGTGACGCCGGTTTCAATCGACACAGAGCGCATTTCATTGAGTTCTCTTCCCGAAGGACGCATGACGGTATTCCTCTTTTGCTTGAGCAGTGGGATACAGGGCGATCCCCTTTGAACGCAACCCCGATTGACCTTTCGCGCGTGCGCACTTTAATGACTTATATGCCAAGGAAGACTCATGAGTGACAGCGCCCGAATTCTGGAAGAAATGAACGATCGCTCGCGCGAAGTGTTCCGCCGCGTGGTCGAAGGGTATCTGGAAACCGGTGATCCCGTTGGATCGCGGACGTTGACTAGAACGATGTCCGAAAAAGTGTCCGCGGCAACGATCCGCAACGTCATGCAGGACCTCGAATATCTCGGTCTCTTGGACAGCCCCCATGTCAGCGCAGGACGAATCCCCACCCAAAGTGGCCTGCGTATGTTCGTGGATGGTCTGTTGGAAGTCAGCGATCTGGACGCCACCGACCGCCAGAAAATTGATGCCACGCTGGGGGATAATTCAGCAGATGTCAGTGGTATTCTGGATCGGGTCGGTTCGGCCCTTTCGGGCGTGACACATGGCGCCTCTCTGGTGCTGACCCCAAAACATGAAGCGCCGATCAAACATATCGAGTTTGTCAGCCTTGGACCGGATCGCGCGCTTGTCGTGCTGGTTTTTGCGGATGGACATGTGGAAAACCGCTTGTTCACGCCACCGGTGGGCCAAACCCCAAGTTCTATGCGGGAAGCTGCCAATTTTCTGAATGCTGTGATTGAAGGGCGCACGCTGTCAGAGTTTCAGGGTGTCATTGCCAAAGAAATAGCCTTGCGCCGGCAAGAGATTGATAGCCTTGCGCGGGATCTCGTCGAAAACGGTCTGGCGCATTGGGTGGGTGAAGACGACTCGAACAACCGGCTAATTGTCCGGGGGCGCGCAAATCTTCTTGGGACGGATGAGGAAGAGGCCGATCTCGAAAGGATTCGATCCCTCTTTGATGATCTGGAACGCAAGCGCGATATAGCCCAATTCCTTGAACTTGCCGAAGACGGCGATGGTGTGCGCATTTTTATCGGCTCAGAGAACAAACTTTTTTCACTTTCGGGTTCCTCTTTGGTGGTCTCTCCATATATGAACGCGGATCGAAAGATTGTGGGTGCCGTGGGTGTGATCGGCCCAAAGCGCCTGAACTATGGACGTATTGTGCCAATTGTGGATTACACGGCACAACTGGTCGGGAAACTGATTTCCGATCGCGGTTAGAGGTAGAGAAATGGCTGAGCCGAAAGATAACGAATTTCTGGACGACCTCGCAGAAGCAGAGGCAGAAGAGTTTGCCCAATCCCTTGACGAACTTGAGGACGAGGCGGTTGAGCTTGACGAACTGCGCGCGGAGCGGGACGACTATCGCGACAAGTTCATGCGCGCGCTGGCAGATGCTGAAAATGCACGAAAACGTGGGGAAAAGGCGCGCCGCGACGCCGAGCAATATGGAGGCTCCAAGCTCGCGCGGGACATGTTGCCGGTTTATGACAACATGAAGCGTGCCGTCGAGTCGATCACGGACGACCAGAAAGAAGCGTCCGCCGCCCTGATCGAAGGAATCGAACTGACAATGCGTGAACTTCTGAACGTGTTCAAAAAGCACGGGATCGAGGTTGTATCACCGGAAGTTGGCGACAAGTTTGACCCCAAGATTCATGAGGCAATGTTTGAGGCGCCGCTGCCGGGCACCCATGCTGGGGACATCATCCAAGTGTCGGCCGAAGGTTTCATGCTGCACGATCGCCTTCTCAGACCCGCACAAGTTGGTGTGTCTTCCAACCCGGGTTAACCGGATAGCGCGGTTTGGCGCGTGATGAATTGTGAATTTGGACTGGGCGCGGGAGCTACTTCTCCCGCGCCTCTTTCAGTTCATAAAGCTTTTGCAGGGCTTCCCGTGGGCTAAGCTCGTCAGGGTGAATTCCATCAAGCAAAGCGTCAACTTCTGACGGTCCTTTTTGTGCAGCGGGCTGCGGAAGTGGGCTGGCTGCAAAAAGGGGCAGATCGTCGATCAATGCTTTTTGTGCGGGCCCTTCACGTTCGTTTTTCTCGAGCTGATTCAGAACTTCGCGCGCACGATTGACCACGGCCGGGGGCAGGCCTGCAAGCTGCGCAACTTGCACCCCGTAAGACCGGTCTGCCGCCCCTTTGCGGACCTCATGAAGGAAGATGACCTCGCCTTCCCATTCCTTGACCGCAACCGTAGCGTTGTCCACGTGGTCCAGCTTTTCGGACAAAGCGGTCATCTCGTGGTAATGCGTCGCGAATAGGGCGCGAGACTTGTTGACCTCATGCAGGTGTTCAAGCGTGGCCCAGGCAATCGACAAACCGTCATAAGTGGCCGTGCCCCGCCCGATTTCATCGAGGATCACCAGCGCGCGGTCATCCGCTTGATTAAGAATGGCGGCTGTTTCCACCATTTCGACCATAAAGGTCGAACGCCCGCGCGCAAGATCATCCGAAGCACCAACCCGACTGAAGAGTTGTGACACAAGACCGATGCGCGCCGTCGTGGCCGGAACAAAACTACCTATTTGTGCAATTAGGGCAATCAGGGCGTTCTGGCGCAAAAAGGTCGATTTACCGGCCATATTCGGTCCTGTAAGTAACCAAATGCTGCTCTTCTCACCACCAGACAAGTCACAATCGTTGGCTACAAAAGGCTGACCGCCCTGTTGTCTCAGGGCTGCCTCTACCACAGGATGCCTCCCGCCCTCGATATGGAAATCACGGCTGTCATTAACCGTGGGTCGCACCCAGTTTTCTTCGACTGCAAGGTTGGCAAGCGCGGCACTCAGATCAAACTCTGCCAATGCCTTTGACGCTGCGCCAACAGGGCCGGTTTTGGCCAGCACCGCTTGACGTAACCGTTCAAAAAGGGCTTTCTCAATTTCCAATGCACGATTGCCGGCGTTCAGGATTTTGGTTTCCATTTCGCTCAGTTCGACCGTCGTAAACCGCACCTGGTTCGCCGTGGTCTGGCGATGGATAAAGGTTTCGGACAATGGGGCAGACATCATCGCGTCTGCGTGTTTCGCCGTTGTCTCTATGAAATAGCCCAAAACATTGTTGTGCTTGATCTTGAGCGATTGAATTCCGGTTTGCGCGCTGTATTTTGCCTGCATTTCGGCGATGACACCGCGCCCCTCATCTCGCAGTGTGCGGCTTTCATCCAGATCCCCATCAAACCCGGCAGCGATAAACCCACCATCCCGCGCTAAAAGCGGCGGTTCTGCTATAAGGGCCTGATCCAGAAGATCTACAAGGTCTTCATGTCCTTCAAGACATTGTAGCGATTCCCGCAATAGCGGGGGAAGACCCTCGCGCTGTGTCTGAGTTACAATCTGTTCCGCCTGGGCAAGTCCGTTCCGGATGGCGGCAAGGTCGCGCGGGCCGCCACGATCAAGCGAGAGGCGCGACAAGGCGCGATCAAGGTCAGGAACCCGCTTCAGGGCGTCGCACAAATTTTGTGTCAGTGCCCTGTCTTCGAAAAAGTACGAAACCGCATCCAGCCGGGCCTGAATGGTGTCGAGGTTCATCGAGGGCGACGACACACGCCTCTCCAATAAACGGGCGCCACCCGCCGTCACAGTTCTGTCAATTGTAGCCAGCAGCGACCCGGTTTTCCCCCCCGACAAGGCTTGCGTCAGTTCAAGGTTTCGCCGTGTTGCGGCATCAATCTGCATTGTGCCGCCAGCAGACTCGCGTACCGGAGGCCGCAACAGGGGCAGCTTTCCCTTCTGCGTGAGCTCCAGATAATCCACAATGGCGCCAAGGGCCCCGATTTCGGGACGTGTGAACGTGCCATATGCAGCGAGTGAGTTTGTTTTGAAGAGCGCGGAAACACGCCTTTCTGCCGACGTTGAATCAAAGGATCCACGGGAAAGCGGCGTCATAGGAACGCCCATATCAGAGACTATTTCAGCCAATTCAGGCTCTGATCCTTCCGGAATCAACAATTCAGATGGGGCAAGACGTGCCAGTTCCGCCCCAAGACGCAGGGGCGTCACTGGCATCACGTGAAACCCGCCCGTGGAAATATCCGCCCAGGCAAGCGCAGCTTCGTCCCTCACTTGCACGAAGGCGGCAAGAAAGTTGTGGCGCCGGGCATCAAGCAGGGAATCCTCGGTCAAGGTTCCCGGCGTGACAAGACGCACGACCTCTCGTTTCACAACGGCCTTGTAGCCGCGCTTCTTTGCCTCGGCAGGGGTTTCCATCTGCTCGCACACGGCGACCCGAAACCCCTTGCGGATAAGGGTCAGAAAATACCCTTCGGCCGCATGATGCGGCACACCGCACATCGGAATTTCCGTGCCTTCATGCTTGCCCCGTTTGGTCAGGGCAATGTCGAGGGCCTCGGCGGCAGCGACCGCATCGTCAAAAAACATCTCATAGAAATCACCCATGCGATAGAACAGCAGGGCGTCGGGATAATCGGCTTTGATCTCGAGATATTGCGCCATCATCGGTGTGACGGCGGACTTGGCTACGCTCACGTTCGGATTTCCCCCTGATTTGGCCTCAAGACTTAACAAATGCTGACCCTGCGGCGAAAGGCGAAAGTGCTTTTGGTTGTGACATTAAACGGCCTGCGCTATGAGGCGCGTACCTATCCGGAGGAAACTCAGAAAATGGCAAAGACCAAAGTCACCCCTGAAGAGGCGCTTGCCTTCCACCTCGAGCCAACGCCAGGCAAATTCGAGATCAAGGCATCCGTTCCCATGACCACCCAGCGCGACTTGTCGCTGGCATATTCTCCGGGTGTGGCCGTGCCATGCGAAGCGATCGCAGCCGATCCTTCGACCGCCTATGACTATACCAATAAGGGCAACTTAGTTGCGGTGATTTCCAACGGGACCGCAGTTCTGGGTCTTGGCAATCTGGGCGCGCTGGGCAGTAAGCCGGTAATGGAAGGCAAGGCTGTCCTGTTCAAACGTTTCGCCGACGTGAACTCGATCGATATCGAGTTGGATACCGAAGATCCTGACGAGTTTATCAAAGCGGTCAAATTGATGGGGCCGACGTTTGGCGGCATCAACCTCGAAGATATCAAGGCGCCTGAGTGTTTCATCATCGAGCAGCAGCTCAAAGAGATGATGGATATTCCGGTTTTCCACGATGACCAGCACGGCACCGCCGTGATCTGTGCCGCTGGTCTTCTGAACGCCCTGCATATCTCAGGTAAAAAAATTGAGGACTGCAAAATTGTCCTGAATGGTGCCGGGGCCGCAGGCATCGCCTGTATCGAGCTTCTGAAATCCATGGGTGCCCGCCACGACAATTGTATCGTCTGTGACACCAAAGGCGTCATCTATCAGGGCCGTACCGAAGGTATGAACCAGTGGAAGTCTGCCCACGCAGTCGCCACAGACTTGCGCACCCTCGAAGAAGCCATGAAAGACGCGGACGTATTCCTGGGCGTGTCTGTCAAAGGTGCCGTCACCCCGGATATGGTGGCGTCGATGGCGGATGATCCGGTGATTTTCGCGATGGCGAACCCCGATCCTGAAATCACGCCGGAAGAAGCCCACGCTGTGCGTGCCGACGCAATCGTCGCGACGGGGCGCTCGGACTATCCGAACCAGGTGAATAACGTTCTCGGGTTCCCGTATCTGTTCCGCGGTGCGCTTGATATTCATGCCCGCGCGATCAACGATGAGATGAAAATTGCCTGTGCCGAGGCTTTGGCCGAGCTCGCCCGCGAAGACGTGCCGGACGAAGTTGCCATGGCATATGGCCGCAAGTTGTCCTTCGGGCGCGACTATATCATCCCGACGCCGTTCGACCCGCGTCTGATCCACCGCATCCCGCCCGCCGTGGCAAGGGCTGGCATGGACACCGGCGTAGCGCGTCGTCCAATCATTGATATGGACGGCTATGAAGAAAACTTGAAGTCGCGCATGGACCCGACCGCGTCGATCTTGCGCGGCCTCAACGCGCGCGCGCGGAATGCACAGGCACGTATGATCTTTGCAGAGGGCGATGATCCTCGGGTACTTCGAGCCGCCGTGACCTATCAACGCTCTGGCCTTGGCAAGGCGCTTGTTGTCGGGCGCGAAGAAGATGTGAAAGCCAAGCTCGAAGCAGCCGGTCTCGGGGATGCGGTGCGCGAAATCGAAGTGGTGAATGCCAAGAACACCCGCCATCTCGAAACATATACCGATTTTCTTTATAGCCGCTTGCAGCGCAAAGGTTTTGACCGTCATGACGTGTTCAAGCTTGCCGCGCGTGACCGCCACGTATTTTCCTCGCTGATGCTGCAACATGGGCACGGCGATGCGCTCGTGACCGGCGCGACCCGGAAATCAGCCCACGTCCTCGAACTGGTCAACCATGTGTTTGATGCCGATGCCGAACACGGCGCTGTGGGTGTGACGGCCCTGCTGCATAACGGCCGGATCGTGTTGGTTGCAGATACGCTGGTGCATGAATGGCCTGATGAAAACGATCTGGCCAACATCGCCGAACGTGCTGCCGGCGTGGCCCGTCATATGGGCCTTGAACCGCGTGTGGCCTTTGTCAGCTTCTCGACCTTCGGTTATCCAGTATCCGAACGCGCCGAAAAGATGCATATCGCACCGCAAGTTCTGGACAAGCGTGGCGTCGATTTCGAATACGAAGGCGAGATGACTGTCGATGTGGCCCTGAACCGTAAAGCCCAGGACAACTATCCGTTCCAACGTCTGACCGGCCCAGCCAACGTTCTTGTTGTGCCTGCACGACACTCGGCCTCGATTTCGACGAAACTTCTTCAGGAAATGGCTGGCGCGACCGTGATTGGTCCGATCCTGTCGGGGGTGGATCATTCGATCCAGATCTGCTCGACCGGGTCTACCGCAAACGACATCCTGAACATGGCTGTTCTTGCCGCATGTAAGGTCGGTTAAACCCGGCTTGTGGCTTGATGTTTTGAATAGGTCGGGCATTCTTGTCCGGCCTGTTTTCTTTGGATTGTGCCTATGTCGATCTACAACCTTGGTTCCATCAATGCCGACTATGTTTATGCGGTTCCGCATCTGCCCGAGCCTGGTGAAACCCTTGCCGCGCGCGATCTGACCAAAGGTCTGGGTGGAAAAGGGGCCAATATGTCCGTGGCGGCGGCCCGTGCCGGTGCCCATGTTTGCCATATCGGCGCTGTTGGGCCTGACGGGGGCTGGATGGTGGAACGCCTCATGGAATACGGGGTCGACACGCGCGCGATTGCCCGCCTCGAAATGCCCTCGGGGCATGCGATCATCAACGTGGACCGACATGGCGAGAACGCGATTGTTATCTATCCCGGTGCCAATCGCCATATCTCGACCCCGCAGATCGGCCTTGTCCTGTCCGAGGCCGCCGCGGGCGGCACGCTTCTTTTTCAAAACGAAACCAATGCACAGGATTATGCTGCCGAAACCGCCCGCAGTCTTGGGATGCGGGTGATTTGTTGTCCCGCCCCTTACGACACCGCTGCGCTAGAGCGGGTGTTGCCCTTTGTGGATCTGGTGATCCTCAACCAGATTGAGGCCGCTCAGCACAAGGAGGTCACAGGTCAGCCTATCGGGCATGGGTCTGCAATCAAGGTAATCACGACCTTCGGTTCAAAGGGATGTACACTGACGGATCACGCGACAGGGCATGTCAAGGAGTTCGCGGCTCCATCCGTAGTGCCGGTTGATACGACCGGGGCAGGGGACACCTTTGCCGGCTATGTCGCAGCTGGTCTGGACCGTGGCCTGCCGCTGGAACAATCCATTTCACTGGCAACGCGCGCAGCGGCCCTCATGGTGACACGCCATGGCACTGCTGATGTCATCCCTGATCTGAAAGACGTGCAGGACTCCCTGTTCTGACGGGCTCTGTTGGCCCGACAAACACTGCTTCTCTATTTAATGAAGGGTGCGTCACCGCCCCAAAGCTGTTTGACACGCGCATCCCGCCCACATGCCTTGCGATACCGCTTGTAGGCTTCGGACTGCTTTCTGGGGCCAAAGCGCGTGATCACGATCTTGGTGCCTTTGTAGTAGTCCTGGTGATAATCCTCGGCATCATAGAAACGCGCTTCGTTCAGGATTGGCGTCACGATCTGTCGGCCAAGGGCTTTCTGTGCATTGGCCTTGGCTTCTTCGGCGAGCGACCTTTCCCCTTTGTTAGAGACGAATATCGCGGTGCGATAGCTTTCACCCCGATCACAGAACTGTCCCCCGGCATCGGTGGGGTCCACAGATCGGAAATAAAGATGAAGTAATCGATCGAAGCTCACAAGATTTGAATCATATGTGATTTTCACCGCCTCATAATGTCCGGTGCCGCCACGGGTCACGTCCTTGTATGTGGGATTCTTGGTTTTCCCGCCGGTGTAGCCGGACACAACGGATTTCACGCCGGGCACACTCTCAAAATCACTTTCGACACACCAGAAGCATCCGCCCGCCACGATCAAGGTTTCAGTGGCCGCCTGCGCACGTGATCCATGCGCAACAACGCCAAGGGCGATCAGAATCGCCAGGAAAATCGGGTTCACTTTCAGAATTCGGTGCATGATGCGCCCTCCAATCCCCTGCATCTTTTCTCTACCCGGCGCGGTAGCACAACGGGATGAAAGGAAATGTCACGGCTTGGTGAGCACAATTTACCCTTGGAAAGGGAATCCTGCCTCACTAGCGTGCCCGACAAACAGCGAGAGGACCACAGGATGACTGACCACGTCACAACCCACCAAGCGCAGGAAGATGCCCGAAACGAAGATATTCTGATCTATCTTAATGGCCGCATTGTCCCAAAGGCTGAGGCGGTGGTGAGTGTTTACGATTCGGGTTTCATGCTGGGAGATGGCGTTTGGGAAGGGTTGCGGCTTTATGACGGGCATTGGGCCTTTCTTGGCGAACACATGGATCGCCTTTTCGAGGCGGCCAAGGCCATTGACCTGGACATAGGAATGGCCCCTGATCAGATGGTCGAAGCACTAGAGGCCACACGCGCGGCAAACCAGATGAACACCGATGCCCATGCCCGCCTGATGGTGACGCGTGGCGTGAAAACGCGCCCCTTTCAGCATCCGGGCCTGTCGCAACGGGGGCCGACTGTCGCGATCATCATGGAACATTCCAAACCGTCGATCCCGCGCCCGATCAACCTTGCCACGGTGCCGCATATTCGTGGGCTGCCCATGACACAGGATCCCAAGCTCAATTCCCATTCCAAACTCAATTGCATCCTTGCCTGTATCGCTGCAGAAAAGGCCGGCGCGGACGAGGCTTTGATGCTGGACGTGAACGGGTTCGTGAACACAACCAACGCCTGCAACTTCTTTATCGTGCGCAAGGGTGAGGTTTGGACCTCGACAGGGGACTACTGCATGAACGGCATTACCCGCCAAAAGGTGATCAACGTCTGCCGCGCCGATGGCATTCCGGTGTTTGAACGCAACTATTCTCTGGTCGATACCTACGGCGCGGACGAGGCGTTTCTGACAGGCACATTCGGCGCACAAACCCCCGTGGGTCAGATTGACGGCCGCCAGATAGGGACAGGCAAGATGGGCCCGGTGACGAAACGCATTCGCGCCCTTTATACAGATCTCGTTGAACAGGACGCCCAGAAATGAAGATCGCCATGTGGAGCGGTCCGCGCAACCTGTCGACCGCGATGATGTACAGCTTTGGCAACCGCGCCGATTGTGCCGTGGTGGATGAACCCTTCTATGCCGCTTATCTGGCGATGACCGGTCTCGACCATCCGATGCGCGAAGACATCCTTGCCTCGCAATCGCGAGATCCGGTCAAGGTCGCAAAGTACTTGACAGGCTCTAATCCAGCGGAAAAGCCAAATTTCTATCAGAAACACATGACCCAGCATATGATCGACGGCGTACCGCGTGACTGGATGCGCGATGTGGTCAATGTCTTCCTGATCCGCCATCCGGCCCGCGTGATTGCCTCTTATGCGGCCAAGCGCGAAAACCCTGTGCTGGATGACATCGGGTTTCGCCAACAGGCCGATCTGTTTGATCTAGTCAAAAGCTGGGGGCAGACGCCCGTGGTGATCGACAGCCACGATATCCGCGACGACCCCGAGGGCATGTTGCGCAAACTTTGCGATGCCATCGGTCTTGATTTCACGCCCGAGATGCTGACTTGGCCCACAGGCGGTCACGCCGATGACGGCGTTTGGGCCGCGCACTGGTACGGTGCCGTGTGGAACTCAACCGGCTTTGCGGGGGCAGAGGGCCCCTTGCCCAACGTACCGGAGGAGCTGCAACCGGTGCTGGATCAGGCGCTGCCGTTTTACGAGAAGATGAAGGCCGAGAAAATCTGACGAAGGAAGGGGCCCCGCCCCGACTGGCCCTCTCGGACCAATTCACTCCGTAGTTCTTGAGAAGAGATGAAGGTTAACCCAACAGTTTCCCCAGCTTCATCGCAACGCCCATGTCGCCCGACACCTTCAGCTTGCCCATCATGACGCCGGTCATCGGGTTCAGTTTGCCGGTCAGCAGTTTCACCAGATTGTCCTGCGAAATCTTGATGGTGCAATCGGTGTCCTGATCGGTGGTTGTGGCTTGGTTGTCCGCCAGCACTACGACGCCATCATCGCCGCAATCGAATTTCAGCGAGCCTTCGAACGACTTGCTGCTAAGTTCTTTTTGAATACCGTCTGCGATGTCCTGAAGCATCTCGCTCTCCAAAAATGAAACGACCTGCCTATGGGGTAGGCAGGCCGCAGGATTGGATCAACAGTGACGTTGCAGGAGCTTTCGCGGTTTGTACAAATTGGTCAGCTACCCCGAAAAATTTGGTACAAACCGGTCAGATTAGCCCCCGATGCGCTTGTTGCGCATCGCGATCAGCTTCAGGCGCAGGGCTTGCAACTGGATAAACCCTGCAGCGTCTTTCTGATCGTAAGCGCCCGCATCGTCCTCAAAGGTCACGTGCTCTTCCGAGTACAGCGAATGCTCGGACCAGCGGCCAACGGTGGTTGCCAGACCCTTGTAAAGCTTGACGCGGACGGTGCCGGTTACATGCTCTTGCGACAGGTCGATGGCCGCTTGCAGCATCTCGCGCTCGGGCGAATACCAGAAGCCGTTGTAGATCAGTTCGGCGTATTTCGGCATCAGTTCGTCTTTGAGATGCATCGCGCCACGATCCATGGTGATCGATTCAATTCCACGATGTGCCTCAAGCAGGATGGTGCCGCCGGGGGTTTCATAGATGCCGCGCGACTTCATACCGACAAAGCGCCCTTCGACCAGATCAAGACGACCGATACCGTGCTTGCGGCCGTACTCATTCAACTCGGTCAAGATGGTTGCCGGCGACATTGCAGTACCGTTGATAGCAACGGGATCGCCTTTTTCAAAAGCGATTTCAATGTATTCTGGGGAATCCGGCGCATCCTCGGGGTGAACGGTGCGCTGGAACACATAGTCAGGGGCCTGAACGGCGGGATCTTCCAGAACCTTGCCCTCGGACGAAGTGTGCAACAGGTTTGCATCAACCGAGAACGGCGCTTCCCCGCGTTTATCCTTGGCGATCGGAATCTGGTTCTTCTCGGCAAAGTCGATAAGTTTGGTGCGCGAGGTCAGGTCCCATTCACGCCATGGGGCGATCACTTTGATATCGGGGTTCAGTGCGTAAGCCGCAAGCTCGAACCGCACCTGGTCGTTGCCTTTGCCGGTCGCGCCATGCGCTACAGCATCGGCGCCGGTTTCTTCCGCGATTTCAATCAGGCGCTTGGAGATCAGCGGACGCGCAATCGACGTGCCCAGCAGGTACAGGCCCTCGTAAACTGCATTGGCGCGGAACATCGGAAACACGAAATCGCGCACGAATTCTTCGCGAACATCTTCAATATAGATGTTTTCGGGCTTGATCCCCAGAAGCTCGGCTTTCTTACGGGCGGGCTCGAGCTCTTCACCCTGACCAAGGTCAGCGGTAAAGGTCACGACTTCGCAGCCATACTCGGTTTGCAGCCATTTCAGGATGATCGAGGTATCAAGGCCGCCGGAATAGGCCAGCACTACTTTCTTGGGCGCGGACATGTCATCTTTCCTTTAATCGGATATCGAGGGCGCGATAGCGGGTTTTGGCAGGCAGGGCAAGATGTGCGGCGTCCGGGGCTTGCAAAGCGATGCGAAAAGGCGGCTTAAATTAACAAAGCAGCGCGACAGGAGAGGTGCATGAGCGGTATCAAGATTTTCAACCATTCTGTTCGGATGGTGTTGGGCAATTCCACGCAGGCAATAAAGGTGTCTCTGCCGATGCTCGCGGTCATGGTGGCGGCCTTCATCTTCGGCGATGGCGCAAGCGGGTCCGCTGGGTTTGAGGCCGAAGACATCGCGGATTATTCAGGGTCAGATATTGTGTTCAGTTTCCTTTCGGGGCTTGCCGGGCTTTGGGCTATTGTCGCCTGGCACCGGTTCATTTTGCTCGAGGAATATCCGGCCAGTTTCCCCGCGTTTCACGGCGGTCAGATTTTGGCGTATTTCGTGAATTCGATCCTCATCAGTCTTATCATCGGTATTCCGCTTGCGATTGGCGTTGCACTGGTGTCGCTGGTTTTGCCGGTTTTGGCTGCGGTCATCGCACTGGCCGCGCTGCCGGTCGCCGTATGGGTGTTCTATCGTCTTTCGCCCATGCTCGCAGCGTCGGCGATCGGAAACAGCATTTCAATCAAGGATGCTTGGGAAGCAACCCATGACATTTCGGGTGCGGCTGTCATTGCGGCTCTTTTGACGTTTGCGGCGGGTATGGGGCTTCAACTGGCTGGGGTTCTTGTGTTTTCCATCGTTCCGTTTGTTGGCTTTCTCGGTCTTATCGCTGCGAATTGGGCAACCACCCTAATCTTTGCAAGCCTGATCACAACGATCTACGGAATAGCGGTGGAAAACCGTAGCGTCTGAGGGGTCATGACTCTAATCCATTCACGAACTCCAATTTGGAATTCGAGTAGGCTTTCAGCACGGCAGGAACGTCAACCGATCCTGCCTCACCCTGTGCGCAAGCCGTTTCACCGGCCTGGCACCGGCTGGCCAATTCGGAAAACCCAAGGTTCAGGGCGCACCCCTTCAAGAAATGAAGGTCCTCGCGCAGGGTTTTTCGATCTGGCGTGTCGCGCAGTTTGGCCAGAACCTGTTCAACCTCTTCTAAAAAGATGTCGACAATTTCGTCAAACCCCTCTTGTCCGATTTCATTGCGAAGCTCATCGACGCGTGCCCAGTTGATCATGGTGACCTCCTTCCTGCGTGCAACGAACCATGATTTGGTTAACAAACAGATTTCTTTTCCACTCACATCCCAACAAGTTTGAACTTCAGTAAATCTTAAGTGACGCTGGTATATTGCTAAGGGCAACCGCGTAAAAGTGATCTTGGGTTTGTTGTGTTCGAAGCTGCTTCGCCTGTGCAGGATGATGATGTCGCCACAACTGGGGCGATCCGGCGTGTTCTTCTTGTCGATGACAGCCGTCTTCAGCGGCGCATTCTTTCTGCGTCGCTCGTGTCTGATGGGTATGAAGTTGTCGAGGCAGGGTCTGGAGAAGAGGCGCTTGATCTTTGTAAAGAGTATCCACCCGACCTGGTTTTAAGTGACTGGATTATGCCGGGCATGGATGGATTGGAGTTCTGTCAGGCCTTCCGGCAATTGGAAAGCGACAAATATGGCTACTTCATCCTACTCACTTCCAAGAGCGAAAAGGCCGAGGTCGCCAAGGGATTGGAAGGCGGGGCTGACGATTTTCTGACCAAACCCGTCAATGCGCATGAATTGCGGGCAAGAATCGGAGCGGGCGAGCGGATCGTACGCATGCAGCGCGAACTGACCGAGAAAAACCGCATGATCTCGGACACTCTGGATGAGTTGCAGAGACTGTATGACTCTCTTGATCACGACCTGAAAGAAGCGAAAAAGCTGCAACAATCTCTGGTGCGTGACAGGTTCAAGGATTTTGGAACCGGTGTTGCCGCGCTTGTCCTGCAATCAAGTGGTCATGTCGGGGGCGATCTTGTGGGGCATTTCCGCATTTCTGACAGTCGGATCGGGCTTTATTCGATTGATGTGTCGGGCCATGGCATCAGTTCCGCGTTGATGACGGCGCGTTTGGCGGGGTTTCTGTCTTCGAACTCTCCCGAGCAGAACGTGGCACTGAGGATGCTTCCCGACGGGCGGCAAGGCTATCACCCGCCCGAACACGTGCTTCAACAGCTCAACCAGATCATCCTAGGCGAAATGGAGACGGAGCATTACTTCACGATGCTTTTGGCCATTGTGGATTTGCAAACGGGTGACATTGAAATGACCCAGGCCGGTCATCCTCATCCGGTTGTCCTGCGCAACGACGGGAGCATTGAAGAGGTCGGTCCCGGCGGATTGCCCGTCGGGCTGATTGATGGGGCAGAGTTCACGCCGTTTTCTGTACGTCTTGATCCGGGAGACAGGATCCTGATTTTGTCAGATGGCGTTACAGAATGCCCTGATCAGGATGGCAAGATGCTCGGGGAGGATGGGTTGGAACAGCTGCTTCGGCAGCTGCCGTCCAATGATGTAAACGAAACTCTGAACAGCCTGATTTACAAGCTTGAGTCATTTGCAGGCGGTGCTGGGTTTCCCGATGACGTTTCGGGGATCTTGTTCGAATTCCGTGGGCCTTGGCTTTAACGCAGGAATGTTTCAACAAAGTGGCGATCCCCAGAACTCGCCAACAGTCGCGCGGCTTCTGCTGCGGGCATCCAGACGGCGGTGTGAAGTGGCTCGATCGGCGGCCCTAACCGCCGCGCTGGGCGCGCCAGAAAGATATGGCACAGCTTTTCGGCCCAAAGGTCGTATTCGGGCATGTAGGTAAACCGCCGATAGGCCCCGATTTTGCGCGCCTGGCAAATGGTCCAACCGGTTTCCTCGTAAACTTCACGGTACAGCGCGATAAGTGGAGACTCTCCGGGATCAATGCCGCCCCCGGGCAGTTGAAACTCAGGCTCCGGTTCCGATTGATGGGTCAGCAGCATGTCTGCGCCGTGCAGCAAAATGGCATATGCACCCGGTCTCAGACTGTAATTTACCTCTGGTTTCGGCGGCATCCCAAAACGACGTATCATGCGCTGCCCTCTTTTTGTTTGGGTTGCTGCCCTTATATAGTCGGGATATGGCAAGGGAAGGCCTTTAGGAAAACCCCATGACACTAGGAAACAAAATTGCTTGGGACGACACCGTGTTGCCGTTCCAACTGGACAAATCTGATATTCGCGGGCGCGTCGCGCGTCTGGACGGTGTGCTGGACGGCGTGCTGAAACAGCATGACTATCCGCCTGCCGTTGAAGCGCTTGTTGCTGAAATGACCCTGCTGACCGCTTTGATCGGGCAGTCGATCAAGCTGCGCTGGAAACTGTCGTTGCAGGTCCAGTCGAAAGGGCCGGTGCGCATGATCGCGACCGATTACTATGGCCCAACCGAAGAAGGGCAACCCGCCCGCATTCGTGCCTATGCCAGCTTTGACGAAGATCGGCTGACCGACGGTGCGCCCTATGACCAGATAGGCGAAGGATATTTTGCGATCCTGATGGATCAGGGCAATGACATGACACCCTATCAGGGTATCGCCCCTCTGGCTGGCGCGTCTTTGAAAGAGGCGGCCGAAACCTATTTTGCGCAGTCTGAACAACTTGCCACCCGGTTTGCATTGCGGTTTGGCAAGTCCACCGAACCCGGTGTCGCCGAACACTGGCGCGCTGGTGGCATTATGTTGCAGCACATGCCCAAGGCATCGCCCCACGTCACCGGAGAAGGTGGCAGTGGCGAAGAGGGGCTCCTGAGCGCCGTGGATGTTCTTGGTGAAGACGAGGGCGAGAACTGGAACCGTGCGAATATCCTGCTGGACTCAGTTGAAGATCTCGAGATGATTGGCCCGTCGGTGTCGCCGACTGACTTGTTGATCCGTCTGTTCCACGAAGAGCAGCCGCGGGTCTACGATGCACAGCCAGTCAAGTTCGGATGTACTTGCTCTGAAGAGCGTGTGCGTCAGAGTCTTTCGATCTATTCCGCGAAAGATATCGAAACCATGACGACACCCGAAGGCCGAGTGACCGCCGATTGCCAGTTCTGCGGTGCACATTATGACCTTGATCCGGCGACTGTAGGTTTTGAAGCCAAAGAGGTTGGCAGTGAGTGATCCTTTAGCCCCGCTTCTACGATCTTTGGAGCGCGAAAGCGGGGCGTCTTCGGATTTTGATCTGAACCCAGATGTGGTTCTGCCAGCTGGCCGCAAACTTCGGCCGGCGGGGGTGCTGGTGCCGATTCAGGTGGTGGCAGATGTTCCGCATGTGATCCTGACCAAACGTGCCTCGCACCTGAAACACCATCCGGGGCAAATCGCCTTTCCGGGTGGCAAGCAGGATGAGGGTGATGCGGATGTGGTTGCGGCCGCTTTGCGAGAGGCCGATGAAGAAATCGGACTACCGCCCGGAATTGTTGAAGTGCTGGGCACGCTCCCGACGCATGAAACCGTGACCAGTTTTATCGTGACACCAGTTGTCGCGCGGGTAAATGAACCTTTTGAAATCGTGCCAGAGCCGGGTGAGGTGGAAGAGGTTTTCCGCGTACCTCTTGCCCACGTTGCCAACGCTGCACGCTTTTCTGTGCAGTCCCGTCGTTGGCGCGGCATGCGGCGTCATTATTATACGGTGCCCTTCGGTCCCTATTACATTTGGGGCGCAACCGCGCGAATCCTGAGGGGTCTTGCCGAAAGGATGGCTCAATGACAATGGTTTCTGGCGCCTGGTTAGCCAATCCGCAAACGCAGGCTGTTTGTGCGATGCTTACCGACGCCGGCTATCAGGCATTGTTTGTAGGCGGTTGTGTGCGAAATGCGCTGATTGGAACGCCAGTCAACGACATAGACATCGCGACCGATGCCTTGCCGGAAACGGTGGTAGACTTGGCCAGAAAGGCAGGGCTGCATCCTATTCCTACAGGTATTGATCATGGTACGATTACCGTTGTTTCGGATCACATACCCCATGAAATCACAACTTTCCGCAAGGATGTCGAAACTGATGGGCGTCGCGCTGTCGTCGCCTTTTCATCCGATGTGAACGACGATGCGCATCGGCGTGATTTTACCATGAACGCGATCTATGCGCATCCCGATGGTACTATTGTTGACCCGTTGAACGGGATGGCCGACCTTGGCGCGCGCCGCGTGCGGTTCATTGATGATGCCGACCTACGCATTCGCGAGGACTTCTTGCGAATATTGCGGTTCTTCCGGTTCCACGCATGGTACGGAGATCCTGAGTCAGGCATGGATGCCGACGCCCTTGCTGCCATAGCAGAAAATTGCGGGGGGTTAGAAACCCTTTCGAAAGAGCGGGTGGGTGCGGAAATGCTCAAGCTTCTAACCGCGCCTGATCCTGCGCCGTCCGTGGCCGTTATGCGTGGCACCGGGGTTTTGAACGTTGTATTGCCCGGTGCAGATGATCGGGCGCTGGGCCCATTGGTGTATTGGGAAGAACAGGCCTGCAAAGCCCCCGACGCTATCCGTCGCCTCTCCGCGCTGGGCGGAACAGAGGTAGATCAAGCTTTGCGGCTTTCGAAAAAGCAGTCAAAGCTGTTGGCATTGCTGTCACAGGCAATCGGTTCAATGCTTCCCTTGCATGAAGTTGCGTATCGTCACGGCGAAGATGTCGCTTGGTCTGTTGGCCTTTTGCGCGCAGCAGTTCTTGAGATGCCGGTTGATCCAAAGCTTGAAGAAGACATCGCTTTAGGTGTTATTGCTGTCTTCCCCGTAAGGCCCTCGGATTTGCAGCCAGAGTTACAGGGGCCAGCCTTGGGCGCGCGGTTGCGACAGCTGGAAAATGAATGGATTGCCTCACGGTTTTCGCTGACGCGGAAGGCTCTTCTGGCTTTGTGATGTCGCGGGATTGACTTGTTGGGTCCCGCGACCAATGCTCGGCTTACCAATCCAACGGACAACCAGTGTCTTGTGGATGTTGGCCCAAACAAACCGAATGATTCACTATGGCACGTCATTGAAGAATTCCGTCTTCAATCCATTTTGCCTTTCCGGATATGGAAGCTTCTTATGTTCAAGTATTTTGAAAACCTCGTTGATCCTTATGTTGATTATCCGCGCGCGGATGTGCCTCCGCAAACCCTGTTTCGGTTCCTGGCTGACTATGCGCGCCCTTTTCGCAAGCTGTTCGTCTGGGCCACGCTGCTTTCGGTTCTGGTCGCCGCCATAGAAATTGCCCTGATTGGCTATATGGGCCGGATTGTCGATTTACTGGCCGGCGACCCCGAAACAGTCTGGTCTGCGCATGGCGTCGAACTGATCATGGTGGCCTTGTTTATCCTCTTCCTGCGCCCAGCGGTTCAGGCAATCGACGTTCTGGTGTTGAACAATGCGATCCTTCCGAATTTTGGCACATTGATCCGATACCGTGCCCATAATCATGTTCTGCGGCAATCTGTTGGTTGGTTTGAAAACGATTTTGCGGGGCGGATCGCCAACCGGATCATGCAAACCCCTCCCGCGGCCGGCGAGGCGATTTTCCAAATATTCGATGCGATTGCTTTTTCCATCGCCTATTTCATCGGGGCCGCCATCCTTCTGTCGGACAGCGATCCGAGGCTGGTTCTGCCGATGTTGGGGTGGGTCTTTCTGTATGGCCTTCTGGTGCGCTGGACGATTTCAAGGGTTGGCCCCGCGTCGCAAAGGGCGTCTGACGCGCGCTCGCAAGTTACCGGTCGCGTAGTGGACGCCTACACCAATATCCACTCGGTCAAGCTTTTCGCCCATGACAATCGTGAGGTTGAATACGCCAAGGAAGCGGTCGAATACGCACGCGAAACGTTTCAGGCCGAGATGCGCATCTACACGGTCATGGATGTGGTCTTGGTCGCCCTGAACGGGTTGTTGATCGTCGCGGTGGTCGGTTGGGCGGTCTGGCTGTGGATGCTGGGCGAGGCGAGCGTCGGCATCGTTGCTGCAGCCACTGCCCTGACACTGCGTCTGAACGCAATGACAGGTTGGATAATGTGGGCATTGACCTCGTTTTTCCGCCAACTTGGCGTGGTGGCGGAGGGCATGGAAACGATTGCCCAGCCGATTGATTTGGTAGATGCGCCTGATGCAAAAGATCTCGCTCTCACCGAAGGTAAGATCGAGGTTCAATCCCTGTCGCATCACTATGGACGGGGATCCGGCGGACTAGATGCGATATCGATGACCATCCAGCCTGGGGAAAAGATCGGGCTTGTCGGGCGCTCTGGCGCCGGGAAATCGACATTGGTCAAGTTGTTACTGCGCTTTTACGATGCCGAATCCGGGCGTGTTCTGATCGACAGACAGGATATTTCACAGGTGACACAGGACTCCCTAAGAAACTGTATCGGGATGGTTCAGCAGGACAGTGCCCTGTTGCACAGGTCCGTGCGCGAAAATATTCTTTATGGGCGTCCGGAAGCCAGCGATGAAGACGTGATCGCGGCGGCGAAGAAGGCCGAGGCGCATGAGTTCATCCTTGGGCTGGAGGATGCCAAGGGCAACCGTGGTTATGACGCGCAAGTTGGTGAGCGCGGCGTAAAACTGTCTGGGGGGCAACGCCAACGTATCACGTTGGCCCGTGTGATTCTCAAGAACGCGCCGATCCTGCTTTTGGACGAAGCAACAAGTGCGTTGGATTCCGAAGTCGAGGCCGTGATTCAAGAGACACTCTATGGTATGATGGAAGGCAAGACAGTGATAGCCATTGCGCACCGCTTGTCCACGATTTCACGCATGGATCGCATTCTGGTTCTGGACGATGGACACATCGTCGAAGAAGGCACCCATGAGGCACTGTTGCAACAGGGCGGTCTCTATGCAGGCTTCTGGGAAAGACAGTCTGGTGGTTTCCTAAACGCGGATGAAGCTGCGGAATAAGGGCTTTTCCAAACGCCACCTACGCTATATGCGCAGAGTATGACCGAGATTCAGATTGAACGGCTTGGGCATCAGGGCGATGGAATCGCCCAAGGCCCGGTTTTTGCGCCCTTGACCCTGCCGGGTGAAACCGTTTCGGGAACCTTGGAGGGCACACGCCTGACAGATGTTCGCATCGTGTCGCCATCCGACGATCGGGTAAAACCCCCGTGCCGGCATTACAAAAGTTGCGGCGGTTGCCAGCTGCAACATGCCAGTGATGCATTTGTCGCGACCTGGAAGGTTGATGTGGTCAAACAGGCCCTTGCCGCGCAGGGTCTTGAAGCAGAGTTTCGTCCCATCGTCACGTCACCCCCGAAATCACGCCGCAGGGCGGTTTTTTCGGCGCGCCGCACCAAGAAAGGGGCGTTGGCTGGTTTCCACGCCCGAGCAAGCGACGTTGTGATTGAAATACCGAATTGTCAGTTACTTCATCCGGATGTGATGCCCGCTTTGGACGTTGCGCGCGCACTGGCCGAAATCGGAACCAGCCGGAAGGGCGAGATATCAGTGACGGCCACCTTGTCTGAGGGAGGCTTGGACATTGCCGTGTCCGGTGGCAAGCCGCTGGATGGGTCGTTATTCGACCTTTTGGCGCAGCAGACCGAGCGTTGGAAGCTAGCACGTTTGACATGGGGCGACGAAGTGGTGGCGATGTGCGCACCCGCCACCCAATCCTTTGGTGCGGCCAAGGTCGTGCCGCCTCCCGGCAGCTTTCTACAAGCGACCCACTCGGGCGAGGCTGCTTTGTTGGCCGCCGTGAAAGAAGCGGTTGGTGATCAAGGCAAATCTGGCGTTGATCTTTTTGCCGGATGCGGAACCTTTACCTTGCCGCTGGCAGAGGCTGCGCAGATGCACGCGGTTGAGGGCCTTCGCGATATGCTGACGGCGTTGGATGCAGGGTGGCGACATGCCGAGGGATTGAAGAAAATCACCACCGAGACCCGTGACTTGTTCCGATACCCGTTGATTGCCGAAGACCTGAAGTTCGATTTTGCTGTAATTGATCCCCCACGGGCCGGTGCCGAGGCGCAGACCGCAGAGCTGGCCAAGTCAAACATTCCAGTGATTGCTTTCGTGTCCTGTAATCCAGTGACCTTTGCAAGAGATGCGGTCTGTCTGGTCGGATCGGGCTATCGGCTCGACTGGGTGCAGGTTGTGGATCAGTTCCGCTGGTCGTCTCATATCGAGCTTGTTGCGCGGTTTTCCGCGGCCTGACCACCATTCCTCTGTTCACGATTGCGCGAAGCCCCCATCGGCGCTATCCGGCGGCGTGCTTTGCGTTTATGATATGCGCAAGAAACGAGGAAACGTCGATGCAGTTGATCAAGATTGCGGTGGCATTGCTGCTGGTGATCGGGCTTACGGCCTGTTCATCAAAATTCAAGACGTACAACGGCCCCGAAGTGACACGTGTCCTGATCTATAAGGAAAACAGGACGATGTACCTGATGCATCATGACAGCGTCCTGAAAAAATATGACGTTGGTTTGGGGTTTGCGCCAGTCGGGCACAAGAAGGTTGAGGGTGACGGAAAGACGCCGGAAGGCAACTATTTCATCGACCGCCGCAATCCCAACAGCGAATTCCACCTTTCGATTGGCATTTCCTATCCCAATTCTGCCGACCGCGCTTATGCGCATTCTCTGGGCAAAAGTCCGGGTGGAGACATTTTCATTCACGGACGCCCAAAGAAATACCAGAATGGCAAGCGTGACTGGACCGCCGGGTGCGTGGCCGTCACGGATAAAGAAATGGAAGATGTCTATGCGATGGTGCGCAACGGAACCCTGGTGTCGATTTACCCCTAGGGCTTAGCTCTGAACAGGGGCGGTAGTTTGGCCTGCGCTGATCGCGGTCGGGGCCGTGCTTTGTTGCTGGGGCGCGGCGCTGGGCGTGCCGGTAATCAGCGTCCACCAGATTTTGCCATTCTTTTCCTGGAACCATGCAAAGCCCATTTCCTGAGCGGCTGGATTCATCAGCACGGCTTTGGTGTCTTCCTGTTGAAGCCATGCTTCGAGGGTTTGCATCTCGGTTTCATAGGTTTCAGAAATCGTTTCCCCTAGGAAAAGGCCGGTATAGCCGACGCGTTGAACGCGCTGGATGGGCGATGACCCATCAGACCCAAAGTGCCAAGGGCGATTCTGAATGGACATGTCGCGCGAATGCGTGGCTGCAGCGGCGTTCAGCTGTGCATTGAACTGCAAGGCCGGGGCGCCAGCGGCACTACGCAGGGCATTGATCGAGTCGAGGACGCGAAATTGCACTTCGGATGTCCGGTTCGAAGATATCCGGTATTGTTTTGCGCTGTTTGATCCCCCGGTTCCCGAAGAATCACAGCCTGCGACAGCCAAGGTGGCAATCAATGCCAAAGCGATAAAGCGCGTCATAGTCTTTCCGTCCGTCGTATTACCGACAGACCTCTAACCTGCGTCACGTTGCTTTGAAAACCCACATCAGCGTGAGATTGCCAAATGACGGGTGTTTGATTTGCGACTGAGACATTCCGGCAATAATATATCGTTCAATCCGAAAACAGGTTGTTCCGAGGACTGACATGGCACACGACGAAAAATCTAAATTGGGTCGCCGGGCGTTTATGGCCGCCGGAGCTTCTTTTCTGGCCGCACCCGCATTGGCGCAAACCGAGTCAAGCACGACCGAAATTGAACGTGACCTCGACGAGATCGTGCCACGTAATATCTCGAGTTTCCGTGCGTTGGACTGGCGTCCTTATTTCGACAATACCCGAAACGGCGCGATCCTGGTGGATGTGACTTCGCGGGCGCTGCACTACTGGTCCGAAGATCAGTCGATCTACAAGCTCTATCCCTCTTCCGTGCCCTTGACCGAGGATCTCACGCGTCGCGGGCGTACAAAAGTTGTGCAAAAAGTCGAAGGGCCCAGTTGGCGCCCGACTCCTTCGATGAAAAAGCGGAACCCAGAATGGCCCGATTTCGTGGGGCCGGGGCCGGATAATCCGCTGGGAACGCACGCGCTCTACCTCAGCTGGACGTATTATCGTATTCATGGGACGCACGACACACGCAAAATCGGCCGCAGATCGTCGAACGGGTGCATCGGGCTTTACAACGAACATATTGCCGAACTGTTCAGCCTTACAAAGGTTGGCACGCAAGTGTTGCTAATTTGACGACATTCTGGCTTTCCCGAGGGGTAATTCTGAAAGATGGGTTTGCAAACAATGCCCATTGCTGTTTACACAGAGTTACGAGGTAAGTCTTGGGTGCTTGGCGTCGTCCTCAATTATGACGTCGAGCTATTATCTGGAGGATACTATGAAAAAACTCGTTCTCGCTGCTGCACTGACCGCCGCTGCTTCGACCGCATTCGCCGGTTCGATGGCTGAACCCGTTGTTGAGCCTGTCGTAATCGAAGAAGAAGCTGGTTCGTCGGCACAAGGCGTATGGGTTCCGCTGCTGCTGCTGGCAATCGTTGCCGCTGCTGCTGCTGCCTAATTCAGCCACAGCTTAAAATCGGAAAAGGCGGAGCAAACGCTCCGCCTTTTTCTTTTCCTTTAAGGTTTTTATGAAAGCCCTAGCCGATCCAGCCTTGCAGGTTTTCCTCGATGATCTGGGAAAGCGCAGCAATGTGTGACGGATGGTCGTTGAGACACGGAATATAAGTGAACTCTTCGCCGCCAGCCTCTTCAAAGCTCTCTTTGATCTCTTCGTTGATCTCTTCCAGTGTTTCAATACAGTCCGCGGAAAATGCGGGCGCGACCACGGCTATACGCTTTTTACCGTCTTCTTTAGCTAGGCGTGCGACTTCATCGACCGTGTAGGGTTGAAGCCACTCTTCGGGTCCGAACTGCGACTGGAAGGTTGTGGTAATTTCGGTATCTTCCCAGCCCAGCCGTTCTTTCAGAAGGCGCGTATTTTTCTGACAATGACAATGGTAAGGGTCGCCTTCTTTCAAATACCGGGTCGGCATCCCATGATATGACACAACCAGCATTTCAGGTCTGTTCTCAAGTTCGCCATAAGCTGCCTCGATCGAAGCCGCGAGTGATTCGATATATTGGGGGTGGCCAAAATACGCAGGCACGGTACGCACTGCCGGCTGCCACTTTTCCTTCATCAGAGCGCGGAAAAATTCATCATTTGCGGTTGCGGTCGTGGCGCCCGCGTATTGCGGGTAAAGTGGAAAGAACAGGATCTTCTCGCAGCCCGCTTTCACCATCTTGCGCACCTTGGATTCCGTGGACGGGTTTCCGTAGCGCATGCAGAAATCCACCATGACCATGTCACCAAAGCGGGTCTTCATTGTCTCGGTGATGGCGGCTGTCTGATCCTTGGTGATCAGCATCAGCGGGCTTTCATCCAGCTCGTGATTCCAGATCGACTTATACGCCTCGCCCGAGGAAAACGGGCGTTTGGTTAGGATGATCCCTTGCAAGATCGGTTGCCATTTCCAAGAGGGATAGTCGATCACCCGTTTGTCAGAAAGAAACTGGTTCAGATAACGCCGCATTGGCCAGTAAGTATAAGAATCCGGGGTGCCCAGATTTGCCAGCAACACCCCGATCTTACCGCGTGGAACGGCGGGGTGGTCTTTGGGGCTGTGTTCCGGGCGAGTGGCGTGTACTTGGTTCATTTTTCTTCCTGAAATTAACTTGACCTGACTTAGTGTCGGGCGCGTTCCTGTCAATCTTTGAGTGTGGTTTCCTGCGTTCCCAAAGCATCGGCAAGTCGCGTCACCGCAGATCCCGGGCGCAACGGTTTTGGTTGGCTTGCATCAGGTGCCCAACCGGTCAGAAAAATCAACTCGAACGTTGCCGGGATCCGGCCGTTCTCCATGAAGGTTTCCGTGTAAATGTCGACGGCGCGCATCAGCAGAGCACGCGATGTGAACCGCCGCAACCGGCCATCAAGGGCATTTGCCTCGCCCATGGCGCGCAGGTCGCGCATCAGGTGCCAAGGTGTCTCATAAGTGACCTTGAGTGGAAGCGTATCCGCCACAGGAAGGTTGAGCCCTGCGCGCTGCAACAGCGCTCCCAGATCCCGGATTTCGCCCATTTGCGCCACGCGGGGGGACAGCCCGCCCGAGACATCGGCTTCAGCCTGGGCCAAGGCGCTGCGCAGTTCATGCAGTGTCTGGCCGCCGAAACACACGCAAAGAAACAACCCATCATTCCGCAATGCGCGCCGACACTGAATGACCTGCCCTACCGGATCATTCGCCCAGTGCAGCGCCATGCAATGCAGAACCAGATCATAACCTTCGGCCTTGAGATCCAGAACATCTTTATCCGCCACGATATCGGCCTGGGGTGCGACGCGACGCCAAATCTCGGGAAATCCGGTCACGATCGCCACTTTGGTAAACGTTCTGTTAACTAAAGAGAGGCGATCCTGCACTTCCTCGAGCGCTGCTTCGTGAAGAAATAGACCGTTCACATGATCGGCGCGCGTTCGGTTTCGCTTCAATGCGTCCGTATCTGTCATCTTTGGGGCGTTTTGCATGTGCAGAAGATAGTGCGATGAGAAACAAGATACAAACAGCGATCCAGTTGATTTACCCGCCACGCTGTATCGAGTGCGGAGGTCTGGTCGAGAGTGACTTTGGGTTGTGCGGTCCGTGTTGGTGCGGCACCCCTTTCATTGGTGGCTTGGTCTGCGATCTTTGCGGCACGCCTCTACCAGGAACAGACGATGGGTCTCCTGTTTGCTGCGATGATTGTATGAAAACCGAACGCCCCTGGCAAAAGGGTCGCTCGGCTTTGCTCTATAAGGACAATGCGCGAAAATTAGTACTGGCGCTCAAACACGGTGATCGGCACGACATCGTACAGCCTGCTGCAAAATGGATGATGCAGGCGGCGCGCCCCCTTTTGCGACCCAACATCATCGTTGTACCTGTACCTTTGCATTATTTACGCCTGCTCAAGCGCCGCTATAACCAATCCGCCCTATTGGCACAGGCGTTAGCCCGTGTCCTTTCTATGCCCTGGTGTCCGGACGCGCTTCAGCGACCGCACACCAGGGGCAGTATGAGTGGGCTCGCCTTTGAAGAGCGCTATCGCAAGATGCAGGGCAGCTTCCGGCCCCACCCGAGACGGGCGCATTTTTTGGCTGAGCGGCCTGTTTTGCTGATTGATGACGTTATGACGTCTGGTGCCACTTTATCCGCCGCAACAGAGGCCTGTTTTCACGCAAAGGCCAAGGAAGTTCACATTCTGACACTGGCACGCGTTGCAAAGGATACATAAATCCCCCAGTAATGATGCGACCTGTTGGGGGAAACCATGAAACCAGTTCAAATCTACACCAGCCCGCTTTGTGGATTTTGTCATGCGGCAAAGCGGTTGCTGAACCAGAAAGGCGTCGAATTCACCGAGATTGACGTCTGGGCGAATCCCGATCGCAAACCCGAGATGATTGACCGTGCAAATGGCGGGCGCACTGTTCCGCAGATTTTTGTCGGCGAAACGCATGTTGGCGGTTGCGATGATCTGTACGAATTGGAGCGTGCCGGCAAACTTGACCCGCTTCTGGCTGTCTGACCGATGAAGACTGCGCTGCTGCAAATTACGTCGTCGGATAATCCCGAGGCCAATCTGACCAACTTGCGGGACCAATGCCGAGCGGCTGCCCGAAACGGGGCAGGCTTTGTTCTGACGCCCGAAGTCAGCAACTGTGTGTCTGGCAGCAGGAATCATCAGAACTCTGTTCTGCGGTTGGAAGCCGATGACAAAACGCTGTCTGCTTTGCAGGAAGACGCACGGTCCTTGGGGATTTGGCTGTTGATTGGATCTCTGGCTCTGAAAACAGAGGATGCAGATGGTCGGTTTGCCAACCGGTCCTTTCTGATCAATCCTGAAGGCCAGATCGCGGCGCGCTATGACAAGATCCACATGTTCGATGTGCAAGTAACGCCCGAGGAAACCTATCGCGAATCCGATGGATACCGGCCGGGCCAGAAGGCCGTTCTGGCTGAAACGCCTTTCGGCAAGATTGGCATGACGATTTGCTATGACATCCGGTTTCCTTATTTGCACCGAGCATTGGCAAAAGCCGGGGCCACTATTCTGACCGTGCCAGCGGCGTTTTCTTACGTGACGGGGGCCGCCCATTGGGAGGCGCTGTTGCGCGCGCGCGCGATTGAAACCGGGTGCTATGTGCTGGCGCCCGCGCAGACCGGAAAACACACCGCGTCCCGAGGGCCCGAGCGCAAGACCTATGGACACAGCATGGTGATTTCACCCTGGGGTGAGGTGTTGTGCGACGCAGGTACGGAAACCGGCATCTGCTATGTTGATCTGGACCCCGAAGCAGTGGCAAAAGCGCGGGGCAGAGTTCCGTCCCTGACCCATGACCAAAGGTTCGATGGCCCGCTATGAGTGACAATAACGCCTTGGCCATTGCCCTGTTCGGCGAAATCCTGACCGCTGAACAACTCGCCCGCGCGCGACTGAGCAAGGTGTTGCCGAAAGGGATGGAACTTTCGCACTTTTCGGTGCTCAATCATCTGGCACCTGCTGGTGCAGAACGTAGCCCGGCCCAACTGGCGAAGGCGTTCCATGTCACACGTGGGGCGATGACGAACACCTTGAACAAGCTTGAATTGGCGGGCTACATCCATATCCGCCCAGATTGGGATGACGCACGCCGCAAGATCGTGGGGATAAGCCCTGCAGGCCGACAGGCACGCGACGAGGCGCTTGCCAGCATTGCACCAATGATTTCAGAAATTGTGAGTGAACTGGGCGAAGCCCGTGTGCGAGCCGCCCTTCCAATCCTACGTGAATTGCGCGTGAAGCTGGATCAGGATTGAACCCGTCAGATCAGGCGGGTTTCGTACTGGCCGTGACGTAATTCACGCTGAGGTCGCGATCAGAAATAGACCATTGCCAGCTGATCGGGTTGAAGACGAATCCCTTGCGATCCACCGGTGTCAGGCCTGCTTTCTGAATCAACTCGAACAGTTCATCAGGCGTGATGAACTTTTGCCATTCATGCGTGCCCTTTGGCAGCCAGCGCATCACATATTCAGCGCCCACAATGGCCATCGCAAAGCTCTTGGGATTGCGGTTGATGGTCGAACAAATATGCAGTCCACCAGGTTTCAGGAGTTGTTGACAGGCGGTGAGATAGGAAAGCGGGTCGGCGACATGTTCGACCACTTCCATATTTAGCACGACATCAAACTGTTCACCTGCTGCGGCCATGGTCTCGGCAGTTGTATGTCGATAATCGATGTCGAGACCGGATTGTTGAGCGTGTACCTGCGCGACCGGAATATTCCCGCCGGCCGCATCTGCGCCAACAACCGTTGCGCCGAGGCGCGCCATGGGTTCGCTCAGCAACCCGCCGCCGCAACCGATGTCCAAAAGGCGAAGACCTTTAAACGGCAGTTCTGATTCGAGATCACACCCGAATTCCTCTGCAATTTGGCGGGTGATATAGTCGAGCCGGCAAGGATTCAGCATGTGAAGCGGCTTGAACTTTCCACTCGGATCCCACCATTCGGCGGCCATGGCCTCGAATTTGGCGACTTCAGAGGGGTCGACAGTGCTTTGAGACGCTTGCATTCTGATCTCCATATGCTCAATTGGGCCGCCTGAACTATATAGGTCAGACATGGACAAAAACTCGGGCCAAAAGCGCGCAGTGCATTACCTCTATCCTCCGGTCGAACCCTTTGACCAGCGGATGATCGACATGGGTGATGGTCACCGCATATACGTCGAGCAATCCGGACGGGCGGACGGCTTGCCTGTAGTCGTGGTGCATGGCGGACCCGGTGGTGGCAGCAGCCCTGCAATGCGTCGCTATTTCGATCCTTCTATCTATCGCATTGTTCTGTTTGATCAACGTGGATGTGGTCGTTCTACGCCCCATGCAACCGTCGAGAACAACACAACCTGGCATCTTGTGGCCGATATGGAACGGATCCGCACCGATTTGGGGATAGATGACTGGGTCGTGTTCGGGGGCAGTTGGGGGGCGACACTTGCGCTGGTCTATGCCCAGACCCACCCCAGCCGAACCGCATTTCTTGTTCTGCGAGGTGTCTTTCTGATGACACAGGCCGAGCTTGATTGGTTCTACGGCGGTGGCGCAGGCAAGTTCTGGCCCGAACCGTGGGAGCGGTTTGTTAAACTGATCCCTGACGCCGAAAGAGAGAACCTGATCGAAGCCTATCATAAACGGCTTTTTTCTGGGGATCGCGGAGAGGAAATCAAATACGCCCGTGCCTGGGCTTCGTGGGAAAATGCCCTAGCATCCATTCATTCAACTGGATCCGGAGGAGAGCCGCCAGCGGAATATGCCCGTGCCTTTTCGCGCTTGGAGAACCACTATTTCATAAATCACGGTTTCCTGGAAGTGGACCGGTATATTCTTGAGAATATGGACAAAATTTCTCATATCCCCGGCGTGGTGGTGCAGGGGCGCTATGATATGATTTGCCCTCCAAGTTCTGCTTATGAACTTTGCAAGCACTGGCCGCGCGCGCAATTGCGGATGGTGCGCAACGCAGGCCATGCGCTTTCTGAACCGGGGATTAGCGCGGAATTGGTGCGTGTAATGGATCAAATGTCCAAGGTTTAAGGCCAGTTTTTCGGCTGAATAGTGCCAAATCCCCCGAAACTTGTTCTTATGCCACTAAAAATGTTCCAAAAGCGAAATTTGAATGTCGGTTTCAGATTTTCAGGGTTTACAGACCCCTGATCGCCGTTAACCTGAAGACAAACAAGAAAAACAACAGGTGAGGACCATTGGCCTCTATTCTGAAAATCATTGCTCAGCGGCTTGCGCTGGGCGTTTTAACCTTGTTCGTCGTGTCGATCGTGATCTTCGCAGCGGTCAACCTTTTGCCGGGCGACTTTGCGCAACTCATCCTTGGGCAAGGGGCCACACCCGAAGCTGTCGAGGCGATCCGCAAAGATCTTGGCCTCGATCAGCCTCCGGTCACGCGCTATTTTCAATGGCTTGGCGGCGCCATCCAAGGCGACCTCGGAAACAGTTTTGCCCAAGCTAATTTTGCCAGCTTCGCCGGATCGGATGTTGGCACCGGTAAGGGAACCGTCGCCGCCCAGATTGCGCCGCGGTTCGAAAACACGATCTTCCTTGCGGGCGTTACGGCGATGATCGCGGTGCCAATCTCGATCACGCTGGGGGTGCTTGCCGCGCTTTACCGGAACTCGGCTTTCGACCGCAGCGCGAATATCCTGACCCTGTCCTCGATTTCTTCGCCCGAGTTCTTCTTGGCCTATATCCTGATCCTGTTCCTTGCGGTGTTGAACCCGATCCTGCCGTCCCTCTCCAATATATACGAAGGCATGGAGTTCAGCGAGCGGCTGACCCGGACCCTTCTGCCTGCCCTGACCCTGACCCTTGTGGTCACGGCACATATGATGCGGATGACGCGGGCCGCGATCATCAACCTGCTGGCCTCGCCCTACATCGAGATGGCCCGGTTGAAGGGCATCTCGCCAATGCGTGTAATCGTCCGCCATGCGCTGCCGAATGCCTTGGCGCCGATCATCAACGTGATTGCCCTGAACCTTGCCTATCTCATCACCGGTGTTGTCGTGGTTGAGGTTGTCTTTGTGTATCCCGGAATTGGTCAACTGTTCGTCGACAGCGTCAAAATCCGCGATATCCCTGTGGTTCAGGCCTGCTGTCTGATTTTCGCGGCGGCCTATATCCTGCTCAACCTCACGGCGGACATCCTTTCGATCATCTCCAACCCACGTCTGAGGCATCCGAAATGAATATCTTTGGTGTGATTGCGCTTTGGATCATTGCTATTGGCGTGGCGGGGTGGCTTTTCCGGTTTGCCGGGCAAAAAATCACCGGGAACAAACCGATGTTCCGTGACATGCCTTATGGCGTTGCATTCGGCTATGTGCTCGGGGCGGTTGTGTTGGTTTGGCTGGTCTGGGCTTATTCGCTTTCGCGGTCTGCAGATCCGGCTGTTGCGAACAAGTATTTCTTCCTAGGCAAAGCCGTTGAAGGTTTCATCCTGTTCGCAATCGCGGCCTGGATGTTCCGTATCTTCGGGCGTCATGTTGGAACAGCAGGGACGCGTAAGCTGTTCCGGTCCATGCCCCTTACCGCCAGTTTCGGTATCCTGACGATCCTGATATACGCCTTTGTGTCGATCTTCGCAGGAGTTCTGGCCCCTTACGGGCAAGAAGAGATTCTTGCGGCGGCCAATGTCGTGCCCGGCGGGAATCCTGCCATGGGCGGGAACCCGGATTACCCTTTGGGAACCGACCAGATTGGCCGCGATATTCTGTCGAGGCTGATTTACGGCGCACAGAACACGGTTGGCATCGCTTTTGCCACCACGGTTCTGGCGTTTCTCATTGGGGCGACGCTCGGGTTTCTCGCGGCAACCCTCGGCGGGTGGCTGGATCAGCTGCTGAGCCGTGCCGTTGATGTTCTGATGGCGATCCCGTCGCTCATTTTCGCCTTGTTGTTGATGACGATCGCTTCGGCTTGGGCCGGGTCTGAAAAGGGGCTGCTCACGTTCTACATGGTCATCATCATTGCCGTGATCGACTCAACTCGTGTGTTTCGCTTGGCGCGTGCCGTTGGCCTGAATATCGTTGTCATGGACTATATCGAGGCCGCCAAATTGCGCGGCGAAGGTATGGGGTACCTAATTTTCCGCGAAATCCTGCCGAATGCCACCGCGCCGCTTCTGGCCGAGTTTGGGCTGCGCTTCTGCTTTGTGTTCCTCACCATTGCGTCGCTGTCGTTCCTTGGTGTGGGGATCCAGCCGCCCCTGGCAGATTGGGGCACGATGGTGCGGGATTTGGCACAGTTCATTAATTTTGCCGCTTTTGCCCCGCAGGTTGCCAGTGCGCCGTTGCTGGCTGCGGGGGCCATCGCCCTGCTGACAGTTGCCGTCAATTTTGTGGTCGACTGGATGCTTCACAAGTCCTCTGGACTGAAAGAATGAGGAGACAGCGCAATGACTGAACAATTGCTGAAAGTGCGCGGTCTCAAGATCGAAGGGCGCAGCGACGAAACTTGGAACCAGATCGTGAATGGCGTCGATATCGATCTTAAAAAGGGCGAAGTTCTTGGTCTGATCGGCGAATCCGGTGCGGGTAAATCGACCGTTGGCCTTGCCTCAATGGGCTTTACGCGCGACGGGTGCCGTATTTCCGCAGGATCGGTTGAGTTCGACGGGATTGATCTGGTCAATGCATCCGCTGCGGTGAAGCGCAGTCTTCTTGGCAAACGTATCGCTTATGTCGCGCAATCCGCCGCCGCCTCGTTCAACCCGGCGCACAAGCTGATTGATCAGCACACCGAGGCGCCCACCCAGCACCACGTGATGTCCAAAGCGGAAAGCGAAGCGGACGGGATCGAGCTTTATCGCAAGCTGCGTTTGCCCAATCCGGAAGAAATTGGGTTCCGCTATCCACATCAGGTGTCAGGGGGTCAGCTTCAACGCGCTATGACAGCTATGGCCATGTCGACGCGTCCGGACCTGATTATCTTTGATGAGCCCACCACAGCCCTTGATGTGACAACACAGATTGAGGTTCTGGCGTCGATCCGCGAGATTGTGGAAGAGTTTGACACGGCAGCGATTTATATCACCCACGACCTTGCCGTGGTGGCGCAGATGGCCGACAAGATCAAAGTTCTGCTGAAAGGTGACGAGGTTGAAGAGGCCGACACGCGCACAATGCTGTCGGACCCCAAAGAGGACTATACCAAGTCGCTCTGGGCCGTACGCAGTTTCCAGAGACCGCAGAAACCTTATATCAGTGGCGGCCAAACACCTGTGGTTTCTGTTAAGAACGTTACGGCTGCCTATGGCAAGGTCCCCGTTCTGCATGATGTGAGCTTCGACATTCACGAGGCGCGCACGGTTGCGGTTGTCGGAGAATCCGGCTCGGGTAAATCCACGACGGCGCGCTGCATCACGGGCTTGTTGCCGCCAAAGCAGGGTCATATCGAATTTGATGGCGAGATGTTGCCGCTTGATTACCGCAAGCGCAACAAGATGCAATTGCGACAGGCGCAGATGATCTATCAGATGGCCGATACAGCACTGAATCCGCGCAAAACCATCGGCGAGTTGATCGGCAGGCCTGTCCAATTCTACATGGGATTAACGGGCAAGGAAAAACGCCGGCGTGTCGACCAGTTATTGGAAGAAATCGAACTAGACCCTTCGGTTTACTACAGCCGTTTGCCTTCTGAATTGTCCGGTGGTCAAAAACAAAGGATCGGCATTGCGCGCGCTTTGGCGGCCGAACCCAAGTTCATCATCTGCGACGAAGTCACATCCGCCCTTGATCAACTGGTTGCCGAAGGCATCCTGAAACTGCTTGCCAGGCTTCAGGACGAGCTGAACCTTTCCTACATGTTCATCACGCATGACCTTGCAACGGTGAAATCCATCGCGGACGAGGTCGTTGTGATGAAGGACGGGCGTGTGGTCGAACAAGGTGCAAAGGACGAAATGTTCAAACCGCCGCACCACCCCTACACAGACCTTCTGCTTAGTTCAGTGCCTGAAATGGATCCGGACTGGCTCACAAATCTTCTTAATGAACGCGGAGTTGATAACATCGGCGACGCGGCTGTTGATAAGATGTAAATCGAATCGCCCTTTCTTTCGGGCGTCACAACCATTCGGGAAAACCCGAAGTTAAAACATGGGAGATGACAAATGACGAGAATTAGCAGACGCGGCTTGCTTAAGACAGGTGCTGCCGCCGGTGTGCTGGCCATGACTGGCCTGCCGGCCGTAGCCATGCCGAAACGTGGTGGCAAACTGCGTGCGGGCCTGTCCGGCGCCAACACCTCGGATAGCTGGGATGGCCGTACCCACTCTGACCTGTTCATGATCGCCTCGGCACAGGGTTCGGTTTTTGACAGCCTGACGATGGTGGCAGCAGACGGATCGCTTCAAGGCGAGCTTGCCGAGAGCTGGGAAGCTACCCCGGACGCCAAAGTATGGACCTTCAACTTGCGCCAGGGCGTGACTTTCCACAATGGCAAGTCGTTCGGCGCTGACGACGTAATTGAGTCCTTGCAGTTGCACGTCGCTGAAGGGGCCAAATCGGCGGCGAAACCGATCGTGTCCGCCATCACCGAAATGAAGAAGATGGGCGACCATCAGGTTCAGTTCACCCTGGCTAACGGCAACGCGGACTTCCCCTATCTGATGTCGGACTATCACATCCTGATGTATCCGGCAGGTCAGATCGAAGAAGCGATTGCCAACGGCATTGGCACGGGCCTGTACCAAGTAACTTCGTTCGAGCCAGGCGTGCGTATGACCGCCAAGCGTTACGAAGGCCACTATAAAGGCGACGGTGCGGGTTTCTTTGACGAGATCGAATATATCGCGATCAACGACAATACCGCGCGCATGAATGCGTTGATGACTGGTCAGGTGGATGCGATCAACCGGATCGACTTTAAAACCGAAGCGTTGCTCAAGGCGAACCCGAATATTGCTATTCAGGAGGTGACGGGCAACCAGCACTATACCTTCCCGATGCTGTCCAAGACCGCGCCGTTCGATGACCTCAACGTGCGCCGTGCGCTGAAATACGGTGTGAATCGTCAGGAAATGGTCGACAAGATCCTGCTGGGCCACGGCCAAGTGGGCAACGATACACCGATCGGACCAGCCAACCAGTACTATGCCGGCGACATGGAGCAACTCGAGTACGATCCGGACAAGGCGGCTTTCTACATGAAGGAGGCCGGCCTGACCGAGTTGAATATCGATCTGTCTGCCTCCAACGCTGCGTTCGAAGGCGCGGTGGATGCGGCACAACTCTATCAGGCCTCGGCCAAGGGTGCAGGCATCAATATCAACGTGGTACAGGAACCGGCGGATGGCTACTGGTCAAACGTCTGGCTGAAAAAGCCTTGGTGCGCATGTTACTGGTCCGGCCGCGCGACCGAGGACTGGATGTTCTCAACCGCATACGAAGCCGGTGTGCCGTGGAACGATTCCCAGTGGGATCATCCGCGGTTCCAGGAACTGCTTTTGTCGGCGCGCGCCGAACTGGATTCGAACAAGCGTCGCGACCAGTATCGCGAGATGCAGGAAATCCTGCGAACAGATGGTGCCGTCATCGTGCCGATGTTCGCCAACTATGTTCAGGCGATCTCGACCAAGCTGGGTGTGCCGGAAACTGTTGGCAACCTCTGGCAGATGGACAACGCTCGCATGGCCGAGCGTTGGTGGTTCAGCTAAATCCAGGCTTGAAGTTCAAAGGAAACGCCCCGCAATCGCGGGGCGTTTTCAGATAGACCTTGCAGACTCGGAGTTTCCTGCGTATATCACCCCTCAACAGCGGTGCGCTGAGGGTAACGCCCACAACGCTCCATCGGAAATTTCGACGGGCCGCTGGCCCGTTTTTTTGTGTCTGGAACACGACTTATGAGTGACCTGATTGCCAAGACCGCGATTGATCGCAAATTGGCCGAGATTATTATTCCTGTCATTGAGGACATGGGATTCGAGCTTGTGCGCCTGCGCCTGCAAGGCGGTAATACGCACACGCTTCAAATCATGGCGGAACGCCCCGAGGGCGGGATCGAAGTTGACGAATGTGCTGAGATTTCGAACGCCATCAGCGCCGTACTTGATGTCGAGGATCCACTTGTGGATTCTTACGTCCTCGAGGTTGGTAGCCCGGGGATCGACCGGCCTTTGACTCGCCTCAATGACTTTGAGACTTTCGAAGGCTATGATGCCAAGATCGAGACGTCCGAACTGATTGATGGCCGCAAACGCTTCAAAGGCGTTCTGGCTGGCATCGAAGGTGAAGAAGTACTGATCAACATCGAGGACAAGGGCGAACCCGTTACCGTGGGTCTCCAGTTCGATTGGTTGGCAGATGCCAAGTTGGTGATGACCGACGAACTGATCAAGGAAATGCTGCGTCAGCGCAAAGCGGCGGGCACCATCAACGAAGACGATTTTGACGAGATCGAGACCGAAGGGTCCGAAGAGGAGTAAACCATGGCAATTACCTCTGCAAACCAGCTCGAGCTGTTGCAAACCGCCGAGGCCGTCGCGCGCGAGAAAATGATCGACCCGTCCCTCGTGGTTGAGGCGATGGAAGAGTCTTTGGCCCGCGCGGCCAAATCGCGTTATGGCGCCGAAATGGACATCCGCGTCAGCATCGACCGCAAGACCGGTAAGGCGACCTTTACCCGTGTTCGAACCGTCGTGGAAGATGAAGAGCTTGAAAATTATCAGGCCGAATTCACGGTTGAGCAAGCCAAGCAGTACATGGAAGATCCTGCCGTCGGTGATACCTTTGTGGAGGAAATCCCACCGGTCGAAATGGGCCGAATCGCGGCACAATCGGCGAAGCAGGTAATCCTGCAGAAGGTGCGCGAAGCCGAGCGTGATCGTCAGTTCGAAGAATTCAAGGACCGCGCCGGTACTATCATCAATGGCACTGTGAAGCGCGAAGAATACGGCAATGTGATCGTGGACGTCGGTCAGGGCGAAGCTGTCCTGCGCCGTAACGAAAAAATCGGCCGCGAAGCCTATCGCCCGAACGACCGTATCCGTGCCTATATCAAGGATGTGCGCCGCGAAACCCGTGGTCCGCAGATCTTCCTGTCGCGGACCGCGCCGGAATTCATGGCCGAACTCTTCAAAATGGAAGTGCCGGAGATTTATGACGGTATCATCGAAATCAAGGCTGTGGCCCGTGACCCCGGTTCGCGCGCTAAGATTGCCGTGATTTCCTATGACGGGTCGATTGATCCTGTAGGTGCCTGCGTTGGTATGCGTGGCAGCCGCGTTCAGGCGGTTGTAAACGAACTGCAGGGCGAAAAGATTGACATCATCCCGTGGAACGAAGATCAGCCGACCTTCCTTGTGAACGCGCTGCAGCCCGCAGAAGTCACCAAGGTTGTTCTTGATGAAGAAGCGGGCAAGATCGAAGTTGTCGTGCCTGATGAACAGCTTTCCTTGGCGATCGGTCGCCGCGGCCAGAACGTACGTCTGGCCTCGCAGCTTACCAACCTCGACATCGACATCATGACCGAGGCCGAGGAATCCGAGCGCCGTCAGAAAGAATTCGAAGTGCGCACCAAACTGTTCATGGAAACGCTGGATCTGGACGAGTTCTTTGCCCAGCTTCTGGTTTCCGAAGGCTTTACGAACCTTGAAGAGGTTGCCTATGTCGAACTGGACGAGCTTCTTGTGATTGACGGCGTCGATGAGGGCACCGCGGAAGAGTTGCAGGCGCGTGCC
This sequence comes from Shimia fortis, assembly GCF_040225985.1. Lineage (NCBI taxonomy): Bacteria > Pseudomonadati > Pseudomonadota > Alphaproteobacteria > Rhodobacterales > Roseobacteraceae > Shimia > Shimia fortis. Next base: position 315,559 of record NZ_JBBPEU010000001.1, read on the forward strand.
CGCGACTATCTGGAAGCCCAAGCTAAGGCAGCGCTTGATGCGGCCCGCGAAATGGGCGTTCAGGACAGCCTGGTTGAATTCGAGGGTCTCACACCGCAGATGATTGAGGCGCTGGCCAAAGATGGCGTGCTGAGCCTCGAAGACTTTGCAACCTGTGCTGACTGGGAGCTGGCCGGTGGGTGGACGACGGTCGATGGTGAACGCGTCAAGGATGACGGCATTCTCGAGCCCTTTGGCATGACGCTCGAAGAAGCTCAGGACATGGTCATGACTGCACGTATCGTTCTGGGCTGGGTTGATCCGGCCGAGCTTGAAGATGCCGAAGAGACCGACGGCGAAGAGATCGAAGAGGAGGCCGAGGCCTGATCGCAGGCCTCGGAGGCTTGCACATGGGACGTGGTGGACACTCCAAGGATCGCGCAGACGGTCCCGAGCGCAAATGCATTGCCACGGGTGAGGTGCAGCCGAAATTCGGCCTGATCCGCTTTGTGGTCGGGCCGGATAATCAAATTGTTCCGGATATCCTGGGCAAATTGCCCGGTCGTGGTATCTGGGTTTCAGCAGATCGCAGCGCTTTGGAAACAGCCTGCAAAAAGGGGCTTTTCGCGCGGTCTGCAAAACAACCGGTCAAGGTGCCGGACACTCTGGTCAACGAAGTCGAAAGCCAGATTGCCCGTCGCGTGGTCGACCTAATTAGCCTGGCGCGCAAGTCGGGCGAGGCCGTGGCCGGCTATGAGAAAGTCAAGGACTGGCTCGTCAAAGACTATGCCGAGGTGTTGATTCAGGCATCAGACGGATCGGGACGAGGAAAATCAAAGCTAAGCACGCCATATGGCGGCAGTTACATCGGCTGGTTGACGGCTGATGAATTGGGTTTGGCTTTTGGGAAACAAACTGTGATACATGGTGCGCTTGCGTCTGGCGGACTCACGCATCGTGTAGTAGAGGAAGCCCAAAGGTTAAAAGGCGTACGCGAAATTGGGGCGGCAGGGGCCGTCCAGAAGGGTAAGACAGCTAAATGAGCGATAACGACGGTAAAAAGACTCTGGGCCTGCGTGGATCGGGATCACGCCCTGGCAATGTGAAGCAAAGCTTTAGCCATGGCCGTACCAAGAATGTCGTGGTGGAAACCAAACGCAAGCGCGTAGTGGTACCAAAGCCTGGCGCGTCCAAGCCCGGAACCGCTACGGCGAAAGCGGGGGGTGATCCCTCGCGTCGTCCTGCCGGCATCTCCGACGCGGAAATGGAGCGTCGCCTGAAGGCGTTGCAGGCCGCGAAGGCCCGCGAAGCCGAAGAGGCCGCCAAGCGGGAAGCTGAAGAAAAGGCGCGCGAAGAAGAGCGCGTGCGTCGCCGCGCCGAGGCCGAAGCCAAAGAACGTGAGCAGCGTGAAGCCGAAGAGCGTGCGCGCCAGAAGGCTGAAGAAGAAGAGCGCAAGAAGCGTGAAACCGAAGAGGCCGCCAAGCGCGCCGCTGCAGAAGCGGCGGCGGCAGCAGCGCAGCCGAAGCAAGAGACACCTGCACGGGCTCCGGCCTCGAAGCCGGCACCGGCAGCCACACCTCGCAAACAAGATCGCGAGCGGGACCAGCGACAGAACCGCGGCAAAGGCCGCGACGATGGTCGTCGCTCTGGCAAGCTGACCCTGAGCCAAGCTACCGGTGGTGGTGGTGGCCGTCAAAAATCGCTTGCCGCGATGAAGCGGAAACAAGAACGCGCGCGCCAGAAAGCGATGGGCGGATCGGTTGAACGTGAAAAGGTTATCCGCGAAGTGCAACTTCCAGAAGCGATTGTCGTTTCCGAATTGGCCAACCGTATGGCCGAGCGTGTCGCGGATGTTGTGAAAGAGCTCATGAAAATGGGCATGATGGTCACGCAGAACCAGACAATCGACGCGGATACAGCGGAACTCATCATCGAAGAGTTCGGCCACAAAGTGGTGCGCGTTTCCGATGCAGACGTCGAAGATGTGATTGCAGATGTGGATGACGATGAGGGCGACCTGCAGCCGCGCCCGCCGGTCATCACCATTATGGGTCACGTTGACCACGGCAAAACTTCGCTGCTGGATGCGATCCGGGATGCCAAGGTTGTCGCCGGCGAGGCCGGTGGCATCACCCAGCATATCGGTGCATATCAGGTGACGACCGATGGCGGAACTGTGCTGAGTTTCCTCGACACCCCCGGTCACGCGGCCTTTACATCGATGCGTTCGCGCGGTGCGCAGGTTACGGACATTGTTGTTCTGGTTGTGGCGGCGGATGACTCGGTCATGCCGCAGACCGTCGAGGCGATCAACCACGCCAAAGCGGCCGAAGTGCCGATGATCGTTGCGATCAACAAGATCGATAGACCGGCCGCAGACCCTAACAAGGTGCGCGCTGAGCTACTGCAACACGAAGTGATCGTCGAGGCGATGTCGGGCGATGTGCAGGATGTTGAAGTGTCTGCTCTGACGGGCCAAGGCCTTGACGAGCTTCTGGACGCCATCGCGCTGCAGGCTGAAATTCTTGAATTGAAAGCCAACCCTGATCGTGCCGCACAAGGTGCTGTTATCGAAGCTCAACTCGATGTTGGTCGCGGGCCGGTCGCGACGGTTCTGGTTCAGAAGGGTACGCTCAAGCAGGGTGATATCTTTGTTGTGGGTGAGCAGTACGGTAAAGTCCGCGCCCTCATCAACGACAAGGGCGAACGTGTTACCGAAGCCGGGCCTTCGGTACCGGTTGAGGTCTTGGGCCTGAACGGCACACCAGAAGCAGGTGACGTGCTGAACGTGACTGAAACGGAAGCGCAGGCGCGCGAGATCGCCGAATATCGTGCACAGGCCGCGAAGGACAAGCGCGCCGCTGCAGGTGCTGCGACGACTTTGGAACAGCTGATGCAGAAGGCGAAAGAAGACGAAAACGTCGCCGAACTGCCGATCTTGGTCAAAGCCGACGTGCAGGGTTCTGCCGAAGCAATCGTGCAAGCCATGGAAAAAATCGGCAACGACGAAGTGCGCGTGCGCGTGCTTCACTCGGGTGTTGGTGCAATCACCGAAACCGATGTGGGCCTGGCCGAGGCCAGTGGCGCCCCGATCATGGGCTTTAACGTCCGTGCGAATGCCTCGGCTCGGAACTCGGCCAACCAGAAAGGTGTTGAGATTCGCTATTATTCCGTCATCTACGACTTAGTGGATGATGTGAAATCTGCGGCGTCCGGTTTGCTGAGTGCGGAAATTCGCGAGAACTTCATCGGGTATGCCGAAATCAAGGACGTCTTCAAAGTGTCCAACGTTGGCAAGGTTGCGGGTTGTCTTGTGACCGAAGGTGTTGCGCGCCGCTCTGCGGGTGTGCGCCTGTTGCGTGATAACGTCGTAATCCACGAAGGCACACTCAAGACGCTTAAGCGTTTCAAGGATGAGGTTGCCGAGGTTCAGTCTGGTCAGGAATGCGGTATGGCATTCGAGAACTATGATGATATCCGCCAAGGTGATGTGATCGAGATCTTCGAGCGCGAAGAAATCACGCGTACTCTGGACTGATCCTCAAGACCTATCCTAAAAAGCATCGGGGGACGCATAGCGTCCCCCGTTTTGTTCAGAGCCTTGATCTTTTCCTAAGCGGAGTTGATCGGCGTGCCTGCGTAGATCGTTTTTCCGACTTTGACAGCAATTTTTCCGTTTGGCAGTGAACGGACGAACGTTCCTTGTACAGAAACGCAGCTGCCTACGGTGATCGTCCTAAGCATGTCAAATCTCCCCAGTGATTGACTTGATTGGATCATAACGTAGTTACCAAACCGTAAAGCCCAAAAGGACGTCACAGTTCCTTCACGTTAACTAACATGTGCACGGCTGAGAAGGCTTTTTCATACACTTTTGGCACATTTTTTCGTCAATGTGTCCAAATTAGAAACAAACCCTAGAGCCAATCCCTCAAAATCGGAATGAGAGGAATGTCAGCCGGAGGCATCTCATAATCTCTGAGGTTTTCCGGACGCACCCATTTCAAAACCTGCCCCTCTTGTGAAGTTGGGATGCCCTCCCATTTCCGGCAGGCGAACAAGGGCATCAACAGGTGAAAATCCTCATAGCTGTGCGATGCAAAGGTCAGCGGCGCAAGGCAACTGGCCCATGTATCAATGCCGAGTTCTTCTTGAAGTTCGCGGATCAGGGCCACTTCCGGTGTTTCCCCGGGTTCGACCTTGCCGCCCGGAAACTCCCACATGCCGGCCATGGATTTGCCTTCAGGGCGTTGAGCCAAAAGAACACGCCCGTCGGCGTCGATTAGGGCAACGGCTGAGACCAGAACAGTTTTCATTATGATCGATAATCCGCATTAATAGAGATGTACCCATGTGTCAGATCGCAGGTCCATACGGTCGCTTTGCCGTCACCAAGCCCCAGATCCACAAGGATCTTCAGGTCTTGGTTTTTCATATAGGCGGCTCCGTCTTCTTCCCGATAACCTGACGCGACCCAGCCTTTTTCCGCCACAAGAACATCGCCAAAACGTATCGACAGAAGATCACGGTCCGCAGGGGCGCCGGATTTGCCCACCGCCATAACGACACGCCCCCAGTTCGGGTCTTCCCCCGCGATGGCAGTTTTAACCAAAGGCGAGTTTGCAATTGCGAGGGCGTGGGTGCGGGCAGCGGCATTCGAGGTGGCTCCCGTTACGGCGACCTCAACAAACTTTGTCGCGCCTTCCCCATCCTTGACAACCTGGTGAGCCAAGTCGAGCATGACTGAGTGCAACGCGTCGGTGAAAGGCCCAACGTGTTCGGTGATTTCAACACCGCTAGCCCCGGTTGCACCGAGCAAAAGCGTATCAGATGTCGATGTATCACTATCAACTGTGATGTTGTTGAAGGTCAGGTCGGTCAGACCGGACAGGATGGTTTGCAGCACTGGACGGGCAATTTTTGCGTCGGTGAAGATATAGACTAGCATCGTAGCCATATCCGGAGCGATCATGCCAGATCCTTTGGCAAAACCGGCGATCTTCACGGGCTTGCCGCCGATTTCGACAGTTTGGGTGGCGCCCTTGGGGAAGGTGTCTGTTGTCATGATGGCCTTGGCGGCATCTTCCATCGCGTCTGCACTGAGCGACTTTTTCAGTTCCCCGATTTTCGCAATGATGCGGTCGTGAGGAAGGCGTTCGCCTATCACGCCGGTCGAGCTGGTAAATACCCGTTCTGCCGCAACGCCGGTGATAGCCGAGACAGCACGACAAATGGCATCTACCGATTCTTCTCCGGCACGGCCCGTAAAGGCGTTCGAGTTGCCCGAATTCACAAGAATGGCTGCGCCCTGATCGCTTTCTCCGGAAACCTTAGCCTGACAATCCAGAACATTAGCAGAGCGCGTCGCCGATTTTGTGAATACCCCGGCAATCGTGGATCCAGGGGCCAGAAGAGCAAGCATCACATCCTTGCGGTTCTGGTATTTTACCCCGGCGTCGGTTGCCGCAAACGAGACACCTTCGATCACCGGAAGATCGGGAAAGCTGGCTGGGGCCAAGGGCGAAACATGGGTAATCTTGGCCATAGGGTCAGTCGTCCAACAGGGTTGCGTCTTTGATGACGGCCGGGTCAATGCCCTCGGCGCTCGTGCGGTCAATTTCGGATTTGGCGGTGAGCGAGTCGATAAAGGCATCCAGCTTGGCGCCTTGAATCTCGCCGATCAATTCGCCGCGAATGTCGTCGATCATAGGGACTTCTTGTTTGCGGGTTTCGTTAAGCTTGATCAGATGCCAGCCGAACTGTGTTTGAACGGGTTCTGAGACACCGCCAACTTCCATTTCGAAAACGGCAGTTTCAAATTCCGGCACCATCATTCCAGCGCCGAACCAACCAAGAGCGCCCCCCGACGGGCCCGAGGGTCCGGTGGAGTGTTCCTTTGCCATGTCTGCAAAGTCCGCGCCGTCGACGATTTTCTGTCGTAGATTCACAGCCTCTTCTTCCGAAGCAACGAGGATGTGGGCGGCGTTGTATTCGGTCGGGCCTTCAAAGCCTGAATATTTCGCATCATAGGCCGCTTGCACCTCAGCGTCGGTCGGCATGTTCGACAGGAACTTTTCAACGACCGAGTCCGCCAGGATAAGCCGACGCTCGCTTTGCAATGCTATCTCGAGCCGTTTGGGATCATCCCCTTCATGGGCTTGGGCCAGAACATTCTGTTGAATAATTTGGTCAAGAATTGCCGTGAACAGAACATCGTCCGGCATGGTCAGATATTGCTGTGGCAGTGCAGAACGAACCATGATCATCTGGCCAACGGTCACCGGTGTGCCGTTCACGGTGGCAACCACGGTTTCTGCGTCCACCGCATCCTTCGCGAGGGAGGGGCTGGTAAGTGCCAGCGTAACCGCCGTTGCACAGAGGAATTTGAGGTGTTTCAACATCGTTTTGTCCTTGCAGGGTGCCGCGTGGGTTGGCGGCGTTGACACTATTACTGGCGCCCCTTACATCGCTTTGGAGCGCAGGCAAATTGCCCGTTTCCCCGTTTGTATGAGCAGGGCGCGGTCTGGGCAAGCGGATGCCTCGCACGAATGTGTCAACGAAGGACAAAAACATATGCTGGGTCTCGGAAAACTTGCCACCAAAGTGTTCGGAACGCCGAACGATCGCAAGATAAAGGCAACCCGTCCGATCGTTGAAAAGATCAATGCGCTTGAGCCAGAGTTTCAGAAGCTTTCCGATGACGAGATCAAAGCCAAGACCGTTGAGTTGAGCGAACGCGCCAAAGGCGGTGAGAGCCTTGATGCGCTTTTACCCGAAGCCTTTGCCAACTGTCGCGAAGCGGCTGTGCGTTCTCTTGGACTTCGGGCGTTCGATACCCAGTTGATGGGCGGCATTTTCCTCCATCAGGGAAATATCTCGGAGATGAAAACAGGCGAGGGTAAAACCCTGGTCGCAACCTTCCCGGCCTATTTGAATGCCCTTACCGGCAAAGGTGTGCATATCGTCACTGTGAACGACTATCTCGCCAAACGTGACGCAGAATGGATGAGTCAGGTCTATGGCGCGCTGGGGATGACAACGGGCTGTGTCTACCCGCAGCAGCCTGATGAAGAAAAGCGCGCGGCGTACGCATCTGACATCACCTATTCGACCAACAACGAACTTGGGTTCGACTATTTGCGCGACAACATGAAAGGCGACCTTCGTGAGATGTATCAGCGCGATCATCACTTCGCCATCGTGGACGAGGTCGACTCGATCCTGATCGATGAAGCGCGGACTCCCCTGATTATCTCGGGTCCGGCGCAAGACCGCAGCGATCTATACGTCGCCATTGATGCGCTGATTCCCGAACTTCAGGAGGGTCACTACACGATCGAGGAAAAGTCGCGTCAGGTGACCTTTACTGATGAAGGTAACGACTTCCTCGAGGAAAACCTGCTAGCGCGTGGAATCTTGCCCGAAGGTCAGTCGCTCTATGATCCTGAGAGCACCACGATTGTGCACCACGTGAACCAAGGTTTGCGCGCGCACAAATTGTTCACCAAGGATAAAGACTATATCGTCCGTGATGGTAGCGTTGTGCTGATCGACGAATTCACGGGCCGGATGATGCCAGGGCGCCGTTTGTCCGAAGGTTTGCATCAGGCGATTGAAGCCAAAGAAGGGTGCAGCATCCAGCCCGAGAACGTGACGCTCGCGCAGGTCACCTTCCAGAACTACTTCCGTCTTTATGACAAACTGGCGGGCATGACCGGCACCGCGGCCACCGAAGCCGAGGAATTTCAGGAAATCTATGGTCTGGGTGTGGTTGAGGTGCCAACCAACAGACCGGTCGCCCGCCTCGACGAAGATGATGCCGTTTATCGGACCGCACGAGAAAAATACGAGGCGATTGTCGAAGAGATCAAGAAAGCCCACGAAAAGGGCCAGCCGATCCTCGTAGGTACCACGTCGATCGAAAAGTCCGAGTTGTTGAGCAACATGCTCCAACAAGCTGGCGTAAAGCACAACGTCCTGAACGCGCGCCAGCACGAGCAGGAAGCCCAGATCGTGGCGGATGCTGGTAAGCTCGGCGCCGTCACGATTGCAACAAACATGGCGGGCCGCGGCACCGACATCAAGCTGGGTGGGAACGTAGAATTCAAGATCATGGAAGCGATTGCCGCCGATCCCGACGGTGATCATGCCGCAATCCGCACCCGTATTGAAGAAGAGCACAAGGGCGACGAGCAGGCCGTGAAGGATGCTGGTGGTCTTTTTGTACTGGCCACGGAACGCCATGAAAGCCGTCGCATCGACAACCAGCTGCGTGGCCGCTCGGGCCGTCAGGGTGACCCGGGTCGGTCTTCGTTCTTCTTGTCCCTTGAAGATGACCTGATGCGCATCTTTGGGTCAGAGCGCCTCGATAAGGTGTTGTCGACACTAGGTATGAAAGAAGGCGAAGCCATCGTGCACCCTTGGGTCAACAAATCGCTTGAGCGGGCCCAGGCCAAGGTCGAAGGACGCAACTTTGACATCCGCAAACAGCTGCTGAAGTTCGACGATGTGATGAACGAGCAGCGCAAGGTGATCTTCAACCAGCGGCGCGATATCATGAAAGCCGAAGACCTTTCGGAGATCGCGCAGGACATGCGCCAAGAGGTGATCGCGGACCTTGTTGAACAGTACATGCCGCCCAAGACCTATGCAGACCAATGGGATACCGAGGGTCTTTATGCGGCTTGTATCGAGCGCCTGAATATTGATGTGCCGGTGATCGAATGGGCGCAGGAGGAAGGCGTCGATGACGACGTGATCGAGGAACGCCTTGAAGAAGCCACCGACAAGATGATGGCCGAAAAGGCCGAGGCGTTTGGCGCCGAATCCATGCGCATGATCGAAAAGCAGGTTCTTCTTCAAACGATCGATAGCAAGTGGCGTGAACACCTTCTGCGTCTCGAACACCTGCGCTCGGTCGTGAGTTTCCGTGGCTATGCGCAACGCGACCCGCTGAACGAATACAAGAACGAGTCCTTCCAGCTTTTTGAAAGCATGCTGGACAGCCTTCGTGAAGACGTCACCAAAACCTTGTGCTCGATCAAGCCCATGACCGAGGAAGAACAACAGCAGCTTGCCATGGAAATGCAGATGCGACAGGCCGAGCTTGAAAGGGCTGCTGCCGTACCCGCGCCAGAAGATCGGGCGGGACCTGCCATAGAGGGTTTTGTCGAAGATGATCCGTCAACTTGGGGCAATCCGGGCCGGAACGAGCCTTGCCCATGCGGGTCGGGCAAGAAATTCAAGCACTGCCATGGCCGACTGGTCTGACAGGTTCTGAACAGACAATCTCCAAAAGGGCGCCACAGCGGCGCCCTTTTTTCGTGTCAGACATAGTGCGGGGCAGTTCGAGTTTTGGAGTCTGGTATGTCTGAGAAGAAAAACATTTACAGAAGATACGCACTTGCCCTGGCAACGTTTTCCATCGCCATTTCGATTGGCTTCCTGATGCAAACGAAGGAGGCAAATTCTGCTGCGCGCGCAGGGACGGAACCTTCCCGAAAACTTTCTACGACAAACGCACCGAACGCCCTTACTGCGGCGCCTAGCACCACCAAGCCAGGTGCGCTGCCTAGTGTTCCCGAGGATTTCGCACATGAGGCCGAGTTGCTGCAAGAACCTGTGATTCTTCTGGTGTCACGTGATTTGCCTGTCGGCATGTTGCCTGCCGAAGAAGCGACGCCGCAATTGGGGTGTGATGCCGAACTCACTGCCGAAGCCGGTGCAGGCGCCATGGTTCTTCTGTCATTGTCTGCCCCGTGCCTGACTGGTGAAAAGGTGACTATACATCACGAGGCGTTGCGCTTTAGCGATGTTGTTAGCGCTGATGGGACTTTGCAGGTCAATATTCCCGCATTGTCCGAACACGCCGTGTTCGCCGTAGTTTTTGCCAATGGTGACGGTGAAACCGCTCAGGTATCGGTAAGCTCGGTGCCGTTTTATGATCGCGCAGCGGTCGTTTGGCGCGGGGAAAGCGGTCTGCAACTTCATGCCCGCGAATTTGGGGCGCCCTATGGCGGGGAAGGGCATGTTTGGGGCGGTGCGGCGCGCGATGTTGCCGCGGTGGCCGGAGGCGCGGGCGGGTTTTTGACGCGTCTTGGAAATGACCAGATCGCAGAGGGCTGGAATGCCGAGGTCTATACCTTCCCGACATTGACGACGAAACGCTATGGCGATGTTGCCTTGAGCATCGAAGCGGAAGTCAGCGCAACCAATTGCAATCGCGATATCTCGGCCACAACGATGCAGATTAGGGAAGGCGGGCGGTTGATGACGCAAGAAATCAATCTGTCCATTCCCGAATGCGATGCAAAAGGTGAATTTCTGGTGTTGAAAAACTTGTTGGAAGACCTGAAAATCGCACAGATACAATGACGGTGGCAAAGGCGATTTCATGACTCACCTGCGTGCGGCGGTTTTCGCCGCACTTTCCTTTTTCATAGGGGCTTTGCCCGGCCTTGCGCAGGATGTCACGCTGAGATCGCAGGACGGCAAAGTCGAAATTACAGGAACACTTCTTGGGTTCGACGGCGAGTTCTATCGCGTCGATACGATTTATGGCGAACTGACGGTGGATGGGTCGGGCGTGCAGTGTGACGGGCCGGGATGCCCAAGCCTGACGAATTATGTTGCTGATATCTCGATTTCTGGTGCTGCGAGAATGGGTGAAGTCCTCATGCCCGCCCTGATCGAAGCCTTCGCCTTGCGGAACAATTACATTGTCGAGCGGCACGCGACCGACCTGCAGCGTTTTGAATACCACCTCAGCGATGCAGAGGGCACCAAACTCGCACGTTTCTTTTTTCATGCCAGCAACTCGGACGAAGGGTTTGCCGATCTACTGGCTAACGAAGCCGATATTTCGATGTCCCTTCGAGAGATCCGCCCCGAGGAGGCCCGATTGGGTTACGAGGCCGGATTGGGCGACATGCGCGCCGCCAACCGCAGCCGCGTTCTTGCGCTGGACGGTATGGTGCCGGTCGTCGCGCCGGGAAATCCGGTCCGAGAGATCTCTCCTTCTGATCTGGCGCGCGTTTTTTCTGGTGACATCGACAACTGGCAAAGCCTTGGTGGACCTGATGCCAGCATTTCGCTGCACCTTTTTGAAATGCGCTCTGGTCTCGCGCAGGCTGTTGAAGACCAGCTCATGAAACCGGCCAAACTCAAGTTTGCTGAGGGTGTTCAGACATACGCCAACGCATTAGCTCTAACATCTGCCGTATCGCGCGACCCCTTCGGGATCGGAATCGCCAGCTATGCCGAGCTTGGAAATACGGTTCCCCTCACATTCACTGGTCCCTGTGGATTTTCCTTGTCGGTGTCCCGGCGCAATATCAAAACCGAGGATTATCCGCTAACGGCTCCGATGTTCCTTTATTTTCCGGCCCGCCGCTTGCCAAAAGTGGCAAGGGCCTTTCTTGCCTATACAAGAACGCCATCTGCCCAGATCGTCATTAGACGCGCTGGATTTGTTGATCAGGCACCGGAGGAGGTTCCGGTGAACTTGCAAGGGGATCGGTTTGTAAACGCGATCTCAGTGGCGGGCGCCGATGTCGAACTCGCCGAACTTCAACGTATGACGGAACGCCTGAACCCTTTGAAACGCTTGACAACGTCTTTCCGGTTTGAGGCCGGCAGGACCCAGCTTGATGCCCAGTCACGCTCAAACGTACAACAGTTTGCACGCGCATTGGAGGCGGGCGTTTATGACGGTCGGCAAGTCTTGTTTGTCGGCTTCAGCGATGGAAACGGCCCCGCACTTGGCAATAGAGAGATCGCACTCAAGCGTGCTGAGTCTGTGCGTCGGGCGGTTCTGGAGGCTGCTGAAACTATCAACCCGGATTTGCTATCCTTGGAAGTCGACGCGTTTGGTGAAGCTATGCCCATGGCGTGCGACGACAGCGCCTGGGGCCGCCAGGTGAACCGACGCGTGGAAATATGGGTGCGCTAAATGAAACCTTCGGCGCGCAAGCTGAGCTCTTGTGATTTGCCAATGATGAGATGGTCATGAAGCGTTATGCCCAGCGACCGCGCAGCAGTTTCTATCTGGTGAGTCATGTCGATATCGGATTTCGAGGGCGTCGGATCGCCCGATGGGTGGTTGTGAACAAGGATCAGGGCACTGGCGTTGAGTTCAAGGGCGCGCTTCAGCACCTCGCGCGGGTACACCGGCACGTGGTTCACCGTGCCTTGGGCTTGTTCTTCGTCGGCAATCAGAGTGTTCTTCGTATCGAGAAACAAAACGCGAAACTGCTCGGTATCGCGATGGGCCATTGTGGTGTGGCAATAGTCCAGCAAGGCATCCCAGCTTGAGAGAATACGCCGCTGCATAACGCGCGATTTTGCAAGACGGTGCGCGGCGGCCTCGACTATCTTGATTTCCATCACGACTGCATCGCCCGCCCCCTTAACCTCTTTCAGGCGTTGAGAGGAGGCCGACATCACGTCGTTGAAACTGCCAAATTTGTGGAGCAAGGCGTGCGCCAACGGTTTCATATCCTGTCGCGGGTGCGCGCGAAACAGGATCAATTCTAGCAACTCGTAATCGGGTATGGCTTTGGGCCCGCCATCAAGGAAACGCTGACGCAGCCGCTTTCGGTGATCTTTGATATAGGACGGTATCTTTCCGACCGGAAGAGGCGTCTCTTTCGCCTCTTCAGTGGCAAACAGCGGAAGTGGTAATTCCTGAAATGCGCTCCGGTCCTTCATACTCTAGATGTGACTCAACTCGGTAAAGCAATCGTTAACCGCAACCCGTCTCAAAGAACTCTGAACAGCGTAGCAGAACGGGCTGCTTTCAAATATTTCTTGTTGGTTTCGGCTATTGGTGTGAGGGTTAAGGTACCTATTAGTTTCATCAGGATGCAGCATGCGAAACCTTTTCCTTTTTAGCTTTGCGATTGCTCTGGCCGCGTTTCCCGCCACTGCCCAGACTCTCGACCGGATCAAGGCGACCAACCAGCTTAATATCGGCTATCGTATGGATGCGGCCCCCTTGTCGTATGAAATGGATGATGGCGAACCTGCCGGCTACGCGCCGCTTGTATGTGTGCAGGTGGCCCAGACCATGATCAACGAACTCAAAATGGGCAATTTGAGCGTGACCTTTTTGCCCGTAGATGCGGCGAACCGGTTTGACATGGTGTCGAACGGCAAAGTTGACCTTCTTTGTGGAGCCGCGACAATTACCCTATCCCGTCGTGAACAGGTGGATTTCTCGATCCCCATATTTGTCGACGGCACATCTCTGGTCCTGCAAAAGGACGAACCACAGAATCTGGCGGCACTTTCTGGCCGCAAATTGGGTGTCCGAGGTAGTACAACAACCGAAGAAGCGCTTCGAAATTCGCTCTCGCAATTGGGCGTTGAGGCCGAAATCATTACGTTCAACTCTCATGACGCCGGTATGGCCGCCATGGAGTCTCAAGAAATTGACGGTTATTTCGCGGATCAGTCGATACTGGCCGAGTTGTTCTTCACAAGTACCGCGCGTGAAAACATGAAAATGTCGAACGAGATTCTGACCATCGAGAAACAGGGCTTGGCATTGGCGCGCGGGGATACGGAATTTAGGTTGGTCGTGGATCGCGCGCTGTCGCAGTTGTACGCAAATGGTGAAATGCAGCGGATCTTCCAGAAGGCGTTTCCCAACGTGAACCCGGGTATTGCGATGGAAGCGATGTACCTTATCGCACCCACTGTCGAGTAATCAGAAATAAAAAATGGCGCGCCGAGTTTTGGCGCGCCATTTTTATATCTCCGCAGGGGTTCAACCCTTCATGCTATCCCAGAACGTCTTCACCGACTTGAAGAAGCTTTTGCTTTCGGGATGGTTGTCCTCGGATAGCTCCTCAAACTCCCTCAACAGCTCTTTTTGACGACTGGTCAGGTTCACGGGTGTTTCCACTGCCAGTTCAATGAACATATCCCCGGTGCCGCTGCCGCGCAGGGCCGGCATGCCTTTGCCACGCAGGCGCATCTGGCGGCCGGACTGGCTGCCTGACGGGATTTTCACACGGCTGCGTCCACCGTCGATCGTTGGCACCTCGATGTCACCACCCAGAGAGGCCGAGACCATCGAGACAGGTACCCGGCAGAACAAGTTGGGTCCGTCACGCTCGAACAGGTCATGCTGTGCCACATCAATAAAGATGTAGAGATCCCCGGTCGGGCCACCTCGCATACCCGCCTCGCCTTCGCCAGCAAGTCGAATGCGTGTGCCGGTTTCGACACCTGCCGGGATGTTGACCGAGAGTGCACGATCTTTCTCGACACGACCTTGACCTGAACAGGTTTTGCAGGGGTTCTTGATGATCTGGCCCATGCCGGAACAGGTGGGGCAGGTGCGCTCAACAGTGAAAAAGCCTTGTTGCGCGCGCACCTTTCCCATGCCGGAACAGGTGGGACAGGTGACGGGTTCGGCACCGCCTTCGGCTCCGGTGCCGTCGCAAGCGTCACATTGGACCGATGTCGGCACATTGATGGTCTTCTGGATCCCTGAGAAGGCTTCTTCAAGAGTCACGCGCAGGTTATAGCGCAGGTCTGCTCCGCGGGCTGCCCGTTGCCGACCACCGCCGCGCCCGCCCATGAAATCGCCGAATAGGTCGTCGAACACATCCGAAAATGCGCTGGAAAAATCACCCTGCCCGGGGTGTCCGCCACGTGGCCCACCGCCCATGCCACCTTCAAAGGCCTGATGGCCAAAGCGGTCATAAGCAGCTTTCTTTTCCGCGTCTTTCAGGATTTCGTAGGCTTCATTGGCTTCTTTGAACTGAGCCTCTGCCTCGGGATTATCCGCGTTGCGATCGGGATGGAGTTCCTTGGCCTTCTTGCGGTAGGCTTTTTTGATTTCGTCCGCGGAAGCCCCTTTGCTGACGCCAAGCACCTCGTAAAAGTCACGTTTTGCCATGGGTTACTCCTTTGGCCGGAAAGAAATCGGGCCGATCCGGCAACCGGACCGGCCCTTTCGTCGTTTCCGATAACGCGCGATTAGCGCTTGTCGTTGTCCAGATCTTCGAAGTCGGCGTCGACGATGTCGTCATCGCCTCCGTCCATGTCAGCCGCCGCAGGTTCGTCGGCGCCTTCTTCCTGGCTTGCCTTGTAGATGGCTTCACCAAGTTTCATAGCCGCTTCGGTCACGTTCTGGATGCCGCTTTTAATCTTGTCGGCCGTTGCGTCGTCTTTCTCAAGGTCGTCCTTGAGTGCCGCAATGGCCAGCTCAATCGCTTCGATCGTGGTCGGGTCAACCTTGTCCGAATGCTCTTCCATCGACTTTTCGGTCGAGTGGATCAGGCTTTCGGCCTGGTTTTTGGCTTCGATCAGTTCGCGACGTTCCTTGTCTGCCTCGGCGTTTTCCTCGGCGTCCTTGACCATCTTTTCGATGTCCTCATCCGAGAGACCGCCCGATGCCTGGATCGTGATCTTCTGTTCTTTGCCGGTGCCTTTGTCCATGGCGCCGACCGACACGATGCCGTTGGCGTCGATGTCGAAGGTCACTTCGATCTGGGGCATGCCGCGGGGTGCGGGAGGAATGTTCTCGAGGTTGAACTGGCCCAGCATCTTGTTGTCGGCTGCCATCTCGCGCTCACCCTGGAACACGCGGATGGTTACGGCGTTCTGGTTGTCTTCTGCAGTCGAAAAAATCTGCGACTTCTTGGTCGGGATCGTCGTGTTGCGGTCGATCAGGCGTGTGAACACACCACCCAGCGTTTCGATGCCAAGCGACAGCGGGGTTACGTCAAGCAGAACAACGTCTTTCACGTCGCCTTGCAGAACACCGGCCTGAATAGCAGCGCCCATGGCAACCACTTCATCCGGGTTCACGCCTTTGTGGGGCTCTTTGCCGAAGAACTTGGTCACTTCTTCGATCACCTTGGGCATGCGGGTCATACCACCGACAAGAACAACCTCGTCGATCTCATTCGCGGACATACCAGCGTCTTTCAGAGCAGCCTGACAGGGTTTCAGCGATGCCTTGATCAGGTCACCCACAAGCGATTCCAGCTTGGCACGGGTCAGCTTGATCACCATGTGCAGAGGGGTGCCCGAGGAGGGATCCATCGAGATGAACGGCTGGTTGATCTCGGTCTGCGACGACGAGGACAGTTCGATCTTGGCTTTCTCAGCAGCTTCTTTCAGACGCTGCAGGGCCATCTTGTCCTTGGTCAGGTCGACATTGTGCTCTTTCTGGAATTCGCCCGCCAAATAGTTGACGATGCGCATGTCAAAGTCTTCACCACCCAAGAAGGTGTCGCCGTTGGTCGATTTCACTTCGAACAGACCGTCGTCGATTTCAAGGATGGTCACGTCAAATGTACCGCCACCAAGGTCATAAACCGCGATGGTGTGGGTGTCTTCCTTGTCGAGACCATAGGCCAGTGCTGCGGCAGTCGGCTCGTTGATGATGCGCAGCACTTCCAGACCGGCGATCTTGCCCGCGTCTTTGGTGGCTTGACGCTGGGCGTCGTTGAAGTAGGCCGGCACGGTGATAACCGCTTGGGTCACTTCTTCGCCAAGATAGCTCTCGGCGGTTTCTTTCATTTTGCCGAGGATGAAGGCCGAGATTTGCGAGGGGCTGTATTTCTCGCCCTTGGCTTCGACCCATGCATCGCCGTTGCCGCCATTGATGACGTTGAACGGCATGTTCTTTTTGTCCTTGGCCAGATCCGCGTCGTCGAACCGGCGACCAATCAGGCGCTTGACGCCAAAGACAGTGTTTTCGGGGTTGGTGACGGCCTGGCGTTTTGCCGGCTGGCCTACAAGGCGCTCGTCATCGGTGAATGCGACGATCGAAGGGGTGGTGCGCGCACCTTCCGCGTTTTCGATCACTTTTGGCTGCGAGCCGTCCATAAGGGCGACACAGGAGTTCGTTGTACCGAGGTCGATACCGATCACTTTGCTCATTTTTGATCCCTTCTACATTAAGGCGATTTTCCGAGACCTGAACCCGTTATGGCATCCAAGCCCCGATCTCATTTGAAGCGGACATTTGCCCGCCACGCTTCGCAGCGTATATAGGGAGCAGGAAAACAGCCTGCAAGCATCAGATACTCGTGAAATGAGAAGAATCTGATGAATCTGACAGGCAACAAGCCGTGGTGCCCGTAACCAATGCCAGACTCGCTCAAAATCAAGGGATTTGAGGTATACCAAGGGTTTCTGAGCCCGGAAGAGCAAGAGTTGTTGGTGCAGGAAATTCGCGAGGTGGCTCGAAAGGCGCCCTTTTTTTCGCCCGTTACGCCATCGGGCAAACCCATGTCTGTCAGGATGACATCTGCCGGACGGTTGGGATGGGTCACAGACCGGCGCGGATACAGATATGAGGACCGCCATCCCGACGGCATGCCTTGGCCGTCGATACCCGCATCCGTCCTGAAAATCTGGAATGCGGTCGCCGCGTCCGAGCGCGCGCCTGATTGCTGTCTGGTGAATTTCTATGGCGAGACTGCCAAGATGGGGATGCATCAGGACAAGGATGAAATCCGGTTCGAGTGGCCGGTGGTGTCCATATCTCTTGGGGATGAAGCGTTGTTTCGCATGGGCAATCCCGAGCGCGGCGGCAAGACCGAGTCCATCTGGCTAAAGTCTGGCGATGTCGTGGTGATGGGCGGCGATGCGCGGTTGGCCCATCATGGGGTTGACCGTATCAGGTTCGGATCCTCCCGGTTGTTGACCCATGGAGGGCGGATCAATCTTACCTTGCGGGTAGTAGGATAAGGTCTGTCACCTCGCGACAAGCGCGCAACACCCCTTGTACCCGACCGTCTGCTCATTCGTCATGATATAGAGCGCGATGGACAACCCGAAGGTCCGGTCGCTCATGCCGTCGCTACACTGGGCGCTGCTGATGTTTGTAAAAACATCGCTTCCATATCCCGTGGCATAAAGACCCATGGTCCCGCTCATGCCTGCGTCTGGAGCTGCGACCCAAGTGATGTCGAATGCTTCTTCCTCGGCATCGAAGTGGCGGTGGGTCAAAACTTGTCTGTCGCCGTCGACGCCTACTGACCAAAACGGTTCGGTTCCGAAGCAGGCAAGAGGGATTTCGTCTTGAATCCAGTTGGTTTCTGATACGCGTTCTAGAAAGCGCAGCGAGACCCATCCGGTGGCCTCGGGCAGACCGATCATGGCCCATTTTCCGTTCGGACCCAGACCGACGACTTCGACGTTTTTGGCATCGGGGCCGAGTTCTCCGATCCTTTGAGCGTTGGCGTCCGGCGCGCTGCGAATATTCAGTGTATCATTTGCCGCAACGCCGGTGACGTCAAATAATGCTGGCAGCATGTCGGCCTTTGCCAGCGCGGGCAGGCACATGAAGACCAAGACCAATAGTCGTTTCATCGGCGTGCTCCCCAGCTGATCGAGGCCTGACGGCGGGTGTAGAATTCACCCATGAGGCCGATCATGACCAGAGCGAGCCCCACATAGAATGGATAATCGATACTGCTGTTGCGGGGGAAATAATTGATGAAAATGAAGCCGCGCGCCTGATCGATGCAATGAAATAATGGGTTCCAGTCAAACATGGCAAGCATGAAACCCGGCATCGAGTTGGCGACGAACATCTTGCCGGAGGCGATCATGTTGGCCCTTTGGTAAATCGTGCTCGCGATGCCCGAGAATGTCGGGAACCAGGGGCGCAGCGCGAGAAACACCAGCCCGACACCAGCACCTGTAAACCACGCAAGAAGAAGCATGGCGAAGGCCCCGATTGGATCATAAATCTCGATCGGCGTGATTGCGGCATGGTAGATAAACAGGATGGTGAAAAGAGAGATCACCTGAATGTAAAGGGTGCTGAGCGCGGCCGAGGCAATAGAAATGGCCGTGTTCATCGGTGCGTGTTTCATCATCGGGGATGAAAACCCTTCGGCGCCAGATACCGAGGCAACCGTTTTGGTGTGGGTAATGAACAGGAAGATGCCCGACATCACGTAGAGCAGAAAATCGCCGCGTAGTGCAGACCCGCGTAAACCAAGCACCGAGAACATCACATAGAACACCATGGTGAACATGAAGACCTGCAACATGTTCAAAAGTAGCGAAATCACGGCGTTGCCATGCGCCTTGCGAACACTGCGAACGATCGAATGATAGATCAGCTCCGCAATATTAAAGGCGCCTGTCAGCGAATTTTTTGGCACTGCGCGTTGAAACATGACCCTGCACCCAAGAATTGTTCCCTTATCGCAGGGAAATCTTGCTGTTTAGTTATGCACGCAGCATAAGGGGCGCGAGCCATCATTACAACAAATGCTCTCACCAGGAGAAATAAATTGAACTACGAAATCCTAGTCCCGGTTATGCGTCGCCTCGCCATCGAAGCCGGAGAAAAGATTATGCAAATCTACAACTCGGACGACTTTGATGTGAAAGTCAAATCCGACGATAGCCCGGTGACGGAAGCTGACGAAGCCGCAGACGCCATTATTGCGGCGGGCCTGACCAAGGAGTTCCCCGACGTGATGCTGGTAACCGAAGAGCAGGCCGACAGCCACGCCGCAAAAGGCGACACGTTCCTGATCGTGGACCCGCTGGATGGAACCAAGGAATTCATCCACCGTCGTGGTGATTTCACGGTGAATATTGCCTATGTGGAAAACGGTGTGCCCCAGCGCGGAGTGGTTTATGCGCCTGCCAAAAACCGGATGTTCTTCACCCAAGCAGATGGTCAGTCGGTCGAAGAAACCGGAGATTTTGCGCTGGATGTGACCGGCGACGTGACCCCGATCAACGTTGCCGACAGCGACAATGAAGCACTTTTGGTGGTGGCGTCGAAATCGCATCGTGACCAGGCCACGGACGACTACATAAACAAATACAACGTGAAAGACTCCAAAAGTGCAGGCTCGTCATTGAAGTTTTGCCTTGTCGCAACAGGAGAGGCTGATCTCTACCCCCGCGTTGGGCGCACCATGGAATGGGATACCGCCGCCGGTCACGCGGTCTTGCTGGGGGCTGGTGGCAATGTCGTCCGTTTCGATGACCACACCCCGCTGACCTATGGCAAGGAAGATTTCGCCAACCCGTTCTTCATTGCTTACGCCCCCAAGGTCGAGCTGAAAGAAGCCTGATGTCTGTTCTGATCGCCATTCCGGCGCGGTATGCGTCAACACGTTATCCGGGCAAGCCGCTCGCAACGCTGAAAGGTGCGACTGGCGAGGTTAAAAGCCTGATCCAGCGTTCCTATGAGGCCGCTTGTAAGGTGCAAGGTGTAGACCGTGTCGTTGTGGCGACAGATGATGAACGGATACGCGAGGCCTCCGAAGCTTTTGGGGCCGAGGTCGTCATGACATCCGAGAACTGCGCCAACGGCACAGAGAGATGTGCCGAGGCGTTCGACAATCTGGGCGGCGGATATGATATTGTCGTGAATCTTCAGGGGGATGCACCGCTGACGCCCGCCTGGTTTGTCGAGGATTTAATCGCAGGTCTGCGCGGTGATCCTATGGCCGAAGTGGCAACGCCGGTACTGCGTTGCGATGGCCGGGCATTGAACGGTTTTCTAGACGACCGCAAGGCAGGGCGCGTGGGCGGAACGACCGCAGTGTTCACCAAGGATCGACATGCGCTCTATTTCTCGAAAGAGGTTATTCCCTTCACCTCCGAAACATACGCGGGTGACGCCGAGACGCCCGTTTTTCATCATGTTGGAGTCTATGCTTATCGACCCTCTGCGCTGGGTGCCTACCCACGCTGGCAGGCTGGGCCGCTTGAATCCCTCGAAGGGTTGGAGCAGTTACGCTTCATGGAACATGGGCACAAGGTATTGTGCGTCGAGGTTGAAGCGAGGGGCCGACATTTCTGGGAACTGAACAATCCAGAAGATGTACCGCGGATCGAGGCCATGATGGCCGAGATGGGAACGCCATGACTCAACTGCCCGTCAGCGTGGTCATTGTCAGCCGGGGCCGCCCCGATGCATTGACCCGCTGTCTGACGGGCGTTTCGCAATTGTTCTACGACACTTTCGAGATCGTCGTGGTCGCGGATCAGGCCGGGTGTTTTACCGTACGCGCCCACGAAATCGGTGACCGTGTCAAACTGGTCGAATTTGACGAAGCGAACATATCGGCGGCCCGCAATCTTGGCATCGCCGAAGCTGCAGGGGATATTGTCGCCTTTCTGGATGATGATGCCGTACCCGAACCTACCTGGTTGGATCACCTTGTCGCCCCGTTCGCGCAGGAACCCGAACTGGTAGCGACAACCGGTTTTGTGCGCGGACGCAATGGTATTTCGTATCAATGGCGCGCGCGGTGTGTCGATCAGACAGGCAAAGCGACCGACCTCATGATAACGGGAAAAGAACCGGTCGTGCTGCGTCCGCAACTTGGCCGCACGCTCAAGACCGAAGGCACCAACATGGCGTTTCGTCGTACAGTGCTTGCCGAGATTGGCGGCTTTGATCCGGCTTTCAGATATTACCTTGATGAAACCGATGTTGATCTGCGGCTTGCCCGCCTGAACCATCCAGTGGCGGTGGTGCCTTTGGCTGAAGTGCATCACGGTTTCTATGCAAACGGGGTTCGACGATCAAACCGCGCGCCCAAGGATCTATTTGAGATTGGCGCGAGCATGGCTGTCTTTCTTCGTAAACACTGCCCCGAACAAGAGCATTCGCATATCTGGCAACACGAACAGGCTTCCCAGAAAAAGCGCTTGGTTGGGTTCATGGTATCGGGTCAGCTCGAACCGGGTGAAGTGGTCAGCTTGATGAAACGGTTGCGCCAAGGATATGCCGAAGGGCTGGATCGTATGATTGATGTCTTGCCTCCGATCCCGCGTGCCACAACCGGGATGCGTACATTCGAAAGACACGAAAATGCCGAGCCTGTCGTGCTGGCGGGCCGTATTTGGCAGCGAAAAAAGTTACGACAGAAGGCTGCGGACCTTTCCGCAAAAGGCCATAGGGTCAGCCTGTTTGTGTTTTCCCCGACGGCGTATTTCCACAGAGTCAGCTTTGAAAAGGCGGGGTTTTGGGAACAATCCGGTGGCCTGTTCGGCAAGTCAGAGCGTACCCAGCCCTGGTTTCGTCTGACCGCGTTTCGTCACCGGGTCAGAGAAGAAAAACAGCGGGTTGCGGTGCAGCGCGGACTGAATCATGAATGACAAAAAGAAAAACCGGAGCAGCCCAATGACAACCAGACGCACCGCACTTGTGACGGGGTCCGCAGGATTCATCGGATATCACATTTCAAAACTATTGCTGGAGCAAGGGTGGCAAGTGGTCGGTCTCGATGCTCTGAGCGATTATTACGACGTGACGCTGAAAGAGCGCCGTCATGCCATGCTGGAGCCTTACGAAGATTTCACGCCGGTCATCGGAAAGATCGAGACGCAGGGCTTGCTGATGGATATGTTCGAAAAGCATCGGTTTGATGCTGTCATTCATTTGGCTGCTCAGGCAGGTGTGCGTTACTCGATCGAGGCGCCACGCTCATATGTGGATGCGAACCTGATCGGGGTTTACGAGCTGCTCGAAGCAGCGCGGGCCCATCCCCCTGCGCACATGTTGATGGCGTCCACATCCTCTGTCTACGGAGCCAATACCGAGATGCCCTATGCGGAAACGCACAAGACGGACATGCAGATGTCGTTCTACGCAGCCACCAAAAAAGCCAATGAGGCGATGGCGCATTCCTATGCGCATCTTTACGATATTCCGATCACAATGTTCCGGTTTTTCACAGTCTATGGCCCTTGGGGGCGTCCGGATATGGCGCTGTTCAAGTTCACCAAGGCTATTCTGAATGGTGACCCTATCGACATTTACAACAACGGTAACATGCGTCGTGATTTCACTTATATTGACGATCTTGTAGCCGGAATTGCAAAGCTGGTTGATGTTGCGCCGCCATTGATGGCTGCGCGTTCAGGCACCGCCTCAGAGGTTGATTCGTTAAGTGCAGTGGCGCCGTGGCGTGTAGTGAATATCGGCAACGGCGCACCCGTCCCCCTGATGGATTTTGTTGCGGCAATCGAGAACGCAATAGGTATCGAGGCGAAAAAGAACTTCTTACCCATGCAGCCAGGAGATGTGCCCGCGACATGGGCTGAGGCACGGCTATTGCAGACTCTGACAGGGTCCAGACCGCAAACGTCGGTTCAAGATGGGGTTGAGAAGTTTGTTCAGTGGTATCGTGAGTACTATGGAGCTTAGAGCCCAGTCAGGAGACTTCGGCCTTTTCAATCGGGACACTATTGCTGCCGACAGACTCGACCCACCTTTGCAAGATATTGGTCGCCAAATCCGAGTCACGATCATCAATGGCACGCCGCAGATCCTGAAGCGCATTTGCCATTTCAAGTTCAGACAGGTGTTTCTCCTGTGCCCGCAGAATCTTGGGATGCGGCGTGGTCAGCATGTCACTGCCAATAAGCAACTCTTCATGCATTTTTTCACCATCGCGCAGACCTGTGAATTGAATCTCGATATCACCATCTGGGTTTTGCGGATTCTTCACGGTCAGGCCGGCATTCTCAATCATCTTGCGAGCCACCTCCGCGATCCGGACAGGTTTACCCATATCGAGCACAAAGACATCTCCACCGCGAGAGAATGTCCCGGCGAGCAAGACAAGTCGCACTGCTTCCGAAGTGGTCATGAAGAACCGCGTGACATCCTTGTGAGTCACGGTCACCGGCCCGCCCTGCCTGATCTGTTCATCAAAAAGTGGAATGACCGAGCCGGACGATCCCAGCACATTTCCAAAGCGGACCATTGAGTATCGTGTTGTCGTGCTGCGCGTCGCGAGATCCTGAACAACAAGTTCGGCCAACCTTTTGGATGATCCCATTATACTTGTCGGACGCACTGCTTTATCCGTCGAAACCAGAATGAACCGCTCTACGTCAGCCTTGCGAGCCGCATCAGCAACGACCCGTGTACCCAGAACATTGTTGCGAAGTCCTTCAAGCGAGTTGTCTTCCACCATGGGAAGGTGTTTGTAAGCCGCGGCATGGAAAATCACGTCAATGTTGTGTTTGCCGATAATCTCTTCGACAAATTCTTCATGCACGATTGAACCCAGCGACAAGACAATTTCAATGTCTCCACAAAGCTCGGAAATTTCGCGACCGACAGAGTATAGACCGAGTTCACTGTGGTCCAGCATCACCAGTTTCTTTGGCTGCAGTGTCAGAATTTGCCTGCAAAGCTCAGAGCCGATTGATCCACCGGCACCTGTCACCAAGATGCTTTTTCCACGGTATGGCTCGGCTGAGGCAGGAATTTCCGCTTCAAGTGCGGTGCGGCCCAACAACTCGGGAAGGCGCACGGGTGCAGCCTTGTGTGCCCCTTCCGCACGAACGACCATTTCTGCGAATGAAGGCAGGCCAAGCACTTCGCAGCCCACGCCACTAAGCTCTTTGGCGATACGGACCCGGGTCGCCTGACTGGCCGAAGGCATCGCCAGAATAATCCGGTCAATATCGTATTTTTCAACGATTTCGTAAATTTCACGGGGCGAATAGACACGCAAACCGCGGATAGAGAGTTTCTGCAGGGCGGGTTCGTCATCAACAAAACATTGAGCTTCAAACTCGTCATCGGTCATCAGCGCAGCGGCCAATTGTTGTCCGGTTTGTCCGGCACCATAAATCAGAACGCGTTTACGGCTTTGGTTGCGTCGGAACAGTGCAAACACGAGATTGAGAAGCAACATCCTTCCGGATACGGAAAGAACGATAAAGAACATCGAAAACGCGGCAAAGCTTCCGCCACTCGCGGTCTGTAGTCCGAGACCGAGGAAGCTTGCGACATAGCTGGCCGCGTATCCGGTTGCTCCGACAATGACTGCTAACGCGCCCGTATTCACCATGTCGTTCATGCCGTAGGCATTCAGCTTGATGCGGTGAAGCCCAACAGCATGGATCACAAAGGCGCCAACGGGCAAAAGGAGCACCAGGTACCAGAGGGTTTGCCAAGCCGCGCCAAGGTTTTCCGGGAAAGGCGCCATCAGAAGTTGCGAGAAAGAAAACGCAACTGCGATCCAAAACAGATCAAGCGCCAACAAAATCGCGCTTTTCTGAGCCCTGCTCAGCGAGATCATGAACTTGTAGAGCAAGTGTGACACCCCAAGAAATGCGTCGCCCAAAAATGTATTCGCCTGAAAATACTGCCCAAATCCGAGAATGTCTTTCTCTTGATGATACGATACCACTGTGGATAGGTGATAAGAAGGCGAAATTCGTAAAATTTGTAGAATGGCGACAATTCGCTCAACGTGAGCAACTTGCCGAACCGCTACAGAGCAAAGCCGTTTCAAATTTGCGCATAGAACGCAATGAAAACACAGGCTGCGACTTTTTTCCGAGCGAATCAAAAAAACATTGTTGCTTGCGAAGTGCAGTGGTTAAAAGAAGCCAACGAAAAGGTGGCGAGCAGTCTGTCATGACGTCTGGATTCAAATTGGTTGCAGTTTTGTGTGCTGTTGGGCTTCTTGCTGCATGTTCCTTGCCGCGTGGCGCACCGACAACACAGGAAGTGATCGGTTCGAATGAAGAAGATTTCGCTGAACGTGATATCAGCGTCGTTGAGGTCAGTCGCGGCAACGTCAATCAGATTGCATCGTGGCCAAGGAACGGCTGGCACGGGCACTATCACTGGTTGGCTGCCGAGCGTGGCCCCCGTTCGAATGTCATTCGACCGGGCGACAATCTGAGCCTGCTGATCTGGGACAACTCGGACAACTCCTTGTTGACCGGCATAGAGCAGCGCAATGTCGAAATGCCACTTATCGAGGTGTCCGCTTCGGGAACTATTTTTGTGCCGTATGTGGAAGAGGTGCAGGTCGCTGGGTTGACCGCAAACGAAGCGCGCAAGCTTTTGCAGGAGAGGCTCGCTAATATTGCGCCTTCCATTCAGGTTCAGGTCGCCATGGAAGAAGGTGTTTCGAACTCGGTCGACGCTGTGTCCGGATTTGCCAATCCGGGAACTTACACGCTTCCAAACAGGAACTACTCAATCCGCAGCCTGATCGCAAAGGCAGGCGGGATTGACCCGAGCCTTGTGAACCCAATCGTGCGTCTGAGCCGAGGAGGGTCCACTTATGAAATTCCGGCCAAAGAGCTTTTCCGCAGTCCGTCAAAAAACGCGATCCTGCGAGGCGGTGATCAGGTTTTTGCCGAAGAAGACCAGCGCTATTTTACCGTGATGGGCGCCGCCCAACGGGAAAGCATCGTTTATTTCCCTAAAGAGACAGTTAACGGCGTCGAGGCTGTCACGATCGCGGGGGGTATCCTTGACACGCGGGCCAACGCACAGGGGTTGCTGGTGCTGAGAGAATATCCAGATTCTGCAGTGCGCATGGACGCAAGCGGACCTTCGAACAAATACGTGGTATTTGTGATGAACCTGACGACAGCAGATGGTTTGTTTGGTGCCAGAAACTTCGAAATCCAGCCTGAAGACACAGTGATTGCGACAGAGTCGGTATTGAATTCCGCACAGGCCGTTATCGCCTTTGTCGGTACAGCCTTTGCAATCGCAAATGTGTTTAACTGATTTTTTCGGTTGGATTTATGAAAAATAAGAAGCACTGACGACATCCACTGGATGACAAACAGTGCAGACGAGGTGGAGATTGAAATGCCGATCTCCAAAAGCTACGCTCGAAGATGATCTGAGTTCATTTCATCGTGGCGTTTTGAGGTGAAAGAGTATGCGTAAAAAAGTTACAAAAGCGATTTTCCCGGTTGCTGGCCTTGGCACCCGGTTCCTTCCCGCAACCAAATCGGTGCCCAAGGAGATCATGACCCTGGTCGATCGTCCGCTGGTCCAATATGCCATCGATGAAGCGCGTGAAGCGGGGATCAAAGAGTTCATCTTTGTGACTTCGCGCGGCAAAGGGGCGCTAGAGGATTACTTTGATCATGCGCCCCAGCTTGAACGAGAGTTGCGGCAGAAGAACAAAATCGAATTGCTCGAAACACTCAAATCGACAAACATGGACAGCGGTGCGATCGCCTATATCCGCCAGCATCGCGCGCTGGGGCTGGGGCATGCTGTCTGGTGTGCCCATCGTCTTATCGCGAACGAACCATTCGCCGTTATCTTGCCTGACGACGTGATCGCTGCGGAAGAATCGTGTCTCAAACAGATGGTAGATGCTTATCAAGAGACCGGAGGTAGCATGGTTGCGGCCATGGAGGTGCCTAAAGAGAAAGCTTCAGCTTATGGTGTCCTTGATGTGAAAGAGGATATGGGATCGCTGGTATCGGTCAACGGCATGGTTGAAAAACCGCCCGTCGACGAGGCGCCTTCAAACCTCGCCGTGATTGGTCGCTATATCCTGTCTCCGAATGTGCTCAGAACGCTCAACAAACAGAAGTCAGGTGCGGGTGGTGAAATTCAGCTGACTGATGCAATCGCCAAAGAGATTGAGCAGGGGAATGACGTCTACGGCTTCCGTTTCCGAGGCCAGCGTTTCGACTGTGGTTCCAAGGCGGGTTTCCTTCAGGCGACTGTGGCTTTTGCCTTGGCAAGAGACGATTTGCGCGATGAACTCTCGGGGTATTTGCGGGAAATGCTTGCCGCTGATCAAGCGGCGCAATAATTCGCCAAGGCGGCATTGATGACGCAGTATGTCCTAGTTACAGGTGGTGCCGGTTATATCGGATCACATGCGTGTAAGGCGCTGGCCCGGGCAGGGTATGTGCCTGTTACGTTTGACAACCTCAGCACGGGTTGGGAAGACGCCGTTCAATTCGGGCCTTTTGAGCTTGGGGACTTGATGGATCCCGCGCGTATCAGCGAAGTTTTTGCCAAATACGCCCCCGTCGCCGTCTTGCATTTCGCGGCTCTGAGCCAGGTCGGAGAAAGCATGAAACTGCCTGGTAAATACTGGCGTGAAAACGTGACGGGTGCCTTGAACCTGATAGAGGCTGCGATTGAGAGTGAATGCCTGAATTTCGTATTTTCTTCGACCTGCGCGACGTATGGCGATCAGGACAATGTCGTTCTGAATGAGAACAGCCAACAGCACCCGATAAACGCATACGGGGCTTCTAAACGCGCCATCGAAGACATGCTGTTTGATTTTGAAAAGTCTCATGGTTTGCGCCACGTGATCTTTCGATACTTCAACGTTGCAGGTGCCGACCCCGAGGCCGAGATTGGTGAATTTCATAAACCCGAAACGCATTTGGTTCCCTTGATGCTGGACGCAATCGAAGGGCGCCGTCCGGCGCTTACGGTGTTCGGCACGGATTACGATACGCCAGATGGCACCTGCATTAGGGACTATGTCCATGTGTGCGATCTGGTGGATGCGCATCTGCTCGGGCTGACGTGGTTGCTTGAGAATAAACCTAACAGGGTGTTCAATCTGGGCAGTGGAACAGGTTTTTCGGTGCGCGAGGTGATTTCTCACGCTAATGGCGTCACTAATCGAGAAGTCCCAATTATCGAGGGTGAACGTCGTCCGGGTGATTGCGCGCGACTGGTGTCAGGCTCATCCCGCGCTGAAGAGGAACTGGGATGGCAACCTACGCGATCTGATCTCGGAACCATGATCTCCGACGCCTGGAGGTGGCACCAGACTGGACACTACGACAAATAACGCACCGCCCGCCCGTCTTTTCGAGATGACGCGGGTCATGTCCCTTCAGTCGGGTCGCCCCACTGGGGTGGACCGTGTCTGTCTGGCGTATCTGAAAGCCTTATGTGATGCGTCTGAACCGTGTTTCGGGTTGGTGCGTACCAAGCTTGGGTTTGTGCTGCTGGATGACGCTGGCGCCAAAGCCATGCTTGCCCGCTTGTCTGGCAAGGTGCC
The DNA here is from genome assembly GCF_040225985.1 of Shimia fortis. Classification (NCBI taxonomy): domain Bacteria; kingdom Pseudomonadati; phylum Pseudomonadota; class Alphaproteobacteria; order Rhodobacterales; family Roseobacteraceae; genus Shimia; species Shimia fortis. Next base: position 344,313 of record NZ_JBBPEU010000001.1, read on the forward strand.
TTGGGGCACCCCGGACATGCTGTCTCGGGTGTTGCATAAGCCGAACAATTACCGACGGATTACCGAAGCTGAACTGCGAAGATTCTGCATCGCGCGTTGCCGGCCCAATCGCCTGTCCCGAATGTTGCAACGGTATTTGCCGGATGGCGTGGTGTATGTGAATGTGGATCATGCCAACGCGACAGAGCGTGTACTTTGGTCGGTCAAATCTGTTCCAAAGGCGCGCGTCACACTTTTTCTGCATGATACGATTCCCCTTGATTTTCCGCAGTACCAGACGCCGTTATCGGTAAAGAAATTCGAAAAGTTTCTAATGCGGGCACAGCGTTTTGCGGATATGATTTTGTGCAATTCACAGGTTTCCAAAGAGGATGTGCAACGGCATATGGCCAATTGGGGGGATGTCCCGCCGATCCATGTTGCACACTTGGGTCTTGATGAGCGCTGTTTCCAAATCGATGATAATCCATCTCTGCCGGAAGAGCTAAAAGCGCCATATTTCGTAGCGCTCGGGACAATAGAACCTCGCAAAAATCATGGATTGCTCCTTGATCTATGGGCTGAACTCGAAGCCTCTGCCGGAATGGAAGTTATCCCGACCCTTGTGATCTGTGGGCGGCGGGGCTGGATGAACGAGGACGTGTTCGCGCGTCTTGACCAGATCCGAAAAAATGGGCGCCATGTTTTGGAGCTTAATCAGCCAAGCGACGCATACATTGCTGCCCTGCTCAAAGGGTCAGCGGGCCTTGTTTTCCCGTCATTGGCCGAAGGTTATGGTTTGCCACCCATCGAAGCGGCGGCCTTGGGGGTGCCCGTTCTCTGCAATGATCTTCCCGTACTAAGGGAAGTGTTAGGTGATTATCCCGTTTACGCAAGCGTTACAGACAGTTATGCATGGAAGGAGGCAATTATTGATCTGGCGCAGCGTGATCGAAACTCGGGCAGTCAAAACGTATACATTCCGCGCAGATTTGATCCGCCAAACTGGCAATCGCATTTCAACATCGCCTTAAAGGTGACGTGATATCGCAATTCCGTAAGCCGGAAAGTACGAGTAGAACAGGAAAGAGAACGCTTTGGGTTTGTGGACGTCATATCGGTTAAGGACGCAGCGACGCCGCTGGCTGGTGCGTGCCATCCGCAAGCGTCGCGAATTGCGGGCGATTTCCGATCGCACCAACAAGATCAAGCGTAATGATCTTTTGCTTTTTTCGACTCAGCGAAACGAGCACATCAGGCTGCCGTATTTCCTGAATTACTACCGGGATCTCGGGATCAATCATTTCCTGATCGTAGACAATGACAGCAATGATGGCTCGCTTGAATATCTTGCGGAACAGCCCGATGTGTCGGTCTGGCACACGAAACGCAGCTACAAGAGGTCGCGTTTTGGTGTGGACTGGCTGAATTGGTTGCAGTTCCGGTACGGGCATAAGCACTGGTGCCTTGTCGTCGACCCGGATGAGTTCTTTATCTACCCATTTTGCGATACCCGCCCGTTGCGGGCGCTCACCGACTGGCTTGATGCGTCGTCGATCAAATCCTTCAGTGCGATGTTGTTGGACATGTACCCAAAGGGGCGTCTGGACGAGCATCCCTATCGGGCGGGCCAGAACCCGATGGAAATCGCCAGTTGGTTTGATGCCGGCAACTATACTATGGAGAAGAATCCAAAATTCGGAAACCTCTGGATTCAAGGAGGGCCACGTGCCCGTGTATTCTTTCCACACGCCCCTGAAAAGGCGCCTGCCCTGAACAAGGTCCCACTGGTCAAATGGAACCGCCGTTATGCCTATGTCAGTTCAACGCACATGTTATTGCCGCGTGGTTTGAACCAGGTTTACGACGAATGGGGCGGGGAAAAAGCATCTGGAATCTTGCTGCATGCCAAGTTCCTCGACACGTTTTCGGTCAAGGCTGCAGAAGAGTTGCACCGCAAACAACACTATGCGGCGAGCATCGAGTATTTGGCCTATGCCGAGTCTTTGAAAGAAAACCCTGAACTCTGGTGCAAATGGTCGGAAAAATACATCAACTGGCGGCAGCTTGAGATTCTGGGCCTGATGTCGAAAGGGAACTGGGCATGACTGTTGGTATTGTCATGCTTGTCCACACAGCATTGGACAGGGCGGAACAGGTCGCCCGCCACTGGACTGCGTCTGGTTGCCCCGTCGTGATCCATGTCGACGCCGAGGTGTCGAGCAAGCGTTATTCGCAATTCGCCAAGGCCCTGGAAGACGACCCCCTTGTGATGTTCTGCGACCGGCACAAGTGCGAATGGGGGGCATGGGGCCTTGTCGCTGCGGCTCAATCAGGTTCCGAGCTCATGCTGGCCGAGTTTCCCGAAGTCAGACATGTCTATCTGTCTTCCGGGGCATGTCTTCCCCTTCGGCCGGTGCAAGAGCTGATCGACTATCTTGCCGCGCGCCCAAACACCGATTTTATCGAGTCAGCGACTACGTCGGAAGTGCCCTGGACTGTTGGCGGGTTGAGCGCAGAGAGATTTACGCTGCGCTTTCCGTTCTCGTGGAAAAAGCACCGCTATCTATTTGATAAATATGTTGATTTTCAACGTCTTATCCGTTTCAAACGACGTATCCCCCAAGGTCTTGTGCCGCATATGGGGTCGCAATGGTGGTGTCTAACCCGCCAAACACTTTCGGCGATCCTGCAAGATCCCGAGAGGTCCGTTTATGACGCCTATTTTAAGAAGGTCTGGATCCCGGATGAAAGTTATTTCCAAAGCCTAGCGCGCTTGTATTCAACCAAGATCGAAAGCCGTTCGCTGACACTGTCCAAGTTCGATTTTCAAGGCAAGCCGCACATCTTTTATGATGACCATCTTCAGCTGCTGCGGCGGTCGGATTGTTTTGTCGCCCGAAAAATTTGGCCACGTGCGAACAAATTGTATGACGCGTTCCTCAAAAGCCCGGAAGGCGCGATCAAGATGGTCGAGCCGAATCCGTCGAAAATCGACCGGATCTTCGCGAAGGCTGTTGAGCGCCGGACGCGGGGCCGTCCTGGCCTATACATGCAAAGCCGTTTTCCCAACGATGGGTGGGAAAATGGCATGACCTGTGGTCGTTATTCGGTGTTCCAGGGGTTCTCCGACCTGTTCGAGAATTTTGAACCTTGGCTAGCAAAGGCAACCCAGACTCAGGTGCATGGTCACCTTTTTGCCCCCCACAGATGCGAGTTTTCAGGCGGGCAAAAGGTGATCAACGGCGCACTATGCGACAGCGCCGAATTGCGTGATTACAATCCGATTGCCTTTTTGACGAACTTGATCTGGAACACCCGCGGAGAGCGGCAGTGCTTTCAACTGGGCCCCAATGATGAGGCGGCTCCAATCTGGTTCTTGGCAAAAGATCCAAACGCGCAGATATCGGTTATTAGCGGCGCTTGGGCTGTTCCCTTGTTCAAGTCCAATCAGAATTTCGCGGACTTGAGGCGGGAAGCTGCGCGTCTTCAACATCTCGAAAGCGAGCAGCTCAAAGTGTTGCGTTCCCCGTATTGCAAGGCGCGTGTGCGTATCTGGACCATGGCAGAGTTCATTGAAGCCCCGATGGAGCCGTTACAAAGCATCATTGATGAAATGGGGCATATAAGGCTGCGTCGTCTGACCGAGGCCCCGCGCATGAATGATCTGACCGGGTTCGGCCAGTTTCTGCAAAACCTCAAAAATCAGGGCATGCATCCCTATTTGATGGGGGAATTCGCCGTAGACCCCGCAGGCATGAACCAACCCGATTCCCCGCGTAAACCCTATCTCGTGCAGTAGTATTGATGTCCAACTCTTTCGACTATTTCATCGTTCTGGCCGAAATGCGCACCGGTTCGAATTTTCTTGAAGCAAATCTGAACGCTTTCCCCAGCATTACATGCCACGGCGAAGCCTTCAATCCGGTGTTCATCGGATATCCGAACAAGGACAGCATTCTGGGAGTCGATCTTGCGACTCGCACACAGGATCCCTTGACTCTGATCCGGGCGATCAAGGCGCAACAGGATGTGATGGGCGGTTTCCGGTTCTTTCACGACCACGATCCGCGGGTGCTACCCATCGCTTTGGAAGACCCGCGCTGTGCAAAGGTCGTGCTGACCAGGAATCCGATCGACAGCTATGTCTCTCTCAAGATTGCGCGCGCGACCAACCAATGGAAGTTGACCGACGTGCGTCGGCGCCGCGATACGAAGGTGCATTTTGATACCGAGGAGTTTAGTGTGTATGCCGATGACCTGCAGAGCTTTCAGGTTGCTTTGATGAACACGCTTCAGGTCACGGGACAGACGGCATTCTATATTGCCTACGAGGATCTTCAGGATCTTGATGTAATGAACGGGCTTGCACGCTTTCTTGGTCAGTCAGACCAACTCGAAAAGCTTGATGATTCTCTGAAACGTCAGAACCCGAGTCCCGTTTCCGAGAAAGTGTCGAACTTTGACGAGATTTCCAGATCTTTGTCCGAGCTTGACCGGTTCAACCTGACCCGAACACCGAATTTTGAACCTCGGCGTGGACCAGTCGTGCCCACATATGCGGCCGCGCCGGAAACACCCTTGCTCTATCTGCCCGTGCGCTCGGGGCCAGAAGATCAGGTGTTTGAGTGGTTGGCCGGACTGGATGAAGCGGGTCCAGAGGCACTGATCCGCAAAATGAACCAAAAGGACCTGCGCAAATGGATGCGGTCCCACCCAGGACACCGAAAATTCACGGTCATTCGCCATCCGGTTGCCCGTGCGCATGCTGCGTTTTGCCGGTACATCCTGTCGGACGGACCCGGTAGCATGAAGCAAATCCGCAACACATTGCGCAAGGTGTATAAGCTTCCAATTCCTGCCAAGGGGCCTGATGATTCCTATGATGTTGCGGCGCACCGCGCAGCCTTTGTCGCGTTCCTGAAGTTTCTGAAGTTGAACCTTGCAGGGCAGACCAGCGTGCGAATCGATGCACACTGGGCGACACAGGCCTCCATTTTGCGCGGGTTTTCAGAACTGATGTTCCCGGATGTCATTGTGCGCGAAGACGAAATGAACGCCTATCTGCCGGCCCTTGCCATGCAAGTTGGCAAAACGGATTCCTCCGATCCCGCGAACGCCCCTGAAGATCAGCCGTTCGCTCTCTCGGAAATCTACGACGAAGAGATCGAGGCGCTGACCGTGGACGTATACCAGCGGGACTATCTGCTCTTTGGATTTGGGGCCTGGGCCTGATCCGAAGGGTGAGTCAGGCCGCCTGAACGTTCTTGTTTTCCGTCAGGATAGAAAACAAGGTCGACGGGTCAGGATTGGCGCGCAGCTTTGCGCAAACGGCGGTCTCGCGCAGCGTGCGCGACACCAGAGCCAAGGCCTTTAGGTGTTCAACTCCAGCTTCCTCCGGGGCGAACAAGGCAAAGGCGATATCGACGGGTTGCCGATCTACCGAACTGAAATCAACAGGTTTTTCCAAAAGGATAAACGCGCCGACAACGCGGTCCAGACCTTCCAGCCTGGCGTGGGGCAGGGCCACGCCCTTACCAACACCGGTAGGCCCTAGGTTCTCGCGCTCTTGCAGCGCCTCAACCACACGGGTTGAATCCAGCCCGTAGGCAGATTCACTCAATTCGCCGAGAGCGTGCAGCAAGCGTTTTTTGCTCGAGGCGGCCGAAACAACTTTGACCGCCTCAGGCCTCAGGATCGTGAAAAGGTCCATATGCCCGTATCTCCAGACAGAGACCTTAGGGTCACTGTCGCATTATCCTTGCGGATCAATCCAGCCTATGTTGCCGTCGTCCCGGCGATAGACCACATTTACTCCGTCTTTTCCCTCGTTTCGGAAGACCAGTACCGGCGCGCCAGCGAGTTCCATTTGCATTACGGCTTCGCCAACGCTCAGGGATGGGATCTTGGTTTCCATCTCGGCAATGATCATTGGCTGAAGCGTCTCGGGCTCGGCTTCGGTGGTCTCCCCTTCCGAAGCGAGGATATAAGAGGACGCACCGAAGAGTTCAACCGGTTCCGCGCGATCACGGTGATGGTCCTTCAGGCGGCGCTTATAGCGGCGCAGCTGTTTCTCCATCTTTTCGTTGCAATCGTCAAAGGCCGCATAGATTTCGGTTGCGTGTGCCTTGGCCTGCGCCGTCAATCCTGTCGACAGGTGAACGGTAGCTTCGCAGACGTATTCATGTGCGCTTTTGGAGAATACGATATTGGCGTCTGTTGGACGTTCTGCATATTTGCTTACGACCGTGCTCAACTCATCTTTGACATGAGTCTGAAGGGCATCACCAACATCAATATGTTTTCCGGTAATTTGGTAGCGCATTCTGTCTCCTTTGCGATGACATGTCGAACCACGGTCCGGGGGCGTGCAATAGACGCCACCAGAGGCTCAGGTTCGAATGCTGGGATTGGACATTTCCAAACCTTGACCGAAACCGGGCCTTTCAACAAAGGCCGCACGAGTCAGAGGTGCGAGTTCCGAAAATGTCATAGCCATATTTGAGAACAGGCGGCGAAGGGTGTCAATGATCCCGGATCAAATTTCGCACGCGAAACGCGCAAATTTTTCCAGTCAGGAGATCTTGAAGTTCTCGCCGAGATACACGCGGCGCACGTTTTCGTTCTCGACCACATCTTCGGGCGAGCCTGACATCAACACCTTGCCGTCGTGCAAGATGTAGGCCCGATCCACAATTTCCAGCGTCTCGCGCACGTTGTGGTCTGTAATGAGCACACCGATTCCCCGTTTCTTCAGATCTGCAACAAGGTGACGGATTTCTCCGACCGAGATCGGGTCCACACCGGCAAACGGTTCGTCGAGCAACAGGTATTTTGGATTGGCGGCAAGGCATCGCGCTATCTCTACCCTGCGGCGTTCCCCGCCCGAGAGCGCAAGGGCAGGCGCGCGTCTGAGGTGTTCAATCGAAAACTCGGACAAGAGCTCTTCCAGCCTCTCGCGGCGCTTGTGGCGGTCTTTTTGAGAGATATCGAGGATCGCAGTGATATTTTCTTCTACACTCAGGCCGCGAAAAATCGACATCTCCTGGGGCAGATAGCCGATCCCCATTTTTGCACGCCGATACATTGGCAGAGTCGTTACGTCGCGCCCGTCGATAGTGACACGCCCGCCTTCGGGGACAACCAGACCTGCAACCGCATAAAAAGTCGTAGTTTTGCCGCTGCCATTGGGCCCGAGAAGCGCGACCACCTCACCGCGTTGAAGTTCCATGCTGAAATCACGGATCACGACACGCTTGCGATAGCTTTTCCGCAGGTTCTCTACCCTAAGACCCGAGCCTCCATCTGTGACTTTTAGTGCGGGCTTTGCCATCAGTTGTCGTCCTCGGAACGCATGATGGTTTTCACGCGCCCATGCATCTGTGCAGCGCCGCTTTCGAGATCTACCGTCATCTTATCAGACGCGAGCGTATTGACGCCCTGGCTGAGCAGGACATTGCCGGACATGACAATGGTGCCAGCGTCGACATCATATTCTGCGGTATCCGCTTCGGCAGCATCTTCGGATTTGACCAGAAGTACCCGCCCCGTGGCGATCATGCGAGAGATGCCCTGATTGTCCTGATTATAGAACACGCTCACAGAAGGTGCAGAAAGCCGCATCTCGCCCTGAACGATCAGTACATTTCCGTCAAAAACCGCACTGCCGTCTTTCTGGTTCAAAGACAGGTTGTCGGATGTGACCTGAACGGGCTGAGAGGTGTCCTGTTGAAGCCCACCAAAGGCAATCTGAAAATTCTGCGCGAGCAACGAAACCGGCACGCAGAAAAAGAGCAAGGCAACTATGACTTTGAACGGCAAGGCAGCATTCCCGTTTACTTTTTGGGTGTGTATATCAATTTCACACCGTTTGTGAAAAACAAATAAACGGCATCTTCATCAATATCGTTCAAGACGTGCATCTTACCTGCCGTAAAATCTCCTGCAGGTCCAGTGCCAAGCACCTCTCCCGGGCTTCGAATTTCAAGCTCTCGCATGCCTGAAATCAGGCGTTGGCTGGTCAGGGTATATCCGTTCGAGCTGGTAAGCGTGACCTCACCCATTAGCGTGGCTTCGTGGGCCTTGTTGTCGATAACGCCAAGTTCGGAAGACATTGTCAGACGCGAGCCGTCGGCAAGGTCGATCTGGGCGTCAATGTTCGACGCTTCGGAATGGCCGGCGTCATCTACATTTGGCTGAGCGGTTTCCGCGTTAAACGCCACAAGATGTCCATCACTGGTCTTGCCCGAAAAGAAAGGCGCTGTGATTTGTTGGTTCTTAAGGCGTTTTTCAAGCTCTACATCGGCAAACGGTACGATTCCGTCACTGTTGTTGCCAATGTTGCGCTGCACAAGAAATAATGTCGACAATAGCCCCAGAGCGAGCAACGAAAGCACGATCTTGAGAAGGGATATGAAGCGAGAATACGTCACCGTGTCAGCGGCCACCTAACCCAGGCCGACTCGCAGGCAATCATGTATGTGCAGAAAGCCGATGGGTGCTGCGGACTTCTCAGGATCCAGAACGAAGAGACAGGTAATCTTGCGATCGTTCATAACGGCTACCGCTTCTTCCGCCAATGCGTCTGGGGCAATGGTGGTCGGGCTTTCAGTCATGACCTGATGAGCACTGTGGTCGAGAAGTCCCTCCATATGGCGGCGCAGGTCACCATCCGTGATGATCCCGCCCAAGGCGCCGTTCTGATCGGTAACCCCGACCACCCCGAAACCTTTCCGACTTATTTCGAGCAAAACGTCCGACATTGGGGTGTCCAAAGTGACAAGTGGGAGCGCGTCGCCAGCATGCATCAGGTCGCGCACGCGGCTAAGTTGGGCACCAAGTTTGCCGCCGGGGTGAAACTCGCGAAAATGCTCGGGTGTAAAGGCGCGGTGTTCCATCAGCGCGACAGCCAAGGCATCTCCGAGGGCAAGGGTCATCGTCGTCGAGCTTGTCGGGACGACTCCTGTTCCACAGGCTTCCTCAGCGCGCGGCAGGATCAGACCAACATCAGATTGTTTGATCAGCGTCGAGTCGGACCGGCTGGCCACGCCGATCATCGGGATTTTGAAACGGCGCGTGTAAGCGATGACATCCGCTAGTTCGGGAGTCTCGCCAGAGTTGGAAAGCACAAGGGCCACGTCCCCCTGTGCCATCATGCCCAGATCACCGTGGCTGGCCTCTGCCGGGTGCACGAAATGTGCAGGGGTTCCCGTGCTTGCCAAGGTGGCGGCAATCTTGCGGGCGATATGCCCCGATTTGCCCATGCCCGAGACAATCACGCGTCCGGTGGCGGACAGCATGATGTCCACAGCCGTGTCAAACTCATCTCCAAGGCTGGCTTCAAGCTGATCCAGTGCGCGGGCCTCGGTGGCAATCACGCGCCGTGCTGTCTCGAGAAATTTGGGTGTATCGGTCATCAGTGCGCAAAAATGTCCTGTTCGGGCCAACCGGCAAGGTCAAGGCGGGCGCGCATCGGCAGGAAATCGAAACAGGCTTGTGCCATCGCGGTTCGGCCTTCCCTCTCAAGGCGCTTGTTCAGTTCGTCCCGAAGCTGATGCAGGTACAAAACATCGGAAGCTGCATATTCCAGTTGGGCAGCGGTCAGAGTTTTGGCACCCCAGTCGCTCATTTGCTGTTGCTTGGAAATATCCACGCCGACCAGTTCCTGAAGCAGGTTCTTGAGGCCATGTCGGTCGGTATAGGTGCGCACCAGTTTGGATGCGATCTTGGTGCAGTAAACTGGTGCGGTCAGGGCGCCAAATGCATGGTACATTGCGGCAATATCAAACCGTCCGAAGTGAAACAGCTTGAGCACATCTGGGTTCTCAAGCATCCGGCACAGGTTTGGTGCTTCGGTCTGGCCTTTTGTGACCTGAACCAAATGGGCATTGCCGTCGCCGCCAGACATCTGAATCACACACAGCCGATCCCGATGGGGGTTCAACCCCATGGTTTCGCAGTCAATCGCGACGACCGGACCCAAATCAAGATTGTCCGGCAGGTCATTCTGGTAAAGGTAGTTTGTCATTTCCGCCTCGGGGTTGCCGATGATCAGCATGTACGGTTTTCGGTCTGACGTTTCAATGTTTGTCAGTCGTGTCACTTCATCCAGGGGGGCAGACGCCCCTTCATCAGGTGCTCGTGGTGTTCAAGTGCCTTATCGACCTTGGCATAGTAAAAGAAACGGCCGTTATCCAAGACAACACCGGATGTGCAGAGGCTGCGCAGTAGTACCGGGGCGTGCGCAACCACTACGGCACCGCTTGTTTTCAACCGGTCGCGCAGCATAGCGGCACTTTTGGCCTGGAAAGCCGCATCGCCCACGGCGGTGACTTCGTCGATGAGGTAGGTGTCGAACGGGATGGCCATTGACATTGCAAATGCCAGCCGTGATTTCATACCCGAAGAATAGGTGCGGACAGGAAGGTGAAAATGCCCACCGATCTGCGCAAACCTCTGACAGAATTCAATCATTTCGGTTGTGTCGACACCGTAGATGCGCGCGACAAATTTGACATTTTGGGCGCCAGTCAGATCACCATGAAAGCTTCCTGCGAATCCGACGGGCCAAGAAATGGATCCCGTCGAGACGATCTCGCCGGAGGTCGGGGCGATTGTGCCAGCGATCATCTTGAGCATCGTCGACTTGCCAGCCCCGTTGCGACCGATCAGGGCAACACTTTCCCCGGTGGGAAACGTAAAGTTGATGTCGCGCGCAACGTGTTTGACAACGCCATCAATACTGTAGGTCTTTGTCAGGTGGCGCAGTTCGATCATCTACGGTCCCGGACGCTGTAGAAGATCAACACGCCAACCGACCACGCCAGCAAAAGGAACATACCCGTGATGAGCGCGATAATGCCCCGCTGAGGATATCGTGCACTTTCTGCCAGTGTCGGTTGCGTAAACGTCGCGAGATAGCGGCTTGTGCGTTGCGCTTCTGCAAGTGCGGTATCCAGCGCGGCTTGCGCCCCCAGATACGTCTGTTGTGCATACTCGAGTTCGACCATGAGACGTTCGAATTCACCGACAAGCGTGGAATAGTCGCGCTCGTTTGTGCGGGCATTGCCGCCAATCCCGAATTTGGCCCGTTCCTCGTCAATCAGATCCTTGATGACAATTATGCGCCGTTCAGCCTGTGCGATGCGCGGATCGCCCTCGCGCGCGGTTTCGAGCAAGAGGTTGAGTTCGATCTGCGCGGACGCCAATTGAGCTTCGAGTGAATTCAACAATCCCATCTGGCCTTGGAGATCCGCGGTCGGATCGACGATCTGGGTTTCCGAGCGGAATTTGGTGAGGTTCTCTCGGGCTAGTTTCAAACGCTCAAGCGCCTTTTCCAGATCCGCCCGGGCATAGCGGGTCGAATCCTCGCGCGCGATAGCCGAAAGGCGGTTGATCATGGCTGAAGATTCATTGACGATCTCTTGCGCGACAAGTTGGGCATCTTCCGGCGTGAAGGCCTGAACGCGCAGTTCGATAAGATTTGTCTTGGCGTCCAGATCAACCCGCACCATCCAAGGCCAGTAGCTCACTAGGTCTTCAATGGTACCATCGGGATTATATGAAAATACCGGGTCGAAATCCGGGCGGGAATAGATCTCTTCCAGATTGATGCTCTGGTTGATCCGGCTGATGAGTTCCTGGCTTTGGATAAACTGGAACAGAATATCCGTGTCAGAAGAGCTCGAGCTCGAGAAACTGCTGAGACCGCCCAAAAGATCCGTTGCGCTTGCTGATTCTTCGGACTTTACCGAGAAGCCCACAAACGAAGCATATTGGTCTTCGGCAATAACATATAAATAGTAAAGCGTCGCCGCGAGGGGCGCCAAGAAGAACACTGCGAAACTGACCAGAATGCCCCAATGCCGCTTTTTTGCGTGCGCGGGGCTGGCCGGCCCCGGCATGGGGGGGCGTTTCTGGGCAGCGGCATTTGGCGGCTGTTTAGGCGGAGCCTTTTGTGCTTGATTGGCCGCTTGGTTCGCTTGCGGATTGGGCGTTTGGCTGGAAATGGCGCTGGCCTCTTTTTCGAAGAGAGATTTTGACATCGTCTTACAAGAAATGATGCTTTAAGGAATATCAAAATCGATCCATATGCAAATGGTTGATGAATATAAAGCCCTGGTAAGAGGTTCTCACAGGTGACAGCCGCCGTTTCAAATCGTTCGTTTCCGGGAGCGCGGGCCATTTTCGCCCTGATGCTGCGCGAGATGTCTACAACTTACGGTCGGTCACCGGGTGGATATGTTTGGGCAATTCTTGAGCCTGTCCTGGCGATTGCATTGTTGGCTGCAATCTTTTCTTATGCTTTCAGGGCGCCGGCTTTGGGTGCCAGTTTCGAGCTGTTTTATGCGACGGGCTATTTTCCCTTCATGCTTTACAACGATCTGAGCAACAAGGTCGGGCAGTCGATTAAATTCAACAAAAACCTTTTGGCCTATCCGAACATTACATACGTCGATGCGATCGCGGCTCGGTCGATCCTGAATACGCTGACCAGCCTGATTGTTTTTGCTCTGTTCTTTATTGGATTGCGCTTTGCTCTGGATCTTCAGCTCAATATTGATGTTCTCAGGATGTGTAATGCTTTTCTCATGACCTTTGGGTTGGGGATCGGTATTGGCGTTGTGAATTGCTATGTGATGAGTCGTTTTCCAATCTGGACGAATATCTGGACGATCCTGAACCGGCCGCTGTTTATTTTGTCCGGTATTCTGTTTTTGATCGATGAAATCAGTGAACCGTTCCGGACTTACCTGCTCATCAACCCCGTGTCACATATCGTGATGGAGATGCGGGCTGCGTTCTATCCGTCCTATGACGCTTCGTTGTCTTCTCCGCTCTACGTTTATACACTTGCTGCCATTTTGCTGTTTTTCGGCTTTCTTCTGCTCAATAAACACCATCGCTATATCATGGATGAGGGTGCTTGACGCGAAAGGTCTTGGTTCTCGTCGGATGCGTTGCTATTGCGTCATTGAAATGAAGCTTAGGCTTGGACGACGATACAGGAATTTTCCGAATGTCTCTTATTGATAAGGCTGCAAGGTTCAGCCGCATTTTTCTTCTGAATTCTGATGAACGCAAACTCATGGCGGCCGCCAAAGCCACGGGAACCTTTGACCCCGTATACTATTGCGGCGCATACCCGCAGGTGAACGACCTTTTCCTGAAATTCCCTTTGCGGCACTACATCGTTTATGGCGAGAAAATGGGCTTCCGGCCCAATCCGGATTTTTCGCCCACGGCCTACCTTCGGTATAACCCTGATGTCGCCTCGACCGGCATGTCGCCGTTGATGCACTACGCCACTGTCGGCATCAAGGAAGACCGGGTGACCAAAGAACTTCCGAAAGTGGAAGAGTTTCCGGCCAAGAAAACGCCTAAGATGGTTTTCGGCGCGGCACGGGATACTGCGCGCTTTGCGATTGTGATGCACCTCTATTACCCGGATTTGTGGCCCGAGTTCGCAGAAACGCTTGAACGCCTCGAGTTTGACTATGATCTCTATGTGACCCTGACCTATCGTGGGGAAGAGACGGATGAACTAGCGAAAGAGATTTCGTCCGACTATCCGAACGCGGTTGTCGCCATGATGCCAAATCGCGGTCGGGATATCCTGCCTTTCATGAACCTCTTGAACGCGGGTGCATTCGATGACTATGACGCAGTGTGCAAAATTCACACCAAAAAATCGCCTCACCGCGACGATGGTGACATCTGGCGCCGGCATCTGATCGAGGGCATTCTGCCTAAAGAGAACCTCGAACAGATGCTGGAGGCATTTGTCGATGATCGCAAAGCCGCGTTCTGGGTTGCGGACGGACAACACTTCACTGGCGAAAAGTGGTGGGGGTCCAACCTCGAGTTGACGCAGTCCTTGTTGCGCCGGCTCGAAATCGAGATCGACGGAAGCCATCTCTCATTCCCGGCTGGGTCGATTTACTGGATCAAGCCGACCATTTTGAAGCTGTTGAAGGCCATGCACCTTCACGAGGGCGAGTTTGACGTGGAATACGCGCAGGTCGATGGGACAGTTGCGCATGCCCTTGAACGTGTCATGGGTTTCCTTGCCATCGAGGCAGGTCAGGATGTGTTGCAGACCACGCAGGTCGCCGAACTTGGTGGGCAAAAGCCTGTCAAAAAACCGGGTTTCACCAGTGCATTCTACCTGCCGCAATTCCACCCGATCAAAGAAAACGATGAATGGTGGGGTAAAGGGTTTACCGAGTGGCGCGGCACCGTTTCTGCGCATTCATTGTTCCCCGGGCACACACAGCCTCTTATTCCCTCGGACCTTGGCTTTTACGACCTGCGTCTGACAGAAATCATGGGCCAACAGGCCGAGCTGGCACGCGAAGCCGGGATCGATGCGTTCTGTGTCTATCATTACTGGTTTGACGGCCGTCGGGTTCTGGAAGAGCCGATGAACCGACTGCTTGACCGTCCTGAGATAGATTTTCCTTTCTATCTCTGCTGGGCCAATGAAAGCTGGCGACGGAACTGGGATGGTTTGTCCGGTACTGTTTTGCTGGAGCAGACCTATGCCGATGGATTCGAAGAAAAACTGGTGGCGGATTCACTGCCTTACATGCGTGACCCGCGCTATCAGAAACCGGACGGCAAGCGTCCGCGCTTTGTGATTTACCGACCCGAAGACATGCCAGACCCCTCGGGCAGTGTGAAAAGAATGCGTGATGCCTGGCGAAAGGCAGGTATTGACGAAGTCGAACTTGGCGCGGTGTGTTTCCACGTGTCGGGTGACTCTGACGTTGACAACGATGTGTTCGATTTCTGGATCGAGATGCCGCCGCACGGGATGGTGACCGGAGACGACTATCTGTTTGGTGGTCCGCAGGGCAACATCCTGCATCGGGCCGTCGCGGACGGATTCGAAGGCCTTGTGTATGACTACAAGAAAGTCATGAAGAATTCGGTTTCCAAAAGCTACCGTGCGACCTTGCCCGAAAAGACTATTTGCGGGGTCATGCCAAGTTGGGACAACACGGCGCGTCGCGGTCTGAAAGCGCACGTTGCTTATGGAGCCAACCCCGCGAGCTTTGGCCGTTGGCTGGATGATGTTCTAGAGCAGCGCATAGAAGACTCTTATCGGTCTGAGCTGTTCATCAATGCATGGAACGAATGGGCGGAAAAGGCGGTTTTGGAACCAAGCGAGAAATACGGCCGCATGTATCTTGAAGTCCTGCAGGAACGCATCGGATCTGTCGAGGAAAGCGCAGAGCAGGAGCGTGTAGCCTAAATGTCGAAGGTTGTACTGCATATCGGCACGCACAAGACAGCGACCACAACAATACAAGATACCTTTTATGAGAACTCGGAACTTCTCGCAAAGGCAGGGCTGATTTACCCGCGACTTGCAGGTCCCAAGATCACCGGACATCACGGATTGGTCTGCGCATGGGGGCGTTTGCCTAACATGTACCGGCTGCCCGAGGGAAGCCGGATGGAGTTCCTGAAGCTCGCGAAAGAATACGCCGATCAGGATGTCACCCTGTTCCTGAGCAGTGAAGAGTTTTCGCGTGGTGGAAACGAAGCGAATGTCGATTTCGACGAAGTGCGGCAATTGCTGTCTGACTTTGACGAAATCGAAGTTGTTTGCACCTTGCGGACACAGTGGCAGTTCATGCAATCCGTGTATCAGGAGATGTCGAAGACCACCGTGCAGCCCGATCCGGTTAAAATGGTGAAGCCGGGGATCGAGAATGGTATATGGAACGAGCTTTGGCTGGATTACAACTTGTTGCTTGACCGTTTGCTGGAGACGTTTGACGAGTCGGAAATTACGCTTCTCGACTTCAGTACGATCCGAAAGGAGCCCGGCGGCGTGATCGGCGCAATTCTCAAGCGGTATTGCCCGACCTTGTCGGCCGATGACCTCAAAGAGGTGAATGGTGGAGCGTCAAACGTCTCTCGTGACGCGATTGCCACTTGGGCCAGCAGTGTTGTTTCGCCCAACTTTGTCGCCCCGAAATGGCTGTTTGACATTATCGATGCCATCCTGGCCGAACGCTGGGGCAAAGACAGAAAGACCTGTGTGTTCCGTCGGCAGGATTTCGAGGTGCTTGCAAAGCATTTCAACGCCAGCAATGAAAAGCTGCGCAAACGCCGTGCGAAATACCAGCCAGACTTTGCTGTGACGCCTGCAGAAGTCGGGCAGGTGTCCCATTTTCGGGATGAATTGCGTGCTGATTTCTGGGCCGGTATCTCGCGTCGTCTCGCAGCGCGTTGTTCACAGTTGCAGATGAAGCTCGCGCAGAAAGAACAGCAGCCGCAACAGAAGGTTGTCGATACCGAGTGAGCATCGTGTTCTCTTGAAGCTTACGAATTAGCAATCCTTTACTGACATGTTTGCCCTTCTTCTTGTGGGGGCGAAATTGCCAGTCGAAGGTTCCGGAATGATAATCGATAGCCTTGGGGGATCACACGGATTTGGAGAAGTCCAGGTCCCCCGCGGCGATGACACCTCGTTCAGAATTGACCTAACCAGCATATTTGAAAACGGCATCAACTGGTTTGGACACAGGTTGGCGGCCAATGCAGTGTTTATAAACCAAAACGGTACACTGACTTTCGGCGCCGCTTTCTTGGATTTCCCAACCCTCGAAAACGCTGATGCTGCGCGAAATATGATTGCACCTTTCTGGGGGGATGTTGATACGCGACTGGATGGGGAAGCGCCAGAAAGTGGCGCGATTCATGTAGATCTCGATTTGACTTCTGATGTTGCTACCGTGACTTGGTTTCAGGTCGGCGTTTACCGGCGGAATGCGACAGACCTCAACACGTTCCAGCTACAGCTCTATGATCGCGGTCAGGGGGATATCGATATCGTCTTTCGATATCAGAGAATTGACTGGACCCAAGGTACCGCCCCGGAAGATGCCGGTGCGCGGGTTGGGTTTAGCAGTGAAGTGACAGGTTGGATTACGCCGGAAGGCCTCCCCGCGTTTGCGTCTCTTACTAACGAAGCCGGGAATTCCGGGCGCTCTGGTCTCTGGATCTTCGAGTTGCGCGACGGGATGTTGGTTGGAGGCGCTCATCTTGATCGGCGCCTCGAAGGAACCGACGGGCATGACTCTCTTTCGGGTGGGCCTGGACGGGATACGATTATCGGGTTTTCAGGAGATGACTATCTCGTCGGCGGTGAGACAGAGGATGATCTCAGCGATGAAATCTACGGCGGCGATGGAGACGACTCGATCAACGGTGGATATGGAAACGACGTACTGCGTGGGGACGGGGGCAATGACACTATTCTCGGAGCCTTTGGTGTTGATACCATCATTGGCGGTTCCGGAGATGATATCCTGTCGGGCAGCGCTTGGTCAGATGTGCTTTTCGGAGGGGATGGAAGTGATTTTTTGAATGGGGGCTTCGGGCATGACCGCATCAATGGGGGAACTGGCGAAGACAGGTTTTTTCATATCGGCCTTTGGGATCACGGTGCTGATTGGGTTCAGGACTATCGCGCCCAAGAAGGAGACCGTCTTGTTTTTGGAGACAGCACCGCGCGTGGCGAGCAGTTTCAGGTCAACTACGCCTATACATCAGGGGCTGGTGAAGCAAGTGTATCAGAAGTTTTCGTGATATTTCGTCCAACGGGCCAGATCATTTGGGCTCTGGTTGATGGTGCCGGTCAAAACAGTATCAATTTGCAAATTGGATCCGAGATAATCGAACTGATGGGTTGAGGCGGACAACCCTCAGAAAATGAAATCATCCGCATCCCACAAGGCAGAGGAAATCGCGCGGCTGTCCATGGTGCGAATGTGAAGCACCTCATCCCTGTATGTGATTGTTGCACCGTCCCGATGGGCGCGGAAGGTCAGGGCGGTGTGGTCGTAGATCATCCCCCAGTCTGACACGTCCAACCGATCGGTACCTTTCTGGAATTGGCGCACCGTGTCTTCTTGACCGTCTCCAGTCAGGACAAATATGTCCGCACCATGCCCGCCCTCAAGGGTATCAATACCAGTTCCGTCGAATAGGGTATCGTTCCCGTCCCCCCCTTGCAGACGGTCATTTCCGGAAAAACCAATAAGAACATCATCTAGTGCCGCCCCTTCAAGCGAGTCTGCGGCGCTTGAGCCCGTTTGCTGAACCCCAAGGCGATCCAAGGAAAAAGTGAACTGTGCGATTCCACCTCTGGCTGTCCCAGTTACAAAAATCTGCACTTCAGCGTCCAAAACAGCGGCTCGGATTGTCTCGATAGGGCCGAATTGCCAACTGCCCGTCTGGCTCAGGCTTTGATGATGGTGCAGATCCCCACCCGGAAGCAATTCGTACAGGGATAGCCCCGCATCCGACCCGCCGGCGATGATAAAACTGCGCTCGCCTACGTTAAATGTTTCTAGGGCAGAAATGTTTTGAAAGCGGGTTTCGCGCGTATCGTTTTCAATATCGCTTACAAAAAAGACCCCCATGGGATTCAGCCTTACAACACTAAGTGTACTGGAACCCGGAGACGCGCAGACAACGAATTCCTGCGCGTCGACCGTTGCGTGGGCGATCTGAGAATACCCAGAAACCCAAAGCCCGTCCTCTGCGGCAATAGAGTCGGTCATTGAGACTGAACCGTCTTCCTGAAACCGAAAACTGGTAAGCCCGCTTTCGGTTTGACTGGCAGAAACCAGAAAAACGGTCTCACCAATCTTGATTTCAATGATTGAAGAGGTACCTGCGACGGCCGCTTTGGGTGTATCAGGTAATTCGATTTGCAACATCACCCGCCAGTTTTCGACGAAACGATAGACAAGCAGCCCTGTTCCGTCCGGTCTTGCTCCAGCGAGAAATGTCGCGTTTTCCACCGCGAAACTTGTCATCGCCGCAAGCAAGACCGGATCTCCCTCCTGGTCCAGCAAATTCAGGAGGGAACCTGGTGTGATAGCGTCCTCAATGACCAGTTGCGACACTGCCCCGTGTTGGTGGTCAAAAGTCATGAGTCGTGTTTCCGATTCGACCGAAATACTAAGCGCTTCGTCGGCCCCATAGCCCGCGCCATTGCTTCGCCAGTATACGCCCGAAGCAGATAAGATCGCCCCTTCGTTAATGCTGAACCGGCTTATCGAATTTGTCGCTGTAGATCCCGCCAGCAGCCAAATGGCGCCATTTTCTGAAAACACGTTCAGGAAAGTGACCCCGGACAAAGAAAAATCTTCCCGGTCCGCCAAGGCGGTTTCAAAACCTAGATAATGCACCCCGTACTCCCACACACAGGTGCCCCCATGCGAGAGGGTGCTAGATGTGCATTAACTGCTGCTTAAGGAATTGCGGCAGAAAGAAGGCGCTTTGCTCAACTTATATCTGATTGCTTTTGCCGGTTACCCTTTGGCGCCCTGACCTCGGGCATAAAGGTCTTCATACCGGATGATATCATCCTCACCCAAGTAAGTACCGGTTTGCACCTCGATCAATACCATTGGAACCTTGCCGGGGTTCTCCATGCGATGCACGGCGCCAAGCGGGATATAAATCGACTCGTTTTCACTAACCAAACGAATGTCGTCGTCCACGGTAACCCGTGCGGTACCTTCCACTACGATCCAGTGTTCAGAGCGATGAACATGGCTTTGCAGGGACAAAGCCGCACCCGGTTTGACGACGATGCGTTTGACCTGAAAACGATCAGACAATGCCAAAGTTTCGAAGTGACCCCATGGCCGATGATCCATCGCGAAACTCTCGGCTTGGCGTGCTGACTTTTCCTTCAGGGCCGCCACAGCAAGTTTGACATCTTGCGCGCGATCCATGTCCGCGACAAGAACCGCATCACGCATCGCGACAACCAGAGTGTTTTCAAGACCGATGCCAACCAGTTCGAGGTCTTTGTCCTCTGAGCGTAGCAAGGTGTCGATGCAGTCAATTGATGTAACTGGTCCGGACATCACCACACCATTGCCATCTGGGGTGTCTTCGCGCATCACGGCTTCCCAGCTGCCCAAATCAGACCACGTCCCGTTATACGGCACGACGGACAGATCGCTTGCTTTTTCCATCACCGCATAGTCGATTGAAATATCTTTGCTCGCTTCCCAAGACTCTGGGTCAAGCCGCAGAAATCCGAGATCAACCTCAGCCTTTTCAACAGAGTTCCGAACGGGTGGCACAAGGTCGCCGGCGAGCGTTTCGAAGGCCGTTATGATAGACTTGACAGAGAAAAGGAAAATACCGGCGTTCCAGAGATAGTTTCCATCTAAGAGCATCTGCGCTGCGCGTGCGGCATCCGGCTTTTCCACGAATTTTTTCAGTGGGATTGCAACCCCAGACCCGTCCGGTTCAGAGCTTAGTTCCAGATATCCATACCCGGTTTCGGGGCGGTCAGGTGTGATCCCGAAGGTGACAAGAACGTTGTCCTCCTGAACAACACGCAACCCTTCGTCAACGGCCTCGTGGAAGGTTGCGGTGTCAGGTACAACATGGTCGGACGGTGCAACCAGCATTACGGCATCCGGATCCTTGTCATGAAGAAACAAAGCCGCCGCGAGAATGGCAGGCGCTGTATTCTTTCCTTTTGGTTCAATCAGGACCGGTCCGGGTTCTATTCCAACATCCAAAAGCTGTTCCGTAACAATGAAACGGAAATCGGAGTTGGTAAGGACCAACGGAGCCGCGAACTGTGCACCTGACATGCGTCTTGCACAGGCTTGAAACAGGCTTTGGTCACCGGCCAGCCGGGCGAACTGTTTGGGAAAACTCTTGCGCGACAGCGGCCACAACCTGGTACCGGAACCACCACACATGATCACAGGAGTAATGATTGCCTTGCCGGTCTTGGTCATCTCGTTGTCCGCTCTGGAAAATGGTTCTTGTTCTGGATAGGCCATCATGCGCGACAGGTCCATCGCCAAGACACCTCAGCCATGGCGTGACGCGTGAAATCGCCCGAGCGGCAAAGCGATAGCGCTTGGTGGAGCGTGCCGCTTCTGAGCCAATTCGACATCTCCCCTTAAAAACTACTTGCATATAAACTGACACCAGCGAAAACAGTCTCCAAGGCAAGAGTGGTGAGGCAAAATGCGTATTGCGATGATTGGTACAGGCTATGTCGGTCTGGTCTCGGGGGTTTGTTTTTCGGATTTTGGGCACGACGTGGTCTGCGTGGACAAGAATCCCGAAAAGATCGAAATGCTTGAACGAGGAGAAGTACCAATCTACGAGCCGGGCCTTGAAGCACTTATGGCAAAGAACGTGCAAGCGGGCCGCCTGAGCTTTACCTTGGACCTTGCAAGTGCGGTAGATGGTGCGGACGCTGTTTTCATCGCCGTAGGAACACCGACGCGCCGCGGCGATGGGCATGCAGACCTAACCTATGTCATGGCTGCGGCTGAGGAAATTGCGGCTGCTGCGAATGAATACGTTGTCATAGTTACGAAATCCACGGTGCCTGTGGGAACCAACCGCCAAGTTAAGCAAACTGTGAAAAAAGCCAATCCAAATTTGGATTTCGACGTCGCTTCGAACCCCGAGTTTTTGCGTGAAGGAGCTGCAATTGAGGATTTCATGAAGCCGGACCGCGTTGTCGTGGGTGTTCAAAACGATCGTGCGGCCGAGGTCATGCAAGAAATCTACAGGCCACTATATCTTAGGGATTTTCCGGTCGTTGTGACCGATCTGGAAAGTGCCGAAATGATAAAATACGCGGCCAACGCGTTTCTCGCCACCAAGATCACTTTTATCAATGAAATTGCGTCGCTTTGTGAACGCGTGGGTGCGGACATCAAACAGGTCTCGCGCGGGATGGGAATGGACAATCGCATTGGCGACAAATTTCTTCATGCCGGGCCGGGATATGGTGGATCCTGTTTCCCAAAAGACACCAAAGCCCTTGCCCGCATCGGTCAGGAACATGCGGTTCCGATGCAGATCACTGAAACGGTCATTAAAGTAAATGAGGAAGTGAAACGCCGCATGGTCGATAAGTTGCTTGATCTCTGCGAGGGCAGTTTCAATGGCAAGACCGTTGCGGTTCTGGGGGTCACCTTCAAGCCGAATACGGATGATATGCGCGATGCTCCTAGTCTGACGCTGGTGCCTGCGCTGGTCGGCGGCGGAGCCAAGGTGCGCGTGTATGACCCACAGGGCCATCACGAAGGTGAGGCCCTGTTGCCTGGCGTTCAATGGAGCGAAGATGCCTATAAAGCATGCCATAACGCCGATTTGCTTGTCATTCTAACGGAATGGAATGAATTCCGCGCCTTGGATCTTAAACGGATAGCTAAGAAGATGGCGATGCCCCGTATGGCAGACTTGAGAAACATCTATTCCGTCAAAGATGCCCGCAAAGCTGGCTTTACAGCATACGAGAGCATCGGCCGTGCTGGGTATTCGGCTTAAGCCTATCCGCTGATTTCGTTTCGACATTCAGCGCGCTTTTCCAGAACCGATTGTGGAATCGGTTTGCCAGTTTCGGCTGCGCGCACGACATACCAGTCGGTATTTTCCAGATATGCCGTGGCTTCCCTGATCTTGGTGTCCCGCTCCATTTGGCATAGCGTTTCTTGCTTGGCCTGCGAGGTGATCATTTGTGAAAAGTCGATGTTGGTCATTCTGGCTCTCCGCTTGCAAGGTCATATGGTGGCAAGTCAATCGCCCCGGACGAGATTGTGATCGGTTCGGGAAAGCGTGTTGCCAACGGGGCTTTGCATCCATGTGGAAGAAACAAGACAACGCGCAATTGCCCTTCTTTTCGTTCAACGTCGCCAGCAAACCAATTGGAAGAGATCGCAGCCACAGGTAAAGTCGCTCCCTCGGGAATCTCGGAAAAATCGAATGTTTCGCCGTTGAGTGTGAGTGTGTCGCCCTCAACCGAAGCGTAGAGGCATTCGGTCCGATGTTGGGGGGAAAGTGTTATTCTCATAATGCGTTCCTTATTTCCAGCGTCCTATAGCCAAGACACGCGTGAAGCCGGCGTCGGTGGACGCGAAAGAGTTGCTGGGGTTTGGCAGCAAGCGTGCCTGGACAGTGGTCGAATTTTCCGTCGTAGAGGCAATGAACGGGGTTGATATTTCGTTGGGCCCGGGCGCGATCGCCCACGCAGCGACTCTGTCCCACACCGGTAGAACGACAATTTCTTGTGCGCTTCCTGCGAGAAAGTTTGCCGGAAAAGTCCAGGTAAATGAGAGCATGCCAGCAGCCACCCGCGTGAGGTTTCCTGTGACCGAGCAAAGCAACGTGCCGTCCGGAAGCTTCAGGAAAGTGCCGTTCTGATTGCTGCCGTGCACTCCGCCCAAGCCCGTCCAATCCGACCATGCGCCTCCATCAAACCCACGAAGCCACAAATTGCTGCGGGTCACAAAGGCGTGCAGGGTGTCTGCATAGGTGGTGTCCCCCCCATTTCTCATTTGAATGAGATGGCCCGATGCTTCGGGTTTGTCGCCCGAAGCGGTGTTTTCGACAAAATAGAACCCGGTCGAAATAGAGTTCGACAGGTCTATATCCGTTGTGATTGGTGCAGTGTTGGACCCAAGTCCAAACGCACCAACACGCATCACTTTCCCGTCCCCGTCATCAAGCACTGAGGCCTGCACCGCTGATCCGGTCAAGGTACCTTCAATGGCAGTACCTGTGTCCGAGACCCTGACTTCGGAGGATCCTGCAGTGAGAGAAATGCTCTGATCACTTGGATCTATGCTCAGAGAGTTGTGCCAGGTCTGCCCATCGTCGCTGACTTTGACTGTGAACATGTTGTCGCCCGCCAATCCAAGTTCGGCGTGCCCCTGCCAAACGGATTGGAATAGCAAAGCTGCCGTATCTGAACTGGTAGCCTTGTTGACCTTGAGTTGATGCCCCGCGCCAGCGTGGCTGAACAGGGTGGCATCGGCCGCCACCGAGAGGCGGTTGGTTTCGTCTGCAATGGCACTGATTCCAAAAAACGGCGCGTGTTCGGGTGTATGAGTCGTAGCTACCCAATCTGCGCCATTCCACACCCGCAGTTCCTGTTCGCATCTCCCCCATGCAATCCACCCCCGCTGCGGAGTGATGAACAGCCAAGCCTCCCCCCCCCAACACGCAAGATCAAAGGCATGGCCCGACCACTCACCAGTGGGGTTTGCTCCCAATGCAAATGTTTGTCCGGCTTCCAGCGCCGTGGGTGGGTCATCAAGCGCGAAGCACTCTACAGAAATCTGTGTGATCAGATCCAGCTTCTGAAGAGCTTCATTATGAGTAACGTGTTTTTGGGCCTGTGAAGGCTGCAAATAGGGCAAGCCTAATCTGGAAGAATACATGCGAAGTCCTGCTTTTTGCTGTGGGCACAACTTTTAGCAAGCAGGTAGAAATGGAGCGTAGCTGCCCCGTTCTTCAAATTTAGAAATTGTTATTGATTACAACCGGCGCAGCAAGGCCGCGAGGATCAATGCCATGCGCCCCTCAAGACCCTGTCGGCGTAGGCCGGTGCGTTGCAGCATCGCTAACCGCAAAATGAGGTTTGCATCTCGATACTTTTCGAATGCGACCAGAATTTTCTGATTTTCCGCAGTAAGACGGTGCGCCGAGTTCTTGAGTGCCTTGATATTGAGCGTATTCCAATACCTGAAACGTCCATTCAACATATTCCGCAAGCGTTTGAGGCGGGCGGAAAGTCCGTTGTTCGCACCAATGATGTTAGAAGAATGCTGACGATATAGGAGATGCGGGTTGGGGTCGTAGATGATCTGGCCACCAACACCGGAAATCAGCTGATAGACCCACCAATCGTGCATAACGACTTTTTGAGTTTCCGCAGCAGCAGCTTTCAAAAGAGTAATCGCTGCCCTGTTGATCATCATTGTGTTCCCGCCTGCGATGTTTTGAACCAATGCATGGCGGAAACACGGATTCTTTCTAAGTTGCGAAATCTTCCGGCTTTCAAGCTTTTCGTCGCAAACCCAGGTACGCCCACAATAGAGAGTTGGAATATTCGGATCACCTGAGTCTGACAGAGCTTTGGTGCCGCTTTCGATTTTGGTTTCTAGCCACACATCATCCTGATCCGAGAACATGGCAGCATCGATCCAATCTGGAACCATGTTCAGAAGGCTCATGAAATTGCGGGCGGCGCCCATACAGGGGCCTTCCACAAGTTTCCCGTTGATTTGCGGATTGCTGGCAAAAAATTGTGCAACGAGGTCCTTGGTGCGATCGGTCGATCCATCATCGCTGACCAGAATCAGATTTGGTGGGCAAGTCTGGCTTGCAATGCTTGAAAGCTGCTCCTCAATGTTTTCCGCACCATTGTACGTTGCCAGAAGAACGGCGACTGTTGCCGAGCCATTTTCTTCATTTCGTGCACGTGATGACATTTGAAACAACGTATGTTGGCGGAAAGATAGCCAAAGCTTCCTAGCGCGATAACGGAAAAAACTTCAATTGTGAATGCGATAAAAAGGGGGATGGAAACCAACTTCCATCCCCGACAAAAACAGTATGTGGAAAACGCCCTGGCAAACCCACGGCGTCACTCCATTTGCTAACCGTCTTCAGACGTCATTCGTATAGTTAAAACGTTCCATCATCGGTGCGCAGACTTCGCGCACAACCTTGCGGTATTTCTCTTCCAGCGGACTTAGGCGCGACTTTGTATTGATGGGGCCATGATATTTCGGCGAATACCACGGGTTCGAATCTCCGGCATCCTTTTGGGGCGCAGATTCTTTGACCCCAACCTTGTCTGGATCAAGATCGGTCAGACCGGTAAAGTTACGCAGACCTTCGATCGTTTCCGGCACAAGGATGTCTTCATAGCGGAAATGGAAAAGGCTACCCTCAAGAATCGGATTGTCCAGATGCGCATAGGTCTCATTGTATGACCGCGCCGTGTTGCGCGCCATACGCTCATTGAACTCTTGCTCGGATTTCTTGGCCACTTCCTGACGTGAACGCACAACATCATAGGGGTGACGGACAACTGTAACAAAGCGCGTACGTTCGCCAAGAAGTTCCCGAACCACAGGGAATTTCGGTGTCATCAGAGGGTTCTTGACGGTCAGTACCTCGGGGTTCCCCAGAACCAAGCTTACGTGCTGGAGCGAAGTGTTTACCAAATTTGCAACATGGATCCGGAAGTGTTCAGGTTCGGCAAAAAACGCATTGGTGTGGTTGGACCAGTTGTTTTTGCCAAGAGCGTAGGAATTAACCAAGGGAAGTACAAAGCTGATTTCCGGGTGGTAGGCGTTGGTGCGTGTGGATGTACAAAGCAATTCATGTGTCACTGTCGTCCCAGACCGAGGGGCACCTCCGACAAAGACAACGGGTTGAGTTGCGTTCTGTTCGACCATTTTTTCGTTCCCTAAGATATGCGCTGGAAAAACCAATCGCAGTGTAGTGGTGGCTAGAGTCCTGTATACACGCCTTATCGGCGTCTTCCTACCGGCCTCTTTTTGCTTGAGTGCAGCTTATCGTACAAGCCTTTTGCCAAGTATTCTCCAATTTCGACGGCTTTTTCGGCCGTTAAGCCCGGATACGGTTCCCAAGCCTCATCAAGCGATACTGGCGGGCCTTGGAATAGCTGGCCATCGCTCCGCCCGAGGAAAGTTTTCGCAACCTCTGCGTTTGCCTCTTCATATTTTTCCAGCAGGGCGCTGCGCTCTTGCGGTGACCAGAAGTATTTCCATTCTTTCGGATCCGGATGTTTCGCGGAATATTCTCCCAGAATGTCTTTGTAGAGTTTCAAACGCGGACCGATCCGGCGCTGTTCTTTCATCATGGTAAAGAAAGCAAGGCAATCGCGATTGAGTCGCGAGTTCTGAAGTTGCGGTGGCGTAAATTCTTCCGAGAACGGCGCACCGATACTTTCCAGGAACTGTCTTTCCACGGGCTGTTGTTCATCACCTTTCTCGAAAACAGTGATGTGCATGTGATCGTTGCCAAACACATTGCCCCAATCAGTCAGTTTCTTCAGATAGTCGAGCGCGTGTTCGCGAAGGGCAAGATACTCTTCCTTTGTGTGGACGTCGGGTCCGTTTTTTAACTCTTCCTGATAGGCCGACTCCAGCCACTGATCCTGTCGGCGAAGAAAAAACACAACGCTAACATCAAAATCGTCGAAGTAATCGCGAACTTTCTTGATCCAGGGCACCGATACCAAGGCTTCCGTGCTCATGATGACGTTATCGCATCCGGATTTTTCAAGCTCGGCAAGCAGGTCTGCTTTTACCTTCGAGGGATCCTTTTTGGGGATCCAGTCCAACAGAACAGGGCGGAAGAAATTGCCAAGCGTGTGATGAGCAACGTACTGACGACCGGATTTTGGATAAAGCCAGCCTTTTTCTGCCAGCGCCTTGTCGTTGTTAGCCAGAAAATTCTGAATGGTCGTGGTCGCCGTTTTCGGAAACCCGACATGTAGATACAGTTTCGGCATTTTTCTCCTTCGAAACGCGGCGATTAGATACAGATTTCCGCGTTTTCTGGCTGTTTTCCCTATTTGAACAGTTCGTCAAACTCGCGTTGTTTTTGCCGGAACTGTTCTCGGGGCAGTTCATAGTAGATATTGTCTTCGTCTTCGGAAACACGGTTCGAACCGAAGCGATCATGGAAGCGCAACGTGTGGGTGTTCTCCTTGCGAACGTCAAAGACCGACATTGGAAGGTCCAGCACGTCAAAGCCGTATCTGTAGACTTGGATTGCACTGTCCAGTGCCGCTTTTTCTGGCTTGTTTTCGTCTAGGATCCAGCTTCCCCAGGTAAACTGGCCGTCGTGGATGTCATACAAGCGTACGGTACCGCACCGCATGTTGTCCGAATTTCTGAAGACAACAAAGTAATATTCAGACCCTGCTGCTTCTCGTTCCTTATACCGACGAATCCATGCGCGTTGGTCGTCTGCCGTGCCAGTCACTTGTGACAAGTGGGCATTGTAGCGTGCATCGTTGCGCAGCCCCCAGATGTATTCAGCATCTGCTTCTTCAACGACCCGGAGGGTCAGGTTGTAGCCAATTACTTCGCCGCTCTTGTTTTCCATCTTGTCCTCCGGTTTTCTCTTTGTGTGTCGTTATGTGCTTCAACTCAGAGCAAGGATCGCGTCTTTATACCCTAAACACCAGTTTCATTCCGCGTGTCGAATGTGTTCAAAGCGTCTACAATCGCATCCTGCATCGCAAGCGAGAAATCCGGGTTTGCGACAAAAATCGGGTTCTTCGCCGCATCCTGAATATCTCGCGAGAGTTGCTCCAAACCAGCGCGGTCTCGTGCCAATTCGCCGACAAGCGTGACATAATCATCAGGTGTCGAAGCAAGCGTCTGGTCAAAGCCGAGCGATTTCACCAAGAACTGGTCGATAGAACGCGTATTGCGCCGACGCAGCACGATTGGTGGTGTGCCATAGATTAACGCCAGATGGGTCATCGTGGCACCGCCATGCGGGAAGGACGAAAGATAGATGTCCGAAAGTGACAATGCGGCTTCCGCCTCGGCGACACTCAGCTCGCTCAGAACAATGACATTGTCCAGTGAGATACCAACTTCTTCAGCGGCCTCGGTTAGCTGTCTGTTGAACACAAAGGCTTGGCTGCGCCCCGCCCACCCGGGGTTGTAAGGCGCAAAGAGAAGCTTGCCGTTAGGCACCTCTGCCAACGCGCGCAACATCGTGACCAGACACTCGTGACGCAGCTTTTGCGAAGACCCGCCGTTTATCATAACGAAATCGTCTTCCCCGAGTCCCAAAGACGCACGGTCAAACGTCGGTTTCGGCTTCGGCTTCAGGGAGTTGAGGTAGTTGATGACGGGCCCGTCAATGCGAAGTATCTTTTCAAAGTAGTCTTCATCCGAAACCTCCGCAGCCGCATCATCGCTGAGGCCAGTGAGGAAATAATCGAAAGACGGGAAGCCGGGGGACATCGGAAGGTGGGAATTCAACACCATCTGAATGGGTGCAACCCGATGGTAAAGCGCGATCTCCTGTTCACGCACACCAAATGTCGTGGCGTTTGCATAGAGGAACACATCAAGGTCATCGGCCAGTATGGTTTCGCGCATGTCATGCGGATCGTTTGAAACGATACGGCGATGATCGATTGCCTTATCAAAGACGCGGTCGAATTGCTCATCTTCGGCGACAACACGATCGTGGAAACCTACGGAATAGGCGAAAACCTCGAACTTTTTGTGGTCAAAGGATTTGAAAAACGCTGCGACGGCTTCACTATCAGGGCCTTTTGCAAAGGTTCGGCAAAGGATACCAACTCGGATGCGACCCTGCGAAAGGTCATCAGGCCGAGGTTTCTGCCGCGCCAGCGGACCGGTCCGCGATGCAACCTGTTCCAAAAGACGGTTACGCGCGGCCAGTACCGGCTTCAAGGGTTCACCGACCAGAAGAAGCTGCCCAAGGTCAATCCGGGCCGCCGTGTCGGCAATCATCTTGCGAACAGCCATCGGGTTTTCTGGGGCAAGATGTACGGCTAGCCAATCGAGATAGGTAGCTACAAATCCAACATATCCAGCGTCATCCCCGTCGCGGAACAGGACAGGCGGTGTAGACAGCCAGTTCAGATAAAGACCGCGGTAGCGTTCTTCGATTTGTCCGATGTCGGCCACGAGGGGCAGCTGCCATGCAGGCACATATAGCATCGCAGCTGCAAGCATGCGTGCAAAATTGCCGTCACCTTCTTCGTCATTGCCGTCGTCGTCGGCTTCCTGGCTTTCGAGACCGCTTTCGCCTTTCGACAGATCGTCAAAGTAGCTTTTGATTTCTTCGATGATTCTGACTTCATCGTCGCCGAAATCGTTTATTGCAAAGAACCCAGAGCGTACATTGGCATAGAAGTGAGCAAAAAAACCGTGACCCAGCAGCCTGTCAATTTCGGCTTGCTCAAGGTTCATCAGAAGTTCGCCGAGCTGAGCCCGCATTTCTATGACGCGTTCGTTAAACCCGTCCGGTGTTGGCGTTGACAGAATGCCCCACGCACCGGTCACGACGTCTGCCTGATGGTTCAGGTCGAACAACTCGTTCAAAAGAATGTGGGCTTTCGTCGTGTCGGACTCGACCTCTTCAAGATCTTGCGAGTGTGGATAGAAAGGCGTGATGAGGTTTGTCGGAACCGTAAAGTCTTCATGTGCTTCAGGTACGTTCCCGGGGGCAGAACCCGCGACCCGCCATCCGGCGATATTGATCACTTCGTGCCCGAGGAGTTTACCGAGAGCGCTCCACAAATAGAAGTTTGTGCCTTTCGCATTCGAGAAAAGCGCCAAGATACGGCTGCTTTCAGGCGCAAAAAGCATATTGGTCAGGTGTGCGCCGCTTTGTGCAACAATCTCACAACGGGCGCGTCCGAAGAGTTGAACCTGATCGGCGAAATGCAGCGCGCCGCAGCGCACCACGTCAAATCCGCGGGTTACCAGTGCGTTCTGCACTTCTTCCGGATTCAGGATTTTCCGAATGGCGCCGTCGCGACGCAAGTAAAGATGCTGCTCATCTTCCGGAGTTGAAAGGGCCCGCCCCAACTCGGCAATTTTGCGCACCATGATCGGGTGAAAACGCAGAGCATCCGCAGGCGGCATTTCATTTTCAAAAGCGTCATGGATGAGGTTTGGCATGCTGCCCACAAACAGCCTACCCACCTTTACCGACAGGTTTCGTGCCAAGCGCAGAACGGGGTACTCGGGTAGAAACAGGCGAAGGGCTTGATAATGCTGGTCCGGCATGTCCTGATCCGCAAGGATCGGCGTGCCTCTAGGGGCCAATTCTACGGCCAGTAGAATGCGCGGCAGAACTTCCATCAGGAAGTGGAAGTAATTGTGGCTGTAGGTGCCAGATGCGAGAATGCCGGTCGGGAATATTTGGGCGGAACGGTAGCGGCGCAAAAGCACCTTGCCGTTGGCAACCGAGACCACCGCGGCATTCTCTTTGACCCGCATTATTTCAGGATCAAATCCAACCAAACCGGGATCAACCCATTGCCCGTCCTCTGAAATGAAACCGTCATTTCCCGGAACAAGTGTCGCGTCATGATAGACTGATGCCGAACCTGCAGGCGCCAGATACTCACCGCTTTTGGGGGCGATATGAGTTTGCGACACCACCGACGGACGGTCCACAAACACGGTTTCCTCGGGAAAAATCTCGCGAGATTCCTGCGCGCCTTCAGTGCCGCAGGTAAATTGGCGCGTCTCGGTCACCAGCATCGGGTTTTCAGGCGCGGTGTCAGGATGCATAGAGGACGCAAGCATGTCTGCTGCGGCATCATCGCCACCCATCTCAAACAGGTGGATAGCCGTTTTCCTGGATATGTCACGCAACCCCTCGTTCATGGGAAGGCTTGTGTGGAAAAGCGACATGCCCTTGGACAGGTAGTCAAGGATCGCTGAGCCGCCACCCTTGCCAAGGAAGCTCTGGAAGTAATGACGCGTATCAAAGGCAGGGTGTGCGACGCGGTTTTCTTTTTCGCCGTGGCGGAGGAAGTGAACCAAGGGGTTCATGCTGTTAGCGCGCAGATCCGGGTATTTAAACAGGTAATGCTGCACCGAGAACAAAGGATGTGGGTCGATGTTATGGGCTGCACCGGATTCAATAAAGTATTCTGTTGGTGTAATCGGGAGCGTCGAGACAAATGGGGCCTGTTTCAGAATATGCTGTCGCTGGACCAACGGATGCGTGTCCACGTCCAAATCATTTCTTGCGGCGTGCCTAAGAACGGTATCCGCCGCGACCAATGTTCCGGGTCGCATGCGCTCTACATGCGTGATCGAAATAAGCGGGTGTGGGTTCTGTTCGGTCAGGTTGCCTTCGATCAAATGCGCCCAAAGCAGGTTTGGTGCGGCATTTGGATAGCGTGATCGTGCACGTTGGCCAAAACACTCGGGATCAAAAATTCGGCTGCTTGTGATCGCGTTCTTTGCGGGATGAACCCCACAAATGAAGTTCAGTACATGTGTGAACTGATCAGGCCCGCGAGGCGCAATCAAGTCAGGTTTGATCAGAGGGTGGGGGCTTAGTCCGTCCTGAGCCCCCGACGTGAGGTAGTGCACCAGCAAAGGCTGGCCTTCGGGCACGAGCTTTGCCTGTCGGGAATAATGGCGCGGATCGAAAAACATGTGTGGGCGGACCCGGTCACGCGCCTTGAGATAGCGTACGAGAATCGAGTCTTCGACCGCATCACCGGTCGCAGGTTCCCAGATCCCAGCCTCGGCCATGGAGGTACGACACAGAAGAGGATCGAACAGCACGTGTGGCCGGATACCACGGGACTCACCGCGCTCGATGTAGTGCGTCAGGGGTGCGTCTTCTGCTAGCTTATGTTCACGGCTGGACAGTTGCGAAAGATAGTACCCCGGATCAAAAAGCGGATTGGGAACGCGGTGCTCACTTTCTCCGTAAAGCAGATAGTGTTCATACGGCTCTACCCCGCTCTCAACGAGGTCCGGGTTCATGCCGAGGTAGTGTTCCGTATCCAGCAGCGCCTTGATGATCGTTTCGCGGTTTTCGCCGATTCCAGAAGGTCGCTGCACTTCGGTTGCATTGATCAGCGCGCGCAGCCTGTTGGAGAATTTTGTCCCCGATGCCTTGGAATTAAACCATAGGCGTGAGGACGCGGACATGTCTCGCAGTTTTTGGGTGCCACTCTTCTGCCAGAACGAGGCAAGAAGGTCACTGAATTGATCGGGGTCTTCCCACACAAGCACATCATTTGGGGCATGGGTAAGTCCCGAAGTATATCGGCTCGCCTCGTCTTCGCCGCCGCCATAAACGGCAATGGGAATACCGGCATAGGCAGCCTCAACAATTGTGAGGCCCCCACCGATCGGGAAGGACGTCACGAACAGTCCTACTTTGTAGGCAAGAAGCGTCTCAGCAACAGAGCGTACTTCGTTGACCAGCCAAAGCCGTTCGCTCGAGATGCCCTCTTCTTTCAGCTCGGCAAGGATGTTCTTCCTGAGGCTGTCGGTGAGTGGCCCGATATGCAGGTGCCGACCGTGCGTGACATTCAGGATCCGCGCGATCATTTTAGGGAGGCCAAGCTCTCCCTTTTCAAGGAATTTGTGATAGCCGCCACAGGTTGCTGTAATCAGTGACCCTGTTGCAAAAAAGTCCCTGTCTTCTTTTTCAATCAACGCCGTCAGTTCCGGCTGGATGGGGGGATCAAGAAGCTCGGGGTTGAACGAAAGAGGCAGCACATGCACGCTATAATCTTGGCGCAGATCAAGGATACGTTCTTTTTGCTCGGGGCGTATGGCAATATGTGTCGCCGTTTCGAGATCAAGCCCGACACTTGCCACAGTGTCAGCGTGGTGCACGACATAGGCGCGTTTACCGTAGCCACCCGCAAACTCGCTCAAGGCAACCGCCGCCAAGACATCCTCGGGATGAGGTAGGATGAAAAGCCGTTGCGCCACGAAACAGGACAGCTTTTCACGCAGCCACAACATGCGGTCGAATTTGCCCAACGAGGGGTCGGGGTAGATCGGAAAGCCGCCCGCCGCGGTGATGCTCTCGATGCCGAACTGACGACTGTTTTCAAAAGCCCCCGTGAACAGGACGATATGGCGTTCCTGTGGGCGTGTTGCGATCATCTGCTTGATCAGCTTGCCGTGGCCACCTGTTTGGTAGATCTCGCTGACCACGTAAAGATTGGTGGGACGATCAAAGCTGATTGGCTCTGACGTGATGGGAACCTGGGCTTTGACTAAGTCGGACAGAGCGCGACATTCAACGTCGAGATCCTCAAGAAAGACGCCGACTTTGTTGGCTTCATCCTTGACACGCGCCCTTGCCCGAGAAGACAACAACTCGAGCGACTGCGCCAAGTTCTTGTCCTGTTCAAAGAAGTGAGAGGACGTGGGGTGGGCAATCTTGTTCATTTTTACGTCCTGGTTTTGAACTTAGAGTTTAGTACGCTCGCGAGCGACCTGATCAATGATCCGCGCGATTTCACCTGCCTGATCCAGACTCAGATGTGGGCCGATAGGCAAGCTAAGACAGGTGCGGCAAATCTCTTCGGTCACGGGGTAAGACTGATCCCCGAACTCATTCCGGAAAGCGCCGCTGTGATGGTTGGCGATCGGATAGTGCATGGCGGTCGGAACGCCTTGTTCGAGCAGAGCTTGATGGAGCCCTTGTCTGTCGTCATTACGCACAACAAACAGGTGCCAGGATGACTCTACGCCTTCTGCCAATACAGGTAGGGTAAGACCCGGAGTCTCAGCCAGAACCTCCTGATACACAGACGCGATTTCGCCGCGTCGGGCATTCCACTCGTCAAGCTTGCGCAGCTTGACGGACAGCATTGCGGCCTGCATCGGGTCCAGACGGGAGTTGCCGCCAACTTCGTCATGTTGGTATTTAACCTTGGAACCATAGTTGCCCAGCAACCGGATACGGTCTGCCAGTTCGGCATCGTCGGTGACGACGCCACCGCCATCCCCGAAAGCACCAAGATTTTTTCCTGGATAGAAGCTGAACCCTGCGACGTGACCAAGTTTACCAGTGCGCAGATTGTTGTCGCGTGCGCCGTGGGCTTGTGCCGCGTCTTCAATGATTTTGAGATCGTATTTCTCAGCGAGTTGACGCAAAGGTTCCGCCTTTACCGGCTGTCCATACAGATGCACCGGCATGATTGCCTTGGTACGCTCGGTGATCGCGGCCTCAATAAGCGCGATATCGATGTTCATCGTGACCGGATCTGCATCAACCGGCACAGGTGTTGCGCCCGCTTGGGAAGCTGCCAGCCAGGTTGCGATAAAGGTATTGGCAGGCACGATGACCTCGTCACCATCACCAATTTCCATGGCGCGCAGGGCCAGAATCAAAGCTTCAAGCCCGTTGCCTACGCCGACGCTATAGTCTGCGCCGCAATATGCCGCAAATTCAGATTCAAAGGCCGAAACAGCATCGCCGCCGATATACATGCCCGAGTCCATGACATGGTGATAAGCAGCGTCGAGTTCTTCTTTGAGGGATGTGTAAGTAAAGCCAACGTCGAGGAAAGAGTATTTCAAAGCTTCAAGCCTTTTCGAGTTTAGTCTGAGTCCTTGTTCAGCGCCCAGGCGCTAAAGTCCTCGAATGTGTACAAATAGTCTTCTACTTCGTAGGGTCGCGATGCCAGCACGCACAGGATAGACTGTTGCGCACCGAACTTGATGCTGCGCCACATTCCGGGCGGCACGTAAAGACCGACCTTCGGGCTGTCGAGGTGGAAGTGGTATTCGTTTGTGCCATCGTTGAGCGTGACATCGCACATGCCGTGCATGGAGATCATGATTTGCTCAAGCTTCTTGTGACCGTGTTCGCCGCGCACGATGTCTTTCGGCGTGTCGTACAGATAGTAGATACGCTTGATCGAGAAAGGCAGTTGGTCGCCTTCAATCACACCGAGAGCTCCGCGACCGTCGAGGTGTGTGGCGCAGTCAATGAGTTTCGGTTTCAAGAGCTCGTTCACGTTCATTCCTCACAACGTTTGGGACGTTCCAAATTAGCACACTAAAAAGTTTTGTTCGTCATGTTTAAACAAAATCCGGTCGGAATTTGCAAATAAAGCACGTCCATCTAAGCGGGGCTTAAGGGCATTGCAAGATGGTTTTTCGAGTGAAAACTGCACCCGCTTTGATTGCTTGAACTTCTTGCCAAGTCTCGGGAAAAAATGGAAATTCCGACTTGCATCCAACAAAAATTCTGCAGCGCAGCTAGAGGGCATTCAGTGTAGAATTTCAAGAGTCATTGCAGAACGTTGATTCCAAGGGAAATATTCTTGGCTCAAACACGCGATCGGCTCTGGCTGAGGAAAAATTGGTTGCGATTCTCCTAATCGTGGCAAGCATGCAAAACACTTTCAGATTGTATTTCACTCTATCTCTAAGCGCCAAACCCGCAGTTTAGACTGTTCTTTTGGGTGCCGTTTCGACATGTGCGTCTGTTCAGCGCACCTTTCATGTGGGGCCAATTGTTGGACGTCGAGTCGGGCAAAAAGCGGTCGGAACGTTGGAGAAACACAAAAGGGCCAGTCGCTTTCGCTGACTGGCCCTTGCCGGTACTAAGGTGAACGATCCTTTAGTCGTTCAGGATGTTCTTGAGGTATTTGCCATATTCATTCTTTGCATATTTCGCGGCGTAGCTTTCCATCGCCTCACGATCAATCCAACCTTGGTCGAACGCGATTTCTTCGGGGCACCCGGTTTGCAAACCCTGACGCCGCTCAAGCGTACGCACAAAGTTGCCTGCGTCCAGAAGGCTGCCGTGGGTCCCTGTATCCAGCCACGCATACCCGCGACCCATGCGCTCGACCGAAAGCTTGCCTTCGTGCAGATACATTTCAAGCAAAGTTGTAATTTCGAGTTCTCCACGCGGCGAAGGTTTGACTTGCTTGGCAAGCTTCGGCGCATCACCATCAAGGAAGTAAAGCCCCGTCACGGCAAAGTTTGATGGCGGAACTTCTGGCTTCTCGATAATGTGGGTCGCTTGCCCGTTCTCATCGAAATCAACCACGCCGTATCTCTCAGGATCTGCGACCCGGTATCCAAATACTGTACCGCCTTCTTTTTGCGCATCAGCCCGGCCAAGGAGTTGCGGCAGACCATGTCCGAAGAAGATATTGTCGCCCAGAACCAGGGTCGACGGCGCGCCGTCAAGAAACTCTTCCGCGAGAATATATGCTTGAGCCAGCCCATCTGGGCTTGGTTGTACGATGTAGGTGAACGACATGCCCCACTGGCTGCCATCGCCGAGGGTCCGTTTGAATTGTTCCTGATCTTGCGGGGTAGTGATGATCGCCACTTCGCGAATGCCTGTCAGCATCAGCACACTGATCGGGTAATAAACCATCGGTTTATCATAAATTGGCAGAAGCTGTTTCGAGACACCAATGGTGATCGGATAAAGACGAGTGCCAGAGCCGCCGGCCAGAATAATACCTTTGCGTTTTTTCATGATTTTTTCCGTCAGTCGTTTGTCAGAGTTTTAGTATGAATGGCTTGCAGGGATTGGATCTTTGCGATGCACCTTGTTTGTGTTCAGAACACTTCGATTGGCCTTGATGCCATATTGAAGAGGGATCAATGAAAAGAGTGTTTGATCCGACTTGTCGCGCATCTGGGCTGGAACATTCATCACAAGAGAGGTCATTGTTCGTTCGCAGAGCCTTGCAATTGTTTTCGCGGCATCGCCATCGAAGCGACGTGCTTTGCCAAACCTTCAAGACATTTGGTCTATGCTTGTCAACAGCGACGCCTTTAAAACCTTTGGCCCGCTGCTATTGGTCATACCTTTGATACACAACGAGCGCAGTTGCAGGTATGGTTGCCGAGTATATGTGAGACTCAGCCAGCTGCGTGGCCGCTACGAGTTAGGCCTGAAGCTCTTTTAGGATGTCAGCCAGTGATTCGCGCCAATCCGGTCGTGTAATGCCAAAAGTCGAAAGCGTTGCGCTGTTATCCAAGCGAGAATTCAACGGACGCCTTGCAGGAGTTGGATAATCACTGCTGGGTATGTCTATGACATTACAGCGGGTGCCGCTTTGGCGGAATATTTCACGTGCGAAATCAGCCCAGCTTACATCAGGTGCCCCGGTAAAGTGATAGGTTCCAGTTTTAGAAGGGTCTTCCTTCAACTGTTTCGCAATAGACAGGCAAGCATCCGCGATATCAGCAGCGCAAGTTGGTCCACCAATCTGATCGGCCACGATGGTGAGAGACTCTCTTTCGCCACCTAGCCGGAGCATTGTTTTTACAAAGTTGTTCCCATGAGCCGACACAACCCACGAAGTTCGCAAGATCGCATGAGTACCACCAGCGGCGCGCACTTTTTCTTCGCCAAGCAGCTTACTTTCGCCGTAGACGCCAAGGGGCCCGGTAGAAGCGCCGATTTCAAACGGGGTGTCACCCGTGCCATCAAACACGTAGTCCGAAGATATATGCACAAAGGGTAAACCGCGCTGCGCTGCGGCTTGCGCCAATTCGCCGGGGGTTGTTCCGTTCACGACAAGTGCAATGTCTTGTTCAGTTTCGGCCTTATCAACGGCTGTATATGCAACCGCGTTTATAACCGCGTCGGCGTCGGTTTCGGCAACAAGGCGCTTGCAGGCTTCGGGGTCTTCGAAATCGGCGTCTTCATGCGCGAGGACATCAAGCTCGATATCCCCGGCGCGACGTTGAAGTTCTTGGCCGACCTGTCCGACATCCCCGAAAACCAGAATTTTCACGCTTTGACCCCCAGACGTTGACCCACACCGTGGCGCTCTTGCAAGGGACGCCACCAGGCTTCGTTGTCCAGGTACCATTGCACGGTTTGCCGCAAGCCTTGTTCAACGGTGACCGAGGGTCGCCAACCGAGCTCTTCGCGGATGCGCGTGGGATCAATCGCATATCGCGCATCATGCCCCGGGCGGTCAGTGACGAACGTAATCTGGTCGGCATAGCTCCCGTCGGCTTTTGGGCGCAGGTCGTCGAGGACTGCACAAAGTGTCTTCACCAGTTCTAGGTTCGTGCGTTCGTTTTCACCGCCGATATTGTACGAGCGTCCGAGCTCGCCTTTTTCGACAACCAGAAGCAACGCATCCGCATGATCCTCGACATAAAGCCAGTCACGAATATTCGAGCCGTCCCCGTAAATTGGCAGTTCTTTCCCTGCCAGCGCATTCAGGATGACAACCGGGATGAGTTTTTCCGGGAAGTGATATGGGCCATAATTATTCGAACAATTGGTCAGAACGACAGGAAGCCCATAGGTTTCATGCCATGCCCGAACGAGATGGTCCGAGCTGGCCTTCGACGCAGAATATGGCGAGCGCGGATCATAGGGCGTGTCTTCGGTGAACATCACCTCGGGGTCATTGGGTAGAGAGCCGTAGACTTCATCCGTCGAGATGTGGTGAAAGCGAAAACCTTCAGGTTTTCCGGACTGCACCCAGTAGCTGCGGGCGGCTTCCAGCATGTTGTAAGTGCCGGTGATATTGGTCTCGATAAAGTCGCCCGGACCGTCGATAGAGCGGTCAACATGGCTCTCTGCGGCCAAATGCATGACGGCATCAGGTTTGTGTGTGGCGAACACACGATCCAACGCCGCGCGATCACGAATATCGGCTTTTTCGAAAACATAGTTCGGGCTGTCGGCAACGGTTGCAACGTTTTCGAGGCATGCCGCATAAGTCAAAGCATCGAGGTTGATAACCTCATGACCACGGGAAATGGCCAGGCGCACAACCGCAGACCCAATGAAACCGGCACCACCGGTAACAAGCAATTTCATGATTTATCCTTCATATATAAAGGGGCTGTCAAAGTCCTTGAGTAGCGGTGCCGTCTCGTCCTTTTGGGAAAGAACCACTTCGGCATCGCCCATGCCCCAATCAATACCAATGTCCGGGTCGTCATAACGTACACCGCCA
The DNA here is from genome assembly GCF_040225985.1 of Shimia fortis. Classification (NCBI taxonomy): domain Bacteria; kingdom Pseudomonadati; phylum Pseudomonadota; class Alphaproteobacteria; order Rhodobacterales; family Roseobacteraceae; genus Shimia; species Shimia fortis. The sequence goes on from NZ_JBBPEU010000001.1 coordinate 383,590, forward strand.
TCACATTCAGGCGCGTAGTAATCCGAGCACTTGTAAACGATTTCCGTGTCGGGTTCGCGCGTAACAAACCCGTGCAAGAAGCCAGCCGGAACCAGCAGCTGCCGCCCATTTTCAAAGCTCAGCTCATACCCGACCCACTGGCCGAAAGTTGGGCTTCCTTTTCGAATGTCGACGGCGACATCAAACAGGCGTCCTTTTCCACACCGAACCAGTTTGTCCTGCGCATGTGGCGGAGATTGAAAGTGGAGACCGCGAATGGTTCCAACCTCTTTCGACAATGAGTGGTTGTCCTGGACAAAGTCGATTTCTAACCCGATCTCGGCCATGCTCTTTCTGTTCCAGCTTTCGCTGAAAAAACCACGATGATCGCCGAAGCGGGCAGGTGTAATCAGAAGGACACCGGGTAAATCTGTTTGTTGAACTTCCACTTCAGCCCTCGCAACTTGCCAAATGCTCCAGGGTGGAGAAACGGCAGATACACTTTGCTTTCCACGTCGCAAAAATGAAGGGGAATTTCCACCCCAAAAGTCATCCTCACGAGCATAACAGCCGAAAAACCTGAACGAATGCGATGGGATTTACAGAAAAGCGACACTTTGCCCCAAATAATTTGTGGCGCTTTTCGGTGTGCCGCGACATCATCCAACATTACGTGTGGAAAGCTTGTTGCCCGAGGTTGTTGCGCGGTTTTCGAAATTTGTTTCCTGACTGTTCCTGAATAGTCATTCTTGGACCCTCGGCGATACTGCATGTGACAAGTGCCGTTTTGTTCGTCGCCTAACAAAATCACGGACATCTAATGCTTCAACAAATCGGTATGGCCCTTTCTACCTTCCAAACTTCCGCTTCCTGCAAACGCCGTAGGGGCCTGTTGTACAAGACTGATAGATGGCATGTTTGTCGAACCTTTATGGCCATGCTTCTGGGCGCTTTCATTGTCCCCATCGTGTCGACGTTTGCGACCGCTCAGGAATGGCACCTTTTACACGATTATGAGCCGTTGAGTTATGAAGAGACCAAAACGCTGATTTTGGACCGGACACTGACTTTTCCGGGGCTGGGCCGATCCACCTTTCATGAAGATGGGTCCTTCGTGTTCACCGACGCACAAACCGACGTCACGCGGTTCGGGGTATTCGAGCTGCGTAAAGACGGTGAGCTTTGTGTCGATTTCCAGAATCAGGAAAGGCGCTGCGGGGCCTTTCTGCGGGACGAAGGTGTGTTCCTGCTTTTGAACGGAGACAGACGCCGCATTCCTGTACTGTTCGGTGTACAGCGCCGCCCCTCTCTCAGATGATCTCTGTGCGGGGCCTTAGGGTTTCACGACGTTGGCCGCCCACTGGATTGGCAATGTCCCGCTCAGTTGCAGAGCTGTCTCTTGTCTCAGCCCGAAAAACCTGACACCCCTCTGATCATATAAAGAATTTGGAACATGAGGGTTGCAGATATGTGGAGCAGTGTATTTGCCCGCCGGACATCTGGCGCGCTGACCAAAGCCGTTTTGGCCATCGCCCTGCCTTTCGGGGCACAAGCCGCCACGAAACCCTGCAACAAACCCTTGGCCGACGCCATTCCCAAGCGGACCTTTTCCGCCCCATCGGGCAGCGAACTGATGCAATCCCTGATGAACACAGGCGGGGCACAGCGCGATGCGGCGGTCGCTGACCACGTGCTGTCGGGCAATATTCCGTCATTCCTGCGCGATCTGGCACCGGTGACCATTGAGGGCCGGAAAGCTACTGGAGAAGAGGTCAAGGTCACGATCTGCGTCACGCCCGAATACCTCTCGGTGGGTCATGACCGTGACTTCGTGCGGGTGCCAATGGGCCTGCCCGCCGCGGTGCGCATAGCCGAAGAGCTTGGCTTTTTGCTGCCCACCACCAAGATGGTCGATGCCATCTATTCACAGGCCAAGGTGCGCCTTGCCCCAAGCCCGATGAAACCCACGTCGCAAATGGAATCCACCGCGTATCTGGTGCAGCACGATGCAACTGTCGATAAACAGAGCGAGGCGCATGCGCCCGGTATTGGGCAGCTGACGGCGGGCCAGAAGAAAGACCTCGTGCTGTCCAACCGGCTTCGCGCGAAACCGGGGCGGGTGGCGATTTATGGCTGGCACCGCACGAATGGCAAGCCGATCCAACCGCTCAGCACCGTGCACGGCGCGCGTTATGCGGATTACAGCCATGGCGTGAGGCTGGTCAGCCAAACTGCCTTTGTCGACGGCAAGCCGGTCAGTCTCAAAGACATCATACAGGACCGGAACCTTGCCTCGGTCGTGAGCAGCGAAGGCCCGATCCGTGATCTCAACGGGTTGGTGAAAAGCCTTTACTAAAAACTAATTTACGCTTTTGCAGCAGCGGAACCCAAGGTGGTAATTCTCGTGGCTGCGCGGACTCATGACGCGCGTGCCATGCCAATAGGGCGCACGCCAGCGGCACCAGTCGGCATGGGCCTGATATTTATCCCAGATGAACCAACTGCCCTTCATCTCGGTCACCCCTAACGTTGTGCTGCCACGACTGGCCATCTGGTCGGGAGTCATGGGCAGGTTCATGTGTTCCGCCGCATTGCCGTGCAGATCAAAGACGCCCAACGCGCTCTTGCAGTTGGGAAATGCTCCGGTCGGATAGGTGTTCGAGCCACAACTGTTGAATCCTCCGCCCCCGCATGAAGCGCTTTTCTCGCTGTTTTGCGCACAAATCCCTCGCTGGAAGCGCGGCCCATAGGCCCAGCTTTTGCTGGCGCCATATTTCGCGTTATGGGCGTTGCGCATTGCCGCCAAGGACCCGAGGCCAAAGAAATAGTCGGGTTCCTGCAAGGCTCCAGCACAGGCACCTTCCCATTCGTGGGCATCGCACAACCGCTTGCCCACCGCCGCACAGATTTCGGCCGCCTCGCGGGCTTTGACCCAGACTACAGGATAAGTACAGGGAATGTTCGGGAATTCGAACATGTCGATACAGGCCTTGGCGTCAGATGGTTTTTCTCGGGTCGGATCGAACAGTGGCGCCATGTAGCGGTCGCCACAAATCCGGGTATTACGCGCCGAGTCATAGGATTGCGGGCCGCCGGGGATGCGCGCCGCGCATTGTTCCGGCGTCATCGGATGGCGTGTGATGGCCGGATTGCCCTGACCGATAAAGCCCGATCTGGCAAAGATTTGGCGCAAGCGGCCTAGTTCTGCCCCGTTCAGGCGATGGACGCTTTGCAATTGCTGGAAAAGGACCGCGTTCTGCTTTTGCAGCGCGCTTTCTGCCAAGGTTAGCGACGGCACCAACAGAAGGCCCGCCGCAAGAAACGCAATCAAACCGGCCTTCATGGCGTGCCCTCCTTTCGCATCACGTAAAACAGGTCGCGATTATCCGCAAAGCCGATGAAACGGGGGATCACCCCGCCTCCGCGCACCTTTTTGTCGATCAAAGCCATGCCGGGCACCATGTGCTGCACATGCACTTGCCCGTCCCTTGGCACGTAAAGCGCAAGATAAGTGTGTTCGAGCGCGTTCATGTCCAGAAGCATCGCATATGAACAGCCATAGGCCTGAAATGTGCGTGCCATGGCCGAGGGTGTCGCGGTCGAGAAATAGCCGTAAAGCAGGAACTGCCGTCCTTCATCTTTGACGATGCATCCCCCCGCCCTCAGCGTGCGCAATTCGGCTTTGGCCGACCCCGACCAGTTTCCAGGGCCCCACTGCGTGACGCGGTCGCCGGGCACCCCGAGACCGGTCTCGGGATCGGTTTCCAGAAGCGGCACGCCATTTTGACGGGCAAATTCGATACGCGGCAACAGGGCGTTATCCGCCTCTGTCCATGTTTTCATTTGGATGGTCCCGTCCGTCAAGCCAAACAGTGTCGACAGGTTGGGCTGCAGTTTGCTGAGAATGACACCCTTCTCGATAAACCCGTAATGGTGGCCCAAGTTGAAACCCGCCATATCTCCGTATTTGAAGGCCCCGTGGCTGCGCTTGAAACCAGCGGTGAAGGTGGCAATCGACCGGTTGGCGATCTCTTTGTTCACCATCCCCAACAGGACAAGCGGACGCGGGGATTTGATCCCGTCCGGCCCCGGCATCCCCTTGGGGCGGATCGAGGCTGGTGGGCGCGGCGACCAGCCCAGCGCCGGATGGTCGGTGCCCATGGCAAAGCCCATCTCTAACTGGTCAAGATCGAACGCCACCATATAGCCGGTCGCCTTGCTCTCGACATTGTCGATCCAGTTGGTTTTGCCCGGGCCGTTCAGCACCTCTTGCGAAATCCAGCGCGGCTGAAAAGCGCTGGCATAGACCCCGTGCAAGTCCTCAACCGGATACCATTGCCCGATCGTCATGCGGCCCGGTTTGGCATCCTCCAACGCAATATCCAGGAGGGTCGACACCACCGGCATGTCCTCTGGCGCCTTGCTGCCGTGCATTGCGGGCGGGCCAGACGCAACCGTATCCGTACCTCCGGTGCCGAGAGTCTTGCTGATCTCGACCTCCGAGTCCCTGTAGAAGTTGTCACGCACAAACCGCACGATGCTTTCTCCGCCCCAGATATTGTCGCGCAGAAATTCGGCCGTGGCTTCAATATTGGTGCGCGCGCCGATCACGGGATTGCGCAGCAAAAGCGCGTCCTCACAAACGCCCACATAGGCCAGCCCCTTGGCGCGGGCTTCTTTCAGGGTTTTCTGGTCTTCGGCCCAAGGCCCGCATGTGTGCGTGGCCTCTTTGCGCGTCATCAAGACCGCAGGTGGAGTTGCGGGGTCGAGTGTAATTTGCTGCGTTTTGGGAAAAGGGTTTTCCAGATGGTAACTGACAGGATCGCCGCCCCCGTCCGGGGTGATCTGCAATAGGAACCACGCATTTGTCGCAGGGTTGAGATTTATCAGGGTGATGGTCTGGCCCGTGGCCGGATCCACTGCTTGCTGGGTACGTCGGAAGGGCTGAAGCTCGATCACTGATTTTGCGCGAACCGCTTCGTATGCGTCCCATTGCGTCGCAAAGGTTTCGGCATCCTGCGCTTGCAAGGGAAACGCCATGCAACACGTAACCAATCCCGCGATGCCCAAACCCATTGCGCAATTCCATAAAAGGCCCATGTCGTTCCTTTCCGGTGTCAGATCACCATTTTCAGTAATTGCAGCGCGCCCTTCTTCCACGGCACGCGGTGGGACACGCCCGTGGCTTGCGAGATCATATCTCGGTTGGCCACGTACCAATCATAGTTTCGCACAAGCGCATGTTCGTTCGAGTGGATCGGGGCATAGCCCAGACGTTTGCTGATCTTGTCCAGACTGACAAAGCTGTCCTTGCCTGCGGTCTCGTAGATCCACTTGTAAAGCGGCGACAGGTTCACGGCCTCAAGCACCCGCAAGGTCCAGATGGCGGGGGCCTCGGGCAACCCGATGATATGCTTGCCGTGCCCGGCGCGATCCAGCACCGCCTGAAAGGCCTGGCGCAAAGAGCCGTATTCAGCCGCACCGACATTGAACGTATCGTTCGCGATCTGCTCGTCGGCGGTGGCGCATAGCAGCACGGCCTGACTCAGGTCCTCCACATCCATTAGCTGATAAATGTTGTCACCCGACCCCAGCACCGGAAAATTGTGCCCCGTGTAGGCAAAGTCATAAAGCAATTCAAACGCACCAAGGCGCTCAGGCCCCACAAAGGACTTTGGGCGCAGAACCGGCAGGCACAGGCCCTTTTCGCGAAATGCGTTGCACACATGTTCGGCGGCGACCTTGGACGCCCCATAGGCGCCAACGCCCTGCATCCGATCCGCCTCGACCAGCGGGTGGTGGTCAGGAATGCCATAAACCGCCGTGCTTGAGGTATGGATGAACCGCTCGATCCCCTTTTTCTCGGTGGTTTCCAGCAACAACCGCGTGCCGTCGACATTCGTGGACTGGATTTCAGACACATCGGCAAGAGGCAGCGCCGCGGCGCAATGCACGACAAAGTCAATCCCGTCAAACGCCCGATCATGCAGGGAAACGTCGCGGATATCCCCCTGCAACTCATCAATCCTGTCACGCTCGGGGTAAGAGAATGGCTGCAGGTCATAGCTGCGCACCTCGTGGCCACGCTCCAGAAGATAGCGGATCAGGTTGATCCCCATGAATCCGGCCCCTCCGGTCACCAGAAAAGTCTTCTTTGCCATGCGATTCACTCCCCTCGTCAGACGCCCGCCGAGTTTGATCTCTCGAGCAAACGCCTGTGCCATGCTGGCCTGATCTTTCATGTTTGGAATATGATCTAAATCAAGCCACCCGCGCCTTGCCCTGATTAGGGTCAAACCACTTGGGGAGAGGGAAAGCCCTCTTGTGGTCGTCGCGAAACATGGCGGGGCACAGGGGCGCGACGGCAGAATGGCAAACGACTCAGACATATGTGAAGGATCGGAGCGACCGCTTGTGCTTGAGATCGATAGAACGCTGCTGCGGACGGACCTGTTTTTCGAGTCGGTCTGGCTGGCGTTGGCCACGAATTTCTGGGCCACGCTGCGCGCCTTGCTTTCCTGTTGCCTGTGCCCTGCGGTGCTGAAACGTCGATTGCTGGATATCGCCATGCCCGATGTTGAACTGTCCCCCGTGAACGAAAACATCCTTGCCCGAGCCTTGAAGGTCCGTGTGCAGGGGCGCGCGGTGCATTTGGTGTCCGGGAATGATCAGGCGTTGGTCGATGCCGTTGGCGCGCGGTTCGGGTTTGTCGGGCCGCATTTCGGGTCGGACGGGATGCGAAACCTCATTAAACAAGCCAAGGCCGATCTGCTGGTTCAGCGGTTCGGACAGGCGGGGTATGACTATGCGGGGCATTCCGCAGATGATCTCCCAAGCTGGCAAGGCGCGGCCAAGGCTATCGCAGTCACCCATGATCCGAGAGTCAAACAAAGGTTGGCAAGCCTCGGCATCCCAACAGATCTTGAAGCGGCAGACCGGTTTAGCCTCAAGGTGTTGTGGAAAGAACTGCGGCCCCATCAATGGATCAAGAATGTCTTGCTGTTCTTTCCGCTCTTGGCGATGCAGGCGAGCGATCCGCTGCAATATGTGCATGTCGCAATCGCTGCAGTGGCGTTCAGCTTAGGGGCCTCGGCGATCTATATCCTCAATGACCTGCTGGACCTGCCAGCCGACCGCCTTCATCCTGAAAAACGTAAACGCCCGATTGCCTCGGGGGCCTTGCAAGTTCCCCACGCGATGCTGTCCAGCGTGGGGCTGATTGCTTTGGCGTTGGCGCTGGTCTGGCCCGTCAGTCCCGCAGGCGCCCTATTCACTTTGACCTATATGGCAAGCAGCCTCGGGTATTCGCTGTGGCTCAAGAAACGGCGCTGGCTGGATGTGCTGGCCCTTGCCACGCTGTTCACCCTGCGTGTGGCCACCGGGGCGGTGGTCGCCCAGGTCACGCTGCCTCTGTCCTTGTCGCTTTTTGTGTTCTTCAGTTTTTTGGTGCTGGCCTGCGTCAAACGTGTGACAGCACTGACACGCTTAGCAACGAGGGATCATTTGCCCGGTCGGGGATATGGCGTCACCGACCTCAGACATCTGGGATGGGTGGCGCATGGTGCGATCTTGCTGTCCGTAGTCTCGTTCTGGACCTTTGCTTTTTCGATAGAAGCCATGGACCTTTATACACGCCCCTTTGTATTGGGGCTGGCTGTTCTGCCTTTTGCTTGTTGGCTGCTACGGAACCTCCGGATGAGCGCTAAGGGTCTCGAAGACTATGATCCGGTTGTGTTCGTTTTTCACGATAGGAAGGGGTTGGCGCTGGTCGCGGCGTCTTTCGTGCTTGCTTTTTGCGCGATCTAGGCCAGTAGTGGGCCGGCACGGTGCGGTGCTACGAAAGGTCAAATTGCCATGACCGGTCGCGCGGACTACACTTTCGCCAAGAACACGAGGAGAGCCCTATGAAAAAAGCCATCATTCCCACGATAGTTGCCCTATCCATGCCGCTGACGGCGCAAGCGGCCGAGTGGAACTATTCTGCTTCGCTTTATGGCTGGTTTCCGGGCCTTGATTCTACAATCGGAACGGCCTTCGGCGATCTTGATATGGATATCTCCGCGCAAGATTTGATTTCAAATCTGGACATGGCCTTCATGGGCACATTTGAAGGCCATAACGGCCAATGGGGCTATCTTGCCGACATCTTCTATTCCGACATCTCGACGAACAAGACCGGCCCGTTCGGTTTCGTCAGCGCAGATCTGGACCTTAAACTAACCCTTGTGAGTTTGGCGGCGACCTACCGCGTCAGCGAAACGGCCACCTCCCAAGTGGATCTGATGGGGGGGCTGCGCGGCTATGACATGGATGTAGGAGGGCAGTTCAACGGCGGCGGAAACCCAACCTTCGGCGGATCGGACAAGTGGGTAGATCCCGTGATCGGCCTGCGCGGGCGCTGGGCGCTGTCAGACCAGTGGTCTCTGACCGCACTGGGCGATGTCGGGGGGTTTGGTTTGGGATCTGACCTGAGTTGGCAGGTGCTGGCGACCTTTGACTACGCGTTGAACGACAGCTGGTTGTTGCGCTTCGGGTATCGTCATCTGGAAGTTGACAAGCCAATCAATGGGCGGGATGTGCAGGTTGGCCTGTCCGGTCCGATTTTTGGGGCGACCTACCGGTTTTAGAGGTCAGGTGTAAGTACTTTTCCTTTGAGCCAGCGCGACAAACCGTTCTGACGGTGCCAGCTTCTTCCGCGGGTCTGCGAAAGTGATGCTGTATGCGGATGGATCAAACCAACAGTGCCGAACCTATGTAAGGCGGCTTTGAGTTGGAACGGGTTTGTCGCCGACTCGTACACTAATTCCAAACGGGTAAACCAAATGGATCAGACGAGGCAAAATACAGCCTCGAACAGGCGGATTTCTGTACAGGTCTGTGGGAAGTTTTTTTGGTGCCCAGAAGAGGACTCGAACCTCCACGTCCATACGGACACTAGCACCTGAAGCTAGCGCGTCTACCAATTCCGCCATCTGGGCACGGGTTGGTGAGGCAGGCGTTTAAGCTGGTATCAGGGGGGAGTCAACGGCGTTTCGCAAGATTTTTGATTTTTCTGACGTCTTTCATTTCGTGCGATTTGAAATCCTGCCTACCTGCGTCAAATAGCAGTGCTATACTTGTTGAGGATCAAGGCAAAACAAGGGATAAGCCTTTAATGACGTGCCGTGGAGCCCACGGGCACAGACAGCGGAGGATACCTATGTCGAAACTCGTTACAATTTATGGCGGTTCTGGCTTTGTGGGTCGTCACATTGCGCGATTGATGGCCAAAGAAGGCTGGCGCGTGCGTGTTGCGGTGCGTCGCCCCAATGAGGCTATGTTTGTGCGTACCTATGGCGAGGTGGGCCAGGTCGAACCCGTCTTCTGCAACATTCGTGATGATGAGTCGGTCAAGGCGGTGATGCAGGGGGCCGACTCGGTGGTTAATTGCGTCGGGGTGCTGGCCGAGCACCGCAAGAACACGTTTGAAGCGGTGCAAGAGCAGGGCGCCGAGCGCATCGCGCGACTCGCGGCCGAACAGGGCGTTGCGACTATGGTGCAATTGTCGGCCATTGGCGCTGACGCTTCGTCCGACAGCACCTATGCCCGCACCAAAGCCGCGGGTGAAGCAGCTGTTCTGAAACACATGCCCGACGCAATGGTGCTGCGTCCTTCTGTTATTTTTGGCAGTGATGACGAGTTCTTCAACCGCTTCGCTTCCATGTCGCGATTTGGTCCGGCCCTGGTGATTGCCGGCGGTGATACCAAGTTCCAACCTGTGTTTGTCGAGGACGTGGCGGCCGCTGCGGTCAAGGGCATCAAGGGCGAGGCATCGGGGCTTTACGAGTTAGGCGGGCCGGATGTCCGCACCATGCGGGACTGGATGCACGAAATGCTGGAAGTGGTGCGCCGTCGCCGCGCCGTGGTAAACATGCCGTTCTTCATGGCAAGCCTGATGGGCGGTGCGTTCGATCTGGGCTCCAAGCTGGTCGGTGGCATGTTCGAGAATAAGGTGCTGACTCGCGATCAGGTCAAACTGCTGCGCAAGGACAATGTGGTGTCCGAAGGGGCGAAAACCCTTGCTGATCTTGGGATTACCCCGACCCACACTCGCGCCGTATTGTCTGACTATCTGTGGCGGTTCCGCCCGTCTGGGCAGTATGACGACATCAAGGATTCAGCCAAGAACATGCGTGTCTGAGGCGCGTATGCGCTAGCTAAGGCGTACAGGGGGCGGATCTACGGGTCCGCCCGTATTGTATGCGATCCACAAAAGTACCAACCCCAGTGCGATACGATAGACCACATAAGGCGTGAAGCTGACGGAACGCAGCAGGCGCATCATCAAGCCAAGGGCGAGATAGGCCGCGACGAACGACAGCCCGGCCGCGATGGCGCCGTCCCTTGCCAGTTGCGCGTCGGCCGTCGCGTAGATTTTCGTACAAAGCAGCACACCGCTGGCGGCAATTGTGGGGATTGACATCAGCATGGCAAGGCGCGCAGCCTCGGATCTTTCGTAGCCCATTTGCCGGGCGCCCGTGATCGTAATGCCCGACCGGGATGTGCCGGGAATCAGGGCAAGCGCCTGCCACAGCCCCATGATGGTCGCGTCACGCCGGTTCCAGTCAGACATCCGCTTGTCGGATTTGCCCCGCTGGTCTTCCCACCAGAGCACAAGTCCGAAAATCAGCATGGCCCAACCAATGACCTTGATGCTGCGCAGTGCATCTGTCAGCCCTGAAAGGCTGAGAACGAGGCCGGCAATGACCACGGGAATCGTTGCAACCACAAGGAGATAGGCAAGGCGGCTACCCTCTGAGTCTGTACGTCCGCGCACCAGATCCGGTACCCCGCCCATGGCAAGGCGCACATCCGACCAGAAATATAGGATCACCGCCCCCAACGTGCCCACATGCACCGCCACATCTATTGCGAGGCCCTGATCGGACATTCCTGTTAGACTGGGCAGGAGAATTAAGTGCCCCGACGAGCTCACTGGTAGGAATTCGGTGATTCCCTGAATGATGGCTACCAACAAAATGTGGAACATGCTCATGCGGCTGCGGCCCTCGGATTGGTCTGAATCAGCGTATAAAGCAGTGCGATTTTATGGAAAGAGTTCATTTAGGGCCGAGTCGGACTAATTTTTCTGTGATTTTACGACAATAAGTGATGTGCCGTGGCCAAATTTCTCACAATAGGTCAGCATAATTTACTTTTATCCAGTTTGAATTTTGCTTAAACACGCAGCGACCCATTAATTCAGGAGGCAGCTTCCGTGGCCAAGCAACCGATGCTGAAATTTGTAACCGTTGAACGTGACATGCCGACAAAGCGTGACGCCGATGTGCGGAATAAGGATTTCGATGAGATCTATGCCGAGTACGCGACCGCCAAGGCGGAAGAGCAGGCAAGCCGCTGTTCGCAGTGTGGTGTGCCCTATTGCCAGTCGCATTGCCCGCTGCATAACAACATCCCGGATTGGTTGCGCCTGACCGCAACGGGCCGCCTTGAAGAAGCCTATAATGTGTCGCAGGCCACTAACACATTCCCCGAAATATGTGGCCGTATTTGTCCGCAGGATCGCCTTTGCGAAGGCAACTGCGTGATTGAACAATCGGGCCATGGCACCGTGACGATCGGATCGGTGGAAAAATACATCACCGACACCGCGTGGGAAAAAGGTTGGGTGCAGCCCGTACAACCGAATTCCGAACGCTCTGAAAGCGTTGGTATCATCGGCGCAGGCCCAGGTGGCCTCGCGGCGGCGGACCGTCTGCGCCGCGCGGGTGTGCAGGTAACCGTTTATGACCGCTATGACCGCGCAGGCGGACTGCTGACTTACGGCATCCCCGGTTTCAAACTGGAAAAAGACGTGGTCATGCGCCGCATCGACCAACTCGAGCAGGGTGGCGTGACCTTCAAGATGAACTGCACGGTTGGCGAAGACATTTCGTTTGCCGATATTCGTGCAGCCCATGATGCGGTGATCATCGCCACGGGTGTTTATAAGACGCGTGATCTGTCTGGTCCGGGATCAGACGCCGCCGGAATCGTGCGCGCGATTGATTACCTGACCTGTTCAAACCGTCTCAGCTTTGGCGACACCGTCGCCGAATTTGAAAGCGGTGAGTTGAACGCGGCGGGCAAAAAGGTTGTGGTCATTGGTGGTGGTGACACGGCGATGGACTGTGTTCGCACCGCGGTGCGTCAAGGCGCCGAAAGCGTAAAGTGTTTGTATCGCCGTGACCGCGCCAACATGCCGGGTTCGCAACGCGAAACCCAAAATGCCGAGGAAGAAGGCGTGGTGTTCGAATGGCTTGCGGCCCCCAAAGGTTTTGAAGGGAACCCGGTATCTGGCGTTCAGGTCCAGCGCATGCGTCTGGGGCAACCCGACGCATCCGGTCGCCAGTCCCCCGAAGTGATTGAAGGGGCTGACTATTTGGAAGACGCAGACCTTGTGATCAAGGCGCTGGGCTTTGAACCCGAGGACCTGCCGACGCTGTGGGGCGAACCCGAACTGGAAGTGACCCGCTGGGGCACGGTCAAGGCCGAGTTTACGACCGGCGCAACCGCGATGGACGGCGTCTACGCAATCGGTGACATCGTGCGCGGTGCATCTCTTGTGGTCTGGGCCATCAAGGATGGACGCGACTGTGCGGATGCAATTGTGGATCGTTTCAATAACACCGCAGCCGTAGCAGCAGAGTAATTCAGACAACATAGCGGTGCGACTGGCGCAACCGGCACCCCGGACCCGGCACCGCAGGACAGACCCCTGTCCGCAAGAATGAAAGAGGTTAGATACCATGACCAAATACGACGAAAACTGGGTTCGGGAAGAAGAAGCCAAGCGCAAGTGGATGGCTGAAAACGGGCTTTACAGCGAAGAGGAAGAGCATTCTTCCTGCGGTGTGGGCCTTGTTGTGTCGATTGACGGCAAACCCAGCCGCAAGGTGGTCGAAGCCGGTATTACCGCGCTCAAGGCAATCTGGCACCGTGGTGCGGTCGACGCGGACGGCAAAACCGGCGATGGCGCTGGTATTCACGTGCAGATCCCCGTTCAGTTCTTCTATGATCAGATCCGTCGGACCGGCCATGAACCTCGCATGAACGAACTTATGGCGGTGGGTCAGGTGTTCCTGCCCAGAACCGACCATGGCGCGCAAGAGGCATGCCGGACCATTGTCGAGACCGAAGTTCTGCGTATGGGATACCGTATCTACGGTTGGCGTCACGTTCCTGTGGACATCACTTGCCTTGGTGAAAAGGCTAATGCCACCCGTCCCGAGATCGAACAGATCCTGATTTCGAACTCGAAAGGTGTGGACGAAGAAACGTTTGAGCGCGAGTTATACGTAATCCGACGTCGCATCGAAAAAGCGGCGCTCGCGGCCAATATCACGCAACTTTACATTGCGTCGTTGTCTTGCCGGTCGATCATTTACAAAGGCATGATGCTGGCCGAGCAGGTTGCCGTTTTCTATCCGGATCTTCAGGATGAACGCTTTGAGTCAGCTTTTGCCTTATATCACCAGCGGTATTCGACAAACACCTTCCCGCAGTGGTGGCTGGCCCAGCCGTTCCGCATGCTGGCCCATAACGGCGAGATCAACACGCTGAAAGGTAACCGCAACTGGATGAAGAGCCATGAGATTCGCATGGCTTCGACCTATTTCGGTGAACTCGCAGATGACATCAAACCCATCATCCCCGCAGGTGCATCGGATTCGGCTGCGTTGGACGGCGTGTTCGAGGTCTTTGTGCGCGCGGGTCGTTCGGCGCCGATGGCCAAGACCATGCTTGTGCCGGAATCCTGGTCGCAAAGCGCGGTCGAGCTGCCTGAAAGTTGGCGCAACATGTATTCCTACTGTAACTCGGTGATGGAACCTTGGGACGGTCCCGCGGCGCTTGCGATGACCGATGGTCGTTGGGTCTGCGCGGGTCTCGACCGCAACGGCCTGCGTCCGATGCGCTATGTCGTGACAGGAGACGGTCTTTTGATTGCCGGGTCCGAGGCGGGCATGGTGCCCACTGACGAAGCCTCTGTTGTCGAAAAAGGGGCACTTGGCCCGGGGCAAATGATTGCCGTCGACATGGCCGAAGGCAAATTGTTCCACGACAAAGAGCTGAAAGACTCGCTTGCCAATGCCCGCCCCTATGGTGACTGGGTTGGCAAGATCAAGGATCTGGAAGAAGACCTTGGCGGCGTGACCGAGACCGCGCTCTACTCTGGCGAAGAACTGCGCAAGCGCCAGATTGCCGCCGGATACACGATGGAAGAACTTGAGCAGATCCTCGCCCCCATGGCCGAGGATGGTAAAGAGGCGATTGCCTCAATGGGCGATGACACCCCGTCGGCGGTTCTGTCGAACAAATATCGCCCGCTCAGCCACTTCTTCCGCCAGAACTTTAGCCAGGTGACGAACCCGCCGATCGACTCGTTGCGTGAATATCGCGTGATGTCGCTCAAGACGCGTTTCGGGAACCTCAAGAACGTGCTGGACGAAGATGGGTCGCAAACCGAGATCGTCATGCTCGAAAGTCCGTTCGTAGGCAACGCGCAGTTCGACAAGTTGCTGAGTGCGTTTGATGATACCGTTGTGCGGATAGACTGTACCTTTGGTGTGAATGAAGGTGCAGGTGCATTGCAGGCCGGGCTTGAGCGTATCCGGTCCGAAGCCGAAGATGCTGTGCGGTCGGGCGCAGGCCATATCATCCTGAGCGATGAAGGCCAGGGACCGGAACGTGTAGCCATGCCGATGATCCTCGCGACCAGCGCCGTACATTCGCACCTGACCCGCAAGGGACTGCGGACCTTCTGTTCGCTGAACGTGCGTTCGGCCGAATGTATTGATCCGCATTACTTTGCCGTTCTGATCGGTGCAGGCGCGACCGTGGTCAACGCCTATCTCGCCGAAGATTCGCTGGCTGATCGTATCGAGCGCGGATTGCTTGAAACGGATCTGACCACTGCAATTGCACGCTATCGCGATGCCATCGACCAGGGGCTGCTCAAGATCATGGCCAAGATGGGTATTTCGGTGATCTCGTCCTATCGTGGTGGCCTGAACTTCGAAGCTGTGGGCTTGTCACGCGCCATGTGTGCCGAATACTTCCCCGGTATGACCAGCCGTATCTCGGGCATCGGGGTGAGCGGCATCCAGAAGAAGGTTGAAGAAATCCACGCCAAAGGCTTTGGTGAAACCACGAATGTTCTGCCGATTGGCGGATTCTACAAGGCACGGAAATCGGGCGAAACTCACGCTTGGGGTGCCCAGAACATGCACATGATGCAGGCGGCCTGTAACCGTGCTTCTTACGAGCTCTGGAAGCAGTATTCCAAGGCTATGCAAACCAACCCACCGATCCATCTGCGCGACCTTCTGGCGATCAAGCCGCTGGGCGAACCCATCGCGATTGAAGAGGTCGAATCGATCACTGCAATCCGCAAGCGCTTCGTGACACCGGGCATGTCGCTGGGTGCACTGTCTCCGGAAGCGCACAAGACGCTGAACGTCGCTATGAACCGTATCGGCGCCAAGTCGGACTCGGGTGAAGGCGGAGAAGATCCGGCACACTTTGTGCCCGAGCCGAATGGCGACAACCCCTCGGCCAAGATCAAGCAGGTCGCTTCGGGTCGTTTCGGCGTGACCGCCGAATACCTGAACCAGTGTGAAGAGCTGGAGATCAAGGTCGCCCAGGGTGCGAAACCCGGTGAGGGTGGTCAGCTGCCGGGCATGAAAGTGACCGACCTGATCGCACGCCTGCGTCACTCGACTAAGGGCGTGACGCTGATCTCGCCGCCGCCGCACCACGACATCTATTCGATCGAAGATCTGGCGCAGCTGATCTATGACCTGAAACAGATCAACCCGCGCTGCAAGGTGACGGTGAAGCTGGTCGCGTCCTCGGGCGTGGGCACGATTGCCGCCGGTGTGGCCAAGGCCAAGGCCGACATCATCCTGATCTCGGGTCACAATGGGGGCACAGGCGCGTCGCCCGCAACCTCGATCAAGTATGCCGGCCTGCCGTGGGAGATGGGCCTGACCGAGGCGCATCAGGTTCTGGCGATGAACAACCTGCGCGATCGCGTCACCCTGCGCACCGATGGTGGCTTGCGCACGGGTCGTGACATCGTCATGGCCGCTATGATGGGTGCCGAGGAGTACGGCATCGGCACGGCTGCGCTGATTGCGATGGGCTGTATCATGGTGCGTCAGTGCCAGTCGAACACCTGCCCCGTGGGTGTCTGCACGCAGGACCCGGAGCTGCGGGCCAAGTATACCGGCAACGCGGACAAGGTCGTGAACCTGATCACCTTCTATGCACAGGAAGTGCGTGAGATTCTGGCCTCGATTGGTGCCCGTTCGCTGGACGATGTGATCGGTCGGGCGGACCTGCTGGCGCAGGTGTCGCGTGGTTCTGCGCATCTGGACGATTTGGACCTGAACCCGCTGCTGATCACGGTCGATGGGGCGAAAGACATCGTCTATGATCGTGCGAAAGAGCGGAACGCCGTGCCCGACACTCTGGATGCGGAAATCGTGCGCGATGCACATCGCTTCCTTGAGGATGGTGAAAAGATGCAGCTGTCCTATGCGGTGCAGAATACGCACCGCACCGTGGGCACACGCACCTCGTCGCATATCGTGCGCAACTTCGGAATGCGCAATGCTCTGCAAGAGGATCACCTGACCGTTCAGCTTGCCGGCTCGGCAGGCCAATCGCTGGGGGCGTTTGCCGCGCCGGGTCTCAAAATCGAGGTGTCTGGCGATGCGAACGACTATGTCGGCAAAGGTCTCTCCGGTGGCATGATTGTCGTGCGTCCGCCTATGAACAGCCCGCTTAACGCATCGGAAAACACCATCATCGGCAACACCGTGCTGTACGGGGCCACCGATGGGCATCTGTTTGCGGCAGGTCGTGCAGGTGAACGTTTCGCGGTCCGGAACTCGGGGGCGAAGGTCGTCATCGAAGGCTGCGGTGCTTGTGGGTGTGAATACATGACTGGCGGTGTGGCTGTGATCCTCGGGTCAATTGGAGCCAACTTTGGCGCCGGTATGACCGGTGGCATGGCTTACCTCTATGACCCGGAACAGAAGGCCGAAAACCTGATGAACATGGAAACCCTTGTCACCTGTCCGGTCACAATGCAGCATTGGGAAGACCAACTGAAAGGCCTGATCGAGCGCCACCATGCAGAAACCGGCAGCCGCAAGGCCGCCGATATTCTGCAGCATTGGGATCTGGAAAAAGACAACTTCTTGCAGGTTTGCCCGAAGGAAATGCTGGCGCATCTGCCGGTGCCGCTTGCAGAAGAAGCGCAAGCGATGCCAGCAGAGTAAGCCTTTGCGTTGCCTAAATTCAAAGCCCTGCAAGCATTTGTTTGCAGGGCTTTTTCCTGGGGCGTTCCTTGTTGCGTTGGCAAAACTGCGGCAGCAAGGTTGAGAGGACACTGCACCCCGTATAAAATCCTTTTACTGTGAACGAGGAACAGGTTGCGTGGTACCGGATGGCAAAAAGCACCAAGAAAAAGCCCGCACCGGCAAAGAAACAGGCAAAGCCCAAACCTGATGATGGGGAAAACTGGCTGACCCGCCAGATCAAGCGCGCCAGATGGTGGTTCTGGCGCGGCTTGATTTGGAGCGTGTCGATCACGATTTTTGCCGTGCTGATCTATATCGTGATTGATCCTCCGACCACTTGGACGATGCGATCCGAAAAAGCCCGTCTTGGCACGCTTGACCAGCAATGGGTGGATATCGAAGAGGTTGCGCCGGTCTTCCTGCGCTCGGTTGTGGCAGCCGAAGATGCGAATTTCTGCCTGCACTGGGGTTTTGATGTCGCGGCAATCCGCGCCGCGCTTGAGGAAGGGGGGCGTCGCGGAGCATCGACCCTGACACAGCAAACCGTCAAGAATGTGTACCTGTGGCAGGGGCGAAGTTGGTTTCGCAAAGCCCTTGAGGCGCTGCTGACGCCTTTGGTCGAGATTGCATGGACCAAACGGCGCATCCTCGAGATCTATATCAATGTCGCCGAATTTGATGAGGGAGTGTTTGGCGTGGATGCGGCAGCGCACCATTATTTTGGCGTTGAACCGGCTGACCTGACGCGGCTGCAGGCCGCACGCCTCGCTGCCGTTCTGCCGGCCCCCAAGACCCGCTCTGCGTCCCGGCCCAATTCCGTGGTGCGCAACCGGGCGGCTTCAATCATGGACGGGGCGGCCACGATCGGCAAAGACGCGCGTTCCACCTGTTTCGAGGATTGAAAAACTCGGCCTGACAGGTCATTGAATGGGAAACTTCCAAAACACCAAGATCGCTCATGAATCGTTTGTTCCACGTCCCGTTGTCCCCGTTCTGCCGCAAAGTGCGGCTTGTCCTCGGCGAAAAACGCCTTGAGGTCGAACTGGTCGAAGAGCGGTACTGGGAACAGGATCCCGATTTCCTGCGCCGCAATCCGGCGGCCAAGGTGCCGGTTCTGAAAATGGACGGTAAAATGATGGCCGACAGTGGTGCCATCTGTGAATACCTTGAGGAAAAGTACCCCGATCCCGCCCTGATGCCCAAGGATATCGACCAACGCTACGAGGTGCGGCGTCTGGTGGCGTGGTTCGATGACAAGTTCCACCACGAAGTGACTTCGAAACTTCTGTATGAGCGGGTGAACAAGAAGGTGATGGGGCAGGGCTATCCTGACAGCGGAAACGTCAAGGCCGGCGCGCGCGCCATCAAGTACCACCTTGATTACATGACGTGGCTACTGGATCACCGTCGCTGGCTGGCAGGGGATCACATGACCTTGGCGGACTTTGCCGCGGCTGCCCATCTCAGCTCTCTAGACTATATCTGTGACGTGGACTGGAACCGCTCGGATGTGGTGAAGGACTGGTACGCCAAGATCAAGTCGCGCCCCGCCTTCCGGTCCATTCTTGCCGATCAGATTCCTGGGTTCCCGCAACCCGCACACTATGCCGATCTCGATTTCTGATCGGGGTGGGAGGAGGGCTGCCCCCTCTTGGCCCAAGGGCCAATTCACCCCCGGGTTATTTTCACCAAGAGAAAGTGAGTTGGGGGCATGCTGGACGGTTTGAAGCAAAGGCTTATCGCAGAAGCGCAGGAAGTGGGATTTGACCTGTGCCGGGTTTGCTGCCCCGACTCTGTCAGGCATGTGGCTGACGATCTGGCAGGTTTTTTAGAGCAGGGGTATCACGGGCAAATGGGTTGGCTGGCTGAACGCACCCATTGGCGGGGCAATCCGGCGGCGCTCTGGCCCGAAGCCCGCTCTGTCATCATGCTGGGGCAGAGTTATACCCCAAAGCACGATCCAACTGAAGTTCATGCTATTCCTGGAAAAGGCGCGATCTCGGTCTATGCGCAAAACAAGGATTACCATGATCTTGTGAAGAAGCGGCTAAAGCGACTGGCGCGGTGGCTGATTGCAGAAACGGGTCAGGACACGGAAGTGAAGGTGTTTGTCGATACAGCACCTGTGCCGGAAAAGCCGCTGGGACAGGCGGCGGGGCTGGGCTGGCAGGGGAAACACACCAATCTTGTGAGTCGTGATCTGGGGTCGTGGTTCTTTATCGGCTCTGTCTTCACGACTCTGGAATTAGACCCTGATTCAGCGGAAATCGACCATTGTGGCCGTTGCCGGGCCTGTCTGGACGCCTGTCCCACAGATGCGTTTCCGGCGCCTTACAGGATTGATGCGCGTCGTTGTATTTCCTACCTGACTATTGAACATCACGGCCCCGTCGACGAAGCGCTGCGGCCATTGATGGGCAATCGGATCTATGGGTGCGACGATTGTCTGGCAGCATGCCCCTGGAACAAATTTGCCGTTGATGCACGTGAGATCCGGTATCATGCCCGGGATGACCTGGTCGCCCCAGATCTTGAGAAGCTGGCACGTTTGCAAGACTCTGAGTTTCGCACCATGTTTTCCGGCAGCCCGATCAAACGGATCGGGCGCAACCGATTTGTGCGGAATGTGCTTTATGCGATCGGGAACTCGGGGGAAGCTGCTTTCCTGCCCGTGGTCATTGAACTCTGTCATGACGACGATGACACGGTGCGTGATGCGGCGGAATGGGCGCTGGCCCGTCTGAGTTAACCTTTCTAGGACGTCAGCATTATGAAAAGCCGTGAAATGTGACGCTTTCAGACATGTCATGTCGCTGCGTGTTGTCTAGGGCAGAATGGAAGGAAAACAGGAGCGTGCGATGACTTTGTCCCTTGGGGTGGATACCGGTGGAACCTACACGGATGCCGTCTTGGTTCGTGATGAACGCGAGGTCATTGCCTCGGCCAAGTCCCTGACGACACGTCATGATTTGGCCGAAGGCATCGGCAATGCCGTGAAGGCCGTTCTGCAACAGGCGGATGTGAATCCTGCGGAAATCGGGCTGGCATCCCTTTCGACGACCCTGGCCACGAATGCGTTGGTTGAAGGGCAGGGCGGACGGGTGGCCCTGATCCTGATCGGGTTCCGCGAAAGTGATCTGGACAAACATGGTCTGACCGATGCGCTGGCCGGCGACCCTGCCGTTCTATTGGCCGGAGGGCATAATCACGCCGGTGAACAAAAGGCGCTGCTTGATGAAAAGAGTTTGCGTGACTGGCTTGAGGCGCACGGTCGCGAAATCTCGGGCTTTGCCGTGGCGTCCCAGTTTGCGACGCGCAACCCGGCGCACGAGCAGCGTGCGGCAAAGATCGTTCAGGACATCACCAGGCGCCCGGTGAGTTGTTCGCATCACTTGTCGTCGAAACTGAACGGGCCGAAACGCGCGATGACCGCCGTGCTGAATGCTCGTCTGATCGGTATGATCGACCGCTTGATCACCCGCGCCGAACAGCGTCTGTCCGAAATGGGTATCACGGCGCCGCTCATGGTGGTGCGCGGGGATGGTGCGTTGATCTCATCGGCCTTTGCAAGGGAACGCCCGATCGAGACCATTCTCAGCGGTCCGGCGGCGTCGATTGTTGGGGCATGTTGGATGACCGGGGCGCAAAACGCCTTGGTTAGCGATATTGGCGGCACGACTACTGACGTTGCCGTCTTACGCGACGGGCGCCCTGCCATTGATCCTGAAGGCGCGCGTGTTGGCCCCTATCGCACGATGGTCGAGGCCGTGGCGATGCGCACCACCGGGCTTGGCGGAGATAGCGAGGTGCATTTCCTGTCCGAAGGGCTGACAGGTGGGGTCACACTCGGGCCGCGACGGGTTCTGCCCGTGTCGTTGATTGCCACCGAGGCGCCAGATGTGGTGCATGATGCGCTGGATCGTCAGCTGCGCAGCCCGACACCGGGGGAATATGACGGACGTTTTGTGCGGGCGGTGCTGGGGCTTCCGACAGACGGGTTGGAACCCCGCGCGCAGACGCTGCTTGAGAGGGTTGGGAATCAGGTGCACCCGCTTGGGAATGTGTTGCGCACGCGAATGGAGCAAAAGGCGTTGCGCCGCCTTGTAGAACGTGGGTTGTTGCAATTGTCCGGTGTTACGCCTTCGGATGCGAGCCATGTTCTGGGGCTCGCCGATGCTTGGGACCGGGGGGCAGCCGAGAAGGCTCTCGCGCTTTTCGGGCGGCGACGTACTGGTGCCGGACACATGTTGGCGCCAGACCCGAACGACATGGCACGTATCATCGTGGACCAGATGACTCAGCAAACCATGTTAGCGATTCTTGAAGCAGCTTTCGCGGAAGAGGCAGAGGTATTCGGCGGTGACCCGGTGCAATTCGCACACCATATTCTGCTGCAACAGGGTCTAAAACAGCATCGTGGAGTCCTGCGTCTGGATGCCGGTCTGAATCTGCCTGTGATCGGCCTCGGAGCTTCGGCCCAGACATACTATCCGGCGGTGGGTGCCGGTCTGCACTGCCAGATGGAATTGCCGCAGCACGCCGGGGTGGCCAATGCAATCGGCGCGGTTGTGGGGCGTGTGACGATCCGACGGTCGGGCGAAGTGAGTGCCCCGGCCGAGGGGCGCTATCGCGTGCATCTGGCAGACGGACCGCAAGACTTTACTACACCAGAGCAGGCTCTGACATTGCTGGAAACGCACCTTTCGGACCTGGCGCGCGAGGAGGCCGCGGCAGCGGGGGCCGAGGGCATTCGTCTGAGCGTGACGCGCGATGTAAAAACTGCCCAAACAGAGGGGCGCGAGGTTTTCATCGAAGGGATTGTGGCGGTTGAGGCATCCGGGCGGCCGCGTATCGTGTCCGGTGACTAAAAGAAAAGCCGGGCGAGCCCGGCTTTTCGCTTTTAGGCGTCCCGTTTCGGCAGAACCCAATCCGGACGCGGGAAGTGGCAGGTATATCCGTTGGGGTGCTTTTCGAGATAGTCCTGATGATAGTCTTCGGCTTCCCAGAAGTCGCTCACAGGTTCTACTTCGGTGACCACCTTGCCTGGCCAAATCCCCGATGCCTCGACATCCGCGATTGTATCCAGGGCTACGGCTTTCTGGTTTTCGCTGACATAGTAGATAGCCGACCGGTACGACATGCCAATGTCATTCCCCTGGCGGTTCCGCGTGGTCGGGTCGTGTATCTGGAAAAAGAACTCCAGAAGCTTGCGATAGCTGAGCTTGGTCGGGTCAAACAGGATCTCGATCCCTTCGGCGTGGGTGCCGTGGTCACGATAGGTGGCGTTCGGCACGTCGCCGCCGGTATACCCTACACGGGTTGCGATCACGCCGGGCATCTTGCGGATCAAATCCTGCATGCCCCAGAAACAGCCGCCGGCCAATACTGCGCGTTCGGTCAATTTATACGTCCTCCACCTGGTCCAGATAGGCGCCATATCCTTCGGCCTCCATGTCATCAAGATGTACGAAACGCAAGCTGGCGGAGTTGATACAATAGCGCAGCCCCCCACGATCCATCGGTCCATCCGGGAAGACATGGCCAAGGTGGCTGTCCCCGTATTTCGAGCGTACCTCGGTACGCACCATCCCGTGGGTGGTGTCATGATGTTCGGTCACGTGTTCCGACAGGATCGGCTTGGTGAAACTGGGCCATCCGCAGCCGGATTCGTATTTGTCGGACGAAGCGAACAACGGTTCACCCGAGACCACGTCGACGTAAATACCTGGTTCTTTGTTGTGCAAGAGTTTGCCTGACCCGGGACGCTCGGTTCCGTTTTCCTGCGTGACCCAGAATTGTTCGTCCGTCAGAGCGGCGATTGCATCGGGGTCTCTGCGATAGTCGGCCATGCGCGGTTCCTCCTTTTGGTTTCAGCAATAAGATGGGGGCGCGACGGCGAAAGCAAAACCATATTTCAGATAATTCAAGCCAAGGTGATCCAAATTGGCGGACGCAGCGTAAAGTAAGAAACAGGGGGAAGTTAAGATGAAACAGATTATCCTAACGATCTTGATAGCCTTCGCTTGGGTGCTGCCAGCCAAAGCGATCGAACTGGGCGTACCGTTCGATAATATCGACGGAGGCGAGTTGCGCATTTCGCAATGGGCGGGGCAACCCGTTCTGGTGGTAAACACCGCGTCACGTTGCGGATACACCAACCAGTACGCGCAGCTTCAATCGCTTTATGACCGGTACCGGGATCAGGGCCTTGTCGTGCTTGCGGTACCATCAAACGACTTCCGGCAAGAACTGGCCACCGAGGCCGAGGTCAAAGAATTCTGCGAGGTACAGTTTGGTCTGGATATTCCAATGACAGGAATCACCAGTGTGAAAGGCAAAGATGCGCATCCGTTCTATCGGTCGCTGCGATCAGAAGTCGGGTTCACGCCCCGGTGGAACTTCAACAAGGTTCTGATTGCGCCCGACGGTCAGGTGGCCAAGACTTTCGGGGCCAAAACCAAACCGCTGTCGCGCTCGATCACGTCCGAGATCGAAAATCTGCTGGCCGGTTCCTGATGAACGAAAAAACCCTTCTCTGATGAGGGCATCAGAGAAGGGTGTCACGTATTTTGGACGTCAAGTCGCCATTGCGGCTTTCAAGGCGGTATCCATGAGCTCTTTGATCTGCTCTTTCGATGTGCCTGCCACGATACGCCCCAGTTCCTTATCGCCCTGCAGCACCACAAGGGTCGAGCGACGGGGGATTTTCAGGCTCTTGGACAGATCTGCATCCCCATAAGTGTCCCAGTCGACATTGATGAAAGTGATGTTTTTTTCATACGCGCCATTCTCGGACTTGAGCGAATTCAGAACGCGCTCTTGCGCCTTGCAGGTACCACACCAGTCTGCTTTGAAATCAAGGAACACCGTGTCACCGGCATCAAGGTGCTTTTGAACCAGGCCCGGCGTATAGTCCTGTGCGGCCAGCGCAAGGCGCGGCATGGACAATGCGCCAAAACCAGCGGCGGCGGTCATCAAAAAATCTCTGCGTTTCATGGTCAGGTCTCCCTAGGGTCAGATGGATACGGACAAATCGACAAGCCACGCCGGCATCACGTCCAGCAGCCAGGCTTCGATTACGTGGTGAAGGTTGAAGAACAGCATCAGGCCGACTGCGATGAACACGATACCCATCGCGGGGCGGGCCGAGACGGCAATTTTGCGCATGAGATCCTGACGGCGCTGTAACGCCGAGCGCGCGCCATATCCGAGGCCCAGAATGATCGAGGACACCCCGAGGGCAAAAAACACCATGATAAGTGTCGCGCGCAGCAGGTTCTCACCCTGGCTGGCCAAAGAAATTGCACCGCCAAGGGTGGGGCCGACGCAGGGGCTCCAGACCGCGCCAAGAAGCATTCCGCCAAGGAACTGTCCCCGCAGGGTCGAGCGATCTACATTGTCCAGCCCGGCATCCGCGCTGGCTGCGACCCCTGCTGTGGCGGTTGAAAAGGCGGTCGAAAAGCGTGGCACCAGCAGGATCATCCCGAACCCGATCATCAGCACCGCACCCGCTTGGGCGATGTCTTCGGGGCTCAGACCCACGGCATAGCCAAAGGTCGTAACCCCCATACCCAGAACTACAAAAGAAAGGCTCATCCCTGCAGCTAGGGCGACGGGACCGTACTTGCTGGCCTGTAAGGCCGTCGCCAGCACAATTGGCAACACAGGCAATACGCAGGGGTTAATCAGGGTCAACAACCCGGCGCCATATGCGAAAAGAAGTTCCATGGCACTTTATGTGCCGCGTTTGGGGCCTGCTGTCAGTACAAAGGCTGCTGACGCCAGTTCACTTGGCTGTGTTCGTTTGTTTCGAAAGCTGCACTAGAAGAATACCAACGGAAATCACGATAACACCGATATAGTCCGTCAGCCCAAGGCTTTCTCCCAGCAGGGCGGCGGCGATTGCAACACCGAAAAACGGGTTGAGAAAGTGAAACGTCGCAGCCCTGACTGCGCCGATCCGATGCACCAGCTGGAACCAGATCCACGTCGCCAATAGCCCCGGTGCAAAGATGGTATAGGTCAACGCGGTCAACATGCGGGGGTTCCAGTTGAACTCCCATGTTTCAAAGATCAACGATGCCACGAACAGAACAGCCGCCCCGACAAACATCTGAAGGCCAACGATCATCATCACGTTGCCACCCGAGGATGCCCCCCGCAACATCAGGGTCGCGATTGTCAGCGCCGCCGCACCAATCACGCAGAGCATGACGCCGAACATGTCGACGCCCGCATTCATGCGGGATCCCATGATGACGATCACCCCCGCAAACCCCAGAACCAGACCGAACACGGCCTGACGGTTCAGCTTGTCCTTGAGAAACGCCCAGCCGGCAAAGGCCACCATGAGCGGCATGGTAGACGCGATGATCGAGGCGAGCGAGGCCTCAACCGTTGTCATGGCGAGAAAGTTCAACCCAAGGTAAATGGCGTTCTGGCACAAGCCGAAGATCAGGGTCGCGCGCCATTGGTCCCGCGTCAGATACCAGGATTGCCCCATCGCGCGGGCGATCAGCACGCCGATCACTCCGGCAATCGTGAATCGGATCGCGGAAATTGCAAAGGGCGGGGCATCTGCCACGATGATCCGCGCCGAGGTAAAGGCCGAAGACCAGATCAGGGCAAACAAAAGCCCCATCCCAATTGCGCGAAGATCCATTTGTGTGACTCACATGTTAACGATCCGGCGATCTAAGCCTATTCATCTGCAGGGTGCAACGCAGCATGTCGCGTTTGTCCTTGCGATATGCCTTCCGGACGGGCAAGCCAAAGGAATGACACCCGATGGCTTTCTTCGCATCAATGCCCCCTTTCTTGCGGCTGGCATGTTGATGACATTCATGTCCAGTTTTGGGCAGACATTTTTCATCTCGCTTTTTGCCGGAGAAATCCGTGGGGCCTTCGGGCTGAGTCACGGGCAGTGGGGCGGCATCTATATGATCGGCACCGGTGCATCTGCGTTGGTCATGGTCTGGGCAGGGGCGTTGACCGACAGGTTCCGCGTGCGGGTGCTTGGCCCGACGATCCTTGTCGGGTTGGCCTGCGCGTCTCTTGCGATGGCGACAAACAATTGGGCCTGGGCCTTGCCGGGGGTTATCTTTGCGCTGCGGTTCTTTGGTCAGGGGATGAGTAGCCATATCGCCGTAGTGGCGATGGCTCGCTGGTTCGTGGCCGCGCGGGGGCGTGCCTTGTCGTTGGCCGGACTTGGCTTTTCCTTTGGCGAGGCCCTGTTGCCCATCGTGGTGGTGGCCTTGATGGGGATGGTAGACTGGCGGTTCCTGTGGATCGCCGCCGCAATGATCAGCCTTTTGGGCATTCCCTTGCTGGCTTGGCTTTTGGGAAAAGAACGTACGCCCGGCCAACTGGCTGATTCAGGCGGGAATGTTGGCATGAAAGGGCGCCATTGGACCCGGACCGAAGCCCTGCGCAGCCCGTTGTTCTGGGTGCTTGTACCGTCGATCCTTGGTCAATCCGCCTTCAACACGGTCTTCTTCTTCCACCAAGTCCACTTTGCCGAGGTCAAAGGGTGGCAACATATCGAACTCGTGGCGTTCTTTCCGCTCTACACGGCTGTGTCCATTGGCGCGATGCTGTTAACAGGATGGGCGCTGGACCGCTTTGGTACTGCCCGCCTGATGCCGTGGTACCAGGTGCCCATGGTTGTGGCCTTCCTGGTTTTTGCAGGGTCCAACAGCGTTTCGGCGATGGTGTTCGGATTGTTCTTTCTGGGGCTCAGCGCCGGAGCTAATGCGACCCTTCCCAGCGCCTTCTGGGCAGATTTCTATGGCACGGCCCATATCGGCGCGATCAAGGCGATGGCAGCGGCGGTCATGGTGCTCGGGTCGGCAGTCGGACCGGGTCTGACGGGTGTCTTGATCGATTTCGGCTACGGGATCGAAGGACAGTTTGTAGGCATCGCTGTCTTTTTCGCCATCACCACTGGGGTGCTTTGTTGGGGGATCACGCGCGCGGCGAGGGCGCTGTCTTGACAAATTAAGGCTCTATTACGGGGAAATTCGTCACCTAAATTCCTGTTCAAATGCCTGCAGGCGGATTAGACGATCCGGATGGCGTGCTCTGCGAATGCCAGGATGAGCGGCAAAGAAAAAGGGCCGCCCGAAGGCGACCCTTTAGAAACTGATAAGGTAAAGGACTTAGCCGTTTACGCTGTCTTTCAGAGCCTTCGCAATGGTCATCTTGACGACTTTGTCGGCTTCTTTTTTGATTTGCTCGCCAGTGGCAGGGTTGCGCACCATGCGCTCGGGGCGCTCGCGGCAATAGATTTTGCCAACGCCGGGCAGTGTCACTGCGCCACCGGCGGAAACTTCACGGGTGATCAGGGCACATACAGCTTCCAGAGCGGCGCCTGCCGATTTCTTGTCGGTGCCCATTTCTTCGGCCAGAGCGGCAACGAGCTGGGTCTTGGTCATTGGTTTTGCCATTTCAGGTCTCCATTAGTCTGCCCGAATATTGGGCCTCGTGTCGGGCATTTAAGTGGATATGGTAGGGGAACACAACGAATTGTGTGCCAGAAAACCCAAAAAAATAGGGGTTATCCACTGATTTTTCGGCAATTGCGTCGTGACCGGCATCTCGTGGAAGATTCACGTCACGTCAAATGTGCTGTCAGTTCATAGAAATGCCGTTTCATCGAAACTGCGCAGTTTTCGCGAATGCAACCGTTCCAGCGGCATGTCGCGCAAGGCTTCCATCGCTCGAATCCCGATCATCAGGTGCCGTGTGACCTGTGTGCGGTAAAAATCCGAGGCCATACCGGGCAATTTCAACTCGCCGTGAAGAGGTTTGTCGCTGACACACAGGAGGGTGCCGTAAGGGACCCTGAACCGGAACCCGTTTGCGGCAATTGTCGCGCTTTCCATGTCCAGCGCAATGGCGCGCGACTGGCTTAGCCGTTGCACCGGCCCGGATTGGTCGCGCAATTCCCAATTGCGGTTGTCGATAGTCGCCACCGTGCCCGTGCGCATGATCCGCTTGAGGTCGTACCCGTCCAGTTTCGTGACCTCGGCAACCGCACGCTCCAGTGCGATCTGTACCTCGGCAAGGGCGGGAATTGGCACCCAGACAGGCAGGTCGTTGTCCAAAACATTGTCCTCACGCAGATAAGCATGCGCCAAAACGAAGTCGCCAAGAGATTGCGAGTTTCGCAACCCCGCGCAATGTCCGACCATCACCCATGCATGGGGCCGTAAAACGGCAATGTGGTCCGTCGCGGTTTTCGCGTTGGAGGGACCTACCCCGATATTCACCAGCGTGATGCCCGATCCGTTCTTCCGTTTCAGATGATAGGTCGGCATCTGCGGTTGCTTATCCGGCGTCGGCAACTCCCCGTCGGGCGAAGTCAGGACATGGTTCCCCGTGCTGACAAAGCTCGTATAGCCGCTCTTTGGGTCGGCCAATTGCGCGCGGGCGTAGGCCTCGAATTCCGAGACATAGAATTGATAGTTGGTGAACAGAACATGGTTCTGGAAATGCTCCGCATCCGTCGCGGTATAATGGCTGAGCCTTGCGAGGGAATAGTCGATCCTTTGCGCGGTAAACGGCGACAGGGGCGCGCTGCCGTCGTCATGCCCTGTGAATGTGCCGTTCACGATGTCATCATTGGTGTTCGAAAGCATCGGCACGTCGAACACATCCCGTAGAATGAAGGAAGACGCCCCTTCTTGCGGTACGGTCAGGTTGGTTTCCGAAGACACCGCAAAATGGATCGGGATTGGCGTGTCCGAAGCGCCAATCACCACAGGCACCCCGTGATTACAGATCAGCAGGTCAATCTGCTGTTCCAGGTAATGCCGGAACAGATCGGGGCGCGTGATGGTCGTGCTGTGTGTGCCCGGCTCGGACACATGGCCAAAGCTCAGACGGGAATCGATCTGTGCAAAGCTGGTCGTCGTGATGCGGATTTCGGGATAGAAGGCGCGAAACCGCTTCGGTTTTGGCCCCCCTTCCATAACGATCCGAAATCTGTCGCACAAAAATGACGTGGCCGTCTGGTACAGCTCTTCCAGCCGTGCCACGGCGGCACGGGCGTCTGTGAAGGCCTCGGCCGGAGGGACTTTGGGCGAAATGATCGGGACGTTCGGAGCCGGTGTCATACGGTGTCTTCCAGCAACTCGGTCAGCTCGAACTTGGTCACGTCGACAAGCCCAAGGTCAGAAATGCGCAATTCCGGAATCACAACCAACGCAAGGAAAGAGTGCTGGATATTGGCATTGTTCAAACTGCATCCGCAGGCGCGCATCCCATCCACGATTCCCTGCGCCTTGACGGCCACCTCGGCGGCCGGGGCATCCGACATAAGACCGGCAATCGGCAACTCGACAAGCGCGATTTCCTTGCCATCCTTGAAAATGACCATGCCGCCGTCCACGTCCCCCAGACGGTTGGCCGCGAGCGCCATGTTGTCAGGACAGGTTCCGACGACGATCATCTGGTGGCTGTCATGCGCCACCGTCGAGGCCATGGCCATCTTGCCGCTATACCCGAACCCCGAGACAAACCCGTTCGCCACGTTCCCGGTGCCGCGGTGCCGCTCGACAAGGGAAACCTTGGCCACATCCTTGTCGATGTCGTTCTGAACCGCTCCGTCCTCGACCCGCAATTCTGCGGTCAGGGCCTTGGTCGGAGCCTGGTTTTCGACAATGCCAATGACCTTGGCTTTCACCCGATTGGCGCCGTCTGGCGCGGGCACGGTGAAATCCGAAGCGGCGAGTGTTTTGCCCAAATGCACGGTATGGCGGGCGTGATCCGGCCAGGCATAATGGGGGCAGTCTACCAGACACACGCCATTTTCGGCCACGCTGATACCGCGCGCGATGACATGTTCCACCGGCAGCGACCGCAGATCGCTGGTCAGAATTACATCAGCACGCCGCCCCGGTGTGATTGATCCGATTTCGCGTTCAAGACCAAAATGCGTTGCGGTGTTGATGGTCGCCATTTGCAGCGCGATCAGCGGATCACAGCCAACCTCGATGGCGTGACGCACGGCGCGGTTCATATGGCCGTCTTCGGTCAGTGTGCCGGAATGGCAGTCATCGGTACACAGGATAAAGCTGCGTGGATCAAGACCTTTTTCCGTCACCGCCGTGATCTGGGCCTCGACGTCATACCACGCACTGCCAAAGCGCATCATGGCTCGCATCCCCTGACGCACGCGCATGATTGCATCCGCCTCGCATGTGCCTTCATGATCGTCCGCGGGGCCACCTGCCGCATAGGCATGGAAGTTCGGTCCAAGGTCCGGGCTGGCATAGTGGCCGCCAATAGTTTTGCCTGCGGCTTG
This sequence comes from Shimia fortis, assembly GCF_040225985.1. Taxonomy (NCBI): domain Bacteria; kingdom Pseudomonadati; phylum Pseudomonadota; class Alphaproteobacteria; order Rhodobacterales; family Roseobacteraceae; genus Shimia; species Shimia fortis. Next base: position 414,223 of record NZ_JBBPEU010000001.1, read on the forward strand.
CGTTGCGGCCATTTCGGCCAGCATCTTGGGGTCGGCGTTGATCACGCCGGGAAAGTTCATCATTTCACCCAGACCGATGATCCCGGGCCACATCATTGCCTCAGCTACATTTTCGGGCGTGATCTCATAGCCTGTGGTTTCAAGACCAGGTGCAGAGGGCGCGCAGGATGGCATTTGGGTAAAGATGTTGATGGGCTGCATCAGAGCCTCATCATGCATCATCCGCACCCCTTCGATCCCAAGAACATTCGCTATTTCATGAGGGTCGGTGAACATGCTTGTCGTGCCATGCGGAATCACGGCGCGGGCAAATTCTGCCGGGGTCAGCATCCCTGACTCGATATGCATGTGCCCATCGCACAGTCCCGGGATCATGAAACGACTGTCTGCTTCAATGATCTGTGTTTCCGGTCCGATACAATGGCCCGCATCCGGGCCGACATAGGCCACACGCCCCGCAACGATGGCAATGGACTGGTTTGGCAACACCTCGCGCGAGTGGACGTTAACCCAATGGCCATTGCGAATGACAAGATCGGCAGCTTCGCGGCCCGCGGCCACGGCAACCAATTTGGGGGCGACATCGGCCCAAGTCGGAAATGGTGAAATAGTCATGTCTCACGTTGACACGGTCTCGCGGGGGCGATCAAGCTGGATCGTGGTGAAGGTTTCGTGAAAGGATGCGCCAATGGATCTGGATACCATAGACGCCGAAACGTTTGGGAAATCCCTGAAGGGGCTCGGAATGAACCTTCTTGTCAAAGATGTGCGCGCCACTTCTGCCTTGTTAGAGACTGTTTTTGACATGAATGCCCATCAGGTTACTTCGGATTTTGCGATAGTTACCTATGGAGATCAGGTGTTTCAGTTGCACGCCGACCGCACCTATCATTCCAACCCCTTGCTCGGGCTGTTGCCTGAAAACGGGGCACGTGGAGCGGGGATCGAAATTCGCCTCTACAACACCGATCCCGAGTTGGCTGCGTCCAAGGCCGAGGTTGCTGGCATGCATATTCTGCAGTCTCCCACCGACAAACCCCATGGGTTGCGCGAGGCATATCTTTTGTGTGCTGATGGATATGCGTGGGTGCCTTCTCGCCCCAAGGAATAGAGTCTAACAAAGCTGAAATCCGTATATACGAGAATATCAACACGTGCTGCATCAAACACATCTGCCGATAAACTTGAAAAGCGCCCGGCTTTGGGCAAGGTTTTGAGAAACCTAATGCAGGAAACAGGGAAGGAACCAAGATGAGCGTCACAGAACTGCGCCCGAACATGGATCACTGGCAAGAACGCGTCGATCTGGCCGCGGCTTTCCGGTGGACTGCACGATTGAACCTGCATGAAGGTGTTGCAAACCACTTCAGCCTTGCAATCAACGAGGATGGCACGCGGTTTCTGATGAACCCAAACCAGATGCATTTCAGCCGGATCAAGGCGAGCGACCTGATCATTGTCGATGCCAATGATCCTGAAACACTGTCCGGGCCGGATGCGCCGGACCCCACTGCTTGGGGCCTTCACGGCGGCATCCACCGCCATTGCGCCCATGCGCGTTGTGCCATGCATGTGCATTCGATCCATGCGACGGTTCTGGCGTCCCTGGCCGACTCAAACCTGCCGCCTATTGACCAGAATACCGCGACGTTCTTTAACCGTTGTGTCATCGACGATCATTATGGTGGGCTTGCTTTTGAGGACGAAGGCGAACGCTGCGCTGCGCTTCTGACCGATCCGAAAAAGAAAACCATGATCATGGGCAATCACGGCATCATGGTAATTGGGGATACGGTCGCCGAGACCTTTAACAGGCTCTATTATTTCGAACGCGCAGCCGAAACCTACATCCGCGCTTTGCAGACCGGCCAGCCGCTGCGCTTCTTGTCAGACGAGGTCGCCGAGAAAACGGCACGCGAACTTGAAGACTATCCAGAACAAGATGTACGCCACCTAGAAGAGCTGAAAGCCATTCTGGATGAGGAAAACTCGAACTATGCAAGTTAGAGACTGATTTCGATCGAGTTGGTGGTCTTTGAAAGGTCCGGTTTTGCCGTGATCAGTCTCGAATTCGGCGCAAATCACGTGGCGCGACCCCAAACTCTGTCTTGAAAGCGCGGGTCATTGCGGCGGGATCCGTGTATCCGCTACGTACCGCGATTTCGCGAACGGACAGGTCGGTTTCAAGGACCAGCTTGCGCGCAAGGTTCAGGCGTAAACGTTTGTAAACCCGGACCGGCGGCGCCCCTAGTTCCGCTACCATCCGCGACTCAAGCGCCCTTTGCGTGCGCCCTGCGCGGCGGGCCACCTCGCCGATTGGCAGCGGATCTTCAAGGTGTTCCTGCATGATCGCCAACGCCTTGTTCAGACTCCGGCTGGTAGGGCTGCCACCCCCGGAATGTGAGCGGGGCGAGCCGGGCGTCATGAACATTTGCCGGACTTCCAATGCCAGAGCTTGACCGTGCGTTTCGGCAATCAACCCCGTCACGAGGTCAAACGCCGCCATGGCGCCAGAGCAAGTGATCCGGTCTCGATCCACGACAAACCGTTCTCGAACAGTCTCTATTTCAGGGAATCTTTCCGAGAACCGAAACAGTTCCTCCCAGTGGATCGTGGCACGATATCCTTCAAGAAGACCTGCTGCGGCCAAGAGCCAACTGCCGGTATCCATCGCGATCAACGTATCATACCGCTTGGATGCGGCGCGCAACGCCGTTTCGGTCGCCCAGCCGCCATGATCCAGAAATCCGTAAGAGGGCATCACCACCAAAAGATCGCCATTATGATCGGCAAGACGGCCATGCGGAGACACCACCAACCCGCTTGAGGAAGACAGGGGGTACCCGTCTAGGGTTAGGAACCGCCAGTCGTACAGTGTGCGGCCGGCAAGTGTATTGGCCGCGCGCATTGGTTCAACCGTGTTGGCAAGGCAATGGTTTGAGAATCCTTCAAACAGCAATACGCCAACCTGCTGCGTCGTGGCGACATTTTTTGACCAAAATTGCATGATAAATCGCTAAAGCAGCATGATATGAAGGCGCAAGTCTTTTCACATGGAAAATGACCGAGCAAGGAGCGCGCGACATGCATTTTGGGATGACCGAAGAACAGGCGATGATCGTAGAAACGACCCGCGCCTTCGTGGAAAAAGAGCTTTACCCCCATGAACTTGAAATCGAGCGGACCGGCCATCTCGACATGGACGTGATCCGGGACATCCAGCAAAAGGCGATGGCAGCCGGACTCTATGCAGCCAACATGCCCGAAGAAGTTGGGGGCGCCGGCCTCGATACACTGACATGGCTGATGTACGAAAAGGAACTGGGGCGTGCCAACTATGCTCTGCACTGGACAGGTGTTGCCCGCCCGTCAAATATCCTGATGGCGGGTACGGATGAGCAGAAGGAAAAGTATCTCTATCCCTGCATGAAAGGCGAGAAATGGGACTGTCTAGCCATGACCGAACCCGACGCGGGATCGGATCTGCGGGGCATGAAGGCGACGGCAAGACAGGATGGAGATGATTGGATCCTGAACGGCACGAAACACTTCATTAGCCACGCCGATATTGCCGACTTTGCCATCTGTTTCATGGCCAGCGGGGTAGAAGACACGCCGCGCGGCCCGAAAAAGAAAATCACAGCTTTTTTCGTAGACAAGGGAACCCCGGGATTCGAGGTGCGCGAAGGCTATGGCAATGTCAGTCACCGCGGCTACACCAACGCTGTGCTTGAGTTTGATGACTGCCGGTTGCCATCCTCAGCCATTCTGGGCGAGGTGGACAAAGGGTTCGAGGTTGCCAACACATGGCTGGGGGCAACCCGACTACAAGTTGCGGCAACCTGCCTTGGCCGAGCCGAGCGCGCGCTGCAACACTCGCTGGAATACGCAGCCGAGCGTAAGCAGTTCGGCCAGCAGATTGGCAAGTTCCAAGGGGTTTCCTTCAAGCTGGCAGACATGGCGCTGGAACTCAAAGCTGCGAACCTGCTGACTTGGGAGGCAGGCTGGAAGTTCGATCAGGGCACCGTCACGGAAGCTGACATGTCCATGGCCAAACTCAAGGCCACCGAGATGCTGGCCTTTGTCGCAGATGAGGCGATCCAGATTCACGGCGGTATGGGTCTTATGGACGAGTTGCCGCTAGAGCGCATCTGGCGCGATGCGCGTGTCGAACGTATCTGGGAAGGCACCAGCGAAATCCAGCGCCACATCATCAGCCGCGAAATGCTGCGTCCGCTTGGGGCCTAGTCCATGCAGAATTCACATGTGACCATCACATACTGTGTCGGCTGTAACTGGCTGTTGCGTGCCGGATGGATGGCGCAAGAGATTTTGCAGACCTTTCAGGGCGATTTGCATGGTGTGACGCTTGTGCCGGACGAAACGGGCGGAGTTTTTACGGTCACCGTGGATGATGTCCTGATCTGGGACCGAAAACGTGATGGCGGGTTTCCGGATGCCAAACAACTAAAGACCCGAATCCGTGACAAGATCTTGCCCGGGAAAGAGCTGGGACATCTCAACAAAAGGGGCGAAAGAACAGACTCTAACACGCCTAAAAATTATCCAAAGGAGCGTTGAAGTGATCTCCCGGGACTATTGGTTTTGCGCTGGTGTGAACCGAACCAACCGATCAATTTGCGGGGCCATCGTGCACCACAAATCACCCTGGTTCACCCAATGGGCTTCGTTTTCGGTCGCGCGGACAATGACGCGGCCGGGTTCGGTGGAAATAGTGTCGAGGGACAAGAGATTCAGGAATAGTGAGAGAGCAGCGGTCGAGAGGCACATGGCACGATCTCCTTCAAGGTTGATCAAAAACCAGAGCTGGCCTCCCGCTCTCTGGTCTGATCTTACCCTACCAGAAACCGATCTGACGCCCCACTCTGATATTGCTGCGATGCAGCATTTTGCAATTGGCACCCCCAGATTTCAGAAGATGTGCCCAAAAAAGCGGCAAGCAAACACGAGAAAACCGTATGAACACTAAGCTCAGTCGCCTGTTTTCACCCCGTTCCATCGCCGTGATCGGCGGGGGCGCATGGTGTGCGAACGTCATCGACCAAAGTCGCCGGATGGGGTTTGAAGGGGAAATCTGGCCTGTGCACCCCAAGGCGGACGAGATTGGCGGCCTCGCTGTTTATCGCAGGATTGAAGACCTTCCGTCGGCCCCGGATGCTTGCTTTGTTGGGGTAAACAGGTTCGTCACAATAGAGGCCGTGCGCCTGTTGTCCGAGCGGGGTGCGGGCGGCGCCGTGTGTTTTGCCAGTGGTTTTCGAGAAGCCGCAGCAGAAGATAATGAAGGGGCCGATCTGCAGCAGCAGTTGCTCAACGCGGCTGGCGACATGCCGATCCTTGGGCCAAATTGCTATGGGTTCGTGAATTATCTCGACGGCGCATTGCTCTGGCCCGACCAACATGGCGGCACGCGCTGTGATCGTGGCGTGGCCATTGTGACCCAAAGCTCGAACATCGCGATCAACATGACCATGCAAAAGCGTGGCGTGCCCGTCGCCTATGTCGTGACTGCCGGAAACCAGGCCCAGTCGGGCACGGCTCACATAGGAGAGGCGCTTCTTGATGATCCAAGGGTTACGGCGCTCGGTCTGCATATCGAGGGGTTTGGCGATCTGAGGGCGTTTGAGGCCCTGGCCACGAAGGCGCGAGACCTTGGCAAACCCATTGTGGCCCTGAAAGTTGGTCGTTCCGAACAGGCGCAGGCGGCAACCGTGTCTCATACGGCCTCGTTGGCCGGTGGGGACGCGGGGGCCGGGGCCTTGCTCTCGCGGCTGGGGATTTCGCGCGTTGGGTCCATTCCTGAGTTTATGGAGACCCTCAAACTGTTGCATGTCGTGGGGCGTCTGCCATCAAACCGCCTCGCCTCGATCAGTTGTTCGGGCGGAGAAGCCAGTCTTGCCGCAGATACGGCACATGGGCGGTCCGTGACTTTTCCCCCGCTGAATGACCGCCAAAAAGCGGATCTGCGCACTGCGCTGGGCCCCATGGTCGCCCTCTCCAATCCACTAGACTATCACACCTATATCTGGCGCGACACCGGGGCGATGACGCGGGCATGGTCCGCAATGATGGATCCGGATATCGCCCTCACGATGCTTGTCGTGGATTTCCCCAGAGAGGATCGTTGCGACCCGTCTGATTGGGAATGCACGATCGAGGCAGCGATCAACGCCAAGCAACAGACTGGCACCAATGTCGCCGTTGTGGCCACAATGCCTGAATTGCTGCCCGAAGGCGTGGCAGAGCGTTTGATGGCGGCGGGCGTCGTGCCCTTGATGGGGCTTGGCGAAGCGTTGGCCGCCTGCGAAGCGGCTGTGATGCCGACCGCAGGAGGGGCGCCCCCGCTTTGCCTGCCAACAGAGACTATTTCGCCAGAACTCATCCCAGAAGCCGAAGCCAAAAGCCGCCTCGCATGGTACGGTTTGCGCACCCCTCAGTTCCGCCGCGCCAGATCAACCGGAGAAGCGAGGGCCGCGGCCGTTGATATGGGGTTCCCCGTAGTGCTCAAAGGCGAGGGAATCGCGCACAAAACCGAAGCGGGCGCCGTCGCCTTGAACCTGCAAAGCGGCCAAGAGGTCAGCGACCGCGCCGCTGCCATGCCGACTGACCATTTCCTGATCGAAGAAATGGTCACGGGCGTCGTGGCCGAGTTGCTGATCGGGGTGGTCAAGGACCCGGCGCACGGGTTTGTGTTGACCTTGGCGGCGGGAGGCACTTTGACCGAACTCATGAAAGACAGCGCCAATATCCTGCTGCCGGCGACCGATGAGATGATCGAAAGCGCCCTGGACAATTTGCGATTGGCGCGGCTCTTGAATGGCTATCGCGGGGCACCGCCTGCAGACCGCGGCGCGATTCTCAAGGCGATCCGCGCGGTCGAAGCCTATGTCCTTGCCAATGCCGAAGGACTTGAGGAAATTGAAATCAACCCGCTGCTCTGCACGGCCACGGATGCGGTCGCGGCAGATGCCCTGATGCGACGGAAGGATTAGGACCATGAGCCAGGATGTTGTGAAAACCCGCCGGGATGGCGCCATTCTCGAGGTGACACTGGATCGCCCCAAGGCGAACGCCATTGATCTCGCGACCAGCCGGATCATGGGCGAAGTGTTTCTCGAATTCCGGGATGATCCCGAGCTGCGCGTCGCCATTCTGACCGGGGGCGGGGACAAGTTTTTCTGCCCCGGATGGGATCTCAAGGCTGCCGCCGATGGTGACGCTGTCGACGGGGACTATGGCGTCGGCGGGTTTGGAGGCCTTCAGGAAATGCGTGACATGAACAAGCCGGTGATCGCCGCGGTGAATGGCATCGCCTGCGGAGGAGGGCTTGAACTGGCGCTGTCGGCTGACATGATCCTTGCTGCCGATCACGCGTCCTTCGCGCTTCCGGAAATCCGCTCGGGTACGGTGGCCGATGCGGCCAGTGTCAAACTGCCCAAGCGCATTCCCTATCACATCGCGATGGAGCTGTTGTTGACGGGGCGCTGGTTCGACGCCGAAGAGGCCCATCGTTGGGGATTGGTAAACGAAATCCTACCGGCTGATCAATTGATGGACCGCGCCTGGGATCTTGCGCGTCTTTTGGCGAGCGGCCCGCCCTTGGTTTATGCCGCGATCAAGGAAATCGTTCGGGACGCCGAGGACAGCAAGTTTCAGGACGCCATGAATCGCATCACCAAAAGCCAGCTGGCCACGGTGGAAACCCTGTACCGCTCTGAAGATCAGCTTGAAGGCGCCCGCGCCTTCGCCGAAAAACGTGATCCTGTCTGGAAGGGGAAATGACCGACAAGTCTGATCTGGACCGTTTCCTCGGACCGCAGGACCAAACCCATGCGCAGGCGCTGGGCGAACTGCGGTCGGGTCGAAAACTGACACACTGGATCTGGTGGGAGATGCCACAGTTGCGGTCCCTTGGGCGGTCGCAACGTGCCCGTGACTATGGCCTTGCCGATCTGGACGAAGCGCAACGTTACCTTGCGCACCCGGTTCTGGGACCGCGCCTTGTTGCCCTGTGCGAGGCGCTTCTGCTGCATTCGAGGGAACCTCCCGAGAGCATTCTTGGCCCTGTGGATGCGCTCAAGGTGCGCAGCATGGCAACGCTCTTCGCGGCAGTCCCCGAGGCGCCCGCCGTGTTCAAGGCCCTGTTAGACATCTTTTACGAGGGGCAACCCTGTCCCCTGACCGTGGCTGAAATTAGGCTCTAACAAAGCGCAATTCGCCGATTCAGACCAAGGCACTGTTTCAGTTGACAGGCATTTGACAGCCGTCCTCTTGCAACTCGATACAGTCAACGGCAGGGTGCGCATATGGAAAAATCGCTTCTTTCACTTGGTCACGGATATTCAGCGCAAGGCCTTGCAAAACGGCTTTTACCGCAAGGCTGGCGGATTATTGGCACATCGCGCAAACCTGAAAAACTCGCCGCCTTCAAGGATCAAGGCATTGAACCGCTCGAATGGCCCTGCGATCTGCGAGAGGCTCTCAACGGTGTGACGCATCTTTTGTCCTCGATCGGCCCGGATGAGGAAGGCGACCCGGCCCTGCGGCTTGACCGGCAGGCAATTATCGATGCTGCGCCGAACCTGCGCTGGGTTGGATATCTTTCGACCACCGGCGTTTACGGCGACCACGATGGCGGGTGGGTGGATGAAACTTCTCGGACCGAGCCCGCAACGCGACGCGGCCAACGCCGTGTTATGGCTGAACAGGAATGGTTGCAGATCCCCGATCTGCCGGTACATGTCTTCCGCCTGGCCGGAATCTACGGGCCGGGGCGCGGCCCTTTTGCCAAGCTGCGCAAGGGCGTGGCCCAACGCGTCATCAAGAAAAACCAGGTGTTCAGTCGCACGCATGTCGACGATATTGCGCAGGTTCTCGAAGCGTCGATCAACCGCCCGAATCCGGGCCGCATCTATAATGTCTGTGACGATGATCCCCAGCCACCAGAGGTGGTGATCGAATACGCGGCCCAGCTTCTGGGCATTGACCCGCCGCCCGCTGTACCTTTCGAGCAGGCCGAAATGAGCCCCATGGCACGCAGTTTCTATTCAGACAGCAAACGCGTGCGCAATAACCGGATCAAGGACGAACTTGGCGTGGTGCTGAAATACCCCGAGTTCAGGGGCGCGCTTCGGGCGATGCTTGAAGAAGAACAGGGCGCATAAACCCTGTGCCGAATTGGATCGCCTGACCGGACGTTTCAGGCGCGTTTGCTGCCGATTTGCGCGACGCCCAGCGTGTCGAGAACCTTGGCCTCGATCTGCTCGGCGTTCATTGCGGCGACGTCGTACATGTCGCGCGGGCTGGCCTGGTCGATAAAGATATCGGGCAGTACCATGGAGCGGAATTTCAGGCCGGTATCAAATACCGCATTCTCGGCCAGCAACTGTGCCACATGACTGCCAAAGCCGCCAATCGCGCCTTCCTCGATGGTGATCAACGCCTCGTGCGAGGACGCCAGATCAAGGATCATCGCCTCGTCCAGCGGTTTCGCAAACCGCGCATCCGCAATGGTCGGCGTGATCCCCTTGGCCGAAAGGGCCTCGGCGGCCTTGCGCACTTCGTCAAGACGGGTGCCAAATGACAGGATCGCAACGCGTTTGCCCTGTTGGATCATGCGGCCTTTACCGATCTCCAGCGGTTCGCCACGTTCGGGCAACTCGACCCCGACGCCCTCGCCGCGAGGGTAACGGAAGGCAATCGGCCCGTCATCATGCGCCGCCGCAGTGGCCACCATATGCACGAGCTCGGCCTCGTCAGCGGCGGCCATCACCACCATGCCGGGCAGGTTGGCGAGATAGGCAATGTCAAAAGATCCGGCATGTGTGGCCCCGTCGGCGCCCACCAACCCCGCACGGTCAATCGCAAAGCGCACCGGCAGGCGCTGGATCGCCACATCATGCACAACCTGGTCATAGCCCCGTTGCAAGAACGTCGAATACATCGCGCAGAAGGGTTTCATACCCCCCGCGGCCAGCGCGGCACAGAAGGTCACGCCATGCTGTTCGGCAATCGCCACGTCGAAACAGCGGCTGGGATAGCGTTCGGCAAACAGGTTCAGTCCCGTGCCGTCCGGCATCGCAGCGGTGATGGCGCAAATCTTGTCATCGCGCGCAGCCTCATCCACCAAAGCCTGTCCAAAGACCGAGGTGTAAGAGGGTGCGTTGGACGGCGCCTTGTGCTGTTTGCCGGTCAGAACATCGAATTTGGCCGTGGCATGGCCCTTGTCGCGCGCAGCCTCGGCAGGGGCATAGCCTTTGCCTTTCTTGGTGATCACATGCAGCATTACTGGCCCGGTGGCACGCTGGTGCAAGGTGCGCAGCACCGGCAAAAGCTGTTCCATGTCATGCCCGTCAATTGGCCCGACATAAGAAAAACCCAGCTCCTCGAACAGGGTGCCGCCCACAGCCATGCCCTTGAGCATTTCCTTGGCGCGCTTGGCCCCTTCGCGGAAAGGTTCCGGCAACAGCGATACGGCCCCCTTGGCCGCAGCTTTGAATTCCTGGAAAGGTTCTCCGGCATAAAGCCGCGACAGGTAGGACGACATCGCTCCTACAGGCGGCGCGATCGACATATCGTTGTCGTTCAGGATTACGAACAGCCGCTTGTTGAGGTGGCCGGCATTGTTCATGGCCTCATAGGCCATCCCGGCCGAGATCGAGCCATCGCCGATTACGGCCACCGCATCGCCCAGCCCGCCATCACACTGCCCGCCAAGATCACGCGCCACGGCAAAGCCCAGCGCCGCCGAAATTGAGGTCGAGCTATGCGCCGCGCCAAACGGGTCATAAACGCTCTCGCTGCGCTTGGTAAAGCCGGACAGCCCGTCTTTCATGCGCAGGGTGCGAATTCGGTCGCGCCGGCCTGTCAGGATCTTGTGCGGGTAACACTGGTGCCCAACATCCCAGATGATCTTGTCGCGCGGAGTATCGAAAATCGCATGCAAGGCCACGGTCAATTCAACGACACCCAGACCCGCCCCCAGGTGGCCACCGGTTTCGGACACAGCCGACACCGTCTCGGTACGCAGTTCCTGCGCCAGCTTGGTCAGCTCCGCATCCGAGAACTGTCTGAGATCCGCGGGCGTGGTCACGCGGTCCAACAGGGGCGTTTCTGGTCTGACTGACATGGCTGTCTTTCTTTGGCGTCTTCGCTTAACTCTCGCGCGAGATAACGAAACGGGCGGCATCTCGCAAGGTTTCGGCCTCGCTCCCGTAACAATATAGGGCGTCGCAGGCATCCTGCACGAGCGCGGCGGCGCGTTTCTTTGCCCCGTCCAACCCCAGCAGAGACACAAACGTGGCTTTGCCCGCCTCGGCATCCTTGCCAACGGCCTTGCCGACCTTTGCGACGTCCCCTTCCACGTCAAGGATATCGTCTGCGATCTGGAACGCCAGCCCGAGATCCGTCGCATAGCGCGCCAGTGGCGCCGTGTCCGCTTGCGCCATGACAGCCCCAGCAGTGGCCGACCATTGGATCAGTGCCCCGGTTTTGCCGGCCTGCAACTGCGTGATTTCCTCAAGGGTCAGCGGCACCTCGGCCGTTTCCGCTGCGATATCCATCGCCTGTCCCAACACCATGCCCTGCGCCCCGGCGGCGCGCGCGAGTGTTACCGTCAGTTCCGCCCGCACGGTCGGGTCAGGGTGACATTCGGTTCGGCTGACACATTCGAACCCGAAACTTTGCAGGGCATCGCCCGCCAGAACAGCGGTGGTTTCATCCCATTTGCGATGCACAGTCGGCAGGCCGCGTCGCAGGTCGTCATCATCCATGCAGGGCAGATCGTCATGCACAAGGGAATAGGCATGGATTGCCTCGATCGCCGCCGCAGGCCAGATCGCATGTGTGCGGTCCACGCCATGTAACCGCGCGCTTTCCAACACAAGGAATGCCCGCAACCGCTTGCCCCCGGCGCTTGCATAGCGCATCGCCGCGACCACGGGCAGGGCCCCCAAAGGCGCAAGAGTGGCATCAAGATGCGCCTGCACCTCAACAGCGGCGTTTTTCAATCGGCTCTGAAACAAGGATTTACAGCCCTTCGACAGGTTTCAATCCTTCCGGATTGCCCTCGCGGTCCAGCGTGATCGCGGCCACCTTCTCTTCGGCTTCCTTGAGCTTGGCCTCGCAGCGTTTCTTCAACTCGGCCCCGCGCTCATAGAGCTTGATGGATTCTTCAAGGGCCACGTCGCCACGTTCCAGCTTGCCAACCACCTGTTCCAGCTCGGCCATGGCCTGCTCAAAGCTCAACTCGCTTACCGGCGTGTCACTCATGCGCCTCTCTCCATCAATACGCTGACATGTGCAGCCACCGAGGCCGCAAGTGCCGTCAGATCATATCCGCCTTCAAGAGTCGAGACCACGCGCCCGTCGCAATGCCTATCGGCAAGATCGCAGATCTTTTCCGTCAACCAGACAAAATCCTCGGTGTTCCAGTTCAACTGTGCCAGCGGATCCGCCATATGCGCGTCAAATCCCGCCGAGATAATGATGAGTTCCGGTTTGAACCGGTCCAGCACCGGCCAGACCTGCGCTTCATATGTCGCGCGCATCAGGCGCCCGTCGCTGTGCGGGGGCAGGGGCAGGTTATGCACGTTGTCATGCCCGCCCGTGTCTTCCGGCATCCCTGTACCGGGCCAGAGCGGGTTCTGGTGTGACGAAAAGAACAGTGCCCGGGGCTCGTCCCAAAGAAGCGCCTGCGTGCCGTTTCCGTGATGCACATCGAAATCCACGACGGCCACGCGCTCCAGCCCATGCCGTTCCATTGCGTGACGCGCGGCTATGGCGGCGGTCCCGAACAGGCAGAACCCCATCGGCGTAGTTTGCTCGGCATGGTGCCCGGGCGGGCGGCAGCCGACAAAGGCATTTTGCAATTCGTCATCCAGAACGGCATCCACCGCGGCAAGACACCCGCCAACCGCGCGGCGCGCCGCCTGAACCGATCCCGGTGACATATGTGTGTCTGCATCAAGCGCCCGCGTGCCAGTTTCGGGTTCTGCGGCAAGGATTGCGTCCAGATGGCTTTGTGGATGGCACAACAGGATATCCGCATCCGTGCAAAGCGGGGCCTCGCGCCGGACCAGCCCACCAAAGGCAGGGGCCGCAAGCGCCTCGTTGATATATTCCAGCCGCGCCACTTGTTCGGGATGGCCCGCAGGTGTCTGATGCTTCAGGCAATCGGCATGCGAAAAAAGTCCCGTGGTCATTGGTCTCCCCCCTTTTGCTTGGCGTAAAGATACCCACGCCAGAGGCCTCGAATCCTAATCTGGCGCCAGCATATATCCAGCCCCGCGGACGGTTTGCAGATACCGGGGCTGTTTCGGATCTTCTTCGATCTTGCGGCGCAGGCGGGTGATCTGCACATCCACGGCACGTTCCTGCGCCTGTCCACGATCCCGGCCCAGGTCTTCGACCAGCTTGGCGCGGCTGACCGCTTCTCCCGGACAGCCGGAGAAAATCTTCATTAACTGGCTCTCTGTGGCGGTCAGGCGGACCAGTTCGTCGCCCTGCCACATCTCGCCACGCTCGATGTCATAGCGGATCGGCCCCAGATGCAACACCTTGGGGGCGGCGTCCGCCTCGCTCACTTCGGGCATGCGCCGCAGGATTGCGTTGATCCGCAGCAAAAGTTCTTTAGGCTCGAACGGTTTTGCCAGGTAATCGTCGGCCCCCGCTTCCAGCCCCTTGATCCGGTCCTCTGTCTCGCCCTTGGCGGTCAGCAGCATGATCGGCGTCATTGAGGTTTCGCGGATTGCCCGGGTCAGCGACATGCCGTCCTCTCCGGGCATCATCACGTCCAGAACAATCAGGTCGAAATCCAGCCCCGACAGGATGCGCCGGGCATGGGCTGCATCGCGCGCCGCACTCACGAGGAATCCGTTCCGCATCAGGAATTTCTTCAGAAGGTCACGGATGCGTTCATCATCATCCACGATCAGCAGATGCGGGTCGACGTCGATCATTGTCCGTTCTCCCGCAGGCTGGCATAGCGCCGTTGCATCTCGCCATCCATCATCGCCTCGAGCACGCGGCGAAATCCGGACACGGCTTCGGGGCCTGCCTCGCGATAGGCCGCCCGCATCCGCGCGCGCTGAGCATCCGAAAGCCGGTTTTCCAGCGCCTCGCCCGCCTCGGTCAAAAACAGGTTGCGCTCGCGGCGGTCGGTTGGCCCGACCCGGCTCTCGACCAGCCCGTCCTCGATCAGGGTTCGCAGGACCCGGTTCAGCGACTGTTTCGTGACGCCCAGAATTTCCAGCAGGTTCGTCACCGTGGTGCCCGGCGCACGCTTGATAAAGTGAATCGCGCGGTGATGGGCCCGACCATAGGCCATCGTGGCCAGAATCCTGTCGGGGTCGGCGGTGAACCCACGGTAGGCGAAATACATCGCCTCGATCCCCTGTCTGAGTTGTTCATCGGTCAGATAAAGAAGGCTTTCGCCGCTATGAGACTCCGGCATGGGTTGCTACCAATCACTTTTTTGCCTGTTTATCCGTCACAATAAGTCAGCTTTATTGACACTCCAAGGCCCAACTGATAGCGAATCCCAGATTTTGCGCAACAATATGACCGGACCGGACATTTTCCGCGCAACAAATGAAAAACGATCTTATTCTCGGAGGACAGACCATGGCAGGGTCTTACGCGGATCGCGACGGTAAAATCTGGATGGACGGCGCACTCGTCGACTGGCGTGACGCCAATGTCCACATCCTCACGCACGCCATGCATTATGCAAGCTCGGTGTTTGAAGGCGAACGCGCCTATAACGGCAAGATTTTCAAAAGCCGCGAACACTCCGAACGCCTTCTAAAATCCGGCAAGCTGATCGACATGGAGATCCCCTGGACGGTCGACCAGATCGAGGCCGCCAAGGAAGAAACTCTCAAGGCGAATGGCCTGACCGATGCTTATGTGCGCGCGGTCGCGTGGCGCGGCGCTGGCGAGGACATGGGCGTGGCCTCGGCCAAGAACCCCGTCCGTCTGGCCATTGCTGTCTGGGAATGGGGCGCCTACTACGGCGATGCCAAGATGAAAGGCGCCAAGCTGGACATTGCCCAGTGGAAACGCCCGTCGCCTGAAACTATCCCCACCGCCGCCAAGGCCGCCGGTCTTTACATGATCTGCACCATCTCGAAGCACGCGGCCGAGGCCAAGGGCTGTTCCGACGCCCTGTTCATGGACTATCGCGGCTATGTGGCCGAGGCGACCGGCGCCAATGTCTTCTTCGTCAAAGACGGTGAGGTCCACACCCCGATCCCCGATGCGATCCTGAACGGCATCACCCGTCAGACCATTATTGCCATGCTCGAAGAAAAGGGCGTCAAGGTCCACGAGCGCCGCATCCTGCCAGAGGAAATGGCAGGCTTCGAACAGTGCTTCCTAACCGGCACCGCCGCCGAGGTCACCCCCGTGGGCCAGATCGGCGACTACACATTTGAGGTGGGCGATCTGACCCGCGATGTCGCCGAAAGCTACGAACGCCTCGTGCGCGCCTGACACTGTCGGGATGCGCCGGACATTCCGGTCCGCGCATCCCCCGTCCTTCATCTTGCCAAAAATACTCGGGGTGAATTGACGCCGCAGGCGTCAAGAGGGGCAAAGCCCCTCGATCCCCACTTACCCTTGAGGCGTCAGGTTCTTGCGCGACCCGCGCTGCAACCCCAACTGCCGCTCGCGCCAGATGATCAACACACCCGCGCAGATTACAATCGAAGCCCCGACCAGCATATGCAGGGTCGGCACCTCGTCGAACCAGACAAATCCGATCAGCAATGCAAACAGCATCGCGGCATAGTCAAACGGCGCCACCACAGATGCGGGCGCATAGCGATAGCAAGAAGTCAGCATGATCTGTGCGAGCCCCCCCAACAGCCCCGCGCCGATCAGGAAAAGCAACTCCGCACCCGTCGGCACAACCCATCCAAAAGGCAGCGTCAATAGCGACAGCACCGTGGCCGTCAGCGAGAAATAGAACACGATGGCCGAGGTCTGTTCAGTTTGCACCAGTTTACGGATGTGGATTTGCGCCAGTGCGCGGAAAACGGCAGACCCCAGCACGAACATCACGCCCAATGTCGCCACCGAATAGGGATCAGACCCGCCGAAAATGGTCAGGCGCGGCCACAGGACGATCAGCACACCTACCAACCCGATGCCCACCGCCGATAACCGGAACAGCCGCACATTTTCGCCAAGGAACATCGCGGCGAAGATCACGGTCAACAAAGGTGCGGTGAACCCGATGGCGGTGACCTCGGGCAGGGGCAGCAACCCGAGTGCCGCAAAGTTCAGCGCCATCGCGGTGGTTCCGATCACTCCGCGCCAGACATGCCCCATCCGGCTCTGCACCCTGAGGCCCGTCGAAAGATCGCCGCGCTGGGCCAGCCAGACAAGAATCACGATCAGCGCAAAGAAAGACCGGAAGAACACCGCCTGTCCTGCGGGCACATGATCTGCTGTGGCCTTGATGAACGACGCCATCACGGAAAACAGGGCAATCGCGATCAGCTTCAGGGCAATGCCGCGCACGGGATTCATGGAAGGGCTTTCCTTTCAACAGGTCCAGAGGTTAACAGATTAACGGAAAGGGACAAGTCGCCCCCTTGATCTTTGCCCTGCATCCAAGGATTCAAGGACGACAGTTGGAGGTTCGATTATGTACGCACAGAATTACCTGATTTCCCGCCTGCACGCGGCGTCCGTGGGGCAGGAAACCCGCAACTTCGCCCGCATCCCGCAACGGGCCAGCATGACATTTGGTGAATTGTTCGCCGGGGCCGAGCGTATGGCCGGCGCACTGGTGGCGCGCGGGCTGCAACCGGGCGATCGCGTCGCGGTTCAGGTCGAAAAAACCATCGAGGCAATCCAGCTTTACCTTGGCACGGTTATGGCAGGGGGCGTGTTCCTGCCGCTCAACACCGCCTATACCACGCCTGAGGTCGCCTATTTTCTTGGGGATGCCACCCCGCGCGTTGTGGTTTGCGATCCGGCACGCGCCGATGCCATTTCCGAAGTTGCGGGCGGGGCCACCGTCCTGACCCTTGACGCCAAGGGCCGCGGCACTCTGGAAGAGGCCATCGTCGGGCGCGGTGGCTTTACCCCGGTCCCGCGACAAGCCGACGATCTGGCCGCAATCCTCTATACCTCGGGCACGACGGGCCGGTCCAAGGGCGCGATGCTCAGCCACAAGAACCTCGCTAGCAATTCCGAGATGCTGCGGGACTATTGGCAATTCACCAAGTCAGATGTGCTCATCCACGCCCTGCCGATTTTCCACACCCATGGCCTGTTCGTGGCGACCAATGTCGCCCTACTGGCCGGTGCCTCGACCGAGTTTCTGTCCCGGTTCAACGCCGATCAGATCATTGATGCGATGCCGCGCGCCACAGCCCTGATGGGGGTACCCACCTTCTATACGCGCCTGCTGGACGATCCCCGGCTGACCCGCGAACGCGCGGCCAACATGCGCCTGTTCATCTCGGGCTCAGCCCCGCTTTTGGTGGATACGCACGAAAAATGGGAACAGCGCACCGGGCATCGCATTCTCGAACGCTATGGCATGACCGAAACCAACATGAGCACCTCGAACCCTTATGATGGCGAACGCCGCGCGGGCACCGTCGGCTTCCCTCTGCCGGGGGTCGAAGCGCGGATTCGTGTTGACGGGCAAGAGGTTGCGACGGGCGAAATTGGCGTGCTCGAAGTGCGCGGAGACAACGTGTTCCAGGGCTATTGGCAGATGCCCGAGAAAACCGCCGAAGAGCTTTTGCCCGACGGATGGTTCATTACCGGAGACCTCGCCAAGTTCGACGCGGACGGATACGTCACGATTGTCGGCCGGTCCAAGGATCTGGTGATAACCGGCGGGTTTAATGTCTACCCCAAGGAAATCGAATCCCTGATCGACGATATCGACGGCGTGCTGGAAAGCGCGGTGATCGGTGTGCCACATCCCGATTTTGGCGAGACCGTGGTCGCCGTTGTTGTGCCGACTTCGGACAACCTCACCGAACAACACATCATGGACGCTCTGCGCGACCAGCTGGCAAAGTTCAAGCAACCCAAGCAGGTTATCTTTCTTCCCGAACTGCCGCGCAACACGATGGGCAAGGTCCAGAAAAAGGCGCTGCGCGAAGACTACGCAGACCTGTTCGCCTGACCGCGGTCAGAACCGGATCTCGCCAATCGCGGCGATCATGTTGGTTTCCGCGTTGACGGCAAACAGACGGGCGGTCGTGTCGCTGCGCGGTTGTAATCCGAACCGCAACACCGCGCCTATGGGCACCGGCGCCATGAAACGCCATTGCATCGCGGCCACCGCTGCATCGGGTCGCAACGCCGTACAAACCGCTTCGCCCACCCCGGCGACAAGCAGGCCGGGCACGATCGGATCTGCCAGACCGACGGCACTTGCGGCCTCGGGGTCACTGTGAATCGGGTTCTTGTCTTGCGAAATGTCGAGATACCGCTGCACGGCCCTTGAATCAAAAGCGGCACTTTCGAGCCACTTGGTCGCGGGGGTATTCATACGCTCGGGAAAAAGGCTGCCCCGAAAGCGGGCCATCTCTTCCGGCGTCACAAAGCGCAGGCGCGTTTCCAGTGATACTGCAAGACCGTTAGCGCCGGCGAGATGAAAGGAAAACAGCCGCGCGGCCTTGTTGGACTCTTCCGTCACAGCCAGTCTAAGCGGGGTGCCGGTTTCAAGCGGTGCGTGCCGTTCAAGCTTTTGCGATTCATGCACCACGCCCTGTCCGGCAGGCGGCTGCATCGCGGCCAAATGCGAACGCACCTCAGACCGGCCAAGCAGCGACACAGCCGCAATCAGCGGTGCCTCAACCAACTCGCCGCCCCCTAGCGTTTCCAGCAAGGTCCCCAGCCCGTCAACCGCGCCTTGCTCTAACCCGTCAGGAAAGGCGATTTCGACGGACATGCTTCAGACCTTGGCGACGATCAGCGACGCGTTGATCCCGCCAAACGCCAGCGAATTCGACATGGCAGCCTTGCCGCTGATCGGGCGGGCGGTGTTGGCCACAGGGTCCAGCCCGATTTTGGGGTCGACCTCGGTAAAGTTGATGGTCGGCGGCGCCATCCCGGCCCGAAGCGCCCCGATCGTCACCACCAGTTCCAGCGCCCCGGCCGCGCCCAGAGCATGGCCGTGAACGGGTTTCGTGGACGACACTTCCAGCCCGTCCAGATCCTCTCCGAACACCTGCCGCAGCGCCGAGACTTCGGTCACGTCATTGGCCACGGTGCCCGTGCCATGCGCGTTGACATAGCCGATATCGCTCGCGTCCAATCCCGATTCTGCCAGCGCCAGCGCCATGCAGGCCGCGGCCCGTTCAGGGTCAGGGCGCAGCAGGTCGCCCGCGTCCGAGTTCGTGCCATAGCCCACGATTTCACACAGGATGTCAGCGCCCCGCGCCTCGGCAGAATCAAGCGTTTCCAGCACCAGAACACCCGCGCCTTCGCCCAGTGTCATCCCGTTGCGGTCTTTCGAAAACGGGCGGTTCTTGTCCGCCGTCATCACCCGCAGCAATTCCCAGACACGGAATCCGCCCGCTTCAAGGCAGGCTTCGCTTCCGCCCGCCAGACAACGGTCAATCGCCCCCGCACGCAGAAGCTGGAACGCCAGCCCCACGGCCTGGCTGGCCGATGAACAGGCCGTCGCAGGGCAATAAAGCGGCCCCGTCGCGCCGAACTCCATCGACACCCAGCTTGCCGCCGCGTTGTTCATGATCTTGGGGACGGCCATCGGATCAAGCCGCACTTTGCTGCCCGACCAGAAGGCCCAATAGTTGTCGTCCACGGTTTTACCGCCGCCGAAACCCGACCCGATGATCGTGCCGCAGCGGTCCCCGAAATCGTCTTCCCCAAGGCCCGCCTGCGCCACGGCCTCGCGGGCTGCCACAAGCGCGTAGTTGGCCACCGGATCCCGCATCCGGTTGTGCCCGGTCAGTTCGGCCACCTTGGCTTTGTCATCCTCGGTCAGGACGGCGGCCTCGTTGACACGCTGTTTGTCGAGCCTGTCAAAATGCACGGCGCGGACGCCACTTTCACCGGCAAGGGCCGCCGCGATCAGCGTCTCTGCCCCGAACCCGCAGGCAGACACGGCACCAAGTCCGGTTACGACAACCCTCTTCACGTGTCTCAGTCTTTCTGTTCGTTGATTTTGGCGATGGCGAGATCCAGAAGATCCTGTACCGTTTCCATATCGGCCATGTCATTGTCGACCGAAATATAGGCGCCGTATTTTTCCTCGATCGCCATAAGGATCATAATGAAATCTGCAGACTGGATATCCAGATCGACCAGTTTCTTTTCAGGGGCAATATCAGCGACATCCACCATGCCTTCTTCTGCGACAAGTTCGAGAAGTTCCTGCTGAAGGTTTTGCGAGGTTTCCGTCATTGTAGTGCTTTCCAACCTATACATTTCCAGCTATCCCATGTCGCGCAGACAGGTAGCCAATTCACCATGAGCAATTCCGAAAACCACTCGACAAGAGCCGCAATCGGGACGTTTCTTTTCTATGTGCTGTCTGGGTTGGCCGCAATTCCCTTTCTGCCTTTCCTGCCACTTGTCATCATTCCGAAACGCTACACGTGGTGGATTTTCCGGATTTACCTAAATTTGCAGCTTTTTTTCTTGCGGATCTGCTGCGGTATCCGGGTCAGGGTCACGGGGCGTGAAAATGTTCCCGACCGGCCGGTGCTATGGGCGTCTCAGCACGAATCCCAATGGGAAACCGTCTATTTTCAGGCACTGCTCGATAATCCGGCCATGTTTGCCAAAAAGGAAATCTTTTCCTATCCCTTGATCGGGCTTCTCACGCACTGGAACGGGCACATTCCCGTGGATCGCGGCGGGTCGATTGATGACATGCGCGCGGGATTAAAGGCGGGGGTTGATGTGGCGCGGCAGGGGCGCAGCATCTTGATTTTCCCAAGCGGTACGCGCGACAAGCGGGCCCGCGGCAAGGTGCAATCGGGTGTCGCGGTTCTTTACCAGTTGCTGGAATTGCCGGTCCTGCCAGTGCGCTTGAATTCCGCCACCTGCTGGCCGCCTAAAGGCTGGATCAAGTATCCGGGCACGATCCAGGTGGAAATCCTGCCCGCGATTGCGCCGGGCATGGACCGGCGCGCCTTTATCGAGCAATTGAGAAAAGACCTCGCCTGAATGCGCTCAGGTGAGTGCATAAAGCAGCACCGACAGTGTGACAAAGGCAGCGCTGGTCGCGATCAGCATTGCCAGCGAGGCGAGGCCCTCCAGCCCCTGTTCCTGCGCCAGTACGGCATAGATCCCGAACATCGGCATTGCCGCTGACAGCACCGCCGCAGTGGCAAGATCGGGTGACACGGCCAATCCCGCCACCGGCAGCGCCAGCAGGGCCAGCCCAACCAGCACCGGATGCAGCACCAGCTTGCCCACGGCAATCTGCCCGGCCAGCGCGCGGTTGCCTTTGGTCGGCAGCCCGACCAGCGATCCGCCAATCACCACCAGCGAAAGCGCCGCCGCCGAGGCCGCCAGCATATCCAGCAGGCGAAGCGCGGGGGGCGGAATGGGCAGGTTCACCATCGACACAACAAGGCCCAACAGCAATCCGATCACCATCGGGCGTTTAACCAACCCCCAGAGAAGCATTGCGATCCGTACCCCAAGCCCCGCATGAGCGCCCCCCTTGGCCCAATCCATCAGGATCAGGCAGATGGGAATCAGCACGATGTTCTCGACAAGGAAGTTGAGCGCAAGGATCACACCGGCCAGATCGGGAAAGACCAGCAACATCACCGGATATCCGATGAATCCCGAGTTGGGACAGGAACTGCCCAGCGTCGCTACGGCGCGCCGCCCCGCATCCGGTGCCGTGACCGTGAACCACAGATAGGCGACAAGAATCGTGGCAAGCCCGCCCACCAGAAAAACCGCGATATAGCCGGGATGAAAAATCTCGTTCAGGTCCCGCGATGCCACCGCTTTGAACAACAACGCGGGCAACGCGATGTTCAGAACATAAGTGCCAAGCGTGCGCATATCCGCACCGCTGAACCACCCTTTGGCCACTACGCCATAACCAATCAGGATGGCGGCATAGATCGGAAAGGTGATCGCGAGGATATCCAGCATGGCCCGAGCGCCCCGGGCCCTAGCCAATCTTGCCGCGATTTTCCCCGACCTGGCCGCGGTGCAGCAGCATGTGATCCAGAATCACGCAGGCCATCATCGCCTCGGCCACCGGCACGGCACGGATGCCCACGCAGGGATCATGCCGCCCCTTGGTGATCACTTCAATCGGGGTGCCGTCCTTGCGGATCGACGCGCGCGGCGACAGGATGGACGAAGTCGGCTTTACCGAAAAGCGCACCACGATGTCCTGACCGGTCGAAATCCCGCCAAGAATCCCGCCTGCGTGGTTCGACCCGTATTCGGGGCCGTTCTCGCCCATGAAAATCTCGTCCGCATTGTCGGTGCCGGTCAGGCGTGCGGCGTTCATGCCTTCACCGATTTCGACGCCCTTCACCGCATTGATCGACATCATCGCGGCGGCCAGATCGGTGTCCAGCTTGCCATAAACCGGCGCACCCAGACCGGCGGGCACGTTGCGGGCAACCACCTCGATGATCGCCCCGACCGAGTTGTGGTCCTTGCGCAGCTTTTGCAGATAGTCTTCCCATGCCTGCGCCGTTTCGGCGTCTTGCGGAATCCAGAACGGGTTCTGGTCGATCTGGTCCCAGTCGAATTTCGACCGGTCAATGTCCATCTCGCCCATAGTGGTCATATAGCCCTTGATCTCGACATTCGGCGCCAGTGCCTTGATCGCTTCACGGGCCACCCCACCAGCGGCCACACGCGCCGCTGTTTCCCGCGCCGAGGATCGCCCACCGCCACGATAGTCGCGGATGCCGTATTTCTGCCAATAGGTGATATCGGCATGTCCGGGGCGAAAGGTCTCGGAAATATCGCCATAATCGCGGCTGCGCTGGTCGGTGTTTTCGATCATCAACTGGATTGGCGTTCCGGTCGACTGCCCCTCGAACACGCCCGAAAGGATTTTCACCGCATCCGGCTCGTTGCGCTGGGTGGTGTTCTTGTTCTGACCCGGTCGGCGCTTGTCCAGCCACTGTTGCAGCATCTCGGGCTCGATCGGCACCCCCGGGGGGCACCCGTCGACGGTCGCGCCAAGTGCGGGTCCGTGGCTTTCACCCCAGGTGGTGACGCGGAAAAGATGGCCAAAGCTGTTCATCGACATGGGGCGGCTCCTTTGTTCCATTGCGGCATAGCGGCAGGGCAAAGGTTTCTCAAGGGTTTACAAAAATATGCGCCCGGCACGTTGTACAAAACGGTCACCCCCCTCTCGAAAATGCGTACCAACCCGACAAAACCCGACCGTCCACGTGACGTGAAACCGCTTGTCATCGTTGCGACGCCTCACTAGGTTCGCGCTCACCTCGGGGTGCCTGCACACGGTGTGCCGGCTGAGATGCGTACCAGCGAACCCGTTGAACCTGAACCGGTTAAGACCGGCGGAGGGAAGGTCCATGGAACTCTTCCAGACTTGCTCCGCCCGTCGCATTTTGGAGGATGCCATGAAGTATCTTGCGTTTGCCACGGGATTGTTGACCGCGACAGCTGTTGTCGCCGAGACACCCGTTCTCACTGTCTATACCTATGACAGTTTCGTATCCGACTGGGGGCCCGGACCCCTTGTGGAAAAGGCGTTCGAGGCCCAGTGTGGCTGTGATCTCAAACTTGTCGGGGCCGGTGACGGGGCTGCTTTGCTGGCCCGGATCAAGCTCGAAGGTGCCCGGTCGGATGCCGATATCGTGCTGGGGCTCGACACCAATCTGATCGCTGCTGCACGCGAAACCGGGTTGTTCACTGATCACACCGTGACCGCATCGTATACATTGCCCGTCGAATGGACCGACCCGCAATTCGTGCCTTACGATTGGGGTTACTTTGCTTTCGTGAAGGATGCCGACCTTGAATCTCCCAATAACTTCATGGCCTTGGCAGACAGCGACCTGAAAATCGTCATTCAGGATCCGCGCTCTTCCACACCGGGGCTGGGCCTGCTGATGTGGGTGAAGTTGGCCTATGGAGATGAAGCCAAGTCGGTTTGGGAAGGCCTGGCCGACAATGTCGTGACCGTCACCAAGGGCTGGTCCGAGGCCTATGGCTTGTTCCTTGAAGGCGAAGCCGACATGGTGCTGTCCTACACCACATCGCCCGCCTATCATCTGATCGCGGAAGAAGATGCCTCCAAGGCCGCAGCCGCCTTTGACGAAGGGCATTACATGCAGATCGAAGTGGCCGGAAAGCTGGCGGCGAGTGATCAGCCCGATCTGGCGGACCAGTTCCTGTCCTTCATGGTCAGTGATGAATTCCAGTCGATCATCCCCACGACCAATTGGATGTATCCCGCCGTCACCCCGACCGAGGGACTTCCCAAGGGCTTTGAAACCCTGATAACGCCGGAAAATTCGCTCCTCGTGCCAGCGGACAAGGCCGGCATTGTGCGTGACGCGGCGCTGGCGGAATGGCTCGACGCGCTGTCAAAATAACGGCCTGGCCAGGGATCATGGCCGCTGCGTTTGTGGCGGCCCTGATCCTTGGCACCCTTCTGGCTGTCGCGCTGCGGGCCGAGGCCGGGCGTGGGCTGGGACCGTCCGAATGGGCGGCGATCCGGTTCACGATCTGGCAGGCCCTGTGGTCTGCAACCCTCAGCGTGGCCCTTGCCATTCCAGTCGCCAAAGCCTTGGCGCGGCGACGCTTTCCCGGGCGCAGCCTGCTAATCGCCTTGCTGGGCGCGCCCTTTATCCTGCCGGTCATCGTGGCCGTGCTTGGGCTTTTGGCGGTGTTCGGGCGCAGCGGTATTATCAATGTTGCTTTGGGATGGGCAGGGCTGCCCGAAGTCTCGATCTACGGGCTTCATGGGGTGGTTCTGGCCCATGTGTTTTTCAACCTACCATTGGCGACGCGGCTGATCCTGCAAGGCTGGCAACAGGTGCCGGCCGAAAGGTTCCGTCTTGCGGCGCAACTGGGCTTTGGTCCGCGCGAGATGTGGCGAATCATAGAGGCCCCGATGTTGCGCCGCGTCGCTCCGCCTGCCTTTGCGGTGATTTTTGCCCTGTGTGTCTCGAGCTTTGCTGTCGCCCTGACACTTGGCGGTGGACCAAAGGCCACTACGGTTGAACTGGCCATCTATCAGGCGTTCCGGTTTGATTTTGATCTTGGGCGGGCGGCCTTGCTGTCCTGCGTGCAGCTGATTTTGGTCGGATCTGCGGCGCTCGTCGCGCTACGGCTGTCGGGGCAACAGGGGTTTGGGGCTGGTTTGGATCGCCCGGTCAAGCGGTGGGATACCGGCGGGTACGGACGTGGCGTTTTGGATGGGGCCGCGATTATCTGTACCGCCCTGTTTCTGATACTCCCACTCAGCATTGTGGTTGTTGATGGCCTGATGGGGTTGGGGCGGCTGCCGACGCAATTGTGGCACGCGGCGTGGGTCTCACTTCTCGTCTCACTGGGGTCTACGGCGCTTGTCGTTCTTCTCGCGCTGCCCATCGCGATTGCCGCCGCATCGCGGCACGGATGGCTTGAAGCGGCGGGTCTTTTGGGGATCGCGGCGTCACCTCTCGTTATTGGAACGGGTCTGTTTATCTTGATCTACCCCGTTGCCGATCCGTTTGACCTTGCTTTGCCGGTGACGGCGTTGGTCAATGCCGTGATGGCCCTGCCTTTTGCGCTGCGGGTTCTGGTCGGTCCGATCCGGGATGTTGTCTCTGACTACGGGCGCCTGAGTGCGTCGCTTGGACTCGGGGGGTGGGCCTGGCTAAAGCTGATCCTGTTTCCGCGTATCCGGGGGGGATTGGGCTTTGCCTGTGGGTTAACGGCGGCCTTGTCGATGGGCGATCTGGGGGTCATTGCCTTGTTCGCCGACCCCGAAACGGCGACCTTGCCATTGCAGATGTACCGCTTGATGGGCAGTTACAGGATGGAGGCGGCATCGGGGGCGGCGTTGCTGTTGCTCGTCCTTAGTTTTGGCCTGTTCTGGGCCTTTGATCGCGGAGGGCGCAGGCGTGCTGAAACTTGAAGGGATTGTCATTCGGCAGGGGGATTTTCGCCTCGGTGCAGATGTGACGATTGATGCAGGGGCGCGGGTGGCTGTTATTGGCCCGTCCGGAGCCGGAAAATCGACCCTGTTATCGCTGATTTCAGGCTTTTTGCCGCCAGAGACTGGGCGTGTTTTCTGGCAAGGGCAGGATATCACCGATGCTGCGCCGGGCGCGCGCCCCGTGGCCATGCTGTTTCAGGACAACAACCTGTTTCCGCACCTGACCGTAGCGCAGAATGTCGGGCTGGGAATTCGCCCGAACCTTCGACTTGATCGCGACGAAACCGTCCTTGTCACCCAGGCCTTGGTGCGGGTCGGGCTTGGCCCGTTCGCGCAGCGCAAACCGGCAAAATTATCCGGTGGACAGCAAAGCCGCGTGGCGCTGGCCCGCGTGTTAGTACAGCGAAAGCCGCTGGTGTTGCTGGATGAGCCGTTCGCGGCGCTAGGGCCTGCGCTCAAGATCGAGATGCTGGACCTGGTGGCAGAGCTTCTGGAGGAAACCGGCGCGGGCCTGTTGATGGTCAGTCATGATCCCGAAGATGCCCGGCGGATTGCGGACCAGGCGATCCTCGTGGCGGAAGGAAAGGCCCACCCACCGGCTCCGACGGCTGCGTTGTTGGACAACCCGCCGCCGGTGTTGAAAGCTTATCTCGGTTAGATTTCGCGCAAGGCTTCGACAGCTTCGGGGATGGGGTAATGGTGGTTGCCCACGAACAGCCCGTTTTCGTCAATGTAATCGGCATTCTTCAGGTCACCGTGGATCGAGTAGTCAAAGTATTTCATGACCTCGTTCTTGGCAAAATTGCCGGCCACGATCGGGCGGCACTCAAACCCGGCGGCGACCAGATCCTTGACCAGATCGGCGCGTTTCAGTCCGGAACCGGGTCGAATGACCAAAGAAAACCCGAACCAGCTCGACTCACCAATCTCTTGTTGAATCATGAATTTGGGATGATTCGACAGGGCGTTCTGGATCATCGTGCCATTGGCGCGGCGCCCCTTGATCAGGTCAGGCAGTTTGGCCAGCTGTTCAATGCCCAATGCGCCGGACATTTCCAGCGGGCGCAGATTGTAGCCCGGCAGCACAAAACGGAAGGATTCTTCGAACGGATCATCCGATTTCTCGCCAGTGACGTGGTTGAACTTGGGCAGGTTGCGGGTCCAGCCATGGGCGCGGAGGGCCAGCATGACATGGTAAAGCTCTTCGTCATCGGTGACGACCATGCCGCCTTCCATGGTCGAGATGTGGTGCGAGAAGAAACATGAATAGCTGCCCATCACGCCGAAGGTGCCCGCCTGTTTACCCTTGAACGTCGCGCCCATGGATTCGCAGTTGTCTTCGATCAGAACAATGTCGCGTCCGTCGATAATGCCATCGATCGAGGCGAAATCGTTCGGGTTGCCCAAAAGGTTCACCACCATAATGGCGCGGGTTTTGTCGGTGACGGCTTCGGCCAGCGCATCGAGATCATAATTCAGCGTTTCAAGGTCGATATCCACGAACTTGAGGTGCAGGCCGTATTGATTCAGCGGGAAATAGGTGGTTGACCAGCTGACGGCGGGCACGATGATTTCATCGCCGCGTTTCAGATTCAGAGTCGGGTTCTTGGTAAAGAACAGTGCGGCGGTCATCAGCAGATTCGCAGAGGATCCCGAGTTAACCATGACGGCAAATTTCGACCCGAAATAGTCGGCGAACTGGCGTTCAAACTCGGCAACTTCGGCCCCCATGGAATAACGGTCGGAGTCGATCACCTTTTGAAGCGCATCAAGTTCCTTTTGGTCCCAAGAGGACGTGGCAAGCGGGAAACGGAAGCTCATTTTGTGGCCTCATTCAGATAAAAATCATAAGTACGCTGGATGGCGTCATGCAACGAGGTCGGCGCCGACCAGCCCCATGCGGTCTGGCGTTCGGTTGAACAAAGTTTCTGTTTCATGCCGACCGGTTTGGACAGGTCATGCACGAAGTCCCCCTGCCAGCCGATCACATCTGCGACGGTCTGATAGTATTCGTTGATGGTGAAATCGTGTCCCAGACCGGTGTTCATCAGGTCAGGCAGGTTTTCGATATCATCTGCGGCTTTCATCACCGCATCGGCCAGATCGCCCGCATACATGAATTCGCGGCGTGCCGTGCCATCCCCCCAGATTTCTACGGTTTCCTCGCCTTTGGTTTTGGCCAGGTGCACCTTGTGAATGATTGCGGGCAACAGGTGCGAGTGTTTGGGGTCGAATTTGTCGTGCCGTCCGAACAGGTTGCAGGGGATCAGGGTTTTGTACTGCGCGGTTTCATCCTCTCGGCGGATGTATTGGCATAGGCGTGTCGCCATGATCTTGGCGATGGCATAGCCTTCGTTGGTTGGCTCAAGCTCGCCAGTCAGGATCATGTCCTCGGTCAATGGGTTGGGCGCAGCGCGTGGGTACATGCAGGTCGAGGCGAGGTTAAGGAACTTGGACACGCCGGACTGGTACGCCGCCATGATGATATTGCGTCCCATCGCGGTGTTGCGTTCCAGAAACGCGACGGGATGGGCCATGTTGGCCTGAATACCGCCGACCTGACCGGCGGAATGGATCACCATATCTGGCTCATGGCTTGCAACGTATTCATTGACGGCGGTGGCATCGGTGAGATCCAGTTCGCGCGAGGTGGGTGCCAGAACCTCCCAGTCGGTTGCGAGCGGATGTTCAAGGATGTTGCGCCCCACCATGCCCGACCCGCCGGTGAGAAGAAGCGTGCCTTTGGTCATATTGCTCAGCTTTCGGTCGAGACGGGCAGTTCCAGCCCGTGTTCACGCAACAGACGGTTGCGACGCGCGTCTTTGAGATCGTTCGCAACCATCTCTGCGCACATTTCCTGAACCGTGATTTCCGGGGTCCAGCCCAGTTTCGCCTTGGCCTTGGCCGGATCGCCCAACAGGGTTTCCACTTCAGCCGGGCGGAAATAACGCGGGTCGATCCGTACAATCACGTCGCCCACCGACAAGGCAGGGGCGTCATCGCCTTCAATGGCATCGACGATGCCGACTTCTTCTAGGCCCTCGCCTTCGAACCGCACGGTGATGCCCAGTTCTTCGGCAGACCACTGGATGAACTGGCGCACGGAATACTGCACACCCGTTGCGATGACGAAATCATCCGGTTCATCCTGTTGCAGCATCATCCACTGCATGCGGACATAGTCCTTGGCGTGGCCCCAGTCGCGCAGCGCGTCGATATTGCCCATGTAAAGGCAGGGTTCCAGCCCTTGCGCGATATTGGCGAGGCCCCGGGTGATCTTGCGAGTCACGAAGGTTTCGCCGCGACGTGGGCTCTCGTGATTGAACAGGATACCGTTGCAGGCGTACATCCCATAAGCTTCGCGATAGTTCACGGTGATCCAATAGGCGTACATCTTGGCGACAGCATAGGGGCTGCGCGGGTGGAACGGGGTGGTTTCGGTTTGCGGGATTTCCTGCACCAGACCATAAAGTTCCGAGGTCGACGCCTGATAGAAGCGGGTTTTCTTTTCAAGGCCGAGGAAGCGGATCGCCTCGAGCAAGCGCAGCGCGCCGGTGGCGTCCACATCTGCGGTATATTCCGGGCTTTCAAAGCTGACAGCGACATGCGACTGCGCAGCAAGGTTATAGACCTCGTCTGGCTGAACCTCTTGCAGGATGCGGGTCAGGTTCGAACTATCGGTCAAATCGCCGTAATGCAGTTTGAACCGTGCGTTCGAGGTGTGGATATCCTGAAAGATGTGGTCAATGCGCTGCGTGTTGAATGAAGAGGCGCGGCGCTTGATGCCGTGCACTTCGTACCCTTTTTCCAAAAGGAATTCGGCCAGATAGGAACCGTCCTGCCCAGTGACACCGGTGATAAGGGCCTTTTTCATCGCATTATCCTTGTTGCTGGCGCCTTAGCGCCCTGTCTTGCCCCACATTTAATGGCAAAATGTCCGAGTTACATCCCCCAAAAGGTATGGGTGCGGAAACGTGCAATGTATCACTGACTCAGTTTGAATGACGGGTGAAGGTCGTCGATGATGATCGGATGCGCATGAGGACCATCGCCCTTCAGGTGCGGGTGGTCCGGGGGAAGGTCGGTGTGCTCATGTTGCCGGGGGCTAGCACTGTTGGCGGGCCAGAGTATCGCTGCCGCAAACACTCCGGGTAGGGCGAGTAGCGCCTGGGCGATCATGGTCGTTGTCGTACCGTGTGCCGTCATCAGCCATCCGGTCAAAGGGTAGAAGACCAGCCAACAGGCATGGGACAGGGTAAACTGCGCCGCGAACACGGCGGGTCTGTCCTCGGGATGGGCCGATCGGGTCAATACCCGCCCCGCAGGGGTCAGAACACAGGTGTAGCCGACACCGATCACTGCCCAACCCGACAGCAGGGTGATGAAACCCTCGGCAAACGCGTCGAGCGCAAAAGGTATTGCAAACAGTGCCAGAGAAGCGATCAGCGCCCCCAATATCATCAGGACGCGATCGCTTTTCAGGTGCAGCAGGCGCGGTACCAGAAGGGCCGCACTCATAGAACCTGCGCCAAATGCCGCCAGCGTGAGGGCCACTTCGGTCTCGGCCAGCCCAAGGTCAGACCGCACGATGACGACTGTGTTAACAATGACGACAGATCCGACCGCAGAAATCACCCAGTTCAGGGCGAGAAGGCCAAGCAATCGCGGGGTCTTGAGATAAATGCGCAGGCCACGTGTCGTGCGCTCAGAAATGCTTCGGGGCTTTGCCGGAGGCGGTGTCGGTAGAATGACCGAAACGACGAGCAAGGCAGAGGCGATGAAACCAAGCGCAGTTCCCAGAAAAAGGATGTCATAGGTAACCAGCGTCAGCAGTGCAGCGGCGAAAAGCGGACTGAGCAGGCTCTCGGCGTCCATTGCAAAACGCGATATGGACAGGGCCTTGGTATAGTCCTCTTCTTCAGGCAGCACATCGGGAATGAGCGCCTGAAACGCTGGTGTGAAGCCCGCGGAAGCGGATTGAAGCAGGAAAACAAGCACGTAGATTTGCCAGATTTGGGTGACAAAAGGCAGACACACGGCGACCGAGGCCCGCACTATATCAAGCCCGATCAGCAGTTTGCGTCGGTCTGCCCCGCTTGCCAAGGCGGCGACAACGGGGGCGATTGTGACGTAAGCGACCATCTTGATGGTCAGTGCAATGCCCAGAACCAAGCCAGCGTTTTCTCCGGCCAGATCGTAAGCCAGAAGCCCCAGAGCAACTGTGGCCAGACCGGTTCCGCTCAAAGCGACCAATTGAGCCAAAAATAGGTGGCGATAGGTGCGGATACCCAGAACGGATAACATGTTGAGGCCTTCCTGCTCGGGATGCGGGTGGTTCTAACCCAGACTGCGACCAAGGCCGGGCTAACTCAACCTGTTTTGCTGGGCGGTGGGCGTGATGCCGTATTTGGCGCGGTAGACGCGGCTGAAATGGCCGGGGCTTTCAAACCCGCAGGCCAATGCGATCTCGGTCACAGAGCGATCGGTCTGCACCAGAAGATTGCGCGCTTTCTGAAGGCGCAGGTCCACATAGTATTTCTTGGGAGAACAGTTCATGTAGCGCCCGAAAATGCGTTCGAGTTGTCGGGTCGAGATACCGATATCCTGGGCGATTTGCATTGGCGCAATCGGCGTTTCCAGGTTTTCGCTCATCGTCTCAATTGCTTTGACCAGATGCGGATTGCGCATGCCGTGTCGGGATTGAAGGGACACGCGTTGTTCGGCCGTGCCCTCGCGCACAGCATTGTAGACCATCTGGTCGGCCACCGCGACGGACAGATCGTTGCCGTGGGCCTGCGCAATCAGATGCAACATCAGGTCTGCGGTGGCCGTGCCCCCCGAGGCGGTGATGATGGTTTCGTCGGCGACAAAGACGCTGCTGACAAGGTTCACTTCGGGAAATTCCTCCATGAAACCGTCATGGAAATCCCAGTGAATTGCCGCGCGCATCCCGTCGAGCATGCCAGCCTTGGCCAGAACATGTGCCGCCGAACACAAGGCTCCGAGTTTGGCTCGGCTCACGCGGGCCTTGCGCAGGACATTCAGCAAAGGTTGTGACACGTGGTTCTGAACATGAATCCCTGAAAGGACAAACAGCCGGTCGCAATCCGGAATCGTATCGTACCCACAGTTCACGAGCGTCACAGTGCCATTCGAGCAAGTCGCCGCTTCCCCGTCCTCGCTTGCCAAGGTCCACTGGTACAGGGTTTCACCGCTGACCAGATTGGCAATCCGCAGAGGCTCGATCGCGCATGAGAAGGCGATATGCGTGAATTCCGGCACCAGCAGGAAAACGAAATGCTCGGGAGATTGCATCAGCATAGTCCTCGTGTGAATCGGAACGGGCATTTCCGACGATGAAAATCTATCAAAATTTTATTTGTATACAAATTGTATTTTTGACTAAGGTGAGGCTATCTAAATTGGAGAAGTCGATGAAACTCGATTCGAAATCCCGCAAAGTTGGGCTTTATGAAGCACTGAAGACACGGATTCTGACCCTTGAGATGCGCCCCGGCGAGGATCTGGATGAAACCGCGCTGTCTGAAGAGTTTTCATTGTCACGCACGCCGTTGCGCGAAGTCTTTCGTCAGTTGGCCGGAGAAGGCTATGTCGATCTGCGCGAAAACCGCGGCGCACGGGTATCCGAGATGTCCCATACCACGCTGCGGGATTTTTTCCTGACTGCCCCTATGATTTATGGCGCGGTTCTCAGATTGGCTGCCAAGAATGCCCGACCGGACCAGATTGAAGAGTTGAAAGCTGCGCAGGCGCATTTCCGCGACGTCCTTCGGGCAGGGACAGGGGCCGAACGGGCGCTCGCCAACAACCGGTTTCACGATATCACCGGTGACATGGCCGACAATGTCTATCTGACGCCCAGCTTCCAGCGCCTGTTAATTGACCACGCCCGCATTTCGGTAACGTTTTACCGTCCGACCGACAACAGCATGGCCCAGAACGTGTCGGAAGCGGCGGACCAGCACGACCAGATTATCGACGCGATCGAAGCCGGAAATGAAAACCGAGCCGCAGAACTGGCCGAGGACCATTGGGCCCTGTCGCGTGACCAGATCGAAGTTTTCGTCATGCCGCATGGATTGGATATCCCGCTTGGCGATTTGCCGCGCAAGACCCCAGCCTGACCCCGGGAAAGGACAATTATGACCCCCATCTTCAAATTCGAAGGGATTTACACGCCGGTCGTGACCCCCTTCCATGCGGATCACAGTGTCAACTGGGATGCCTTGGCCGATGTGATCGATAACCTGATCGACAAAGGTGTCCACGGTCTGATTTCAGGCGGATCCACAGGCGAGAATTATGCGCAAACCGTAAACGAGCGCCTTGAGGTGGCACGGTTCACCCGCGACCGCAGCAATGGGCGGGTGCCGTTGATTGTCGGAACGGGCGCC
This sequence comes from Shimia fortis, assembly GCF_040225985.1. NCBI lineage: Bacteria > Pseudomonadati > Pseudomonadota > Alphaproteobacteria > Rhodobacterales > Roseobacteraceae > Shimia > Shimia fortis. Next base: position 447,763 of record NZ_JBBPEU010000001.1, read on the forward strand.
ATGATGACACCGGATTCGGTCGCGCTGGCCATCGGTGCGCGCGCCATTGGGGCGGACGCCATTCTGCTGGCAACGCCGCCCTACTCCGTGCCGACTGAACGGGAAAACGCGCTGAACGCGCTGGCCATCGACAAGGCCGCGAACCTGCCGGTGATGCTTTACAACTATCCGGGGCGCATGGGCGTGCATATGGGCGAAGAATTCCTGGATCGCGTCGGGCGCAGCCGGAACATTTGCGCGATCAAGGAAAGCTCGGGCGACATCAACAGGGTGCATCTGCTAGCGCGGGATTATCCACATATCCAAATGTCCTGCGGTATGGATGATCAGGCCTTGGAGTTCTTTGCATGGGGCGCGCGCAGCTGGGTTTGCGGGGGCTCCAATTTCCTGCCCGAGGAACATATCGCCCTCTATCAGGCGTGTGTAGTCGAAGGGGATTTTGACAAGGGGCGCCGGATCATGTCGGCGATGATGCCGCTCATGCGGGTGTTGGAACAGGGGGGCAAGTTCATCCAATGCATCAAGCATGGGGTCACGATGTCGGGCATCGACACCGGCCCAATGCGCCCTCCGCTGACCGGCCTGAACAAGGATGACAAACGCGCGCTAGACCAAGTCATCCGTGTTCTGAAAACAACCATCAAAGACATTCAGGCAGAGGGGGAATGATCATGGATCTGCTGACACGCGAGGAATATCAGGCCATTGCAGCGAACCTGACGTTTCCTAGTACTGCCTTTGTGGACGGAGGTTACCGTCCCGCGGCTTCGGGAAGGACTTTCAAGACCGTGAACCCGGCAACCGGTGAAACACTGGCCGAAATTGCCGCTTGCGACAGTCAGGATGTAGATTTCGCAGTGACCAAGGCGCGCGAAGCCTTTGAGGATGGGCGGTGGTCGAAACTGCATCCGTCTGACCGGAAAGACATTTTGATCCGTTTTGCCAAGCTGTTGACCCGCGATGCGCGGGAACTGGCGGTGATGGAATCGATTGATTCAGGCAAACCAGTGTTCGATTGCGAAACAGTCGACATTCCTGAAACCATCCACTGCATCAAATGGCACGCCGAGGCGATCGATAAAATCTATGATCAGGTCGCGCCAGCCTCGGACGACCACATCGCCATGGTTGTGCGGGAACCTATCGGTGTCGTCGGCCTGGTACTTCCGTGGAACTTTCCCTTGCTAATGCTGGCGTGGAAAATTGCGCCTGCGCTGGCGGCTGGCTGTTCGGTCATCGTCAAGCCTGCGGAAGAAACCTCACTCACCGCGCTGCGTGTGGCAGAACTGGCCAGCGAGGCCGGGGTGCCGAAGGGCGTTCTGAATATCCTGCCGGGCAGCGGGCCGGACGTGGGCGAACCCATGGGGCGCCACATGGATATCGACATGCTGTCCTTCACCGGATCTACGGCCACCGGCAAGCGGTTCCTAGCCTATGCGGCCGAAAGCAATGCCAAGGAAGTCGTGCTCGAAATGGGCGGTAAGAATCCCTGCGTTGTGATGAACGATGCGGAAAACCTTGACCGGGTGGCCCAACACATTGTGAATGGGGCGTTCTGGAACATGGGCGAGAACTGCTCGGCTATATCGCGTCTCATTGTGCATCGCGACATTAAGGCAGAGTTGCTGGAACGGATCGAAGCACATGCCCGTCTCTGGACGGTAGGCGATCCGCTCGATCCCGAGACCCGCGTTGGGGCCCTGGTGTCCAAGGCGCATTTCGACAAGGTATGCGGGTATCTTGATGCAGCGGAAACCGTGTTTCTGGGCGGTCAAACACGTGACGGCACCCATGTAGCTCCGACGGTGATCGAGCTGGATGACAATAATTCTGAACTGGCGCGTGAAGAGATTTTTGGCCCGGTTCTTTCGGTGATCCCGGTGGCGGGCTTTGACGAGGCCATCGCCGTCGCAAACGATACGGATTATGGTCTGGCGGCCAGCCTGTTCACGTCAAACACCAAGCGCGCCATTCGTGGCGCACGGGCAATTCGGGCGGGAACAGTGACTATAAATAGCTATGGAGAGGGCGATATCTCGACACCCTTCGGCGGCTACAAGCAATCCGGATTTGGCGGACGGGATAACTCGCTGCACGCCCATGACCAATACACGCAGTTGAAAACTATCTGGATTGATCTGGCCGATGACGCGGACGAGGCCGTGTCGTGACACGCTATACCGCCAAAAGGTTGCCTATCCAGACAGGACCGGCGGCTTGGAACGCGATCTTGGGGCCGCAAGATCCGCCTGTGCCCCTAACCCACGACGCGTCGGCGGATTTCGTTATCGTGGGCGGTGGTTTTGCCGGGCTTTCCGCCGCGCGCCGGTTGCGGCAGTTGCAACCCGATGCGTCGATAATCGTGCTTGAGGCGGGGCGGATCGCGGAAGGGGCCGCGGGGCGTAACTCGGGCTTTATGATCGACCTGCCGCATGATCTGGCGTCCGAGAATTACGCGGGAACGGGCGACGACAAGACCCTGATCCGTCTTAACAGAAAGGCCATTGCCTTTGCCCGTGAGGCGGTGGAAGAGTACGGGATTGACCCAAACTTTTTCGATGAATCCGGCAAGGTCAATGGCGCCGCCAGCGCGGCGGCCCATGCCCATAACCTTTCTTATGCGCAACATCTGGCGGCGCTGGGCGAACCGTCCGAGGTTCTGGACGCGCAGGCGATGCAGGAGCTGACCGGATCAACTCACTACGTTTCGGGGCTGTTCACCCCGGGCACCGTTGTCTTGCAGCCTGCCGGATATATCAGGGGCCTTTGTGCAGGATTAAGGCGAAACAGGGTCCAAATCTGCGAGCACTCGCCGGTCACAGGGTTCGCGAGGGCGGGTGAGGGATGGGCCGTCTCGACCCCCACAGCCTCGGTGTCTGCTGGCAAGATCATCCTGGCACATAACGGACATCTCGAAAGTTTTGGGATCAAGAAGGGGCGGCTGATGCAAGTGTTCCTTTTTGCCTCGATGACAATTGATCTTGATCCAGAGTCGCTTGCGCGCTTGGGGGGGCAGTCCCGATGGGGCATCACCCCGTCTGATCCGATGGGCACTACCATGCGCAGGATTGACACCGCTCAGGGTGGCAATCGCATCATCACACGAACCTGTGCCATGCTGAAGCCCGGTATGAACCCGACGATGCATGATGTGGCGCGGGCGGCGCGGGTGCAGCAGCGGAAATTCGATCAGCGGTTCCCACAGCTTGCGGGCCTGAAAATGGAATACAAATGGGCTGGCCACCTGTGCCTAACACTGAATGGCGTGTCGGTCATGGGTGAGATCGACAACGGCGTGTTTTCGGCCTGCGCGCAAAACGGGTTGGGCACGGCACGGGGAACGCTGACCGGTATCGGCGCGGCAGAGTTGGCCTGTGGAGAAACCAGCGATATCACACATCATTTTTCCGCCGAGCCAGAGCCGAAGAAGCTGCCCCCCCAGCCCTTTGCCAGCCTCGGGGCTAACGCCTATATGCGCTGGCGCGAGTGGCGGGCGGGTGCGGAATAAGGGCGAATCCCGGCACGACGTCTATGGGTAACGGGGACCTTCGTTTCAGAAACTCTGATTCAACTCGTCACTGGCAGGGATCTCGCGTTCGCGACGCGCGATGTAATCCCGCAGCTCTTCGTCCTTGGCGATGTCCAGCTTGGGTTCTTCATAGTCGTTCAGCAGTTTGCGCGCATGTTTCAGGGCGCGTTCGGTGATCTCTACCTCGCCTTCGGCCACCCATTGTTCAATGGAATTGTTGTCGAACAAGTCGGGCATGAAAAACGCGGTCTGGAAATTGTCCTGCGTGTGCGGATGGCCCAGATAGTGTCCGCCGGGTCCGATATCAGATACCGCATCCACAGCAGTATCAAAGTCGTCCCAGTTCGGTCCCTGCGCCATACGATGAGCCATGGCGCATTGCTCGGCATCGACGACGAACTTGGCCACGGAACAGTGCATGCCGGCCTCGTTCCAGCCGGCCGAGTGCCAGATATAGTTTGCCCCGGCATGCATAACAGCCGACAGGGTGGTGGCGGATTCATACCCGGCCTGTGCGTCAAAAGTCTTGGCACCACCAAGGGTGTTCGATGTGCGCCAGGGCACATCATAGTGGCGCGCCATCTGCCCGATCATGAAATTCATCAGGCTGATTTCCGGTGTGCCTGCCATGGGCGCCCCCGATTTCATGCTGACCGTTGAAAGATAATGGCCATAAATCGCTGGGGCTCCACGCCGGATCACCTGTGTATAGGCCAGCGCCGAAAGTGCCTCGGCGTTAAGCTGTGCAACGGATGCGGCTACGCTTGCGGGGGTGTTCGCCCCGCCAAGGACGAAGGGCGAGCACAGAACCGGTTGATTGTGGTAGCAGAAGGCACGCATCGCCCCGAGCATTGTTTCATCCCAGACTAGTGGCGAGTTCCCGTTGCAATTTCCGGTGGTGACGGGATGGGTCTCCATAAAATCCGCGCCGAACAGGATTGCACACATATCCATGACGTCTTCCGCATTTTTGGGGGATGTCGTCATACCCATGAAGGTCTTGTCGGAATATTTCATCGAGGAATACGTGATCCGCAGGTGCCGTTGTGAGATCGGGTGGTCATACGGTTCCACGATGTGATGCGCCGAGGAATGCAGGGCAGGCGACATATGGGCAAGCTTGTGGAACATGGCGAGGTCATCCAGCGTCGGATTGCGCCGCACATCATCAAGGTCCCGCAGAAACGGCGCGCCGGTCATTGGCACAAAGATTGAATGACGGCCACCCAGTCGCAGGTTTTTCTTGGGGTTGCGGGCGGTATAGGTAAAATCCGACGGGATCGTCGAAATCAGATCCATCACCAGCCCGCGATCCAGATAGACAAGTTCGCCGTCAACCTTGGCGCCTGCACGTTTCCAGTCTGCCAGCGCAATGGGATCGCGGAACTGTACGCCGACATTCTCTAGAATATCCATCGACGCGTCGTGAATGCGCTCGACTTGCGATCCGGTCATGATCTCGCATACCGGAAGGTTGCGTTCGAGGCCGGGAAGCATGTCGAATACAGGCGCAGAGCGCGCGGCGCGGCGGGCATTGCGGCCACCAGAACGGGTGCGGGGACGTGGCGTATCAAGCATGGGCGGGTCTCCTTGGCATATACCCCATGCAACCCGGTTCTTCGGTCTGGCACCTGCACGGATGCGAAGAATCATGACGAATTGCGACGATGCCCCTATGCCACCGCCAGACCCCAAAGCGACAAACTGTGACTGTTGCCGAACTTCTGTTGCCCCCTTGTTGGCAAAACGACTAAGACAGGGTCAAACACTGCGCGGAAAAGCTCTTTGCCCGAGATCGAGACATCCCATCCCCAAAAGGAACCGGCCCCCAGCCGCCGCCTCGAGGTGTTGCGTTATCTGTTGGTGACAAGTGGTGTCCTACGGGATCCGGTGATCTGGCTGGCGCTTCTGGCCAGTTTTAGTAGGGTCGGCATGATCTATGCGATCAACCAGGCTGCGCTGCAGGTGACGGACGGTATCAGCGCCGCGACTATCGTGATCTTGTTGCTGTCTGCAGGGGCCTTGCTAGTGGCAGGTTTTTTTGTGCGAATCCGGGCCCACACGTTGATTGTACGGATCAACGAGGAAATGCGCAGCAACGCCAGCCAGCGGCTTTTGCATGCCAACATTGACTTCTTGCTGTCGCGGTCCCACGGCAAGGTGTACGCAGCCATGACCAGCGAGGTTGAAAAGCTGTCCGGCTCGATTATCCACCTCTTGCAGGCGATCGAGGCGGTGGTCGTGGTCGTCATTGCCATTCCTTATCTGTTCTGGATTTCGCCGGTGGCCGGATTTGCTACCGTTGTCGCCGTGATTTGTGGCAGCATCGGCTGGGTGCTGTTTGATCCGCCGGCGCGGGCGTTCCTGCGCAAGGCCTCCGAGACTTACACCCGCTATTGTGATCGGGTCAGCGATATGCTGGCAGGCTGGAAAGAGGTGCGCCTGCGAGCGTCGCGCCGTGAGGCGCTGGAACAGGAAACGCTGAACACGATCCATCAGATCAGCGACGATACAATGAAGGCGGAACGCCGGTTCTCGGCCAGCACCGGCATTGGCGAAGCGTCGGTGATCCTGTTGTTGTGTTTCATGGTGATTGGACTGCCCGCGTTGCAATCCGGCGGGACAGCGATCATGTTCCAGGTCCTGACCGTCATCTTTTTGACCAGTGGGCCAATCGAATTGCTTTTTGCCGCATTGCCCAAGCTCTCACAGGCCGAGAACGCCTTTTTCCGTCTGCGCCAGGTTGAACATGACCTGATGGCGTCGCAGTCTCCTGCATTGACCCGGACAGACATTGCGCAACAAGGTTTCGAGAGCATTGCCTTGGAAAATGTGTCGGCCCGGATAGGGGGCAAAGGCGGTGGCGAGGCGTTCGATCTCGGGCCAATCAACCTGACGTTTGCGCCCGGAGAAACGGTGTTCATCTGCGGCGGGAACGGATCAGGCAAAACGACTCTGCTTGGTCTCATAACCGGGATGCGAAACCCTGACAGCGGGCAGGTTCTGATGAACGGTTTGCCTTTGGATGATCAGTCCAAAGCGGTTTACCGGGAATTGTTCTGCGGCGTTTTCAGCGAGTTTCATCTCTTTGACAAAGCCTATGGCATGACCGAGCTGGAAGAAGCTGTGCTGCGTCAGCGGATCACCGACCTGAAGCTTGAGGACAAGGTTGCGTTAAATGAAGGGCGCTTTTCAACATTATCCCTGTCAGCAGGTCAAAGGCGGCGTCTTGCGCTGGCCGTGGCCTTGGCCGAAAAGCGCCCAGTGATCATTCTGGATGAATTTGCCGCTGATCAGGACCCCGAAAACCGTGCGTTCTTTTATGACGTCCTGTTGCCGGAAATGGCGGCGTCGGGCCAACTGGTGATTGCCGTCACCCATGACGATCACCAGTTCGGCAAATGCGATCGTTTGATCAAGATGGAAAACGGACATGTGGTTTCAGATAACCCCATGTCCAAGGAAACGAAAAAGGTTCGGCACTGATGTCCTCCCTTCCTGTCCCTGAACGCAAAACGGTTTTTGCGCTTGCGGTCTCTCTGGTTCTGACAGGGTTCGTGATCGTGATTGTGAATATCCTGATTTATCGTGCACGCATTCTCTTTATTGCGGGGCATCCCGAGTATGTGGCCAAGCAGCCGCCAACGATCAGTCGGGCGATCTCGGATCCGCTGATTGGCGAACCTTTCGCGATGTGGATGGCGATTTGTGCGCCGCTACTCTGGATCGGTGTGGCCTGCCTCGTCTGGGCGGGCTGGGCCGAAAACGGTCGGCAGGGCGGGATTTCTCAGGCGGACCGAAGGGCGATTTTGTGGTTGTCGGGCCTGTTGCTGCTTGTTCAGGCGGCGGCCAGTCTCGGAATGGTCTTGCTCAGCCATTTCCGGTTTCCAGATCACCGGGACATGCACATGTTCGGAAGCTATCTGTTCTTTTTCTCGCAGGTGATCGCCATAGTGGTGGGCGAAGTGCTGTCGCGGCGATACGAATCCCTGCCCAAGCCGAACCCGATTTTCACCCCCATCATGGCGCGCATCCGACGGTGGTATGTCTGGGTTCCGATCTTTCTCGGCTTTGCCTATCTGGCGCTTTTCATCCTCAAGGACTTTGACCTGGGTGCGATCAACAAGGGTCTCTATCAGTGCTATGTTCTGACCGAGCCGCTGCTGATTTCATCGTTCCTGTGCTATATCCTTGTCTATCATGGGGATATGTGGAGCGCGATCAGGCGTTATCGCCGGGCCTGATCATCTGCACGCAGCATCTGGGTGGCACGGCGTGCGCGTTGCAGCGCGGTGAAGTGGGATAATAACGCAAAGATGGCAAGACCCGCAGTCACGATCCAGTCCGCGCCAAAGACCCCCGCCAGAACAAGCATCACGCAAAGAAAGATGACCCGTTCCAGACGCTCGAAAAAGTCGGGCCAGTCGTCATTGCTGATTTCAATCTCAATGGCCGTGCGAGCTTTGGCATAGCTGGTTAAAACGCTTCCGGAAAACGCAGCCAAGGCCAGCGCCCAGAGATCATGCATGAACGCAAGGGCTGCCAGAACAGCAAGTTCTTGATAACGGTCCACCATAGCATCGAAATAGCCGCCCGCCTTGCTGCGCATGTCGCGCCGCCGGGCGACCGCGCCGTCCAGTGCGTCAAAGGCAAAGGCCACGGCCAGGCACAGCCCGTATATCAGTTCAGACCCGTGCCAGAGATAGGCCAGCGACATTACAGCGATCAGGACTAATCCTGCAAATGTCACTTGGTTCGGGGTCCATCCCGCCTTGACCAAAGGCGTCGACAGACTTTCCCAGATCGGATCGATTTTCGATTTGATGAGACCGTCAATCATGGGCGAGGTCCTTTTCTTAGTAACTGCGCAGGATATGCTTGCGAATTTTCTCAAGCTGCGCGGCGCGCCGGTCAAGATCTTCAACGCGGGCCGGATCGGGGGTGTAATGCGCGTTGGTGTTTTCGCGCAGGGTTTCAGCGGCTTGCCACGGGGTGTCCGCCCACCCCATGACTGGGGCGGCCAGCGTCGCCGCCCCCAACACCCCCGCATGCCGTGATCCGCCGACACGCACCTCGCGGTTCAGTGCATCGGCGACGGTTTGCGCAAAGGCCGGATTTGCGGATACTCCGCCGACCATGCTGATCGGACCATCGCAGAGCACAGGTTTCTCGCGGCTGACGCGGCCATAGGCCCAGCGAAGGTTCAAGGCGACACCTTCGATAGTGGCGCGGCGGATGGCCCGCGCATCGTGATGCAGGGCGAGACCGTGGAACACGCCACGCACGGCATCATTGTCGATCGGCACCCGTTCGCCTGCCAGCCACGGCAGGAAATAGGGATCATCCGCACGCGGCGCGCCCATATCGTCGAAGGCGTGGGCCAGTGCTTCGCTCTCGACACGCCCGCCGCTGATCTTGACCCCCCATTCCAGCGCCGATCCCGCGTTTTCCTGCGAGGCGATCAAAAGGGGGCGGAAGCCAAGCGCGCTTGTGATCGTGGCATAAGAGCCAGCCACATTCAGGATGCGCGACGGCATGAATCCTGCAATCCACGCGCTGGTTGCCACACTGATGTGCAGCGCGCCATCCGCCACTTCGCCAGACCCCAAAGCGGCGGCCGTGACATCAGATGCCCCGCCAAGAACCGGCACATCCGCGCGCAGCCCCAGTTCGGCAGCTGCCTGCGGGGTCAGTGTGCCGACAATGTCTGCGGCATCCAGGATCTCGGGCATTTTTTCCAGGGGCACGCCAACCTTGTCTGCCAGCACCTCGGACCAGCCTTCGCGACCGGGGCGCGTGTCCATCATCCAGCTGAGGTTCGCGCTTTCTGCGCTGGTGGTGAACCGCCCGGTTGCCCGATGCACAAGCCAGTCCTTGACGTCCAGAAACCATCGCGTGCGGGCGAAAATCTCGGGTTCGTTCCGCGCAATCCAGAGATATTTCGCGGTCGGGTCCATCCCGTTCTTGGCCGGTGCGCCGTTCGCGATCCGTAGCCAGCGCGCGAGTTTAAAAAGCTGGTATCCATGTACCTCGGGAAACCCGCCGACCAACGCGCGTCCAAGCGGGGCGGCCCGTTTGTCGAGCCATGTCAGGCAGGGGCGCAGGGCATGGCCATTCTCATCGGCGCAGATCACACCACACAACTGGGTGCTCATGACAAGCGCCCCAGCGCGATCCATCAGGTCGGGAACATGATGGCGCAGGTCCGCCAGCCCGCGCGCAAGTGCCGCCCACCAGTCATCTGGGGATTGTTCGGCGACCCCTCCGCTGTCCAGGGACAGGGGGTAAGTAGCCGTGGCGCGCGTCACAAGTTGGAGGTCAGAGTCCACGACACCGATCTTGACACCGGAGGTCCCGAAGTCCGCAGAAATGACAAGATCGCGTTCCGTCACAATTTGGTCCTAGCTTTTTGCCGGCTGGCAAGCGTCAAATATGTCTCTTGCTGGCATGAATGCCTGTCATGATGCAACCGCAGAACAGGTGTGGCAAACTCACCTGACGGCCTTGCGATAGAGTTCGACATACCTTGGTCCAACCGATACGACGTCAAAGTCATTGGCTCTCTGGTCCGCCCAATGTTGCAGAGCCCGCCGTTTTTCTGCATTCGAGACCAGTTCCACCACCTTTTCCGCAAGCATAAGGGCATCGCCGGGGGGCACGAGAAGATCCTGCCCCCCACCTGTCAGAACCGTGCGGAACCCTTCATTTGCGGCCGCTACTGGCAGCGTGCCGGCTGCCATTGCCTCAATCAGGACAAGACCGAAACTTTCACCCTCCAAGGCAGGGGCGATGAAAAAGTCTGACTCGCCGACAAGAGTACGCGCGGTGGCATTGTCGGGCGCGGCTATGCAGGTCACGCGGGAAAGGGACTCGGCCTTGATGCGCGCCGCGATATTGTCGCGCAACTCGCCGCTCCCGGCGATGGTCAACATGGCGCGTGGCAACATCGCGGCAATGTCCGGCCATGCATCCAGAAGCACATGCAGCCCTTTGCGTTCCTCCAACCGGCCCAGATAAACAAGCTGCACCCCCGGCTCTGACCCTTGTCGCGCATCACGCCACGGACCAAGGTCGATCGTTGGGGCAAGGATTGTCGGGGTCGGTAGGCCCAATGCCTCCCACTGGGCCTGTGGCGCGCGCGACGGCACCACGATATGGGGTATCCGTTTCGAAAAATAGTGCGCGGCTCGGTTCAGGAATGCTGTCATCGGGTCGAAACCCTGACTTTGCGGCAGCGTCGCATGGAACGTGGCCACCGTGGGCAGGCGCATTTCGCGCCAGATTTGCCAGGCCATCATAGGGGTCCACGGTGTGTGCAGATGCATCACTTCGGCCCCCCATGTGCGCAGATCACTGGCGGCGGCCTTCACGGCCTTTCGACTTGCGCGGGCGACCTCGAAGCTGGTGCCGTGCAGCGTGATCTTACGAAATCCACCCAGCCGGATCAGACCTGTCTCGTCCGTTCCATCATCCGGGGCGATGATGCGTACCTCGTGCCCCTGATCGCGCAGCCACGCCGCCATATCCCGCACATGTGTCTGGACCCCGCCGGGGCGACCCATCGCATAGGGACAGACCATCACGATTTTCATTGACTTACCTCGCTGGCCATTCAGGCGCACTGTCTCCGCTCCGCATCTATCACATGCGCATCGGCGCGTTCGAGAGAATTTCGATAGTCTTTTTTAGCGCAGGTCAGGGGGGTGGTCGCCGCAGTACAATATGACCCGTCGCAATCAGTTGCAGGAAGATTGCCAGCGCCATGGCAAAGGTCAACGGAATGACATTGGTGGCAAGGGGCCCGACTTCGCCAAATTCGCCGAGGGCCCAGAAAACCTTGACCGAAACCAGTGTAATATATCCAAGCGTCCCCAGCATCAGCAGGCGGAACGGGGCGAGCACGCGGCCACGCTGGCTCACCCGGGCAAGGCTGGCCCCAAGAAGGGCAAACACCCCCGGAAGGAAGAACGCGGCATAGCGGCGGATCACGGCTGTGTCGGCATCAGGGCTGCGTTGCGATCCCGTGACCGAGGCCAGTTCCCGAAGGCGGTCATAGGGCAGATAAAACCCAAGGACGCCGTGGTATTCGACATGGGCCGAGGTGAGCGGAAATTCCAGATCCAGTGTATCGACCTGTTTGGGGGGCAGAGGCACGCCGTCTTCGATTTCCCACGAAACGACATTCTGCAACTGCCAGCTTTTGTCCTGAGCAGTGGGACGTGCGCGTTCGGCGATAGTGATCTGTCGCAGGCTGTCAGAGCGCAAGCCTTCGAACAGCCGTACATTGCGCAGCTCCGGCATGTCGGACCGATAGACGCGCGCCTGCAGGGCGCGATCTCCGTCAAGGAACCAGACCGGCTCGGTCTCGCCGGGTTTGAACCGCTCGCCATAGCTGCCGAGGCCAAGTTTGACCTGCGCCGCAACCGCGTGCGGGCGGATTGACCCCTCAAGCGCGGTTTGCAAAACACCTGTGACAAGACCCACGGCCAGAAGTGCCCCCAATGTGACGCTGGGCGAGGCGCCAGCTGCATCCAGAATAACATCCTCAAGCCGCTGACGGCGCAGCAGTTCGGCGGTAAGACCACCAATCAGGCAGGCCATGGGCAACAGCCGCGTCACGATGTCGGCCGCGCGATAGCTCATGTAGGGCCAAAGCAGGCTTCCCAACGAGGCGGCCTGCGCATCAGCCGCTGCGCGCACTCCGTCCAGATGCTTGGCCAAATCAATGGCCAGCGCCACGATCAACAGCACGAACATGGCAAAGCTGCAGGCAAGCAGATAGGTCGCGAACATGCGCTGTGCCGCGAGGCCGGTGTGTTTGCGCACAACCCCCATTTCAGCGACCGCGTACCGGTTTCATGATGGCCTCTCCACGCCATGCGACAAAGATCAGTGCGGGCCCAAGGTAAACCGCGCAGGCAATCAGGATGAGAAATGGCGGCGTGAAAAATTCGAGTCCGTCGAGCACAAACGTGCGCCCCAGCACATCGTACGCCATCACGGTCGCAATGGCCGAGGGCAGCACTACAAAGCGGGCCGGTCCATTCCCCCCGGCAAGCACGGCCACAATGGCCAGCAAGGCCGCCGCCGGCACCAAAAGCGCGCGTGCCCCAACAGCGGCCACGCGGCGGCTGTCCTCGCGATTGAAGCGCAGGACGTGTTCGCCTACCGCCGCCGCCAATGCCGGTTCCGGCGCAATGTCCTGCAAGCGAAAAGACAAGTCTGCAGATTGAGTGTTGAATACGTTCAGGTTGGTAAACGCCGCCTGATCCGGTGGAGGGCCGTCAAAGGCCCGCAAGGATTCAAGAACAATCCTGCGCCCGTCGGGGGCCTCGGGTGTGGGGGTTTCGAGGATCGTCCAGTCATATGACCGGATCACGCGCCATGACTCGTCGGGATTGGTTTGCAGGATGAAAAGCGGGCCACGTTCTGCACTGCTTTCGGACGAGAGCGGCGGGTTGGCGATAAAGCTCGCGTGTTCCGTGCTCAGAATTTCGCTGCGCGGTCCGGTTTCGGCGATTTGTTGAAGAACGTGCCCCGCGCGCAGTTCCGCCATCTTCACGCGTTCACCGTATTGGGCGCGGGGCACGACGTATCCGGCCACCGCATAGGACAAGGCCCCGCCCATAACGCCTATGGACAGGGCAAAACCCACAATTCGTGTCCAGCGCACCCCGGAGGTCGCAAGAATTACCAACTCGCCCCGGTTGCGCGCCTCGGACAGCGCAAAATAGAGTGCCACCAGAACCCCGATCGCAAGGGCGATATCAACGATTTCCGGCGCTTTATAGCCAAGCAGCATCGCCACATCCCAAGGGTTTCCGCCAAACTGCAGGGCGCGTTCCATCAGGGTGGTAAAGCTTTCAACAAGGAAAATGCCGACGACCATCAACAACAGCAATCCCAACCGCCGCGCAAACGGTTTTCCAAGGATCGAAAAGACAGGGCCGGGCAGGATCATGGGCGGATTGTTGACATCTGCATCAGGGCTGGCAAGGGGGCATCAGGTCCCGACAAGGAAAAGAACAACGGCAAGGGCCGCTCCTGCCGCGATCCAGGAATCGAGAATGTCCAGCAGTCCCCCTTGTTTTGGCAGGACGACGGGATAGTCCTTTACACCCGCCATTCGCTTCAGACGTGACGCGGCCAGATCCCCGGCGACTGCCACGCCGCCGATCAGCAGTGCCGCGCCGATCGCAGCGAGGGCCGGCAGGTCAAGAACCCACGCGGCAAGCAGCAGGGTCAGCACCAGACACACCGCGCCCCCTGCAAGGCCTTCGATGGTTTTGCGCGGGCTGAGGGTCGGGAACGCCTTGGTGCGGCCAAACAGTTTGCCCGAGACCAGAGCGTAACTGTCAAATGTCTCGATCAGGATATAGGTGATTAAAACCACGGGGCGCAAAGTCGGGTCCAACGCCGCCCAAGACAGGATGGCAACGGGGATCAGCGGGAACAGCAGCACCTCGACCCAATGCCAGACCCGCGCTGTTCTGGGGGCGGGGAACAGCATGAAGCGTGCCAATAGCAGGAACCAGATCCCTGCCAGAACCGTCGCCAGAATGGGTGCCAGCATTGCGCAGGCACTGAGTAGAAAACCCACCACGGCGCCCTGACCGGCCTTGTTCGGTCCCAGCCTGACATGCGCTGCCTCATAGCCCGTACGGGTTGCAAGTGCCAACAGGGCCGGAACCAACGCCCATGTCCCCAGCAGAAAAACCACGAACAGGCTACCCGCAACTAACGTCATTGATAGGAGCGCTTCGAACAGGTCTTTTGACAGTGCCGCCTTGCCGGGCATCAGGCGGACCGAGCCGACCAGCACATAGCCGATCGCCAGAAAGATCAGCCCGCCAAGGGTAATCTGCAGCACGCTCAGACCGATCATTGGCCGACCTTGCGGATGATGCGGCGCTGGTGCCACCGCAAAAGCGGTGCTGCCACGCTGCCAAGACGGTTGAGCAGGCGCATCTGCATTCCGGGCGTCACGATAAACCGGCCCTTATCCATCCCTTTGAGAAGTTCTGTTGCAACGTCGCTGGCCTGCCAGAGACCCCCGCCCGCCGTGATCTTTCGTGTGGCTTCGGGTTTGGTCTTCTTTTCCGCTTCGAGTTGTGGCGTGTCCGTGTCTGGTGGATAGCACAGGGTTGTCACGATCCCGTGGGGCGCAAGTTCGAGATGCAACACCTCGGCCAGCGCCCGCAACGCGAATTTCGAAGGCGCATAGGCCCCGTATCCATAAATCCCGAAAAAGGCCGCGCCCGAGGCAATAAGGCCAATCCGACCGCCCCCTTTTTCAATCATGGGGCGGGTCAGGGCGCGGGTGAAATACAGGCTCCCGAAATAGTTGATGGCCATATGCCGCTCGTGCAACGCGATGTCCTGCTCTGTGAACAGGCCGGGTTCGGCAATACCTGCGCTGGCAATGGCCATCTCCGGGGTGCCCAGGTCTTTAAGGGCCTGTGCTATTGCCGCTTCAAAGGCGCTGCGGTCACTGACGTCCACATCATAGACTTTGACCAGCACATTCGGATGGTGCGCGCGGATTGAGGCCCGCGCAGCCTGAAGCCGGACTCGATCCCGTGCGAAAAGGGCCAGATCATGTCCGCGCTCTGCCAACTGGTGGGCGACGGCAAATCCGATGCCGCTTGAACCACCGGTGACAAAGGCCGGTCGCATCAGCCTGCGTCCCCGTCTCCGTTGGCGAAGGCGATCAACCGTTCATGCGCGTCGGTGTCTTCGTATTGAACCGGCGGGTGCTTGAACAGAAAGGCGCTGGCGTCATCAATCGACCCGGACATACCCCGATCCAGCGCAATACGCGCCAGACGGATCCCTGCCAACGCCTCGGCGGCGGCATTCGGGCTGTCCTCGACATCCAGACGCAATTCAATATTGGTGCGCGCCCCGCCAAACAGGCGCCCTTCCAGACGCACATAGGCCACTTTGCGGTCATTCAGCCACGGAACATAGTCAGAGGGGCCTATGCGGATATCCTCGTTCTCAAGACGGTGTTCCATCGCCGACTGCACGGCTTCGGTCTTGCTTTCCCGCTTGAGCGTCAGCCGACTGTGATCCGACATGTTCAGGAAATCGGTGTTGCCACCCACGTTGAGTTGATAGGTGCGGTCGATCTGAACGCCGCGCATGTCGGCAAGATTGGCAAGTGTCCGGTGCACAATGGTCGCGCCAAGCTGTGCCTTGAAATCATCGCCCAGAATCGGAAGGCCGGCAGCCTTGAACTTTTCGGCCCAGACCGGATGCGAGGCCACGAAAATCGGGATCCCGTTGACCAGCGCGCAGCCTGCCTCAAGCGCGCAATCCGCATAGAATTCGACCGCTTTGTGAGAGCCGACGGGCAACAGGATCATCATGACCTCGGCGCCCGTGTCGCGCAGTACGGCCACGACCTCGTCCTTGGACATCTGCGGGGCGTCCGACAGGCGGAAACTCCGGTCCTCGGGGTTCGACAGCATATGCGCCGCGACACCGTCAAGATCAGGGCCACGATAGACCATGCCGGTTTGATCCTGCAGATCGGTATGGAATTTCTCGGTACAGTTTGGCGCGGCGAACGCCGCCTCGCCCAAGGTTTTGCCCACCTTGCGCGCATCCACGTCGAAACCCGCAACAAGTTCGACGTCGTCAGGTTTATAGCCTCCGAGCAAAGGGAAGCTTACGCCGATGGCGTCTTGACCAAGCGCCCGGCAATAGGAAACGCCCTGGATGATCGAGCTGGCACAATTTCCCACGCCGACGATGGCGGTGCGGATACCTGTCTTGCTGGTGTCGTTCATTCGTGGATGGCTCCACCCGTAACTGAAATAATATGTGTGACGTAACTGCCCGTTTTGGCGTCCAATGTATAGAGCCGAAGGCGGTCAACCTTGGGAATGAGGCCGTTTTCGTCGATTTCGACATAGCCGTAAACCAGCCGATAGTCGCGCCCCTCGATTCTGGCCCAAAGGGCGGCGCTTTTGTCACCGTCCTGGCGCAGGGTGACAGGCAGATGCGGCAAGGCGGCGAACCGAACCTCAAAAGCTTCGGCATCGGCTTCGTCTTCGCGGACCTTCACGCCATAGGCCAGTCGCGCCTCGAAGAAGCGCAGGTTTTTCTTGAGCCCCCGTCTGGCCCCTTCGTCGTTGTAGCGTCGCCAGAACGCGTCGATGGGCCTGTCGGTTTGAAGCTGCCCAGCCGCGTCATAGCGCGCAGCATAGACCACGGTGTTGCTGTTCATGGAACGCTGCAGGAAAAACACCATTCCCGGATCGGTGGGGAGCGGCCATTCCGGCTGCGCGAGCGGTAGCGTTTCGCTGCGGTCCGAAGATAGTAGGGCCAATTCGGGCGCGGCGAGAGCGAGTTGTGGCTGCATGAGCCACAGACACGCCAGAACCCCTATGATACGCAAGGCAGACATGGGTTATTCAGCGACGGGGCGCATTTCCTTGTTGCGAAATTCGCTGACCGCAGCGGAAATCACGCGGATGGCCCGTTCAATGTCCCGCTGTGAATGGGTGTGGGACAGGAAGAACCGGATTCTTGGCAGGTCTTTGGGCACGCCAACATGCACCACAGGTGGGGCATAAATACCTTGTTGCATCAGGGCATCGGCCACGAAAACACATTCCTCGGCGGTGGGGAACAGGATGGGGACAACCGCTTCGCCAATCGCGTCACCGGTGTTCAAACCCGCCGACCGCGCAAGTTTCAAGAAACTCCGTGACGTTGCGCGAAGGCGTGTAACACGCTCGGGTTCTTCCCGCAGGATCTCGAGGGCTGTATGCGCACTGGCCGTGGTGGCAGGAGACAGTCCGACCGAAAAAATGAAGCCGGGCAGCGTAAAACGCAGCCATTCGATCACGTCGGCGTCGGCAGCAATAAAGCCACCTGAGCTTGCAAAACTTTTGGACAGGGTGCCGACGGCGAGCTCGATCCGCCGCGGGTCGATGCCAAAATGTTCGCACAGGCCCCGTCCGGTCGATCCGAGAACGCCATAAGAATGGGCTTCGTCCAGCATCAGCCAGGCGTCATGTTTCTCCTTGATTTCCATCAGACGCGGCAGGTCGGTGATATCGCCGTCCATGGAAAACAAACCTTCGGTAACGATCAGAACCCGGCCATAAGTGGCGCGGTGTTCTTCCAGAATCTGGTCAAGTGCTTCGAGATCATTATGCGGGAATGTCATGAAGCCGAACTTGCCGCCGCGACACCCCATCATGATCGAGTTGTGCGCGAGTTCGTCGACAATCACCAGATCCCGTTGTCCGGCGATATGGCCGATCAGGGTTACATTGGTCAAATACCCCGAGATAATCGACAGCGTGCCACCGACGCCCAGAAAATCGGCAAGATCGGCCTCGAGTCTCTGATGCGCGCGCCGTTCGCCGCCGACAAGGCGCGATGCGCCCACACCGGTCCCATGAATATCCAGCGCGGCCTTGGCGGCGGCGATGGTGCGGGGGTGGTGCATGAGGCCGAGATAGTCGTAGTGCGAAAAGGACAAATAGCCGTCTGGCCACTGGTCAGACTGCGCTTCGAGAGCGTCCGTGGGCACGAAATACGGATGGCCATTTTCGATCAAAGCTTTGCCGCTCAGGCGAAAATGGCGCTCAGCAAATTTGAGAAAGCTGGACTGTGCCTTTGTCATCAATGATCCCGTTCGGCAAAATTACCTGGTCTTTTCTAGTGTGTCCGGGCGTGGGGCACATCCTCTGCGCACCCGAGAATATCATGTTTTGTACCACTTATGGTGCGAAATTCGTAGGATTTGTACAAACCTTAAGCATCGCGCCTGTAAACAAAGCAACGTCCGGCAACCGCGCCTTCGGGCAAGGGCAGCTCGGTCAGTGCTGAAAAATACATCTTGTCACTGGATACCATGAGCCCGCCAACCGCAAGCATCGGTTCAACCAGCGGCGAGATTTCGCGGGCGAAGCGATCGTTTTTCTCAAGGTTATGCCCCCCCAGATCGGCATGGATCAACTGTGCGGTCGGCCCGAACCGTTCAAGCGACTGGGGCAGGGTTTCGCGGACATCGCCGAGGATCGTCATCTCCGCGTCGGGAGTCGAGGCCGGGTTGGATTCCACCTTGCGTTCGAACACGAAGATATCCCGCTCCGGCATCCGTTCGCGCATGTGGTCAAAGGTGCGGCCATTGCCAAGACCCAACTCGAACACGGGGCCGGTCATGCCGCGGGTTTGCTCGATCGCAAAGTCGAGGCAGGCCCGTTGTGATACCATCCGGTTGATGAAGACATCCAAGCGGCTCATTCCGCGCTCCTGTCAGAAAACTGTTGTGTCATGGTCCTAGACCAGATTGCATGGCAATGACACCCTTGTCACGAGCATCGGCGAAAACGTCGCAAAACGGGTGGC
The DNA here is from genome assembly GCF_040225985.1 of Shimia fortis. Classification (NCBI taxonomy): domain Bacteria; kingdom Pseudomonadati; phylum Pseudomonadota; class Alphaproteobacteria; order Rhodobacterales; family Roseobacteraceae; genus Shimia; species Shimia fortis. Next base: position 466,664 of record NZ_JBBPEU010000001.1, read on the forward strand.
CGGACCGGTCAATCGGCTTGCCTGATCGCGGGCATTCGTGCTTCACTCGATTGCAAGAGGGATCCGTCATTAACGTATTGGGTTCGCGGGGTTGCGCGGTCTCGCGCGAAAAAGGGAGTTGGCGTGACAGCACTTTTGAAGGTTGAGGGGCTCACCATCGGCTTTGGCAAGGCCGCGCCCGTGGTGAATGATGTCAGCTTTTCCGTTGAAAAGGGCGAGACCCTCGCACTAGTGGGGGAAAGTGGCTCGGGCAAAACCCTGAGTTGCCGCGCTGCGTTGCGCATCCTGCCGGGTGCCGCCCAAATTCGCGGCGGGTCGGTGACGCTGGCTGGTGAGGTCGGACCGATTGACATCCTCGGCCTGAGCGAACGGCGGATGTGTGATATCCGGGGCAATCGCGTCTCGATGATTTTCCAAGAACCGATGCGGTCGTTGTCGCCCCTGCACAGAATCGGCAATCAGGTGATCGAAGTGCTGCGCCTGCACGGTACGGCCAAGGGGCAGGGCGCGCGCAAGCGTGTGCTTGAAACCTTTGAAAGGGTCGGGTTTCAGGATCCGGAACGCATTTACAAATCCTATCCCTTCGAATTGTCGGGCGGGATGCGCCAGCGTGCGATGATCGCCATGGCCATCGTCGGCGAGCCGGATCTTCTGATCGCGGACGAACCCACCACTGCTCTGGACGTGACAACGCAGGCGCAGGTTCTGGGGCTAATCAAGGATATCCAAAAGGATACCGGCATGGCGGTCGTGCTGGTGACGCATGACCTTGGTGTTGTGGCGAACATGGCCGACACAGTGACCGTGATGAACCGCGGGCGCGTCATGGAAGCGGGCACCGCCCAGCAAATTCTGGCCGATCCGCGCCATGGCTATACCCGCGATCTGTTTGCGGCGGCGCCCAAGATTCCCGAAACCGGCGAGGACAAGGTGCTTGAGGAAGATCGGGACTTTATCCTTGAAATGCGCAATGTGTCGAAAACGTATACATTGAAGGGGTCGGCGCCGTGGCATCCGAAAACCCATGTTTACGCGGTGCGCGGCATCGAGTTCGGCGTTGAGCGTGGCAAGACGCTTGCCGTGGTGGGGGAATCCGGGTCGGGGAAAACTACCTGTGCCAATATGGCGCTGGGCTCGGAAGTTGCGGACAAAGGGGCCTCGATCCTGTTCCGCGCCAAAAAGGGCGCTGATCCGATCAATCTTCAGGAGTTGAACCGTGAAGAGCGTCTGGCCTTTCAGCGCAAAGCCCAGATGGTGTTCCAAGATCCTTATTCGACCCTGAACCCTCGGATGCGCGTGAAAGAGGCGCTGTGCGAGCCGATGGAGATTCACGGCATCGGGACGCCGTCGGAACGGATGGACCGCGCCACCGAAATGTTGCGTTGGGTAGGCTTGAGTGAAAACATGCTGACGCGGTATCCGCACGCCTTTTCCGGCGGTCAGCGCCAACGCCTTTCGATTGCGCGGGCCTTGATGCTCGGGCCGACCTTCCTTGTCTGTGACGAACCGACCTCGGCCCTTGATGTGTCGGTACAAGAGCAGGTGTTACAACTGCTCGAGGAAATCCGTGACCGGTTGAACCTTTCTTATCTGTTCATCAGCCATGACCTTGCCGTGGTGGCGCGGATCGCCGATGAGGTGGCTGTGATGCGGGCCGGTCTGGTAGTGGAACAGGGCCCGCCCGAAGCATTGTTCTATAACCCCCGACACCCCTATACCCGCGCCTTGCTGGCCGCCCAGCCCGAGCCGGACATTCACCGGCCCATTGACCTCAACCTGGTCTCGCAAGGGGCGGGCGATCCGTCGACATGGCCGGAACAATACCGGTTTGACGGGCACGAGGCGCCGCCTCTGACGGAAACGGGGCCGGGACATAAGGTGCGTTGCTATGTTTAAGACGTTTCTGACTTTCCTGTTCTATGCGGTGTTCGCAGGTGCCGCGCTGGCCCAATACAGCGAAAGCACGTTCTGGAAAGCCGAGGTGGATGCAAAGCACCTGCCGCCGGTTGCCGAAAGGTTGCCAGAGGCGCCGCTGGTCGTGGACCTGCCTGCCAAAGGGCGCAGCACGGGCCAACAGGGTGGCACGTTGCGCACACTGGTGACCCGCACCAAGGACGTTCGGCAGATGGTGGTCTATGGTTATGCGCGTCTGGTCGGCTATGATCAGAATTACAAGATCGTGCCGGATATCCTTCTCGATATGGAAGTTGAAGCGAACCGCAAGTTCACTCTTCGTCTGCGACCCGGTCATAAATGGTCCGACGGCGCGCCATTTACGTCCGAGGATTTCCGTTATTGGTGGGAAGACGTCGCCAACAACCCGCAGCTTTCGCCGTCTGGACCGCTGGAATTCCTGCGGGTCGATGGCGAGTTGCCAACAGTCACCTTCCCGGATGAAACCACGGTCATTTACGAGTGGTCGCGTCCGAACCCCCAATTCCTGCAGGAACTGGCCGAGGCGCGCCCCCCCTTCATCTATCGCCCGTCGCATTACCTGAAACCGTTCCATGCATCCTATGCGGACGAAGATGAGTTGCGCGCGCGGTTGCGTGAAAAGAGGGTGCGCAGCTGGGCGGCGCTGCACAACAAGCTCGACAATATGTACAAGTTCGACAATGCCGAGCTGCCGACGTTGCACCCGTGGATGCTGGCCACCAACGAAGGCAAAAGCCGCTTCCTGTTCGTGCGCAATCCCTATTACCACCGCGTGGACACGGCAGGCACGCAGCTGCCCTATGTCGACATTATAGAAATGAATGTCGTCAGCCCTGGGCTGGTGGCGGCCAAGGCCAATGCGGGCGAGGTCGACCTTCAGGCGCGCGGGCTGGCCTTCAAGGACATCGCCATTCTCAAAAAGGGTGAGGCGCAGGGGAATTATACCGCGCACCTGTGGAAGAATGGCACGGCCTCGCAGGTCGCGATTTACCTGAACATGAACTACAGCGATCCGGCATGGCGCGAGTTGATGCGGGACGTGCGATTCCGTCGTGCGTTGTCGCTGGGAATCAACCGCAAGATCATCAACAAGGTTCTGTATTTCGGGTTGGCCACCGAAGGGGCCATGACCATGTTGCCCGCCAGCCCGTTCCACAAAGAGGAAAACCTGCGGGCCTGGGCGGATTATGATCTGGCGCAGGCGAACGCGCTGCTAGACGAGATCGGCCTGACCGAACGCAACCGCGAAGGCACGCGCCTGTTGCCCGATGGGCGGCCTTTGTGGGTGGTGGTTGAAACCGCCGGCGAGCGGCAAGAGGTCGAGAACGCGCTGCAAATCGTGATCGACAATTGGCGGTCACTTGGCGTGAAGCTGATCATGCGCCCGCTTGAGCGCGACATCCTGCGCAACCGCGTCTATTCCGGCAGCACCATGGCTGCGACTTGGTTTGGATGGGATAACGGACTGGCCCAGCCCTACACTCCGCCGGTCTACGTGGCCCCACAACAGCAGGAATTCTTTGCCTGGCCGATGTGGGGGCAACATTACCAGACCCATGGCGAGGCGGGCGAGGCCCCGGATATGCCCGAAGCAATCCGACTGATGGAACTGGCTGAACAATGGCGCCATGCCACAACCGATGCCGAACGCAGTGCCGCGTGGCAAGAGATGGTCGATATCCACGCGGATCAGGTCTATGCCATCGGATTGCTGCAGGGCGCGCGCCAGCCCGTTGTGGTGAACAACCGCTTGCAGAACGTACCGCAAGAGGCGCTCTGGGCCTGGTCCCCTGGGGCGCATTTCGGCGTGCACCGTCCCGACGAGTTCTGGTTCAAGGAAGGAGACGGGTAACACCATGGCCATGATCCGATTTGCCCTGTTCCGCCTGATGACCATGCTGGCTACGCTGCTGGTGGTCTCGGTGCTGATCTTCATTATCATCAACCTGCCACCCGGCGATTACCTGTCAAACCAGATCAACGAATTGCGTGCCACCGGCCAGCAAAGCGGCATCGCCAAGGCAGAATTCCTGCGCAAAGAATATGCGCTCGATCGGCCTCTGTGGGAGCAATACCTGATCTGGATGGGCTTTGCGCCGGGGCCAAACGGGTTTGCCGGCATGTTGCAGGGCGAATTCGGGTGGTCCTTTGAGTTCGACCGCCCCGTGGCCGAGATCGTCGGCGGCGCGTTGTGGCTGACTGTGCTGGTGAACCTCGCCGCGATCCTGTTCGTTTATGTCGTGGCCTTGCCGCTGGGCGTGTTGGCGGCGGCACGTGCCAAGACATGGGTCGATTATACCTCGGCTTTTGTCGGCTATCTCGGGCTGGCGACACCGAATTTCCTTCTGGCGCTAATCCTGTTCTACTACGGCAACCGTTACCTGAACCTGCCCATCGGTGGCCTGATGGACCCGCAATACGAGGGCCAGCCGATGAGTTTCGACAAGATGAAATCGGTTCTCGTTCACCTGATCATTCCAACCTTCGTGATCGGCACATCGGGCGCGGCCGCTATGATGCAGCGGCTGCGGGCCAACCTCCTGGATGAGCTTGGCAAACCTTATGTCGAAACGGCCCGCGCCAAGGGCATGAGTGAAAGCCGCATGTTGGTGAAATACCCGTTGCGGGTGGCGTTCAACCCGTTCGTCGCGGATATCGGCACCTTGCTACCGGCGATGGTGTCGGGCTCGGTTCTGGTGTCGGTGGTTCTGGGGCTGCAGACGATCGGGCCGGTCCTGCTGACCTCGCTCAAATCTCAGGACCTCTTCCTGTCGGCCTTTGTCCTGATGTTCGTGGCCCTGCTGACGCTGATCGGCACGCTGATTTCGGATCTGTTGCTGGCCCTGCTGGATCCCCGCATTCGCTTTGGAGGGCGTAGCGCATGAGCACACTGCCCGACGGTCGTTACATCGACGACGCCCCATATGAGCCCGGTATCGAACAGGAAGTGCGCAGCGCCGAGCTGGACATGTCCAACGGCTGGCTGGTCTGGTTGCGCTTCAAAGAGCACAAGCTCGGGCTTGTCTCTGCGTTGTTCCTGCTGCTGTCTTACCTGATGCTGCCCTTCGCCGGGTTCATCTCGCCCTACACGCCGAATGAGCGCTTGGAAGACCACCTTTATGCCCCACCCCAGATGGTACGCCTGTTCCACGAGGGCAAATTCATCGGCCCCTATGTCTATCCCATCTCGGCGCAGGTGAACCTTGAAAACTTCAGCTGGGAATATGTGCCTGACAAAGAAAATCCTGCAAAGCTCAACTTCTTTTGCGAAGGCGAAACTTATAGACTCGCAGGGCTGATCCCCAGCGACACCCATCTGTTCTGCGCACCAGAAGGTGCCACGGTGTTCTTGTGGGGCTCGGACCGGCTGGGTAGGGACGTGTTTTCGCGGATCATGTATGGCGCTCAGCTGTCGCTAACCGTTGGCTTGGTCGGCATCACCGTGTCCTTCATCATCGGGATCGTGTTGGGCAGTATCGCCGGATATTTCGGGGGCTTCCTCGACTGGATCATCAACCGCGTGATCGAGATCCTGCGTTCTTTGCCGGAATTGCCGCTTTGGCTGGCTCTGTCGGCCGCCGTGCCATCGCATTGGGGGCCGGTTTCGGTGTTTTTCATCATATCCATTATCCTCGGGATATTGGACTGGCCCGGTCTGGCCCGCGCCGTGCGATCCAAGTTTCTGTCGCTGCGGGAGGAGGAATTCGTGCGGGCGGCCGAGATGATGGGGGCCAAGCCAAGCCGGGTGATCCGCAAACATCTGTTGCCCAACTTTCTCAGCCACCTGATTGCCAGCGCGACTCTGTCAATCCCGGCCATGATCCTTGGGGAAACGGCGCTGTCCTTCCTCGGGCTGGGCTTGCGGGCGCCGGCGGTCAGTTGGGGCGTCATGCTGAACGATGCGCAGAACCTCGCCTCGATCGAGATCTACCCCTGGACCGCAATTCCGATGCTGCCGATCATCGTGGTGGTGCTTGCCTTCAACTTCTTTGGGGATGGATTGCGCGACGCGCTGGACCCGAACCGAAGCTAGGTTGGGGGCTTTGCCCCCGCCGCCCTGCGGGCGACTCCCCCAAGGTATTTGGCCCAAGAAAAAAGGGTTTCTTAATCCTTTTCCGCTTTTCTAAGCCTGCGGTACAGGCTGAGGAGCCGATGACCGCCCAAGGAAAAGTCGCCCCGCCCTGTGTTCAGAAGCGGGGCGCATTTCTTTTTCTTGGCAAAATACCTCGGAGCGCGAGGCAGAGCCTCGCATGATCCGGGCGGGGCACCCGAGCGGATCAACTGACCCTAGCGGTCGTCGCCCCCGTCACCTTCGTCTAGGAACCCGTCTTCCTCAATCGCGCCCTGAACCGCACCAGCGATGGCCTCTTTCTGTTTGGGGGTAAGATCTTCGGCATCCTCGCCGTCGGCAAGGCGCACGGTGACTTCGCGATGGGCGAACTTGATGCCTTCACGTTCAAACAGATCGCGGATCTCCTGAAAGACTTTTTTGCGCACCAGCCATTGATCGCCGGGTTTCGTCATGAACTTGACGCGGATGATCATAGCCGAATCCTGCATCTCGATCACACCCTGCGATTTCAGTGGCTGGATGAAGTTGTCGCCGATCACCGGATCGTCAAGCAGGGCAATGCCCAGTTTCTTGATCAGTTTACGCACCCGTTCGACATCGGTGTCATAGGTCACGCGCAGGGGCAGTTTCATGATGACCCAGTCGCGGGAATAGTTCGTCAGGTGCTGGATTTCCCCAAAGGGCACCGTGTGCAATGGCCCAAGATGGTGGCGCAGTTGGAACGAGCGGACCGAAATCTTTTCGACCGTGCCTTTGACCCCGCCGATGTCGATATATTCCCCTTTGCGGAAAGCATCGTCGAAGAGGAAGAAGGCACCCGAGAAAATATCCCGGACCAGCGTCTGCGCCCCGAAACCAATGGCCAGACCGACGACACCGGCACCGGCGAACAGCGGACTGACGTTGATGCCAATCTCCATGAGTATGATGAGGATGATCGTGACCAGAATGACGATCAGGATAAAGTTGCGGAACAGCGGCAGCAATGTCGCCAGCCGACTTGCACTGTTGGCGCCGCCTTCGTCGCCAAGCTCGCCCTCTTCGATCTGGTCGCCCTGTTCTTCGCGAATTTTCGTGTCGATCCAGATGCGGAAACAGTTGAAGACGATATAGCCGATGAAGATGATGATGACGACATCCAGGAAGCGTCCGATCAGGCCGTCTTCGGCCACGAGTTGTTCTCCGCCGAAGATGGACAGCGTGGCATAAAGCCCTGCCACAAGAGCCAGAATACCCGAGATGCGGCGTGCCAGTTCCTCGAATGTATGCATCCGGTGCGAGTCGATCTCGCGGCGGATTTCGTCGAGGGTGGACAGGACCTCTTCCTCGACCAGTTCATTCTCCGAGGCCGCAGCTTCGAGGGCGACGACTTCGGCCTCTTCTGCGGCTTCGTTCAGCTGGCGCATCGTGCGCGAGCGGTTGAAGTAGCGTTCTATCCCGAAATTGATCGTTGCATAGACCACGATGATCGAGGTGAAGATAATATAGGCGCCCGCGATCAGCGGCAGGCCAGGGTCGCGTTCAAGAACAAGGTCGGCACAGAGACGCATCCAGCCATAAACGACATAAACCGCGAGAAGCGGAGCCCAGAGCTGGCTTGCCAAGCGGGTGGCCAGGGTGACTTCGCGCAAAGTGCGCCCGTCGCGGATCGCGTTCGAAATGGCGCGGCGGTTCACCACGATCAGCAAGAGGTTGAACAGGGCGAACACGGTGGTCAGAGCCATCACACCCGCCGCGTAGACATCGTAGTTCAGTCCCAATTCGGCGAGCCACAACCCAAAGAACAGGGTGCAGATGTCAAGCGTAGCCATAAAGAACAGCCAGCGGTGCAAGCGCTTGGCATCCCGGGTCGAGAAATTGGGGATGCGGTACTGTTCCAAGTAGGGCGAAAGGATCATTCGCCAGATTAGTGAGGCAACCCGAACCGTGGCATAGGCCGCCATGATGGTGAGCACCGTGAATTCGATCGCGCTGTCGTCATCCCCCCCGAAGAGAAGCGTTCCGACAAGCCCTGCCACCAACAGCGAGACCATGACTCCCACGCAGCCCGCAAAGAAGCGGAACAAGAGAAAGGGCAGCTTTTCCGAATAGCCTTGGGGGTTTTCCTGAATACGCGACACGACATAGTTGCGGGCAATGCGTTTGCCGAAAATCTCGCGCTCGAACAGGATGCCTACACCCAGCAGAAGCAGCGTCCAGAAGGCCGTTTCGACGAAGGTAAAAATGCGGCCATCGGGACTTGAGGCGCGCAGGATGAACAGGACCTCGTTTACGGCAGCGGGCAGGGCTTCGAGCCGTTCGTTCAGGGCTGTTCGGAAATCGCTGGCGCGTTTCTGCCCCTTCATCAGCATGGACATGTCGTCTTCGCCCGAGGAGCCAGCGTCTGTCGGGGGGGATGCCTGCTCTTGCGAGGTTTGGGCAGGTGCGTCGGTGTTGATCACGTTGCCGTTGCTGTCGATGACAATCACGCGCAATCCGGCAGCGGCGGCGTCTTCCAGGGTGGATCCCAGATCAACATTTGCCTGGGTTTGCGGCGCGGATTCCTGAGCTTTGGCATCGTGTGGCGCAACAGCCAACAAGAGAAGGGACAGGAAAACCGCGAAGATACGTGAAGCCATGGGTGCCGCCATCAAAAACTGATCCCGGTCAGGTCTAAACCAAGCTTGGGATCGGCGCAAACTGTGGTTTCCGTGACGGTACCCCGCAGGAATGCGCGCTAAGACGCATCGCGGGCGCGGGTTTGGGGGGTGACAATATCCCAACTTTTCGCTAGCGCAGTCGTGAACAATACTCGGGGCGAAGCCAGGCAGGGGATAGTGGCCAGCGCATCACAGGAAAAGATTGCCGTTCTCGGACTTGGCTATGTGGGATTGCCGCTTGCGCTTGCGCTGTCCCGCGCTGGTTTCGAGGTTATTGGTTTTGACACCCACGCGGGCCATATCGAGGGTCTACGCCACCACGAAGACGGCAATGGTGAACTGAGCCCAGAAGACTTTCGGGCGACCTCGGTTCATTTTTCTTCGGATCCTGCCGACCTTGCGCCGGCGACCGCCTTTATCATCGCGGTACCAACGCCAATCAATGATGCGAAACAACCAGATCTCGGGCCGATCCGGTCGGCCTGTGCCAGTATTGCCCCGAACCTGAAACACGGGGATCTGGTTGTGCTTGAGTCCACGGTCTATCCGGGTGTGACCGAAGATGTTTGCGGGGCCGAGCTGGAGAAAATGACCGGCCTGATCTCGGGGCGCGATTTCAAGCTGGGATATTCGCCCGAGCGGGTCAACCCGGGCGATCGTGAACACACGGTTGAAACCATCGTCAAGGTGATTTCGGCGCAGGATGACGACACGCTGACCCGGGTCGAGGCGATCTATGCTCCCGTGGTCAAGGCTGGCCTGCACAAGGCCAGTTCGATCATGGCGGCCGAAGCGGCAAAGGTAATCGAGAACACGCAGCGCGACCTCAACATCGCTTTGGTAAACGAATTTGCGCTGATCTTCTCGCGACTGGGTCTGGATACCCTTGAAGTGCTTGAGGCGGCGGGCACGAAATGGAATTTCCTGCCGTTCAAACCTGGCTTGGTTGGCGGGCATTGTATCGGGGTTGACCCCTATTACCTGACTTATCGCGCGGAACAGCTGGGGTATCACCCCGAAGTGATCCTTGCCGGACGGCGGATCAACGATCACATGGGCCGTCACGTGGCGCAGGAAATGATCAAGGCCATGTTGGCGCGCAAGGACAATCCGGCTCGGTCGCGGGTGTTGATTATGGGGTTCGCCTTCAAGGAAAACTGTGCCGACACCCGCAACACGCGTGTGGCCGACATTGTCGATGAACTGCAAAGCTATTCGGTGGATGTGGATGTCTGGGATCCTTGGGTGAATGTGGCGGCGATCAGGGCCGAATACGGGTTTGATCCGGTAGCCGCGCCCGATGCGGGTGCCTACGACGGGGTCATTGTGGCCGTGGCGCATGATACCTTTGTGGAAATGGGTGCCGAGGCGATAAGAGCCCTCGGAAAACCGGGTACAATACTTTACGATATCAAGGGCGCTTTGGCCCGGTCCGAGTCGGACCTGCGGCTTTAGCCGGATACGTAGCGGGGGCGATGTCTTTTGGCACATGCGGCAACAGCGATCGGACAAAGAATGACACGGCAATCGCCCCGTGTTCTGTTCTATAGCCATGATACCTTTGGATTGGGCCATTTGCGCCGGTCGCGGGCCTTGGCCAGTGCTATAACCGGTGCCGACCCAAGCATATCCGCGATTATCCTGACGGGATCGCCTGTGGCGGGTCGGTTTACCTTTCCGGACCGTGTGGATCATATCCGCCTGCCCGGCGTGACCAAGAATCCGGATGGGTCGTATGCCTCGGAAACGCTGGGGCTGGATATTGACGAGACAACGGAGTTGCGTGCCGGGTTGATCAAGTCGGCAGCGATGCATTTCAACCCCGATATCCTGATCGTGGACAAAGAGCCGACGGGGTTCCGTGGCGAATTGATCCCGGCGCTGGATTGGCTGAAAAGCCAGCGCAAGGCGCATATCGTGCTTGGCCTGCGGGACGTTCTGGATGAACCTGACGTGCTGCGCGCCGAGTGGGAACGCAAAGGCGCAGTTGCGGCGACCGAGAAATACTATGACGAAGCGTGGGTCTACGGGTTGCAATCTGTTTATGACCCAACCGAGGGGCTTGACCTTTCGCCGGCCTTCCGGTCGCACATCAAGTATACAGGGTACCTGCGCCGCGAAGGGTTGGAAGAAGGCGAAATCCCTGATGAGCCCTATATCCTGATCACGCCCGGTGGGGGGGGCGACGGGGCCGGTATGGTGGACCTTGTCCTGTCGGCCTATGAAACCGACCCGAACCTTGGGCCTAATGCCAAGCTGGTTTACGGACCGTTCCTTTCGGGGGACCTGCGCAATGCGTTTGAAGAGCGCGTCGCCGCTCTGAATGGACGGGTCCAGACTACGGGATTTGACAGCCGGATGGAGAACCTGATTTCCGGCGCGCTCGGCATTGTTTCTATGGGGGGATATAACACCTTCTGCGAGATGCTGTCTTTTGACAAACCGGCCGTGATCGTGCCGCGCACCAAGCCGCGTCTTGAACAATATATCCGGGCGCATCGGGCCGAGGAAATGGGTCTTGTCCGCGTGCTGGACGAATATCGTGACGGTTTGACAATCGAGGCGATGATCGCGGCCATTCGGGGGCTTCCCGAACAAAATGCCCCGTCGGCGGCGATTGTACCGGGACTGCTGGACGGGCTGGAATTCGTGTCGTCCCGTGCGCTGCAAATGCTGCAATTGGAAGGCAAGCAAGGGGCTGCATGACTTCGAAACGTCCACGGCTTGCGGTTATCGTCAAAGGATGGCCGCGCCTGTCCGAAACTTTCATCGCTCAGGAACTCGTCGCGCTAGAGGAAAAAGGCTACCAGCTTGACCTCTGGTCCTTGCGGTTTCCGACCGACAAGAAACGCCATCCGCTGCACAACCGGTTGAAGGCGTCGGTGACCTATTTGCCGGAATACCTGCATCAGGAACCATTGCGAGTGTTCAAGGGAATCGGGCATAACCTGATGCGGCGCGGCTTCTGGGCCGCGCTGGGTGTGTGGTGTAAAGACCTGATGCGCGACCGGACCCGTAACCGGGTGCGCCGGTTTGGACAGGCCTGTGTGCTGGCGGCAGAGATGCCTGAAGAGACCGATGCGATCTATGCCCACTTCATGCACACGCCTGCCTCGGTTGGGCGTTATGCGGCGATCATGCGGGGAATGCGCTGGGGAGTGTCGGCCCATGCCAAGGACATCTGGACATCGCCCGAGTGGGAAAAACGCGAAAAGCTGACCTATCGCCAACATGGCGCGACCTTTCTGGCGACCTGTACTGCCTTTGGGGCGGCGCATCTGCGTGCGTTAGCGGATATGCCGGATCGGGTGGAATTGATTTATCACGGTCTGGATCTGGACCGGTTTCCGCCCCCACCAGAACCGCGGCCCGAAGGCGGGCCGCTGGAATTGCTGTCTGTCGGGCGGCTGGTCGAGAAGAAGGGGTTCGACAACCTGATTGAGGCGCTGGCGAAGCTGCCCGCCGGGCTGGATTGGCGCTGGACTCACATCGGAGGCGGCGGTCTGGGCGATGCCCTGAGCGCGCGGGCGGATGATCTGGGCATTTCGGACCGGATTGTCTGGCGTGGGGCCTGTAATCAGCCGGATGTGATCGCGGCGCTGCGGGTGTCAGATATCTTTGTGCTTCCCAGCCGCATTGCCGAGGACGGGGACCGCGACGGCTTGCCCAATGTTCTGATGGAGGCGGCGTCGCAGAAGCTTTGCATACTATCGACGCCGGTCTCGGCGATCCCAGAATTCATCACGAGCGGCGAACACGGGCTGTTGTCCGAGGACGATCCAGAGGCACTGGCCGCGGCGCTGGTCATGCTTGCCGAAGACCCTGATCTGCGCGGGGCCTATGCCGAGGCTGCCTATGCACGCCTGACCCGGAATTTCCTGATGGCACCGGGGATTGATGCCCTTGATGCGCGTCTGAAGACGCTCGCTGGCGGCTGAGTATGGAAAAAATCGCCTTTTTCGCGCCGATGAAATCTCCGAACCATCCGGTTCCGTCTGGTGATCGCGAAATGGCGCGTGGCGTGATGCGGGCCTTGACCCGGACGGATCGGGACAGCGTGGCGGAACTGGCGTCGGAAACCCGCTGCTATGATGGCCGGGGCGATGCGACGGTACAGGCTCGGTTGATCGACGCAGCACAGTGCGAGGCCGACAAGTTGATCGCCCAAGGGGGCTGGTCCGCTTGGGTGACCTATCACAGTTATTACAAAGCACCTGATCTTCTTGGGCCGGTTGTCTCACAGGCGCTGGGCATTCCATATGTGTTGATCGAGGCGACCCGCGCGGCTAAACGTCTGGGAGGGCCGTGGGATCGGTTCGCGCGTCTTGCCGATGCATCCTGCGAGGCGGCGGATGCCATCTTTTACCTGACCGAACAGGATTACGAGGGGCTGCAACCCTATCAGAAAGAGGATCAGCCCCTTGTCCGGCTGCACCCGTTTCTACGCCGCGAAGACCTGCCGGCCACGACGCGTCCGAGAGGGCCTGACCTGTTTTGCGCTGGCATGATGCGGCAGGGCGACAAGCTGGCGTCCTATGAAATCCTCGCCGCGGCCCTAGCCCATCTGAAAGCGCCCGATTGGACTTTGCGGATTGCCGGAGACGGGGCCGCAAGACCAGAGGTCGTGGCGCTGTTTTCGCGGTTCGGGGATCGCGTCACGTTTCTCGGCCAACTGGACTCGGATCAATTGCAGCAGGCCTATGCAGATGCCGCTGTCTTTGTCTGGCCGGGCGTGAACGAGGCGTTCGGTATGGTGTATCTTGAGGCGCAGGCCGCTGGTCTGCCCGTCGTGGCGCAGGACCGCCCCGGCGTTCGGGATGTTTTGCCAAGTGCGGCGATGGTGCCGTCTGCCGCCCCGTCTTTGATCGCGGCCGAGATTGATGCATTGTTGGACACGCCGGCCTATTGGGCGATGCGCGCGACCCAGGCGCGGGCGTTGGTCGCCGAACGGCATTTGCTTGGTGCAGCCCGAGACCGGCTTTGGTCGGTGCTTGGCCCATTGATGAGGGAAAAACCATGATCCGATTTGCCATGATGCGCCACGGGCACACCGCATGGAATAGGGCGCACCGTATTCAGGGGCGCACCGATATCCCGCTTGACGATCAGGCGCGCGCAGATCTTGCGATGTTCCGGCTTCCCGCAGACTGGGCGCAGGCCGACCTGTATGCCAGCCCGCTTTTGCGCGCGAAGGATACTGCTGAAATCGTTGCGGGCCGGGCACCCCAGACGGTCGAGGCTCTGATCGAGATGGATTGGGGAAAATGGGAGGGTTTGAAAGGTGTTGACCTCAAAACCGACCCGACGTCTGGATTTCGTGATATCGAACACTGGGGCTGGGATTATCGTCCGCCCGAGGGCGAGAGCCCGGCAGATGTTTGGCAGCGGATTGAACCATGGCTTTTTTCCCTGACACGCGACAGCATAGCTGTGTGTCATATCGGGACGATGCGCATGGTTCTGGCCAAGGCGACCGATTGGAATTTTGAAGGGCCCGCCCCGTTTGCGGTCAAGCGAAACCGACTGTTCGTTGTCGAGATTGACGGGACGCAGATCCGGGTCGGTGATCCGGATATCGTGCGGCTGGAGTGTCGGGATACATGAAGGTTCTGATCGCGGTCACACATCTTCTTGGGACGGGTCACCTTTCGCGCGCGTTGACTTTGGGGCGGGCGTTTTCAGAAGCCGGTCATCAGGTTTGGGTTATGTCGGGCGGACGGGCGGCACCACATTTGGTTTTTACCGGGGTCGAGTTGATCCAACTGCCACCTATTGCCTCTGATGGCACCAATTTTACACGGTTGCTGAATGAAGACGGTGCCGAGGTGGGGGCGGCCTATATGCAGGCGCGCGTCCAAAGGGCCATATCGGCCCTTTCCGAAATTGCGCCGGATGTCCTGATAACAGAGCTGTATCCCTTTGGGCGGCGTATCCTCTCAGACGAATTCCTTGCGCTTCTGCGGGCCGCACATGACATGACCATACGCCCTCGTATCCTGTGTTCGATCCGCGATATTCTTGCCCCGCCATCAAAGCCATCCAAAGCAGAGAGGGCGGAAGAGGTTCTTGCCCACTTTTACGATGCCGTACTCGTACACTCCGATCCGCACATCACGACACTATCTGACAGTTGGCCGGTGACGCCGAAGGTCGATGCGATGCTGCGCTATACCGGCTATGTGGCGCCGCCTGTTGCCCTGCCGCACCCCGACAATGAAGGAAAGGGTGAAGTTGTGGTCAGTGCGGGCGGGGGATCGGTCGGACAGGCTTTGTTCGAATGTGCGATTGAGGCCGCAAATCAGAGCGACCTGCACTGGCGCCTGTTGGTCGGGGGACGGGATTCTGCGGCTCGGATCGACGCCCTGCGGGCTAAAGCCCGAGGTTTGGAGATTACGATTGAAGGGGTGAGGCCCGATTTCCGCCAAATGCTGCACAGGGCGGCCGCTTCGGTGAGCATGTGCGGCTACAATACTGCGCTGGACTTGCTGCAAACGGGGGTGCCGTCGGTGATGGTGCCGTTTGACGATGGCGGCGAGGTCGAGCAAACCCTGCGGGCCCGATCGCTGGCGCATCAGCCTGCGATGGAAATTCTGCCAGCTTCCGAAGCCTTACCAGACCGCATGGTTGGGCTGGTTGATAAGGTGATCGCCGAAGGACGCCGTCACGACGGTGGTTTGCAAATGCAGGGTGCTCTGAGGAGTGTCGAGATCGTCGCGCAAATTCTGGAGGGGACAAGGTGAAGGTCGACTGGGCCCCGCTACGTGCCGAGTTACGGCACTGGCACACCGCAGGGCTGGTGTTGCCGTTTTGGTGGCGTGACGATGATGCCGTCGCACCGACTGCTGCTTTGGAGCGTTTGATCGACGTGGCGGATGCAGCAGGCGTGCCCGCGCATCTTGCAATTGTTCCACGCGAGGCGCGTGAAGACATGGCGCGCCATGTGGCAGAAACCCCTTCACTGGTGCCTGTCGTGCATGGTTGGGCGCACCAGAACCATGCACCCGCCATGCAGAAAAAAGCAGAGTTCGGGTTGGGGCGCGACATGACATCTGCAACTCGTGATTTGCAGGCGGCGCTTAAGAGGATGCGCGACTTGTTTGGCGCGGCTCTGGCCCCGATGTTCGTGCCACCCTGGAACCGGATTGATCCGGGCCTGATGCCGGTCTTGGCCAAGCTGGAGTTTGACGCGGTGTCGACCTATCTGCCGCGCAAACGGCCAGAAGCCGCGCAGGGGCTGGTACAGATCAATACACACCTTGACCCGATATTCTGGCGGGGCACCCGCGGTCTCGTGGCGTCGGACGAACTTGTCTCGCGAACCGTCGCGCTGCTGCAGGACCGGCGACAAGGGCGGGCCGACAACGCGGAACCGTTCGGATATCTGACGCATCACCTTGTGCATGACGCAGATATCTGGGAGTTCTCGAAACAGTTTCTGAACGAAATCTGCCAGGGGCCAGTCACGCTCTATCGGCACGACCAAAAGGAGCAGACATGAGCCGTCTGGATAGCATGATGCGTCGCCTTGCCGCTCAACGCGACGGGCTTGAATGGGGACATGGGTTGGTGACCGGTGTCCCAGGCGACTATGTAGATATGGGACTTGGCAACGGGCGTACCTATGACCACCTGCGCGAGATTGCGCCGGACCGCCGGATCTGGGTCATCGATCGTGTGCTGCAATGTCATCCGTCCTGTGTGCCGCCCGAACAGGATTTCCTGCAGGGCGAAGCGGAAGACATGCTGCGGAAACTCGCCGCGAGCGGGGCGAGGATTGTTCTGGCGCACTATGATTTCGGGTTTGGCGAGAAAGAAAAGGATGTGGCCGAAGCGGCGCGCCTGTCGCCCCTGATCTCGGAGTGCATGGCGCCCGGCGGGGTCTTGATTTCGGGGCAGCCTCTGGTGGGCTTTGAACAGGTGCGCGGTCCGGAAACCGTGGCCCCGGACCGGTATTGCTTTTACCGCACCTGATTATTCGGCGGCGGGCAGTTTCAGTTCCGCCGCCTCCGCCTTGGACAGCATCGCGCCTTGTTTGCGCTGAGCCAGAATTTCCCGCGCTTTCGCATAGATGTCGTCCTGCCAGAAGATCAGACAGCCGTTGCACCCTTTGCCACAGCATCCTTCTGTGCCCTTGCGGTTGGTCTTGAACCGGCGGGTGTTTGTGTCGGCTTCGATGGCCTCGACCAAGGCATTGCGGCGGCGTTTGTAAGCGGTCTCGTTGGTGGAATCCTTGACCTCCATCGCCAGCGTAGTCTTGTCGAGCTTGAGCCGTGCCCATTGCTCTTCTGTCAGGGCCCGTTCCTTGCGCAGCACCGTCATGGGAGGGAAATTCTTGCGCATGTCGTTCAGGTCTTCCTGATCAAACATTGAAAACGGCAAGCGGATCACAGTCTTGGTCGAGCCATGGATCACGTCCCGTTTTTCGCCTGTTTCTGCCACCTCGTAATCATAGGCCCGCAACAGGATCGTGTTGCGCGCGACGGGCGATACCATCTCGATCACATCGCCGGGTTCCAGTTTGTTTTTCACTTCGACATGAAAGGCGTCGTCTGTCACCTCGGTGACAAAGCCGGCATATTCCCATTGTGCGATGGCTTGGGTCTGCTCATAGCCATGGGCAAGGTTGGTCAGGCGACCCTTGTGAAAGGCCAGCGTATAGCCACGGTTGCCCACGGTTTCGAGCTCTTCCATATAGTCGGCGGCGTTCCAGTTTTCGGGATCGGCATAGTAATCGTCGATCGCCATCCGGTAGGCCCGCGCCACGATGGCCGCGTAATATTCCGACTTTCCGCGTCCTTCGACTTTGAGACTGTCCACGCCGATCCGCAGGTAATCATCCAGCTTGGGCATCAGGCAAAGGTCTTTGGAATTCAGGATATAGCTGCCGCGCTCGTCTTCTTGAATGGGAAGGAATTCACCGGGGCGCACGCCTTCTTCAAGTAGGAATTCGAACATGTGCAAGTTGTCTTCGTCGACAATCAGTTCCTGCACGGTGCCGTCTTTCAGGCGCATGTGGAATTTGTAATTCCAGCGGCAGGAGTTGGCGCAGTTGCCTTGGTTTGCGCCGCGCTCGGCCATGAAGTTCGAAAGCAGGCAGCGCCCGGAATAGGTCATGCACATCGCGCCATGCACAAATGCCTCGAGTTTGATGTCCGGGCATTTTTCGCGAATTTCCTCAAGCTCGGGGAACGAAACTTCGCGTGCCAGCACCACCAGATCAGCGCCCTGTGCCTGCCAAAACTTTGTGGTCAGCCAAGAGGCGATATTGGCTTGCGTTGAGACATGCAGCGGGATTTCCGGCGCACGTTCCCGCACATACTGGAACACACCCGGATCCGAGATGATCAGTCCGTCCGGTTTCACCTTGCGGACGGTGTCGATGTATTCATCGAGTTTCGGAATGTCTTTGTTGTGCGAAAACAGGTTCAGCGTCAGATAGGCGCGCCGCCCATGCTGGTGGCAGAACTCGACCCCCTCGATCACCTCTTCAAGGGAAAATTCAGACTTGGTCCGCAATGAAAGATCGGGTGTTCCAAGATAAACGGCATCTGCCCCGTAAAGGACCGCCATCTTGAGCTTGCGCAGGTTGCCTGCGGGCATCAGCAATTCTGAACGATGTTGTGTCATGACTCGCGCTTTCCGTTTGGAAGAATGTTCCATACAGGAAATTGCAAGGGCCGCAAAGGTGCCGAGTACTTGACTAAGACGGCACTGCGATCAAGTGATTGTCAAACTGCAGGTCGTGCTGCGCGCTGTGTTGAATGTACCCTTTATTGATAGTTGCAAACCGCCCAGTGCCAGAGGTGATGACAAACCGGTCGCCGATGGTGCCAAGGCCGCACACGTCCGGTTCTTCCAAGAAGCCGCTGAACGTCCCATTCCCCGTCTCGAAAAACAGAACCAGCCCCCCGCGTGGGGACGTCACGGCAAGGTGATGCCCGTTTTCTGTCATCGCAACGCTGCCAATATATCCTCTGAGCCTTTGATGCAGGTGTGCGGGAACCTCCAGAAGTGCAAGAGCATTCCCGCGCCGGTGCAGCGCGACAAGGGGTGGCGCGTCGTTCCCGCCTTGCCACTGCATCCCGAACGCAACCAGACCATCGGGACCCACGGCCATGTGACGGATCGAGTTCTTGTGCATGGTGTCCGGCAGATCGACCTGTTCCAGAATGGTGCCGTCCTGGGCCATATAGGTCAGGTTCGGTCGCATCGTCGGGATATTCAGTTTGGTCCGCCCCGTGTCCGGATGCGTATCAATGCCGCCATTGCAGATGGCCAGCACATCCGAGCCGGGCAACCGCAAAACCTCATGCGGGCCGATCCCGCCGCTTGGAAATTCGCCAAGCCGCGCGTAGCCGCCCGTGGTATCCCAGACCCCGATCACGCCAAAACCATCCTCGTATGCGTTCTCGGGTGTGAACAGAAGCGTACCACCCTGCGAGAACGCGCCATGCCCGTAAAAATGGCGTTCGGGCGGGGTTTGCATCTTGTGCAGAACCTCACCGCTTTTGCAGTCGATGACATGGGCGAATGTCCCCGGGCGACGAGCGAAGGCCACTGCTTCGGCACGTGTTGGGTGGGCGGTGGCGGCGTGCCCTCGATCGGGAATGGGCACCCTGAAAAGTTCGCTGCCCATGCCGTCTAGGCCCAATAAAAGATGTTGTCCGTCCGGCTTGCGCGCAGCATTCAGAAAGGCTGGGCTTCCCGCTGCAGCCCAACCAGTGGCGGGGATCAGGGTCGAGGCCAATGCGCCGCTCAGAAATCTGCGCCGTGTTGTCATCTCAGTCTCCGTCCAGCGCGTTGAAACCTTCTGTAACCGCCAAGGCTGGGGCAAGCTCTTCGATCAGGATTTCACTGACGGCTTCAAGGGATTGGCGCAGGGTATCCAATTCGAACCAGCCCTGAACCTCGGTGATGTTGGCGAATGTGGGCGACTCGATGCCGTTGGCGGTCTCGAGCGCATATCCAAAGGCGGCGTCCAGATGCCCGGCGATGCCCGGATGATCGGTCGCAAGGATGCCCGCGAGATCACGCAGCGCCAAAAGTGATATCTCGACATGGCGCAGGGACCGTTCCGACCGCCATGCCTCGGCCCGCTTGGGGCGTGGTTTGTCGAAGCTGCCCAAAGGGCGCCCCAGCCGCATGTCCCTGGTGAATATAAGGCCGGTATAAAGTGCCTTGAACAGTTCTTGCACACCCTCGGCATCGGACTGGTAGGGGCCTTCACGGGACGGGGTTGCCAATTTTGCGGCATAGCCCTTTTGCCAGTCATCGCGCATTTCGCCTGCAAGGGCAGCGATGTCCCGCGTCATGGTCTGTATCAGGGCGCAGCGATAGTCCGCCGTGTCTGCGACCGACAGGGTCGGGTCGTAGAGCAGGTATTCAAGTGCATAAAGCCCACGGGCTGCGATCGAGACCTGTTTGAACGTTTCTGCATCCCTTGCAGCGGGATCTTCCGACGCGATCAAGCCGTTCAGTGCCTTGGGAGTCTTGCCGCGGGTATCAGGCCAGAAGGCCAGCGCAAAGGCGCGGTTGTGCTGCTCCGACGGGCCAAAGCGCAGATGGCTGACCGCGACCCATGCATCAAAGGTTTGGTGGTAGGCCAACCTGAGCGCGGTCGAGTTCGCGTCGCAGTTCGCGTCCGCCGTACCGGCCAGCGCCTGCGCCTGTTCAGCAAGGCGGCCATAGCCGGGCAGGATATGGTCCTTGAGTGCAGAGGACACGGTTGGCGAAGCTTCGTCGGCCATCGACAGGGCTGGCAGGAAAAGCGCTAGAAATAGGGCGCGGATATGGACCATTACAGGCTCTCCAGAAAGGCAATCAGGGCGTCGCGATCCGCCGTTGGCAATTGCACCACTGCATCGCGCGCAGTTTGTGCTTCGCCCCCGTGCCAGAGAATGGCTTCAAGAAGGGATCTCGCGCGTCCGTCATGCAGAAAATACGTGTGGCCGCTGACATTTTGTGTCTGGCCGATACCCCAGAGGGGCGGGGTTTTCCACTCGCGTCCGGTTGCGCGGGCCTCGGGGCGGTTGTCGGCCAGCCCGTCACCCATGTCATGGAGCAATAGGTCAGTATAAGGCCAGATCATCTGGAAGCTTTGCTGTGGCTGGTCGGCAAGCCTGTGCGTGACATAGGCCGGGGTATGGCAATCAGCGCAGCCGGTGTTGTGGAACACGGATTTGCCGCGCAGAACTTGCGGGTCGTCGGCGTTTTGCCGCGCAGGTACGCCCAAGTTTCGGGAATAGAATGTCACCAGGTCCAGCGCCTCGGCATCAACTTCATGAACCCGCACATCCCCATCACCGTGGGGTGCATTGCGGCAGGCGGTTTGCGCAGGTGTGCAATCCCCCCAGGGCGCGGGCAGCAGGGGCGAGGAGATCCCAATATCATTTGCAAAGGCCTCGGCTGTTTGTTGGCGCACCGTGGGTGAGCCCGCCTTGTGCCCGAAACGGCCCAGCATCGGCTGGTGGTATTCCAGCGACCAAACCACGTTCGGGCGCCCTGAAATACCGTCGCCATCCGCATCGTCAGAGTCGGCCTTTCGCAGGATGTCTTCGCTACGGATCGCCTCAAGCATTCCCAGCCCGATCATTTGAGGGGCGATGCGCGGGCTGATCATGGCATCCGGGTGCAGTGGCCCATAGCCGAGGCCCCGGACATGATATGTGGGCGCGCGCAGCGTGACGATCGTGCCGTCTGCAAGGGGGACTTCGGTTTCCTCATAGGTCACACTCAGCCTGTATTCGGCGGGGATGTTGACCAAGCTGTGATCCTGCAACTGGGTGCCATAGGTTGGGTCGGGGCGGGTAGCGAGATAGCCGGAAATTTCCTGTGTCAGATCATGGTCATCGGTGGGGATGGAGATCCGCAGGAACATGGACACAGAATCGTCTTCCGGACCTTCAGGAGGATGGCCGCGCCCGTCATTGATGTGACAGCGCAAACAGGACCGCGCATTGTAAAGCGGTCCCAGCCCGTCCGATGCTTTGGTCGAGGCCGGGGAAGACACCCATAGTTTGTCAAACAGGGCTTCGCCGACCCGAAAGGTCAGTTCATCCTCGAAGGGAATATTGGCAGAGGGGCGCGAAAACGCCCCGGCATCACTGCGTGGCGGAACCGTGGCTGCGCCGGCGGGGTTCGCCTCGTAAGGTGACAAGGCCTTCGCATCTGTTCCTTGCCCGATAAACGCGCGGATGCGCTGTTCCTCCTGATCGGTGCGCGGCAGGGTCTTGAGATGCGGATCGCCAAGGTGCCCCCAGTCTTCCGCCTGCGCATGGGGTACGGCCAGCAGGCTGGCGGCAGACAGGAAGGTCAGGAAATGTCTCATCCGGCGTCTCCGAAAAGAGGGTAGGATGCCCGCGCATAGCACGGACATCCGATCAGGTCATCAGCCGCCAATCGGGATGATGACATTCAGGCCAAACAACGTTTCATCCGTGCCCGCATCGTCCATCCATGCCAGCGCCCCTCCGAGTGTGATGCCACTGTCAAATTCATACTCAACACCAAGCGTGGCAAGGTTGGTCACACCCGCGCTTTCAATATCACGGCGCACCAATGCCCCCGAGAACGTGGTTTGCCCGACACCATAGGCCGCATTCAGCGTGACATAGTTAGCATCATCCGCCGTCCCACCAAATCCGGTGAACATCGCCGCCTCGCCGTAGACGAACAGGCCGTTGGCGAAACTGTGTGACAGGCCCGCAATCACCCCCTGTTCGTCTTTCACGTCACCCGTTCCTGCCGAAAGATGGCGCGCGCCGATGTGAAAGCGGGTGTCGTCAAAGGTTTTGGTCCATTGAACCGAAACGTTGTCGAGTTGACCGGTGTTGCCCGCGCCGCCCGCTGCTGTCGTGTTGCGGCCACGATTGTTGAAGGCGGATTCGCTGAGAACAGTGTCATCGGCATAAAACACACTAAAGGACAGCATGCTGCCATCGCCAAGACCAAAGTCGGCAAGAAACCCGATTTGTTCGGCCAGTTCGTAGTCTTCTGCAATGGCGCCAGAAAAGAACCCCGCGGTGTCATCCCAGGCCGTACCGAACTCGGGGTGTACTTTCCCGACAACGATGCTGGTCGAATTCAGATCAATCTGAACGCCTAATTCGTGGATATAGGCGCCGATCCCTTCCCAAGTGCCGTGGCCGTTATAAAACGGATCAAGACCGGACTCGATTGTCAGGCCACCAAAAAGAGAGAAGGTGTCGCTCAAGTGAAGATTGGCGAGGAACTCGGCAACTAGGTAGTTGTCTGTCGCCTCGTTCGCGGCGATGTCGGATTTGAGGATAGAGGCCGATCCTACTTCAATTTCGCCTTCCCAGGTAAAGGCCGAGCTTTCTTGCGCGGTGACGCCGGACGCACCAAGAGACAGGGCAGCGATGACCGCGCCCGTTGAGTTGATTTTCATGATTTTTCCGTGTGTTTAGGCAGAGAGGCGGTCTGGCGTCCGGCTGGTCGCCTCTCTGTGGGTTGGTGTTTTTATTCGAAAACGGCAGACGGGTTGTCGAGACTGTCCGAGCCTTCGACGCTAACGCCATCAAGCCCAAGCGCCTTGACCACGCGTTCGATGCTGCGGGTCTGATCGACAAGCCCATTGATGCCAGCCATGATCAGTGACTCGCCCTCGGCATCGCCGCGGGCCAGCATCTGGTCATAGGCGAACCCGTTGTCAGCCGCCGATTTGAGCGCGCCAAGAGCAGCCATCGTGGTGTCGAGTTTGGCTTTCATTTCCGCATCAAGATCACTATCGACGGCTATCACCAGATCCGAAAGGGATGCGCCTGAAACCTCGGTTCCATCAATGCGGGTATAGCTGCCCAAGTATACATTCTGGATGCCCTGACCATCATAATAGTGGCTGTTATGCGTGTTGTCAGAGAAACAGTCATGTTCCTCTTCTGGGTCATTCAGCATCAGGCCAAGGCGCATCCGCTCTCCTGCTTGTTCGCCGTAAGAGAGAGACCCCATGCCCGTCAGAATAGCGGTCAGGCCGGCGTTGTCGTCTGCGGTCACGGTGGCGCGCGCTTTGCCACCTTCGGCCCATTGTGCGGCCATGTATTCCAGATCACTGACCAACAGGTCTGTGGCAGCCTTCAGGTATTCTGCGCGGCGGTCGCAATTTCCGCCGGTACATCCCTCGCCCTGCACATAGTCGGTAAAGGGACGGTTGCCTGCGCCGGGGCCCGTGCCGTTCAGGTCTTGACCCCAAAGCAGGAACTCGACGGCGTGATAGCCGGTCGCGACATTGGCCTCGACCTCGTCTGCTTCGTGCAGGATTTCGGACAGGAAGTCCGGCGTGATCCGCGAGGCATCAATCATGGACCCCGAGATTTCGAGCGACGGGTTGGCGATGACATTGGCCACGTTCAGCGGGTTCTCGTCCGAGGGGCCGCCATAAGACGAGTCCACATAGTCTATCAACCCTTCGTCCAGCGGCCATGCGTTGACCTTGCCTTCCCACTCGTCGACGATGGCGTTGCCGAAACGGTATACCTCGGTCTGTTGATAGGGCACCCGCGCGTCGATCCACGCTGCCTTAGCTGTATCAAGTGTTTCTTGCGACGGGGCGGCGATCAGAGCCTCGACTGCTGCCTGCAGCGTGCGGGCAGTGATAAAGCTGTCGGTATATTTGGCCTCGGCGATATTGGCATAGGTGCTCAGCACCTCTGCGGGTGTGGCTGCGAACGCACCGGGTGCCATGCCAATACACAGGGCCGTGACGGCCCAAAGTGTTGTTGTTTTCATCTTTCGTGTCCCTTGAGAAATTTGTGCCTTGGCCTGCAAGCCTGAGTTACGGCATAATCTGACTATATTTGTCAGGAATGTAAAGTTTTGAATTTTTATCAGGAATGAGCCGGAAGTTCCGTTGCGTAGCAAACGGGAATCGGGAGTTCCGCTTGTTGCTATTCATCGACGCGCCGATAACATACTACTCAGTATCTTTTTCGACTGTCGACTTTTGGGAGGAAATCGTGTCGGGACCTGTATCCACCAAAATTGAGGACCGCATTGCGGTCATTGAAATCAACAATCCACCCGTGAACGCCGCCAGCCATGCGGTGCGCGAGGGGCTGATCTCGGCTGTTCTGGACGCAGATGCAAATGCCGATGTGGACGCCATCGTGATCTATGGCGCGGGAAACACGTTCATCGCGGGCGCGGACATCAAGGAATTCGGCCAACCACCCAAGGCGCCACACTTGCCGCAGCTCATTGACGAGATGGAGGCGGTGTCAAAGCCAACGGTTGCGGCACTGCATGGTACCGCGCTGGGTGGCGGTCTTGAAACGGCGCTTGGGTCGCATTACCGCATCGCTTTGGCAACGGCGCGGTTCGGGCTGCCGGAGGTTCACCTTGGCCTGTTGCCCGGCGCGGGCGGGACTCAGCGGTTGCCGCGTGTTATCCCCGTTGCCAAGGCCGCCCAGATGATGACCAGCGGCACCATGATCGGTGCCCAAGAGGCGCTTCAACTGGGTCTGATTGATGAAATCGCAGAAGGGGACGATATTCGTTCCGCCGGTTTCGCTTATGCGCAAAAACTGGTGGCGGACGGGGCTGGGGTGCGCCCAACCAGCGCTCGTGCTCCGATGCCCGTGGCTGAGGGCGAACTGGATGCGGTCCGGGCCAAGGTCGCCAAGGCGGCGCGGGGCTTGATCGCGCCTCTGAAAATCATGGATGCCATCGAGGCGGCGCTGACTCTGCCCTTTGACGAGGGGCAGCAAAAGGAACGCGCGCTGTTCATGGAGCTGATGGCCGATGAACAGCGCAGTGCGATGATCCATGCCTTCTTTGCCGACCGGCAAGTGGGCAAGGTGCCGGAATTGAAAACCGGGACACCGCGCGACATCCGCAAGATCGGTGTCGTCGGGGGCGGCACGATGGGGGCTGGCATTGCCACGAGCGCCCTTTTAGCCGGTTTGGATGTGACCCTCGCCGAACGTGATGACGAAGCTGCGGCCAAGGCGCTGGAAACGGTGTCCGGCCATTTGTCGGGCGCGGTCAAGCGCGGGAAGCTGAAGCAGGAGAAACACGACGCGATCATCGGCGGTAAGTTCCGTACAACGACAGACTACGCGGATTTTGCCGATGTGGATCTTGTGATCGAAGCCGTGTTTGAAAGCATGGAAGTCAAGAAAGACGTGTTTGGCAAGCTGGACATGATCTGCAAACCGGGCGCGATCCTTGCCTCGAACACGTCTTACCTGAACATCGACGAGATCGCGGCGATGACCCAGCGGCCCGAAGATGTGATCGGCTTGCATTTCTTCTCGCCAGCGCATGTAATGCGCCTGCTTGAGGTGGTGGTCGGCAAAAAGACTAGCGACGATGTGGTGGCAAGCGGTTTTGCCCTGGCCAAGAAAATGCGCAAGATCGCGGTGCGGTCTGGTGTCTGTGACGGGTTTATCGGCAATCGCATCCTGAACACCTATGCCACGGCAATCAACGGTGCGGTGCTGGCGGGGGCCAGCCCCTATGACGTCGATCGGGCGATGGAAGAGTTCGGTCTGGCGATGGGCCTGTTCCGTGTGGCCGACCTTGCGGGGTTGGATATCGGATGGGCCAACCGCAAGCGCATGGCGCCGGACCGTGACCCGCGCGAGCAATACGCTGAATTCGCGGACAAGATCTGTGAACTGGGCCGGTATGGCCGCAAGACAGGGCGCGGGTTCTATATCCACGGCGCCGATGGCAGCGAAACGCCGGATCCCGAGGTGCTTGACATCATCGCGGCCGAGCGTGCAGCAAAGGGGATCACCCCCCGCGAGATCAGCGATACGGAAATCATCGACCGCTATATGGCCGCCATGGTCAATGAATCCGCCAAGGTGGTGGGCGAGGGCATCGCTTTGCGCCCGCTGGACGTCGATATCACGCTGCTGAACGGGTATGGTTTCCCGCGCTGGCGGGGCGGTCCCCTGCACTATGCGGATACTGTCGGACTCGACAAAATTCTCAACGACATCAAAATCTTCCAGAAAGAAGACGACTTCTTTTGGCAACCCGCCCCCCTGCTTGAAAAGCTCGCGGCCGAGGGTGGCAAATTTGCAGACCTGAACGGGTAAGGAGAACGCCCAATGAAACAAGCTGTTATCGTATCCACCGCACGCACCGGTCTGGCCAAATCGTTCCGCGGGTCGTTTAACGCCACACATGGTGCCACCATGGGCGGGCATTCGGTGCAAGCCGCCGTGGCCCGCGCCGGTCTTGAAGGTGCCGAGATCGAAGACTGCGTGATCGGTTGCGGCCTTCCCGAAGGAGAAACCGGAGCCAATATCGGACGCCAGATCGCGATCCGTGCGGGCCTTCCGGTGACCGCGTCGGGCATGACCGTGAACCGGTTCTGTTCGTCCGGGCTTCAGGCGATTGCCATTGCGGCGAATGCCATCACCCAGGAAGGGGCTGGTCCGATGGTCGCCGGAGGCGTCGAGAGTATTTCGCTGGTCCAATCGAAAATGCGCCCTGCGCCCGATCCGTGGATCCTTGAGCACAAGCCCGCGATCTACATGACCATGATCGAAACCGCCGACATCGTGGCCAAGCGTTATGGGCTGAGCCGTGACTATCAGGACGAGTACGCTCTGCGCAGCCAGCACCTGATTGCCAAGGCGCAGGCCGAGGGCAAGTTCGACGATGAGATCGTTCCGATGCAGGCTACCATGGCCGTCAAGAACAAGGAAACGGGTGAAATCTCGATGAAAGAGGTGACCGTGGATCGGGACGAATGCAATCGGCCCGGCACCACTTTCGAAGGTTTGTCAGGGTTGGAACCAGTGCGCGGTGAAGGCAACTTCATCACGGCGGGCAATGCCAGCCAGCTTTCTGACGGGTCTGCCGCGCTTGTTTTGATGGAGGCCGATGAAGCGGCGCGCCGGGGTCTTGAACCGCTTGGGGCGTTCAAGGGCTTTGCCGTCGCGGGATGTGAACCCGATGAAATGGGCATTGGTCCGGTGTTTGCCGTGCCGCGTCTGCTGGAACGTCACGGTTTGACGGTTGATGACATCGACCTTTGGGAATTGAACGAAGCATTCGCCAGTCAGTGCCTTTACAGTCGTGACCGTCTTGGCATTGATCCCGAGAAGTATAACGTGAATGGCGGGTCGATCGCGATTGGACACCCCTTTGGCATGACCGGTGCACGCATGACAGGGCACCTGCTGCTAGAGGGCAAACGTCGCGGTGCGAAATTGGGTGTTGTCACCATGTGTATTGGTGGTGGCATGGGGGCTGCTGGCCTGTTCGAAATCTTCTAGGAGGCATGAAATGGACCTGACCTATACCGACGAGGAAAAAGCCTTTCGCGCAGACGTGCGGACGTGGCTGCAAGAGAACTTGCCACGCGATCTGAGCGAAAAGGTGCGGCTGGGCAAACGTCTTGGCAAACAGGATATCGAACTCTGGCATAGCCTGCTGAATGAAAAGGGATGGCTCGCGCCAAACTGGCCTGCGGAATATGGTGGTGCCGAGTGGAATGCCGTGCAACGTCAGATCTACGAGGAAGAGGCTTGTCTGGCCCATGCGCCCCGTACGCTGCCGTTTGGTTTGAACATGCTGGCGCCGGTTCTGATGGCCTTTGGCAGCGAGGAACAGCGCCAGTATTTCCTGCCCCGCATTCTGAACGGCGAACACTGGTGGTGTCAGGGATATTCCGAACCAGGTGCGGGGTCCGACCTTGCCGCGCTCAAGACGCGTGCGGTGCGGGACGGGGACGATTATGTCGTTAACGGACAAAAGACGTGGACCACGCTGGGCCAGCACGCGGACTGGATCTTCTGCCTTGTGCGGACTGACCCCGACGTGAAAAAGCAGGAAGGCATTTCTTTCCTCCTGATCGACATGAAGTCGCCCGGTGTGACCGTGCGCCCTATCGTCCTGATTGATGGCGAGGCCGAGGTTAACGAGGTCTTCTTTGACAATGTGCGCGTACCAGCCAAGAACCTCGTGGGTGAAGAGAACAAGGGCTGGACCTATGCCAAATACCTTCTGACCCACGAACGCACCAATATCGCCGGTGTCGGGTTCTCAACAGCGGCACTGGAAACACTGAAACACGTTGCACAGACGGTGCAGTCCGGGGGCAAGCCTCTTGCCGAAAACCCGCATTTTGCGGCGCGGATGGCGCAGGTGGAAATTGACCTGATGGCGATGGCCACGACCAACCTGCGGGTCGTGTCTGCCGCCGCCAAGGGCGAGGCTCCCGGTGCCGAAAGCTCGATGCTCAAGGTCAAGGGCACCGTGATACGGCAGGAGCTTACATCACTACTGCGTCGTGCGGTCGGGCCCGATGCTTTGCCCTTCCAGCCCGACTATCTTGAAGGGGGCGACAACGCCGAGATGATGGGTCCGGAACATGCGGCGACGTCCGCGCCAAGCTATTTCAACATGCGCAAACTGTCGATCTTTGGCGGATCGAACGAGGTGCAGCGCAGCATCATCACCAAAGCCATTCTCGGTCTGTAAGGAGAACAGGAAAATGGATTTCAACCTGACCGAAGAACGCCGCATGCTGCAGGATTCGCTGTCGCGATATCTGGCCGACAAATATGACCATGACAGACGTCGCAAGGGGGTCGCTGCAGGACGACCTTTCGACCCCGAGGTTTTTGCCGGTCTCGCAGAGTTGGGCGTGTTGGGAGCCTTGTTCACGGAAGAGCAGGGCGGATTTGGCGGTGCCGGGTTCGACCTGTCCGTGGTGTTCGAAGAACTGGGGCGGGCGGGCACGATCGAACCAGTCCTGCCTGCCGTTTTGACAGGCTCCCTGATCGCCGGCAAACCCGACCTCGTCGAGGCAGTGATCGCTGGCGAAAGCATTGTGGCCCTTGCCTGTTCCGAGGCACAGGCCCGCTATGATCTCGACAATGTCGAAACCACGGTGGCCGATGGCAAGCTGAACGGGACCAAGGTACATGTCCTGAACGGCGCACAGGCCAGCGCGCTGGTCGTGACAGCACGCATCGCCGCCGGGGAACAAGGTATCGCCCTGTTCCTCGTGCCGACCGACGCCGCCGGGGTGGCCATCGTCAATCACGTCAACAATGATGGCACCTCGGGCGCGACGGTGTCATTCACGGATGTTGTCATCACCGAAGATATGCAACTTGCCGGTGGTTTGGCCGCGCTGGAAACGGCCGTGGCACAAGGTACTCTAGCCCTTTGCGCCGAGGCGCTGGGTGCAATGGAGACGGCCAAGACGCTGACCATCGACTATCTAAAGGAACGTAAGCAGTTCGGAATCCCGATAGGCAAATTCCAGGCGTTGCAGCACCGCATGGCGGATGTCCTGATCGAGGTCGAGCAAGCGCGCTCGGCGGTGATCAACCTTGCCGGGCACCTTGAGGCGGATCGCGACACGCGCGAAAAGCATGTCAGCGCCACGAAAAACCTGATTGGCCGAGTGGGTGCGCATGTCGTGGAAGAGGCGGTGCAGATGCATGGCGGCATCGGCATGACCGATGAGTACGCCTTGTCGCATTTCACCCGCCGGATCACCATGATCGACCACTGGTTCGGCGATGTGGACCATCACCTTGCGCGGTTTATTGCGCTGTCTGCCGCATGAGCGGAACGGCCCCGATCCGCAAGCCCCTGCCACTGGCGGGGCTGATCGGGTTCCGTGTGGAACTGGACGCCGACAGGAAAGAAGCCCATTGCATTCTGGATGCGCAAGACATCCACATGAACCGGCACGGAGTATTGCATGGGGGGCTGATTTCGACGCTTCTGGATACTGCCAGCGGCGTCACAGCGAGCATGACGGTGGATGATCAGGGGCTTACACCGTTCACCACCGTATCGCTCAACATCAACTTTGTCGCGCCTGCCACGATGGGACAGGTGCGGGCTGTGGGGCGTGTGACAGGCGGAGGTCGCAGTCTTAAATTCATCAGCGCCGAGTTGCACGATGATCGCGGGCGGCTGATTGCAAGTTCAACCGGCGTTTTCAAAGCCGTGCGTCAGAAAGGAGAGGTCCAGTGACCGAGAAGTACCGCCACGATGTCACCGGGGCATGCCTTACGATCTGGAATTGCAATGCGGCGATGCGCAATGCGCTTTCCCAGAGCTACTATGACGGCCTTATGCGCGGGTTAGAGCGCGCAGCGCGAGATCCCGAAATCGCGGCAGTGGTGCTGGCAGGCGAGGGCGGGTTTTTCTGTTCCGGCGGAGACCTGAACACACTGCGCCTGCGTCGCGAGATGAGCGAAGCGGAAAGGCAGGCTCAGATCGAAAAGCTGAGTGATATCATCCGCGCAATCAAAGCCTGTCCAAAACCCGTGATCGCCGCTGTCGAGGGCGGTGCCGCCGGCGCCGGCCTGTCGATCGCGATGGCCTGCGACATCGTCGTGGCCGCAGAAAGCGCAAGGTTCACGCTGGCTTATGTAAGGGCGGGCTTGGTGCCGGATGGCGGAGCAACCTATTCCCTTATGCAGGCGATGCCGCGCGCGACCGTGGCCCGCATGGCCATGATGGCAGAACCCCTTTCTGCGGACCGCATGTATACGCTTGGCGCGGTGACCGAGGTTGTGCCTGACTCTCGGGTTGTCGAAGCGGCACAAGACATGGCTGGTCAGCTTGGTAAAGGTCCAGAACAGGCGATTGCCGCGATCAAGGACCTTTTGAATTCTGCGGAAAGCGCCACTTTGGCACAGCAGCTGGATGCAGAACGCGACGCCATGGCAAAGGCCCTTGGCGGGGATGAGGCGCAAATCGGGATCAAGGCGTTCCTGAACAAGGAGACACCGGTTTTCAGATGATCTTGGCGGCTTTGGGAGGAGCAGGGATGCAGCACATACACGACTTTGCCGAATTGGCAGCCGCGAACAAGCCCGACAGCGTGGCGATCATCGGTCAGGATGACCGGGAGATTTCCTGGTCTGATCTTTCGAAGGCCTCGCACGAGGCCATGCAGGTTCTGGCGGGCATGGGGGTCGAGGCAGGTGACCGCGTTGTCCTTTGCTTCGAAAACGCGATCGAGGTTGTGGCGTTTCTGTTGGGCTGCAGCCGCCTTGGCGCGGCCTCAGTTGTCGTGAATGCGCGCATGACCGGGCCCGAACTGAAGCGGATCGTTGCACATTCCGATCCCAGTGCCATCATGTTTTCCACGTCTTCTTCTGATGCAGCTAAAGTCCATGCGGACACGTATGGTGCAGATGAAGTGTCAGGTGTCTTTGGCAAGGCTGCAGTTGCGCCCAGATCGGGGAGCCGCAGGGAAGCCGATTTCGAAGACGTTGCGGTTCTGCTGTATACGTCGGGCACCACCGGGCACCCCAAGGCCGCGATGCTGACTCATGCAAACCTTATCAATGCGGCCAAGGCATCTGCGGATGTGCGGGGCATGCAGGAAGGGGACATGACCTATCTTGCGCTGCCGCTTTCGCATATCTTTGGCCTGGTGACGGTGCTGGCAGTAAGCTTTGCTCAAGGGGCTGCACGGCTCGAGGCGCGGTTCGACGTCAAACGGCTATACGACGCGCTCCAGCAGGACGTTACACTTTTGCCGGCAGTGCCACAGATGCATGCCCACCTTTTCCACTATGCCCGCACGCATGACATGCCCCGATATGATCGCGGACTCTTGCGATATGTGTCGTCGGGCGGTGCGCCGCTTGACCCTGCTTGGAAACGCGAAGCCGAGGCGTTCTATGGCTTGCCCTTGCAAAATGGCTATGGACTGACCGAATGCGCGGCAGGGGTTTGCGCTACGCGAAACGCACTAGGAGATCCGGACATCAGCGTTGGGCGCGCGATGCTGGGCAGTCGCCTGTCGCTGGACATGGAAGCGCCGGGTGCCCACCCCGAAGAAGGGATCGGTGAAATCCTCGTGCACGGGCCGCAGGTGATGAAGGGATATTTCCGGGCGCCTGACCAAACAGCAGAAGTTATCTGTGAAGACGGGGCCTTTCGCACCGGCGATCTGGGGCGGTTCGATCCGGAAGGGCGTTTGCACATCGCAGGTCGCACGAAAGAGTTGATCATACGATCCGGCTTCAACGTCTATCCGGTCGAGGTCGAGGCCACCTTGACCGAACATCCTGACGTCATCATTGCCGGTGTGGTCGGTCGCAGTGTCGAGGGCAATGAAGAGGTTCTGGCCTTTGTCAAAACCGCGCCGAACAGCGGATTGACGGAAGAGGTACTCAAGACTTTCGTGGCGGACCGGCTGGCCCCGTACAAGCGGCCCGAACGTATTGTCGTTGCACATGATTTGCCCGCAGCCCCAACCGGCAAAATCCTGAAGGCCAAACTGATCGAAACCTTCAAAGATCAGTTGGGCGGATAAAGCGGCGGCCGATTTGGTTGGAAATTGCGGCATATTGCGCCGTGGAAAACTACGTATTTTCGCGGTCTTGTCCCGAACACCCTGCAATTGGCAAGGTGGAGAAAGGGAAATCCGGTGCCCATGCCGGATGCAGGAGACGGGAAGAGCACGATGAAAGCGGTTGATCCGGCAAGCCGAGGGTTTGACACAGACCGACTGGACTGGATCCGCGGGTGGATGGATCGCTATGTCGCAGAGCGCAAGTTTGCCGGATCCAGCCTTCTGATGGCGCGCGGCGGAGAAGAGGTCTTTTTCCACGCCTGCGGCCACCGTTCTTTAGAGCAGGACCTGCCTTTTACGCGGGATACGGTGGCGCGGATTTATTCCATGACCAAACCCGTGACCACGGTTGCCCTGATGATGCTGGTCGAAAAGGGGTTGTGCCATCTGGATGCCCCGGTCAGTGCGTTCATCCCTGCGTTTTCCGATATGCAGGCGCTGGTTCCTGGCGCTGAACGGATCGACCAGACAGAAATGACACCCGTGCCGACCTTGCACCAGTTGGCCACGCACACGGCGGGCCTGAGCTATCCGTTCAATCCTGGTGTTCTGGCCCGCGAGATGGACGCGCAGGACCTGATCTTCCGAGCCAACCAAGGCCCCTTGGATGCTTTGGTCGATCAGGTAGCCGCCTTGCCCCTTGCCTTTCAGCCGGGCAGTCGCTGGGAGTATTCGGTTGCAATTGATGTGCTGGGCCGCGTTGTCGAGGTGATCTCGGGCAAGTCGCTGGACCGATTCTTTGCTGACGAAATCCTCGGGCCGCTTGGAATGAAGGAAACCGCGTTCTCTGTACCGCCGGGATGTGAAGGGCGGTTTGCATCCCTCTATACGCCCCTCGCAGGGGATGCGATGGCCCTCAATCAGGCCAGCGCAGGCGGGGATCCCTTGCGCATGGTCGATAGTGCCGAAGCCTCGCCTTTTCTGAATGCGGAAACCTTCTCGGGCGGAGGTGGTTTGGTGGGCACTATTGATGACTATATGCGGTTTGCCGAAATGTTGCGGTGTCGTGGTACCCTAGGTGACGTGCGGTTGTTGTCGCCCAATACCGCCGATTTCATGATGTCGAACCACCTACCGGGGGACATTGCCGCAATGGGGCCGCAGAGTTTCGCAGAGCAGCCGATGGACGGGATGGGGTTCGGTCTTGGTGGGGCCGTTGTGCTGGATGCGGCGCGGGCCCGCACGCCGGGTTCCGTGGGCGACTTCAGTTGGGGTGGTATGGCCTCGACATTCTTTTGGGTTGATCGCGAAAAAGACCTGAGCGTTGTTTTCTTCACCCAGCTTTCACCATCCAGTTCCTATCCGGCGCGGGCCGAGATGAAGGCATTGGTACACGCGGCCATGCTCTACTAAGTGCCATCGTCGCAACAGTTTAGTTTTGTGACCGCAAGTTATTCAACCGAGCGATGGTGTTTGTCAAAGCAAAGACAACAGCAGCGACGCAGACGATCGTCGGGCCGCTTGGCGTATCATAATTGAACGACAGACGCAGGCCCGCAAGCGCCGCAAAGCCGCCCAGTCCGGCCGCGATCAAGGCCATGGCCTCGGGGGTGCGGGCAAGGGGGCGGGCGCTGGCGGCTGGAATGATCAGCAAGGCCACGATGAGCAACGCCCCAACAACCTTGATGGCGACCGCCACGACAATGGCCAGCCCGAGGGTCAGCACCAATTGTTCACGTTTGGGATCAATGCCGTTGGCATAAGCGAGGTCAGGGTTCAGCGTTGCCGTCAACAGGGGCGACCAGCGCCAGACCGTCAAGGTAAGAATCAGGGCAGCACCGCCCCAGATCACGGCAAGATCCGAGCGTGACACCGCAAGGATATCACCGAACAGATACGCCCCCAGATCCAGCCGCACGCCTTGCAGGAACGACACTGCGACAAGACCAAAGGCCAGCGCGGAATGCGCAAGTACGCCCAGCAGCGTGTCCATCGCATAACCACGTCCCGACAAAGAGCTGACCGTCATCGCCATGACCAAAGCTACCGCCAGCGCGCCGGTGAAAATCGACGTGGACAACGCCAGCGACAGGGCTACCCCAAGTATGGCGGCGTGGGCTGTCGCATCGCCAAAATAAGCCATGCGACGCCAGACGACGAAACACCCCAAGGGCGCTGCCGCAACCGCTACGCCCACACCGGCAAGCATGGCGCGCACCAGAAAATCATCAAGCATGCTCGCAGGCTCCGTGTTCGTGGCTGTCATCCGTGTGACTGTGATGGTGATGGTCGTGATCGTGGCGATAAAGCGCCAGAGCGCCTTGGGTACCGGTTCCGAATAGGGCACGGTATTCCGGCGCTGAGGCCACGATTTCTGGCGCCCCGTGGCAGCACACATGACCGTTAAGGCAGATCACCCGATCCGAGGCGCTCATCACAACGTGCAATTCGTGGCTGACCATCAGAACGGCGCTGCCGATCTCGCGCCTGACCTGTTCAATCTGGCGATACAGCGCGGCAGATCCTGGTTGATCCAGGCCTGTTGTGGGTTCGTCCAACACCAGCAGGTCGGGCTTTTTCAGGATCGCGCGCGCCAGAAGAACGCGCTGGAATTGCCCACCGGACAAATCTGTCATCTGACGGTCCTGCAGGCCATCGGCACCGGCGCGGTGTAAAGCTTCGGTCAGAAATTCTTCCGGGTGACGGATGGGCAGGCGCAGAAACCGGCGCACGGTAATGGGCAATGTGGCATCCAGCGCCAGTCGTTGCGGGACATAGCCAATGCTCAGACCAGCGGTGCGTTGTACCTTGCCCCGACTTGGTTTGATTGCACCGATCAGCGTTCGCAGCAGGGTGGTCTTGCCGGACCCGTTCGGCCCCACCACGGTGACGATTTCCCCTTTGTCGATGGTAAAGTCCACATGGCTTAGGGCCTGATGTCCGCCAAGGCGGACATCGACATCTTTCAATTCGATCAGGCTCACGCGGCATCTCCGGTCTGACAGCCGGGGCACAGCCCCTCGACCTCGATAACGGTGGTTTCGATTTTGAAACCCAGCGCGCTGGCCGCGTCTTTCAGCGGGGCGGTTGGCATTGTGGTTTCGGCCACGGTGTCGCAGCCATGGCAAATCAGGAAGAGCGGCGAATGCCTGTCGCCGGGGTGCGAGCAGGCCAGATAGGCGTTCAGCTTTTCGATCTTGTGCACAAAGCCGTGCTTCGTCAGGAAATCGAGCGCGCGATACACGACAGGTGGCTGTGACCCCATGCCTTCTGCGGACAGCAGGGCTAGAATGTCATACGCTCCCATCGCGCGGTGTTGTTCAAGCAGGATTTCAAGAACGCGCTTGCGGGCTGGAGTCAGCTGCACCTTGTTGTCACGACAAAACGCTTCGGCGGTTTCCATCGCTGTTGCAACGCAGGCAGTATGGTCGTGTTTTGCAAAGCCGATATCGTGCATCCGCGGGCCCTCTCATTTTTAGGGTTGATATAATATAACATATCAGGATATGCCAGCGTCTTGTTTGGATATGGCTAAAGGGATTGGTCTAGTGAAACAAGTAATCTTGGGATTGCTCGCCGGAACCGCGCTGACCACAGGCGCGATGGCAGAAGCTCCTCGTGTCGTGGCCGACATCGCCCCGGTGCATTCTTTGGTGGCCCGAGTGATGGAAGGGGTTGGGAAACCAAGCCTTCTCATCCGGCCCGAAACGTCGCCGCATAATTACGCGATGCGTCCCAGCGAAGCGAAGGCGCTGCAAGAGGCCGACCTGATCTTCTGGATTGGGCACGAGTTGACACCCCGGCTTGAGAAGAACATCGAAACCATCGGGCAGAATGCAATTTCGGTCGAACT
Organism: Shimia fortis; assembly: GCF_040225985.1. NCBI lineage: Bacteria > Pseudomonadati > Pseudomonadota > Alphaproteobacteria > Rhodobacterales > Roseobacteraceae > Shimia > Shimia fortis. Next base: position 503,416 of record NZ_JBBPEU010000001.1, read on the forward strand.
GATTGGCACACCCGGGCTGGTGACGCTGTCCTTCCGTGAAAACCCTGTGTTTGAGTTGACCGAAGAAGGCCACGAGGGTCATGACGACCACGCGGAGCACAAGCATGACGACCATGGGCACGGCGATCATGATGACCATGCAGAGCATAAAGACGAGGCACATGGCCATGATGACCATGACGGCCACAGCAAGCATAATGATCATACAGACGAGCATGGCGATCACAAAGACGGTCATCACGACCACGCCCATGATCACGACGGGACGGATCCGCATATCTGGCTGGACCCCCAGAACGCTGTTGCCATGACCGCGGCGATTGCCGACGCCCTTGCCAAGGCCGATCCTGACAATGCCTCGACCTACGCAGCGAACGCGCAAGCAGCCGAGCAAGAACTGGGCGATATGATTGCCGAACTGAAAGCGGTTCTGGCGCCTGTCGAGGACAAGCCCTTCGTGGTGTTCCACGATGCCTATCACTATTTCGAGAACCGTTTTGGTCTTGAAGCCGCAGGGGCGATTCTGGTCGGTGATGCGGCATCCCCCAGCGCAGGGCGTCTGGCCGAGCTGCGCGATGCAATGCAAGAGCGTCAGGTGGTCTGTGTGTTTGCAGAACCCCAATTCGATCCCAAGCTGGTAAAGGCCGTGGCGGAGGGCGTGAACATCCGCTCGGTCGAGCTCGACCCGCTGGGCGTGGGCCAGACCCAGGGCGCGACGCTTTATACAGGCATGGTGCGCTCTATGGCGACTGACATTGCAGGGTGCCTCAAAGACTGAGGAAAATCATGTTCCCAAGGCCCCATAGCGTCATCTGAAAATGAGTGTTCTGGGCGCCTTCGTGGCAGAACCAGTATGAAAAGTGGTTGCCGACAATCGTGAACATGGCCCAGATTGAGGTAAATAACAGCGCCCCAAAAAGGGCGACCGACCGGGCCGCGCTGACCGTTACGCCGCCAAACAGCGACATGAACAGCAGGATGACACCGACCCACATGACGAGGGTGGCGATAACCTCGAGGACGACAACCGCCTTGAACGCCAGCGTCTGAAGTGACCTGTTATGGATGGCGCGATGGGCCACCCGAGCGAACTCTTCCGGATAGTCCTGCGCCATGCGCTCCATCGTGAAAACCTGCGCGGTATAGGTTTCGTTCACGGACGGATAAAGAATGTTGTCGCGTACACCTGTCGTCAGCCATGCGGCCGGCAGGGCCAGCGAAACAGCTTGTGCAAACAGCGTCATATCCATGTCGGGTCCTCGGGATCTTGATCTTTCCAAATAAAACGGGCCGCCCGAAAGCGGCCCGTTTCAAATCGCACCTGGTATCAGGTCCAGTGCATTTCCTGCGGACGCAGTTCGAAGGAAATGTGGTGGTTACAGCCTTCCAAACCGTCGCGGGTGTGGTTGTAAAGCGAACGCCAGTAAGGCTGGATTGTCACTGCATCGTCCTGCAGGATCTTCTCGCCTTGCGCCATCAATTCGCGACGCTTTTCAACATCCGCGGTGGCCAGAGCCTGCTCAAGGATCGCGTCGAACTCGGGGTTGGCATACCCGAATTCGTTCCATGCCTCGCCCGAACGATAGGCCAGTGCCCAGATCTGGACGCCCAGCGGACGGTGGTTCCAGTTGGTCGACGAGAACGGGTACTTGACCCAGTCGTTCCAGAAGGTCGAGCCCGGCAGGATGGTGCGCTTGACGTTAAAGCCGGCGTCGCGCAGCTGTGCGGCAACTGCATCGGTGGTGTTCTTGCGCCATGCGTCGTCAATCGAATGGATCTCCATTTCGAAGTCAGCCATGCCTGCTTCTTTCAGCAGGGCAAGCGCACCTGCCGGATCATGTGCCGGGGCACCGATATCGGCAAACTCGGGGTGTGCCGGGCCAACGTGGTGGTTATGCGCGGTGATGCCACGACCGTCATAGCCCAGCTCGAGCAGCACGTTGTTGTCGACGGCCATTGCGATTGCCTTGCGGACGCGCGGGTCTGCATAGGGTTTCTTGCCATCGACTTCGGCCAGTTGGTTCGGACGGATTACGATGGTCGCCATGGTGACAACTTCGTTTTCACGCCAACCATCAAGCGTCGAGATCAGGTCGATGAACTCGCCATCTACCGAATAGGTGGCGTCGATTTCGTCAGCTTCTGCCGCCGCAACCCAGGCCGCCGGGTCGGTGCCATAGTCGATATACTCGATCCGGTCGAGGAAGGCGCCATTGCCTTCGTTCCACCAGGTGTGGTTCTCGTTGCGGACCAGCACGCTCTTGACGCCAACTTCCAGCGACTCGGGCAGGTAGGGGCCGGTGCCGATCGGGTTGGTCAGCATATCCGTGGCGTTGTGCGAAGAATGCACGATGGCCGCCGGATAGTCTGCCATGCCAGGGATCAACGAAATGTCGGATTTCGGCAGGTTCAGACGTACGGTGTGGCTGTCAACCACTTCAACCGAGCCTTCGATCGCCTTGTTGGTGTCGGGATCGATCAGCGTGGCGAAACGACCGGCCATCGAGTTGCCTTCGACGTCCTTGTCACACCAGCCGATGATGTTGCGGGCTACGTCCTCTGCGGTGAAATCGTCGCCATTGTTCCACTTGACGCCCTTGCGAACGTTCAGAGTGTAGGTCTTGGCGTCTTCCGAAATATCCCAGCTCTCGATCAGCGACGGCTTGAAGGTACCGTCGTCTTCATAGGTGATGAGGTATTCCAGCCACCCGCGCGAGAAGTTGGCGATCTGCGACCAGTCATAGGTGCGCGGATCTTTAAGGGCGCGCACTTCCATCTGGATGCGTGCGGTGCCACCGGGTTTGGCGTGGTTTGCCGCGTGCGCAGGCGCTGCCATGCCCAGCATGGCATAAGCCGTGGCCGTTGTGGCCCCAAAGGCGCTGGCCAGTGCCAGGAACTCGCGGCGGCTTACGGCGTCGTCACCAACTTTGCCCGCCTGGTCCACGATGGATTGCGGCATTGGTTGTCCGTTGCGCTTGAAAAACTTCATTTTCTTCCTCTCTGTTGTGTTGGGGGTGAGGCCCCGTTTAGCAGTATGGCTGCATTTGTTTTGGTGACTGTGTCACCGGTTATCTCAGGCTTGCGGGCGCATTTCACCAAGGCCATCTTCGGGCTTCATGGAAATGCAGATGCTCGACAGCTTGCGGGGTTCTTCGTAGGGCCACGGGGTCCCGCGGTGCATGACGGCACGCTGGTCCCAGATCAGCACATCACCTTCTTGCCAGGCGTGGCTGTAGGCGTAATCATCCTGAGTGCAGAACCCGATCAACTCCTCCAAAAGTTCTTCACTTTCCAACTCGTTATAACCATCCACAGCATAGGCATGAGATGCAACATATAGCGACTCTTTTTTGTTCACAGGATTTTGCAAAACTGCTTTCCAGTGCTGAGCTGGCCACTTGTGGAACATGGGCAGCTTGGAAAGCTCTTCCGAGATCTTCGCGCGGGACACGGCATAGTGATGCCAGATGCCGCGATCCCGGATCTTGTTTTTGAGGTTCTCTGGCATATCCGCCCACGCGGCCCGGGTCGACGCCAATTCCGTATTTCCGCCGGACGAGGGGATCACTCGTCCGATCAGAATATTCGTCAATGCCGGTACTGGCAGGAATGTGCTGTCAGAATGCCAAAGCATGTTTGATTGTAGGTTCAGCGTGTGCAGGTCCATCTGGTCTGTAACCGACCCGTCCTGTCGAATATTCGACACTTCGGGGACCTTGAATGTTTCATCCGGCTTTCTTTCATCTGCATTGCGATCCTCGATTTCTCCGAAAAGTTGAGAAAACGCGATGTGCTGCTCATCTGTGATCGCCTGATTCCGCAAGAGAAGCGCCGAATGTTCTTCGAACAGCGCGCGCAATTCTGGGAACAGGTGGTCCTTGGTGACGTCGGCAATCTGCAGGCCGTGGACTTCGACGCCAAAGGACTTGGTGAGCGGTGTCGTTTCAATCTGTGTCATGGTTTGGTTCTCAGGCTGGGATCAGGGCTTCAATTTCTTCGGGGCTCAGGTGTTGGACGTTGGGCCATTCGCGCGATTTTGGCGAGTTCAACAACCCCTTCGGGTCCATACGTTTCTTCCATGCAAGATGGCGATAGTCGGCATTCTTCAGGCCACCGCCTTCCACCATGCAGATATGAGCATCGAACACCGGAAAGCCGTTTTCTTCGTAGATCGACTCGATTTCGCGCAGACGTTCTTCGGTGCTGTACCAGACGATTGGCAAATCAAAGCTCACGACCTGCCCGTCTAGCAGCGCGAATTCATGGTGCATCCAGACGTCATCGCCCAGTTTCGGGCCAAGATCGGCAATCGCGTTCGCATCCGGAGGGGTAGGGCAGCCGACCTGAAGATAGGTCGCCGAGCGATCCGCCTTCAGTACCTGCAACGTGGTGTGGTTATAGGCGAATTCGAACACGTGCGGCAGGCCCGCCTTTCCAAGTTCTGCCTCTGACATGGCCAGATCGACGCTGCCGCCCTGGTCGGCGATCAGCGCGCGATAGGCATCCATATCCTCGACCGGCACAAGCGAAGTCATCAGGTGTTTGCCGGGACGCAGATGGCCTGCCAGACGCGGAAAATACTCGCAAATTCGCGCCTCGACAGTCGAGACAAGTTTCCGGCCGATATTATCCGCTTTGGCAAGGGTATAGGCTGCGGCATAGGTTTCTGGATAGGTGTCGAACGTCGCCATGCACCCGATCCAGTCGCGACGGGGCACCGTGCGCAGGGTGACTTCGGTAATCACACCGTTCAGGCCCCAGGCGTGATGTATGTGATTCACGTCATCCCCTTTGAAAAGCCGCTCTTCCGGTGTCTCGGACACATTCATGGCTTTCAGCGACACGATGTTACCGGGGTCGCGCAGCATACCGTTGGCGATCGAGCCAATGCCCGAAGACCCCCCAGCGATAAAGCCCCCAATTGTGGCGATATCCTGCGTGGACGGGAAAATCGCTAGCTCCCACCCTTTTTCGTGCAGGGCTTTGTTGATTTCCTCGATATTGGCACCGGCTTCGGCGGTGACGAAGCCTTCGCCGATTTCAAGAATACGGTTCATGCCGGTGGTCTCGATGATCAGGCCGCCATTCAACGGCACGGCCTGTCCATAGTTGCCAGTCCCACCGCCCCGCAACGTGATTGGGGCATCATGCGCGTAGGCGACCTTGAGGCAGTGCGCCATTTCATCCGAGGTTTTCGGGACGGCAACGAGATCGCCAAAGCTGCGTCGCAATTGCGCGTTCAGGATGGGCGAATACCAGAAAAAGTCGCGCGAGCGTTTCTTGACCAGAACCGGTTCCGAAATGGTTTCAACCGGGGACAGGTCTTCTGCGAAAGCCTGCCAGTCAAGTGTGGATTTGCCAGAGATTGAGTCAGTCATTTTGTACCTCGAAAACGGTGGTGGCAGGGCGCAATGGCGCCCCGCAAATCAGAGTGGAAAGATCTGTCGCATCAGATAGCAGCAGGTCGTCCAAAGGTGCGCCATTCAGGCGCGGCGCGGGACGGCCGATGGCTTGTGCGGCATTCGTCGTGATGGTCTCGAGCCATTGATCCAGCGGTGGATCGAGATGCGCGGTCAGAACGGCCAGTTGCAGTGCATACATCGGGTCATGCCGCCCGACTGGGCAAAAGGCATCACGCACGTTGTCAGTGCCCACGACAAGCGACACGCCGCCTCGGACCAGTTCATGCGCCAGCGTGACGCCGCGCGATGAGGGGGTCCCGCCATTGCGCCCCTGAAGATAAAGGTTGGTCGATGGCAGCATCGCAACGCTGATCCCGGCCTCGGCAAGCTTTTCAATGATTCGCTTCTGGCCAAAGGCGCACCGTAGCGACAGGCTGACAGCGTGCCCGCACAGGATTGGCCCTTCGAACCGGGTTTCCAGCGCGATGTCGGCGATCTTTTCAAGTCCGTTCAGATCCGGATCAAGGCCTTCGTCAACGTGGAAATCCAATGGAAGGCCGCGTTCGGCAGCGATTTTGAAAATACTGCGCAGACCGTCTTCAAGCTGGTTTTGTCCGAAGATGAAACTGCCAAGGGCGTGACCGTCCGGAATCGCCGCGACCACCTGTGCGGCATAGGCGGGGTCGGCCATCTGTTCCACGCCGACAAGGGCCGAGAGCTGCAGGTCAGGACGGCCGTGTTCCTGGGCAAGCTCCAGCAGAACAGACCAGCTGCGCGGGGCCGCAGCATCTTCCCCCCAATCCACGTGGCTGCGGATCGTGGCTGTGCCTGCTTCTGCGAATTCTTTCAGGCCCCGCTGCGCGCGGGTGCGAATGTCGTCATCGCTCCAGTTGATCTTGTCGGCGCGTTGTGCCGCGATGGCCTGTACCAGATTGCCGCCCACATCGGGCAAACGTTCGACACTGTGACATTTGTCGAGATGGCAGTGCGCCTCGATTAGGCGCGGCATGAGAATCTGGCCGGCACCTTGCACCTTGGGCGGACGCATTCCGATCACATGGTGGTCGACCGTAATGACATCCCCGCGCAGAAAGGCGCCGTCTTCGATCCCGTCAAAGCCGGTGTCGGGATCCAGAAACCGCTTGGGGATCTTAAGATCAGGAAGGATTTTTCTGTTCGACTGTTTCATGACGCAGGCTCAAACTTGGCAAATTCAACAAGGAAGTCGGCAAAGTTTCGCGCGGCAGAGTCGAGCATCGCCTCACCTTTGGCGATCGAGCCAGCCGAGGCATCTCCACAGACCCCCGATGCCTGAAGATCATCTATCACCCAGCCTGGACGTGCGGCCTGACCGTTCAGGCCCGTCCACCGCATGTCACTCTGCCATTGGCGGCTTTTCGGCGGGCTGTTGGCGGCTTGGTCCATATCCACAAGGTCAGGGCGGGTGGCGAGCATTGCGGATGTTTCGATATCCCCGGCATGCAGGTCATGGGCCGAATCTGCGAGATCGATCAGCCCTTCGGTTTCGGTGAAACCAAACCACGACGCGTGCGCGGCAATCAAACCATGCGCCACGCGCAGTTCGCGCACCGCGATTTCCAGAATGGCGGTGTTGCCACCATGTCCGTTCACCAAAACCAAGCGCCTGACGCCGGCGCGGGCGACGCTGGCCCCGATATCTTCGAGCATCGCCAGCAGGGTTCGCGCGGACAGGGTCAGCGTGCCGGCATGGGCAAGGTGTTCATTGCTTTTGGTAATGGTCAAGGTGGGCAAGATCAGCGCGTGGGTGTCTGCCTTCCACTGGGGCAGGCTGCGCGAGAGCACGGCGTCGGTCAGTGTTGAGTCGACCGAAAGCGGCAAATGCGGGCCGTGCTGTTCTGTGGCGCCCAGCGGCAGAATCGCGATCGTGTCTTCCGGCAAATCGGCAAAGTCTGGTGCTTTCAGATCGGCCCAGTAGCCTTGCCAACGATTGGGTCGGGTCATGTCTCTCTCCGGTCGGCGGCAGCACGACGCGGGCAGCGACCAATATAGTCGAGACCACACGCCCAGCCCCGCAAGGTTGGTCGTTTGGCCCTCGAAACGATCTGTGCCAGAGATGAACCAAACCTAGGACAGTTTGTGCCCCCTTTCAAGGGATCGGTGTAACATGCAGGACTCACCTTGGTTTGAAGCTGCCTGAGACGTCTGCAAATCGCGCCCTGCCATGTTAAACAGAATCTGTTGGTCAGAGCATGTCAGGGCAGCGAGTGAGAGTTCTTTCGGTAACATCGATGCGGGACGAGGGCCCCTATCTGCTTGAGTGGATTGCCCATCATCGGGCTGCGGGTATGACCGACTTTCTGGTGTATTCCAATGACTGCGCCGACGGCACGGATGATATGTTGGACAAGTTGCAGGATGCTGGCGTCCTGACCCATGTGCGTCACGAAAAACCCGCCCGAAAGTCTATCCAGTGGCAGGCTCTGCGCTCGGCGTGGAAACATCCAATGCGCAAGGCGTCTGACTGGGTCTTGGTGTCCGATGTGGATGAGTTCGTGAACATCCATGTGCCGGGACACACTTTCGCGGATTTGCTGGCCAGTATTCCCGGCGACACGGACGTGGTGATCCTGCCTTGGCGTCTGTTTGGCCACAATAACGAGCTTGATATCAAAGACCGTCCGGTGACCGAACAGTTCACGCGTGCCATACCGCCTGACACGGCCTATCCGGTTTCGGCGGGGTTTTTCAAAACGCTGTTCCGGACCAAGGGGCCGTTCAACCAGCTTGGGGTGCACCGACCCCAGCAAAAAACCGCCGCACTGCCGCGTTTCGTGGACGGGTCGGGCGCGGCGCTGCCCGAAGGGTTCGCGGCCAATCCGAAACGGCTGTCGCTGTTCATGATTTCTCAGGGGCGGGCCAAGGTCGAACTTAATCACTATTCGATCCGGTCGGCGGCTGGCTTCCTGGTCAAGAGTGCGCGTGGTCTGCCCAACCGGTCACACAAGAACGTTGACCTGGCCTATTGGGTGGAACGCAACTTCAACACCGTAGAAGACCAGACGATTGCCGCGATGCGACCGGCCACGCGCCAGATCCTGCTCGAACTGCTGCAAATCGACGGCGTTGCAAAGCTACATAAGCAGGCCGTGGCGTGGCATCAGAACCGGTTCCGCGAATTGATCCGTGAGGAACCCTATCACCGGTTGCTGACCCAGATTCTGACGGCGTCCGGATCCGAGGTTCTGCCGCTGGAATTGCAGCAACAGCTGGTTCGGTGGTATCAGGACATAAAATAACAACAGTCATAGTGGGGCAAAACGCCCTGAAACGAGCAGGTTAAAAAATGCCTTCGACGGATTTCCATCGACGCATCATCAAGCATCAAAAACTAGGCGACGGGATCGTTCTTGCTGCGGTCCGGCGTCCAGATGGAACGGCGCAATCTTATTTTGCCGTGGGAACATCTGCGGACCAGATCAAACCGGCAAGGGATACGCAGATTACGATGATCCGCAGCGTCGGGGACGGGATGATCGTGACCACGGAAGGGGAAGATCCCCCTTGCCTGTCGGTAGGTGAAGACAGCGCGACGGTTGATCTGCTGGACAACGAACAAGACCTGTTTGCTGGATTGAATGCGTTTCTGGCAATCAGAAACGGCGAGAGCGCCGAGGCCACCCTTGAGTGGCTGACCTATCATGTTGAGACGCAGGGCCTCGAGGCGGTGCTGATCCTTGACCGGACCGCACCGGACAGCGACGAAACCTATGCAAAGGTGCTGAAAAAGGGTCTGAAGTCTATCGAGGGGCTCAAATGCCTTGTGCATGTCCAGCTGGATTATCCTTTGGGTCACCCCGATCTGCCATCCGAAGCCCATCCATTCAACGCGCCCGATGCGCCAGGCAAGGACCGTATGGAAGTTCCCAAGGGGGCGCCGTGGGAATCGCCCCAGCGTGAGTTGCAACTGTTCGAATGGGCACGTCACCAGTATCTGGACAGGGCGCGCGCCGTGGCGCTTTTGGATATTTCCGATCTGGTCATGCCGCGCGACGGCGTCGGGTCGGTTTTTGATTTCGCGGTGCAATCCCGCACCGGGTCTGTCGTGCTGGCGGGGCGTCATTGCTACCCGTGGCGCAGCCGGAACGGCGCGGACGCACGGTTTGCCGATCACATCTGTGTGCAGTTTGATGCGACCAAACTTCGCCGACGATGGTGTGTTGCCCCTGAAAAGGCCGGGCCGGACTCGGTCTGGCGTCTTGTGCGCATCGTCGGCACCAAGCCCGGCGCAAAAGAATGGGTGCCGTTCTTCCGTTTCATGGGGCTACGCCATCCGACGGATTCGGTGTCCTCGATTGTGCCAAAGACCTCCCTGGTTGAAGAAGAAGCGCTGCTTGCCCTCTCAAAAGTGCGTTTCACCTACAAGCCCGTACGGATGCCCGTTCTCGAACGTCCCAAGGTGGACCCCAACAGCAACCGTACCTGCATCATAACTTGTATGAAGAACGAGGGGCCTTTCATCCTAGAGTGGGTCGCCTATCACCGTGCGATCGGGGTGGAAGATTTTATCGTCTACACCAATGACTGCACTGACGGGACGGATGATTTTCTGGATCTTCTACAGGCAAAGGGCATCCTTCAGCACAGGGATAATCCGTTCAAAGGCACGGGCCTGAAGCCACAGCATGCGGCCCTGCAAGCCGGAGAAAAGGAAGAGATCGTCCAGAATGCCGATTGGGTGATCTCGATGGATGTGGACGAGTTCATCAATATCAAGACGGGCAAAGGTTGCTTGCCTGATCTTTTTAAGGCGGTGGGCGACGCGAATATGATTTCCTGCACATGGCGTCTATTTGGCAATTCGGACATTCACGAATATGTCGATGAGCCCCTGATCGCCCAGTATGACAAGTGCGCGCGCGAGATGACCCGCAAGCCCCATCAGGCGTGGGGATTCAAGACGCTATTCCGCAATATCGGTCTTTTTAAGAAACTGGGGGTGCATCGCCCAAAGGGCTTGAACCCACAGCTTTGGGATGAAATCCGATGGGTGAACGGATCTGGCAAACCTCTGCCCAAGGACATGTACCGCAATGCATGGCGCTCGACTTCGGACACGGTTGGGTATGATCTCGTGCAGTTGAACCATTATGCGGTGCGGTCTGCCGAGAGTTTTTTGGTCAAGCGCGACCGTGGGCGGGTGAACCATGTCGATCGGGATCAGGGGCTGGCCTACTGGTTCCGGATGAACAACAACTCGGTCACTGATACATCCATCCAGCGTATGATCCCCCTGCTGCAGGCGGAAATGGATCACCTTCTGGCCGACCCCGAGATTGCCGAGGCTCATCATTTCTGTGTGGACAAACATCGGGGCAAGATCGACGCGCTGAAAGCGACCCCCAACTATGCGAAGTTCTATCAGGATCTGACCGGCCCCCGGATGGAGCAGCTTTCCAAGCTGCATCACATTTTCGGGGCAAACGTGTTTCTGGCGGGGCCGGATGTCATTCCCGATGAAATTGTCCGCGATGATCATCCCGAAGGGTTTTTCTTTACAGTCGAGAAACAGGATACGGCCCACTAAGGGAAGGATCACGAGGTGGCCTAATCTGGACGTTTCGCAGAATAGTCAGAGACAATGAATTGCAGTGTGATAGACTGTTGCAAAACTGAAAACAAAAGACAGAGCAGAAATGGCGAAACTACCTGAAATAGCAAGTTTGTGGATAGGCGGCAGACTGTCGTGGCTCGAGCAGTTATGTCTCAAGTCCTTTGCCGATGCGGGCCATCACACCACGCTTTATAGCTACGAACCGATCCCAAATATCCCTGAAGGTGTTCATGCCGGGGATGCGGAAGAGATCTTTCCCTCAAACCCGATGTTCCGCCATGCCCGCACGGGCAGCCCGGCAATCCATGCAGATATGTGGCGTCTGAACCTCCTCAAGAAAACAGACAAGATTTGGGTCGATGCCGATATGTATTGTTATCGCCCCTTCAACTTTACCCGCCAGACGGTTTTTGGCTGGGAAAAGGACAATCTGGTGTGCAACGCGGTGCTGGGCCTGCCCAGAAAATCCAAGGCACTGGATGCCATGCTCGAATTCTTCGAAGACGAATATGCAATCGGACCGTGGTTGAAACCGTGGCAGCAAAAGGAATTACAGGCCGAGAAAGAAGCCGGCCGACCGGTGCACATGACCGAACAGAACTGGGGATTCACCGGCCCTGCGGCTGTGACCTATTTCCTCAAGCAGTCGGGCGAAATCAAATACGCCGAGCCTGTATCGGCTTTCTATCCGATCTCTTTCAAGGAACGGAATCACATGATCATGAGCCGCTTCAACATTGAAGAGCGGTTGAGCGAGGATACCAAGGGCGTGCATTTCTGGGCGCGGCGCATGAAGCCGCGGCTTGAAGAAAAGGAAAACAACCGTCCCCGCCGTGGCTCCTTTGTGGATAAGCTGATCAAAAAGCACGAGATCGACGTGGACGCAGCCCTGATCCCGCCCAAGATTGTCAAGCATAAGGCCCCGGTCGAAGACCCCGAATTCAGGGCCAAGATCGCGATTGAGGCGCTCAAGGGCGAAGCCTCGGTCGAAAAATTGTCCCGCGACTATTTGGTCGAACCCAGTTTTATCAAAGAGTGTCGCGCAAAACTGGTCGATGCGGCCCCTGACATTTTTCGTTGAGGCCGGTCAGATGAACGAGCAATCCGGCATTACCCTAGAGCACCCGCAAACGCGCGAGGCGTGGCGGGAAAACCTTGCTAGGATCGGGGCGGCAGAAGGGTTCTATGAAGAGATCGGCAAGGAGCACACGGCATTATATGTTGAGCGGGGGAAAACCCTGATTGTCACGTTCGAGAACCTCGACCACATTTATGAGCGCGACGACGACAAGATGCCTTGGGGATACGGCTTTGTTGAATCCCGGGGGTGGTCGATGCTTGGCCTGATGGCGCATGGATGGTCGTGGTACCGGGACGAATCCGTGTTCGACTTTTTCGACCGGTTGCGTGATGAAGGCTTCTTTGAAAAGTTCGACAAGGTGGTGTTCTATGGCGCCTCAATGGGAGGATACGCCGCCTGTACCTTCTCGGCGGCGGCGCCCGGCGCGACCGTCGTGGCAATTTCCCCCCAGGCCACGCTGGATCGCGAGGTGGCGCCATGGGAAACCCGTTATCACAAGGCATGGCGCCGCGACTACAACAGCCGCTATGGATACGCCCCCGACATGATCGCGACGGCGTGCGAGGTGCATCTGTTCTATGACCCACGCGCAAGCCTTGATGCCATGCATGCGGCCCTGTTTCGCGGCGACAACATTAGGAAATATCGCTGCCGTTTCATGGGGCACCGGATTGCGTCGCTTTGGTTGCAACTCGGGATTCTCAAGCCGGTGATCGAAGGCAGCGTTTCTGGAAACCTGACCACGTCAGAGTTCTACACATTGCTGCGTGGGCGTCGCGAAAACCCGCGTTTCCAGAAGGAGATGCTGCAACGTCTGCAAAGTGAAAACCGCCCGCGTCTTTTGATCCGCTACTGCGAGGCGGTTCTCGAACGTCGCCGGGCCCCCCATTTCCGCAAAGCAATGCGCGAGGCGCGTCAAAGCCTCAAGGCTTAGCGGCGTTTCAACGTGTCGCCGAACGACAGTTTCGGGGAAAGCTCGTAAATCAAGTCAGAGTCTTCGCCCTGCACGCGGGCGGCGATGATTTCGGCGGCTTTCATGCCGATTTCGCGCCGGCAGGCATCCATCGTGGCCAGTTTGCGCGGCAATCCCTGCAAAAGTTCGACGCCATTGAATCCTGCAAGGCCGATTTCGCCGGGGATGTCATAACCCTTTTCAAGCAACCATAGCAGCCCCCCCGCCCCGATCATGTCATTGGAGTAGTACAGGAAATCCAGTTCCGGGTTGCGCTCAAGGACCGTGGCCGTCATCTCACGCCCCTTGGCCAGTGCCGATCCGCCCGAGTAGAACTCGCGCTCGGCAATTTCGACACCGTTCTTGGCAAGCGCCTCGGTAAACCCTTCAAACCGTTTTCGTGCCCGGTGGTCCAGCGGCATCTTGGTGCCCAGAAACCCGATGTTGCGATAGCCGGCCTTGAGGATGGCCTTGGCCATTTCCCGCCCGGCGCGGCGGTGTGAAATTCCGACCATTGTATCAACTGCCTTGCCATCGACATCCATGATCTCGACCACGGGAATGCCGCTGGCATTGAGCATCGCGCGCGCCGCCTCGGTATGCTCCAGCCCTGCAATAATGACACCCGATGGCCGCCAGGACAGCATTTCATACAGAACTTTCTCCTCCTTCGCAGGAAGATAGTCGGTCACCCCGACCACGGGTTGCAGCTCGGTTCCTTCCAACACCTGACTGATTCCGCCAAGTACTTCTGGAAACACCATGTTCGACAGGGACGGAATAATCACCGCAACCAGATTGACCCGCTGGCTTGCCAACGCACCCGCAATCTTGTTCGGCACATATCCCAGCTCCTTGGCAACCCGCAGCACCCGTTCCCGGGTGGCGTTCGACACATCGCCGCGATTGCGCAACACTCGGCTGACGGTCATTTCCGACACGCCCGACGCTTCGGAGACATCGCGCAGGGTCAAAGAGCGTTTTTCGTCGTTTGCCAATTCAAATTCTCCGTCTGTTCAAAAAATGTTAGCGCGAAAGTTCGAAGATGTTCAAGCGGGCGATCACATGGTGCCGTTTTTCCTCAAGACCGGATGACATCCCATTTCTCCCGCGCTAAAACCACGCCACGCGGCCCCGTGGCTCAACTGGATAGAGCAGCCCCCTCCTAAGGGGCAGGTTGCAGGTTCGAATCCTGCCGGGGTCGCCACTTATCTTCCTCTTGGCCTGTTCCGGCGCGTTGGTTATCACCTTGTGGAACGGCGTCACTTGCGCAGTATCGTGGTGAAACGCGCGACGCGCCAATGGAGGATTGCATGCGGATTGATCTCAACTCGGATCTCGGGGAAAGCTTTGGTCCTTGGAAAATGGGCGACGACCGGGCCATGCTTGGTCTTGTCAACAGTGCCAATATTGCCTGTGGTGGCCATGCAAGTGACCCCGAGACGATGTTCGAGACCCTGAGCCTGGCCGCCGAGCAAGGTGTCGTGGTGGGGGCCCATCCCGGGTACAATGATCGCGAGGGGTTTGGCAGGCGGGTCATCCCGATGGCGACGGATGACATCGGGCGCATGGTCGCCGCGCAGATTGGGGCTTTGATGGGTGTGGCGCGGTTGGTGCCGGTCGAGATCGGGTATGTCAAACCGCATGGGGCGCTGGCCAATCTGGCCGCCCGCGATATGGACGTCGCCCGCGCGATCATGGAGGCCGTTCAAAAAATAGATCCCAGCCTGGCGATTTTGGCGATTTCGGGAACCTGTACTGAACTGGCCGCGCGTGAAGCCGGCGTTCCGGTGTATTCGGAAATCTTCGCAGATCGGGGATACCTCAAGAACGGGCAACTGGTGCCGCGCGGAACGGAAGGTGCGATGATCCACGACCCGCAAGAGGCGGCAGAGCGGCTTGTCGCGTTTCTGAAAACAGGAAAGATGCCGGTGATCGACGGAGACCCGATCGCGCTGCGGGCCGAGTCGATCTGTGTGCACGGTGATGGGCCTGCCGCGGTCAACATGGCGCGGGAAATCCGGGCCCGCCTTCAGGCAGAGGGGGTGCAGTTGCAAGCATTTCTGGCGCCGTGACCTTAAAGGAACCGTCTTTCATCCCCGTTGCGGATCACGCATTGCTGGTGCAAGTCGCGGATGCAATTTCCGATGCGGCGACCGCGCGTGTGCACCAGTTCGACAAGGCCATTCAGGATCAGCCCCCCACCGGTGTGCTGGAAACGATACCGGCCTTTGTGAATCTGCTGGTCGAATTCGATCCGTTGCTAAGCGATCATGACACCCTTGCGAACGCTTTGCGCGACCTGTGGCACGAACCGGCGCAGGCACAGGACAAGGGCCGCCTGCACGAAGTGTCGGTGTGCTATGACGGGGATCTGGCCCCGGATATCGCCTCTGTCGCCAAGGCGGTCGGGATGAGTCCCGAGGCCGTCATTAACATGCACCTCTCTGGCCGCTACAAAGTCGGCATGTACGGCTTTGCGCCGGGATATGCATACCTGTCGGGTGTGCCCGAACCCCTGCAACTGCCACGCAAGCCTGCCGCGACCCGCGATATCCCTGCGGGAAGTGTATTGATCGCGGGGCCACAATGCCTTGTTACCACGCTGACAATGCCGACTGGCTGGTCCATTATCGGGCGCTCCCCGACGCAAATCTTGCGAGACGATCCTGTGCGACCCTTCCTGTTCGATGTGGGGGATAATGTTCAGTTCGTGCGAATGTCGCACGAGGCGTTCCATGCACAAGACAAGGGAACGACCTGATGGTTGAATGCGTGTTTCGGATAAACTTTGCCGGTCCGCTGGTTACCGTTCAGGATGGCGGCCGGTTCGGGCACATGCGGTTCGGGGTTTCTGCGTCCGGACCGATGGACCGACTTGCCGCCGCTGCCGCGAATGCCGTGTTGGGGAATACGCATGGCGCGCCTTTGATCGAAGTCTCGATGGGCGGATTGGCGCTCGAGTGTATCTCGGGCGAGATAACGCTCGCTGTTGCGGGCGGTGAGTTCTTGGTGGAGCGAAGTGATGGAAAACTGGCCTGTTGGAGTGTGTTCAAGGTCGAGGCAGGCGACAAGCTGACCATCCGACCGGCGGGCTTGGGCAGTTGGACCTACCTCGCCTTTGCTGGGCATCTTCAGGCGCAAGAATGGTTGGGCAGTGTGGCGACCCATTCCATTTCCGGGTTTGGAGGGGGGCAGTTGGCTTCGGGCCAAGAGTTGCGCCTAAGCGACGCGCATGTCGCCGAGGACCGTCACGGCACCTTTGCGCGCCCCGATTTTGCTGCGCACAGCGATACGATCCGCGTCGTACTTGGGCCTCAGGATCGCTATTTCACAGCCGAAACCCGCGAAATTTTTAAGACAGCGTCTTACCGTCTTTCCAGTGCCTTTGACCGCATGGGTGTGCGTCTGGTTGGGCCGGATCTGCCCTTGAATGGCGCGCTGTCCATCCCGTCTGAACCTGTTGCACGCGGGTCGATACAGGTTTCGGGCGACGGGGTGCCGACAGTTCTGCTTGCGGATCACCAGACGACCGGTGGATATCCCAAGATTGCGACGGTCGTTTCGGTTGATCTGGACCGGCTCTGCCAGTCTCGGGCGGGCGACACATTGCGTTTCACTCCTGTCAGCCCGGCCGAGGCGGTTGCCCTAGTCCGTGCAGTCGTCCAGAAACGACAAGCTTATCTTGAGGAAATCGCGATCCCGAAAGGAACACTTGCTCAACGTCTAATGCGAGAGAACCTGATCAGTGGGGCGCTGGATGATGACGGGCAGTAGCCCCGGCTAGGCGCTTATCTCTTCTGCGCTGACCGCAATGCAGGTGACGGGGGTACGTACGTTATGCAGGGTGACCTCTCCCAAGTGGGTCATGTCACAGGTTGGTGCTTCGAAATCCGCCGTGGCCACGATGCGATGACCAACCTGTTTCCCGTGGTCACTCAGGCGCGCGGCCACATTAGCCGCGTGCCCGATCACTGTGAAATCCAGCCGTTCCCGAGAGCCGACATTGCCATAGGTTACGCGACCAAAAGCCAGACCAATCGAACAGGCGCAATCCGTCGTGTTCTCAGCGAGGCGATCAATGATGGCACGGGCGGCTTGCATCGCGTTTTCCCGCGCACTCTCGGCGGTGCTGTCGACCGGGAATACGGCCAGAACAGCATCCCCGATGAATTTCAGAACCTCGCCGCCACTGTCCTGAATGGCGTCAGTCACGGTCTCAAAAAACAGGTTGAGCCGGTCGATATAGTCGGACTGCCCCAAATCCGTGACCAGACTGCTTGACCCCCGAAGATCACAGAACATGATTGCCGCATCCATGTCGTCTCCATCTCCCCGGCGAATTTCTCCACCAAGAACCCGTGCGCCAGTTCGCTTGCCTACATAGGTTTCGAGCAGCCCTTGGGCATTTTCTCGTTGGTTAAACACTTCGAACAAACGGCTGATGATAGCGCTGCATTCAAACACAAGGCCAAGGTTGGCTGTCGTAAACCCCGCTGGATGATCGCAGGTCAGGGTCAGAACATTGATCTGTCCGTCCGAGAACTGCAGCGGCATCGCGACATAGTCCGTGGCGCCCTCTGCCTTGAGGTCTCGGATGATGGGAAAACGATCTTCATCTTTTTCCACGCCGATCTTCTGGCGCACGCCGCCTAACCCTTTGGAGACAAAGTCCAACGGACTGCCGACAAAAGCGGGGTGGTCATAGATTTCGTAGGACGGTGCGAAGGTGGCGAGGTCGCGCTCTCCCTTCTTCCAGACATAGTGCCGGCCCGCGATCTGCGGGTGCAAGGACCAGATCATGACCGACAGCCGAGAAATCGCGATCCCGTTTTCGATCATCTTTTGTGACAGCGCGATGGTCAGTTCTTGAGGAGAGGTGCAGCGCCACGCCTCGCGCAAAAGCCAATCGACAAACAGCCCGTTGATATGGCCCCCAGCCTGATCTGCAAGGTGGTTGCCGCCCAGATCAATCGTGGTCCGGTCGTCCCGCATAAAGCCTATATGCCCCCCGATTTCGGCGCTTTCGGGCAATGGGGTGTCGTAGCTCCAACTGCCGTTTGCGATCTCTTCTCCGTCAAGGCTGATGTGTCGATAGGTGGCTGTGCCCTTGAACGGACAAAAGGTTTGCAGGTCTGTCGGGGCAGAGAGGTCCGCGCGCACATCTTCAGGCGGAAAATAGACGGTTGGGGGCAGGCGGGTTTCATACATGACCTTGGCACGCTCGCTTTGCGCCAACAACACGTCGTCACGCCACGCCCGAACGGGTCCGTCCAGCCGCTCGATCCGAATCTGGTAGTCCTGTGAAAGGTCGCGCAGGGGGGCGCCCATGGGCCAACACCTCGGTTCTTGGAAACAGGCAACAAACATGAGGGGTGGCGCCCCCTTTGCCAAGGGGCGAGCCTTCACCTTTGTGTGCGCCAGCTTGGCAGGTTTCTACAGAACGCGGATAACGTCCTTGTCTATGGCCAGAACATAACCTTTCCGTGCGATGTTCTTGACCAGAAGTTCGCTCACAAGTTGGTTGCCCAGCGAATCCCTTAGCCGTTTGATTCGGGTGGCGCCTGCAGCTTCCTCGCAATCGGTTTCGGAACGCCCCGAGATCATAGCCTCGATCTGGGCACCGGTCAGCATGTCGTCATCCATGCGTGCTTCGGCCAGAACCGACAGTGTTTCCATTGCGGCATCCGTCAGTTTGAACCCCATGTTGTTGAGGTAGACCGCCTTTTCCTCGCGGCTGATCAACAGGGAATTGACCTGGATGCCCGAACGTTCAATCGCGGCCATGCGACGGTTCATGGTAATCAACATCACCAGAAAAACCAGTGCGGCAACCAGCATACCCGTCGCGAACACCAGCAGCGTGAAGATCACCATCCGATAGCTTGCCAGCGTTTCGGAAAACGCCGTGCCAGACTGTGCCAAAATCTCGAGAAGCTTGATCTCGGCCTGGCCTGTCAGGTCGTCATTTTCAAGGAAAAGCTGTTCGACACGCGCATTGAACGCGTTGGCATCCGGCAGAGACAAGAACAACAGCACCGCGGCGACAACTAGCAAGGCGACGATCCCGGCAAGGCCAAGACCAACTACTCGGTTGCCGTGCCGACGCGCTTCAATAGCGGAGATAGAATTGCCCTGCATTGGCTTCCTTTCCGGAAAGTTTCGAGGCGTCAAACACCGAAAGCACATTCAAAAGGCTCCAGCCGTCGCGGGCGATGCGGGGCGCGATTTCGGTTTCAGCCGATGCTTTGGTGCAGCCTTCATAAAGCTGGACCACGCCATAGTGCAGTTTAAGCGGGTTGTCTTTCTTGGCCTTGTAATCGGCAAAACACTCGGCCGCGTCAGCGGGTGTGGTCAGGAAGGCCGCGATCAGAAAGGTCAGGGTCAGGAATGTCTGTTTCATGCCCTCAACCTGCGCAGAAACCGCCTGATATTCAATAACAACGCCGTATATCAGCGGCTGATATTCGATAACACCGGGCTGATATTGCCTGTCTTTCAGGGGGCGGCCGATGTTCGAGACAGCCGCCCGGCACTGGCGTCGGGCCGAACAAACCCTGAAAGGAAACCACATGCCCAATACGATCTCTCGCAAATTCATCCTGTCCATTCTTGGGGCCGCAGTGGCTGTCACCACTCTGGCGGCGCGTCCGGCCCACGCCCTGTCTGAAGAAGATGCCGCGAAGCTGTTGTTCGGGGCGGCGGCGCTGTTCATGATCGGCCACGCGATCACCGATGATGACAAGCCGGCCCGCGTCACGCGTCACACGCATGTCCCGCCCAAGCCCCGGCATTCGCACAATTCCCACCACCCCAAGCCGCGCCCCCTGCCGGAACGCGCCCGGATCAGTTATAAAGAGTATGTTCCGCGCGGCTGTGTTCGGACGTTTGAAACCAACCGTCGCGGCAGCGTCTCCATGTTGGGGGCTCGCTGTCTGGACAAGCATTATCCGCAGGCACACCTGTTGCCCAAGACGTGCCGCACGCGGATTCACACACCGGCCTATGGTGTCGTGAAAGGCTATGACCAGCGCTGTCTGAAAGACAAGGGTTTCAAACTGACCCGCCGGAAATAAGGGTCGAGCAGAGGGCGCTTAAACGGTGCCCGGAAGCCCGGTGAGCCACTGGCCGCCGGGCTTTTTACTTGCAAGAGGCCCTGCCTTGCTGTTTGTCGCGATCATGACTGGACCTGATTTTTCCTATGAACAAGCTGCGCTGACCCGGGGCGCTACCCGTGTTGCAGGTGTGGACGAAGTGGGGCGCGGCCCCCTTGCAGGCCCCGTAACGGCGGCAGCAGTTGTTTTAGACCCGGCAAATATCCCCGAGGGGCTGAACGATTCAAAGAAGCTGACCGTGAAGAGGCGGGAAGCTCTTTTTGATGTGATTCTCGCGGTTGCGGACGTGTCGATTGCCCATGCCAGCGTGGAAGAGATTGACACGCTCAATATCCTGCGGGCCAGCCACTTGGCCATGGAGCGCGCGGTTGCCGGTTTGAAAGCAGCGCCGGATCACTTGTTGATTGATGGTAACATGATTCCGCGTGGACTGACCGGATCGACCGAGGCCGTGGTCAAAGGGGATGCAAAATCTCTTTCGATTTCAGCGGCTTCAATTGTGGCGAAAATATGTCGTGACCGGATCATGTGGGATTTGGCGCAACAGTTTCCCGGTTACGGATGGGAAACAAACGCGGGCTATCCGTCAAAAAGCCACAGAGAGGCGCTTCGAAATCTTGGGGTGACCCCACACCATAGACGTTCCTTCAAGCCTGTCCACAATATCTTGTATCAAGAGTAAAATGTAAGTGACTGATTCAAAAAAGAAATTGACCCCGAATCAGGTTTGAATCATCTTTGTCTCAACCAAGAGCGCACAAAAACAGCGCCGGTTTATTGAGGCAGAGAATGAAGACTATGACCAAAAGCAAGAGCGCAACTGCGCTCCCTCTAAACACGATTCTTGATGGTGACTGTATCGAAGTGATGAACAGTCTCCCGGAAAACTCGGTTGATCTGATCTTTGCAGATCCGCCCTATAACCTTCAGTTGAAGGGGGATCTGCATCGTCCCGATAACTCCAAGGTGGATGCGGTCGATGACGAGTGGGACCAGTTTTCAAGCTTCGCCGCCTATGACAAGTTCACCCGTGAATGGCTTAAGGCGGCCCGCCGTCTGCTAAAGCCGAACGGGGCGATCTGGGTGATCGGCTCTTACCACAACATCTTCCGCCTGGGGGCCGAGTTGCAGAACCAGGGCTTCTGGATTCTGAACGACGTGGTGTGGCGCAAGTCGAACCCGATGCCGAACTTCCGTGGCAAACGGTTCACCAACGCGCACGAGACCATGATCTGGGCCTCGAAAGAGGAAGGCGCGAAGTACACTTTCAATTACGAGGCGCTCAAAGCGCTGAATGAAGGTATCCAGATGCGCTCGGATTGGGTTCTGCCGATCTGTACCGGGCATGAACGCCTGAAAGATGAAAACGGCGAAAAGGCGCATCCGACGCAGAAACCTGAATCCCTGCTGCATCGTGTGCTGGTTGGGTCGACCAACCCGGGTGATGTGGTCCTTGATCCGTTCTTCGGCACCGGTACGACCGGCGCCGTGGCCAAGATGCTGGGCCGCGACTTCATCGGGATCGAGCGTGAAGAAGCGTACCGCAAGGTAGCCACGAAACGGCTTGAGAAAATCCGAAAGTTCGACCGCGAAGCCTTGCAGGTGTCCACCAGCAAACGCGCCGAACCGCGCGTGCCGTTCGGTCAACTTGTCGAACGCGGCATGTTGCGCCCGGGTGAGAACCTCTATTCAATGAACGGGCGTCACAAGGCCAAGGTCCGTGCCGATGGCACTCTGATCGGAGATGATGTCAAGGGATCGATCCATCAGGTCGGCGCCCATCTTGAAGGCGCGCCCAGCTGCAATGGCTGGACCTATTGGTCCTATCAGCGTGATGGCAAGAAGGCCCCGATCGACCTGTTGCGCCAGCAGATCCGGGCCGAGATGGCGGAGCGCCCGAACTAATACCTCGTAAACCCAAGAATACCGCCGGTGCCTGTGGCCTGACTTACACACGGCACCATGACTTGCCCCGCCGGTTAACGGCGGGGTTTTTTGGTATTCTGGGGGCATCAATCCCGTGTGACGGTTTCGTGACGACGCGCTATTTCAAACGAGCGGCGCAGCGTTTATCTTGTGCTTCAAGCTATCAAAGGCATTTCCCATGGCGCGGCGTTCCATTTCGTCCTTTTTCGAAGACCAGACCTATGAGCTGCCCCAGAAAGGGGCGCCCGAGTATGAGTATACCGAGCAGGTTCTCGAGCGTCACAAGCGCGAAGGGCTATATCTTGCCGTGCGGGCGCGCTGGGTGGCGATGGGCGTGGTCAGTGTGCTGCTGTTGTTCGTTGTGCCGTGGCCCGAGGTTCTGTTCTATGAATTCATTGTTGCGATCATTGCCTTCAATGGTTGGTTGATGCTGCGCATTGGCAAGGTCGGCCTGTCGCGGGCCGAGCTGACGTTGTTGTTTCTGGATCTGCTTGTCATGACGCTTGGCATGGTGATCCCCAACCCGCTCAGCGAACACACATGGCCACAGGCGATGCAGTACCAGTTCGGCAATTTCAAATATTTCTTCATATTGCTGGCGGCCGGAACGCTGGCCTATTCCTGGCGCACCGTGATTGCGATTGGAACCTGGACGGCGGGTATGTGGACCATCGCCCTCTTGGTGGGCTGGTGGTTTGCCGACCCAATGCCAGCTCTCAGCGAAGCCGCGAAAGCCGCGTTCCCGGAGGGTGACCTCGCGTATTTCATGGATCCGACCCAGTTCCATTTCCGGCTACGCATTCAGGAAGTCGTGGTGTTCCTGCTTGTCGCGGTAACCCTGGCGGTGTCGGTGCGCCGGTTCAACCGTTTGCTACGCTCGAACGCCGCGTTAGAGCGCGAGCGCACGAACCTGTCGCGGTACTTTTCGCCCAATGTGGTCGAAGAGTTGTCAAAGAACGACGAACCCCTGAAACAAATCCGCAACCACAACATCGCCGTGCTTTTCGTGGATATCGTGCACTTTACAGAGTTCGCGGCCAGTCGTAGCCCGGAAGAGGTGATCGAAACGCTGCGCGAATTTCACGGTTTGATGGAGACCGCGGTGTTTGCCCATCACGGGACGCTCGACAAATATCTGGGCGACGGGTTGATGGCGACCTTCGGCACGCCCGAGCCGACCCAGCAGGATGCGATCAACGCCCTGAATTGCGTACATGCGATGATGGACGCTCTGGACACTTGGAACGACAACCGGATCAGGCGTGGCCTGCCGCCGCTGCGTGTCGGGTTCGGCGCGCATTACGGGCCCGCGGTTCTCGCGGATATCGGGGCCAACCGCCTTGAATTTGCGGTCGTGGGCAACACCGTGAATGTGGCCTCTCGCCTCGAAGCACTGACCCGCGGTCTTAATGCGCGCTTGGTGATCAGCGATGGTATGCGTGAGGAGGTTCTGAAAGAAGGCGGTCACGCATGCCTTGCCGGTCTGCGCCGCTTTGAAAAACAGGATATCCGCGGCGTTGAACAGAAGCTTACGGTGTGGGCGTTTGAGCGCCCGGTAGAGCAAAACCCATCCTCCTGAGCTGCGCCTCAGTGTGGTGGTAGGTTAGGTGTAGCTGTTGAGGCCGATTCCAACGATCAGCAGCGCCACCAAAACGATTGTTGAGACAAGGGTCAGATAGGCCGCCATGGCAATGGCCGTGGATTTTTCCTCTTCGGCAATTTCGCTGTATCTTTGGCCGCGCGGCAGAAGCATCCGCAAGGTGGCCAGGCTCATAATCATGGCGACCAACGCAACGAAAATCGGAACTTTTACATAATCGGGAACGCGCACCATGCCTAAACCAAGGGCAAAGGCCTGTTGCGGCATCAAAAAGGTGAGGAGAACTAGGCCTGAAAAAATGGATCGAGCCGTCACAACTAAATACTCCGACGATTGACTTTAATTAGCGTCAGATACTCTATTTTCTGTGGCCGAAATTGGGCAGGCACCGGGTTTTTCCATGAAGGCGCTTGTTTTTGGGGCAATGCCTATTGGTGTGTCACGTAACGGTCACGCGATCTTGGTAAGCTGCGACAAAAAAATGCGAGAGCGTGTAGTGTCCGGATCCAAAAAGCCATTTGATACCAGAAGCCTCGAGAGCATGGCGCGCCATCACCGCACCCGAGACCTCTTGATGCGCTACAATACGACCGCCTCACCTGAAACTGCCGCAAGGCGCGGGCTTCTGGACAGTCTGCTGGGCCGTTGCGAAGACGGTGCTTGGATCGAGCCCCCCTTTTATTGTGACGGTGGGGCAAACATCCATTTGGGTGCAGGGGTATTCGTAAACTTCAACTGCGTCTTTCTGGACGGAGAGTCGATCACGATCGGGGCGGGCACATTGATCGGGCCGGCGGTACAAATCTATGCCACGGCACATCCGGTCAATGCCCGAAAGCGGATATTCGAACGCGAAGGCGTGCCAGCCTATCATACAACGGCTGCCCCGATCACTATTGGCCGCAACGTCTGGATCGGTGGGGGCGCGATCATCCTGCCGGGTGTATGCATTGGCGATAACTCCACCATTGGCGCGGGGTCGGTTGTCACGCGCAGTGTCCCCGGCGATGTGTTCGCAGCAGGAAACCCCTGTAGGGTCGTGCGACCTTTGTAGCCGTTATCGAGGCATCGGGGTTTTGGCCTTGTTATAGGCCTGCCAGTTGGTGATCTCGGGATAATACATCTGGCGCCATTTGCGCACACGCGGATTCATCACCCGTTTCCAAACCGGCGGGATCATTGCCGCCATGGTCATGATCGGGTACCCGAATGGAAGCTGCGGCGCATCGGCCTCAGTATAGTTTTGCAACAGCGGAAAGCGCCGGTCAGGTTTATAATGGTGGTCCGAATGGCGTTGCAGATTGATCAACAGCCAGTTCGACGCCTTGTGCGCGGCGTTCCACGAATGATGTGGTTTGACATGTTCGTACTTCGCTTCGCCCAGGTGTTTGCGGGTCAGGCCGTAATGTTCGACATAGTTCACCAGTTCGAGTTGCCAGATCGCGATATAGGCCTGCCAAAGGAACAGCAACAGACCCTGCCACCCCCCGATCAGGAACGCTAGCCCCAGCATCCCCGCCTGTAACGCCCAGTAGCGAAAGAACGGATTTGAGAGATCGGTCCAGGGCAACCCTTTGCGGGAGAGTCTTTGCTTTTCAAGTCGGAAGGCCGAAACCGGAACCTGCCAAAGCACGCGCGGAAAATAGCGGTGGAAGCCTTCATTATAGCGTGCGGTGACCGGATCGCGGGGAGTGCCGACATAGACATGGTGGCCGTGCAGGTGTTCGGTCCGAAAATGTGAATACAACACCATCGCCAACAGGAAATCCGCCAGCCAGCGTTCTGTCTTGTTTTTCTGGTGCATCAACTCGTGTGAATAGTTGATCCCGATTGTGCCCGTGACAACGCCCATTCCAAAGAAAAGCCCGATCTTGGCTGCAACCGAAAGGTGATCAGTGTGCGTAACAAACCAAATCATTCCGAACAGTGTCGCGAACTGGAGGAAAGGCCAGATCATTGTCACCAGCCGGTACCAGTAAAGATCTTCTTCTGGTGTTTCGAGCTCGGCATTTTCGAGATTAAGGCCAAGCGCGGCATCCAGCGCCGAAAACAAATACCAAGTGGCTGCAGGAACAAGCAAAACCCACCAGCCGCCAAGCCCCGCGACGATCCAGATCAGCGGAATCAGGAACAGCGAGAGCCAAAAGGGCAGAGCGCTTTGCAGTTTGGCAACTTGTGAAGACGGGATCATGGTCACTCTCCAGAGCTGGGCGCGCACCCGCATAATGGGTTGCCGCGCAGGCAACTGCAATCGCGATTTGCCTGCCTGCGTTCAGGTGTTGTGATAAAGATCAAACGCCTTGCGCATCACGGTTGGCAGGTCAGAGGGTCTGAATGTGTCCAGCGACACGAAGTCCCCGATATCGGCCTTGCGTTCCATTGGAACCAAAGCCGTTTTCACCGTCAGGCGCAGATGAAAATGGGTGAAAGTGTGCCGTGCCTCGCCGTTGAGGGTGGTCCATTCGGCGCGTATCGGGGTCTTGTGCCGGGGCGTTTCGCCTTCAACCCATTCTGACCCGGGCCAACCCAGCATACCCCCCAACAACCCTTTGTCGGGCCGCCTCTCGAGCAACACCGCGCCATCTACCCGCCGCGCGATATAGACCGTGCCAAAGCGGATGGGCTTCGGCTTTCTCGGGGTCTTCTGTGGTAATTCGCCGGCTGTTCCGGCGATACGCGCATCGCAGGCCGGACGCCAGGGGCAGATACCACAGGCAGGATTGCGCGGGGTGCAGATTGTCGCGCCAAGATCCATGACAGCTTGCGCGTAATCTCCGGGGCGCAAGGCTGGCGTCAACCCTTCCGCCAGTGATGTCAGCTCAGGTTTGGCGGCGGGCAGGGGGGTATGCACGTTGTAAAGCCGCGCCATGACGCGTTCGACATTGCCATCCACCACCACGGCTTGCCGGTCAAAGGCAATCGCCGCCACGGCCCCCGCCGTGTAGGGGCCTACTCCGGGCAGGGCGCGCAATCCCTCGACCGTGTCAGGAAACACCCCATCCAGATCATCCGCTACGACCCGCGCACATTTCAGCAGGTTGCGCGCACGCGCGTAGTACCCAAGGCCGGCCCATTCGGCCATTACATCTTCGTCTTTGGCCGAAGCAAGATCTTGCACCGTGGGCCAGCGTGCCGTGAAGCGTTCGAAATAGTCCTTCACCGCCGCGACAGTGGTCTGTTGCAACATGATTTCGGACAGCCACACCCTGTAGGGATCCGGGCAGACCCCTTGCTGGCGATCCGACGGGGCAACGCGCCACGGCATCTTTCGTGCATGCCGGTCGTACCATTCCAGCAAAACCTCGGGAGAGGGATGTTCACGCAAGTTTTATTCTCCGAATTGTCCGGTTTCGCTGGCACCTTGCCACGCGGCTACTAAAATAGCGCCGAACCGAAGGATGCAAGACACCAGATGCGCCGCTCTACTACCAAAGGCTTTGCCCGCACATCTTCCTTGTTGCGGGAACAGATTCGCGAAACCGGCGAAACCCGTGGTTTCGCCGCCACGCGTGTCTTGACCCATTGGGCAGAGATCGTCGGCGAAGACATGGCCGCAGTGTGCAAGCCGGTCGAGGTCAAGTATGGACGGCAGGGCCTCGGCGCGACACTAACGGTGCTGACCACCGGCGCGCAGGCGCCCATGCTCGAGATGCAAAAGGATCAGTTGCGCGCGCGGGTTAATCAGGTCTATGGCTACAACGCCATTGAACGGCTGCGGATCACCCAGACTGCGGCGACAGGTTTTGCCGAGGGGCAAGCGGTTTTCGCGCACAAGTCAAAGCCCGCACCCAAGACCGAAACACCGGAATTACGCGCCGAGGCTGCCAAGCTGGCAGAGCAGGCGCAGGATTCCGAATTGCGCGCGGCCCTTGAACGCCTGTCGCGCAATTTCTTGAAAAAGACAAAACTCTAGGAAAGGTTCCGCGATGAATCGCATCATTCCAATCTTGATCGTTGCCGTGATCGTTGCCGCTGGGGCGGGTTACTGGTTGACTCAATCGAACGGTCAGGCCAACGCCCAGCAGACACAGATTGAACGGGTTTCTGCATCGGGGGGTGACTCTGCCGCTGCAACCGATACTTCGGGTGTCATTGAAATGGTCATGGGCTCGAACGATGCGCCGGTGACCGTGATCGAATATGCCTCGTTCACCTGTCCGCACTGCGCGACCTTCCACGAGAACGTGCTGAAGCCGCTCAAGGCAGACTACATCGAGACCGGAAAGGTCAAGTTCATCTTCCGGGATGTCTATTTTGACCGGTTTGGCCTGTGGGCCTCGATGGTGGCGCGCTGTGCGGGGCCGGACAAGTTTTTCGGTATGACCGACCTGCTGATGAAGGGTCAAAGCGAATGGACCCGCGCGGGGGATCCGGTGGCGATTGCGGGCGAATTGCGCAAGGTCGGGCGTCTCGCCGGCATTGAGGATGCGGCGCTGCAGGCCTGTATGCAGGACGAAGATAAGGCAAAGCAGCTTGTCGCGTGGTATGAAAAGAACGTGGCAGAACACGACATCTCGGGCACGCCTGCATTGATCATCAACGGCGAAAAGCATTCGAACATGTCTTACGCCGATCTCAAGAAGATCCTTGACGAAAAACTGGCCCAATAAAGCCGGTGTGATCGGGCGGGGTTAGGTCCGCCCGGTCAATACCCTATCAAGAAGAGCGTCGATCGGGCCCCAATCGCCGATTTCCAGACGCACCGGCAAGGTCAGAACCTGCGCCCGGAACGCGGCGGGCAAACGTACCGCGTCTTTTTCGGTTGTCACCAACTGCGCCCCAAGGCGGCGCGCGTCCGCCTCCAGTCGTGCCATAAGGGCCGGGGTCAGCGGTTGGTGGTCGTCCAGCCCTTCGGCATGCAACAGGGTGGCCCCTTGCGCGCGCAAGGTTGCAAAAAACTTCTCGGGATGGCCAATGCCGGCAAAGGCCAGAAACGGTGTGTCGGTCCAGTCCATACCCATTTCGAGAACCGCGAGATGCCCCGTCACATGGGGCAGGACAATCTGGTCTGCCCAAGCGGCGCTGAAACGCTCTTGTGCGGTGTTGTCACCGATAGACAGAACAAGATCGGCGCGGCGTAACCCGACCTCGACCGGCTCTCTCAAGGGACCAGCGGGCAGGCAGCGCCCGTTGCCAAAGCCCTTGTTGGCATCCACGACGATCACCGAGGCATCTTTGTGCAGACTCGGATTTTGAAACCCGTCATCCAATAGGATCACATCCGCACCTGCTGTGGCGGCGGCTTGCCCCCCTGCCGCGCGGTCCTTGGCGACCCATGCCGGACCGAAGGCTGACAAAAGCAGGGGTTCGTCGCCCACCTGATCTGCGCTGTGGCTCCGTTCATTCACCTGAACGGGGCCCTCAAGGGATCCGCCATAGCCGCGCGACACCACATGCGGTGTCAGTCCGCGCGCCTGCAGCCTTTGCATCAGGGCAATCGTGGTGGGTGTCTTTCCGGCGCCCCCTGCGTTCAGGTTGCCAATACAGATCACCGGCACATCGCACCGTGCGGCACTGTCCTGACCGTGTGCGAGGCGGCGCGCCGTGGCCCGGGCATAAAGCGCGCCCAGCGGGGCCAACATCCTTGCACGCCAGTCAGGACGGTCGGGGGGCGTATCCCAAAAACGTGGTGCCCGCATCACGTTGCCTCCTTCATTTCCAGCGCATCCTGCGCGAGGCTGATGATCTGATCTGACACTTGCGCCCCCTCGGAGACAACTCGCCAGCCGGCATGGGCCATCTGGGCCGCCTGATCCGGTGCGGTAAGCTGTGATAGTGCCGAGCCAAGGCTGTCGGCGTCGCGGACAATCCTTGCCGCCCCGCCTTCGACGAGACGCGAATAGCTTTCGAGATGCCGTCTCACGCTGGGGCCGTACATGACAGCGGATCCAAGCGCTGCCGGTTCAAACGGATTGCGCCCCCCCAACCCCGAGCTCAGCGAGCACCCCATGAATGTCACTGGGGCTATCCGGTACCAAAGCCCGAGTTCGCGCAGGTCCGATCCTATCAGGATTTGCGTGTTGCTATCCGGAAATTCGCCCTCATCCCATTCGGCGATGCGCCAGTCGTCCCGGCGGCAGGCTTCGACAAAACCGACCGCGTCTTTTGCCTGGTCCGGTGCAATCACAAGCAGCAACCGATGCGACAGGCGCAGGTTATTGCGATGGGCGCTCAGAACGGCCCGCAGTTCACTCGGGTGAAGATGCGCGGCGAGCCAGACAGGCCGGCCTTTCAGGGCATCCCGTAATTCGTCCAGATCATCCTTGTTACAGGGCAGGGCCGCGTGCTCTTCCAGCAGGGTTCCAGAGCGGCGCACCGTGCGGCTTTCCCCCAAGGTGCGGCGAATTTTCATGGCTGCAGCTTCTGATCGCGCGAGGATCGTGGTGAACAGGGCCAGTGTGCCTTTGACTGGTTCCAGAAACATCCGCCACCGCGCATGTTCCAGCCCCGGTTCGTCTGCATCCAAAAGGAAAAGCGATATTCCACACTTGTGGGCCGTATGAATCAAAGTCGGGCGTAGCCACGGCCCCAGCCAGAGACAGAGGTCCGGTTGCCAATGATCCAGAAATGCCTGTGTATCATGCGGATGCTCGGTCGGCGCCTCTTGCCAGATCACCTCGGTCGGCAGCTCCGGTGGCGCGGGTTGGCCGGGGGCCGTGGTCAGCAAGAGGGACAGATCATCGCGCTGTGCGCTCAGGCGTAGCCCCAGCTGGGCTAGCGCGTTCGCGCGACCTGCCTCGCTGCAATGCAACCAGACGAGCCGGCCATGCGGCCTCGGGGTGCTGGTGTCCGGCGGGCAGGATGCTTCTCTTCTGGAAAAGGCGAGATAGGCAGAAAGTCCAAGGTTGCGCGCCATTTGATATGACTGTTCCCGTGTTGCTCAGGCCTTTTGATCCGGTATCGCGCTCCCCGGGGTCTGTTGTTGCGCGTTTCGGCACGTGGGCCGCACCTCGCGAGGGATGGGTTCAAGGCTGGCAGCAACCTATGTGGTCGCGTTCGGGGTGGCAAGGCCGCGCCTGCGGCAATTTCCGACATGCGCAGGGAGCCCTGTAAGCTTGACCTGTGCAAAGGGATGCGGCAGGTCGATGCAGGAACGAGAAAGGTCAAATCCGATGAAGCCGTTTCTAATCCTGCAACTGCGCCCCGAAACCGAAGCTTCGGACGACGAATTCCAGGCCATCCTGAACAAAAGCGGCCTTGCCGAACGCGATACGGTGCGCATCCGTCTGGATCAGGAAACCTTGCCGGCTGATCTGGATCTGGATGTTTTTTCAGGGGTGATCGTGGGGGGAGGGCCCGGATGTGTCAGCGATGCTCCCGAAAAGAAAACCGAGATTGAAGCCCGCATCGAACATCAGGTTCTCGGGCTGATGCCGGATATCACCGAACGGGACATTCCGTTTCTGGGGTGCTGTTATGGCATTGGCATTCTGGGCCATCATTTGGGGCGGGTAGTTTCAAAGGACCAATATTCCGAAGACGTCGGAACCTCTGATTGCACCCTGACCGAGGACGGGCGCAACGATCCCCTCCTTGCAGGTTTGCCGGAACAGTTTTTGGCATTTGTCGGCCACAAAGAGGCGGTTCAGCGCTTGCCCGAAGGTTGCACGCATCTGGTGTCGTCACCGACCTGCCCTTACCAGATGATACGGTTCGGGCAAAATGTCTACGCAACCCAGTTCCACCCCGAAGCGGACAGCGACGGGTTTGAGGTACGGATCAATATCTACAAGCACCGCGGATATTTTCCGCCAGAGGATGCCGACAAGCTGATCGAGATGTGTCGTGCTGCGGACGTGCATGCGCCCGAGAAGGTCTTGCGAAATTTCGTAGACCGTTACGCGGCCGGTTAGGCCCTGCCGCGAGACGTCAGGACTTGGCCAAGGATTGGGTCAGTTTGCGGTGCACCGCCGGACCGGCCGCAACCATGCCGGGCTGTCGTGGATCCGGGTTGTTGAACCGCAAAGGCTTGCCAAATCGGTCCGAGGTGACAGCACCCGCCTCGCGCAGGATCAGATCACCCGCCGCGACGTCCCATTCCCATGTCGGACGCAGCGTGAGCATGGCGTCATAACGACCTTCTGCTACAAGCGCCAGACGATAGGCGAGCGAGGGCCGGTGGCTGCGCTGCACATCCGGCGCGCCAGCTTGCCAATGATGCGCCTGCATTACGGGGCGCGCGGCCAAAAGCGTTGCACCCGCCAGATCGCTGCGCGTGCTCGGGGCAATCCGCGTGTCGTTCAGAAACGCTCCCTGGCCCCGTTCGGCATGATAAAGTTTTTCGCGCATCGGCAGGAACACCACCGCCGCGATAACCTGTCCGTTTTCCGCAATGGCCAGAGAGTGCGCCCAGCTTTTGGAGCCTTCGATAAAGCTGCGGGTGCCGTCGATGGGATCCACAATAAAAATGCGGGATGTGTCCTGCCTGTCGGTGCTGTCGAGGGATTCTTCGCTCAACCACCCATAGTCGGGCCGAGCCTTGCGCAGCTTGTCCTCAAGCATCTCGTTCACGGCAAGGTCGGCTTCGGTTACGGGACCCGCCCCTCCGGGTTTGTCCCAAACGCGGGCCTGGGGGCCGATAAAGTTTTGCGCGATGCGCCCTGCCTCGTTGGCGGCGTCGATCAGCAGGGACAGATCAGTTTCCGGCAAGTGTGAGACCTTCTACAAGCAACGAGGGCACGACGCGCGACAGGTGTTGGCGCGCATCATTGGCGGGGACTAGGTTGCGCAGGATATCACGCAGATTGCCGGCGATGGTGCATTCATTGACCGCATGGCTGATTTCCCCGTTCTCCACCCAGAACCCAGCCGCGCCGCGCGAATAATCCCCTGTCGTCGGGTTGATGGTAGAGCCGATCATCGACGTGACCAGCAGGCCGGTGCCCATGTCACGCAACAGCTCTGCCCGCGTTTGGGAACCCTGTGTCAGTGCCACATTCCAGGTCGCCGGGGACGGAGGCGAGGCCACGCCGCGGGCCGCATTGCCCGTAGATTCCATGTTCAGCTTGCGGGCATTGGCAAGATCGAGCGTCCACCCCGTAAGGATACCATCTTCGACAATCGCGCGCTGCCGGGTGGGCAGGCCTTCGGCATCAAACGGGCGGCTGGCCTCGACACGCGGGCGGTGCGGGTTTTCGATCAGGCTGAGGTGTTTGGGCAGCACGTCTTGACCCAAACAGTCACGTAGCCACGATGCGCCCCGCGCAATGCTGGCCCCGTTCGCTGCCGCCAGCAAATGCCCGATCAGGGACGAGGAAATCCGTTCGTCGAACAGGACGGGATAGGCCCCCGTGGGCGGCTGTATTGCATTCAAGCGTGACACGGCGCGGATGCCGGCGGTTGTGCCGATCTCGGTCGCGGCGCGCAGGTCGGATTGGAAAATGCGATGATCGCCATCGTAATCCCGCTCCATCTGCTCGCCTTCACCGGCGATGGCGACGCAGGACACGGCCCGCCCGGTTCGGGAATAGCCCCCCGAAAAGCCATTTGTTGCGGCCAAGTGTATTTGGGTCGCACTGTAGCCCCCAACAGCCGTCTGGACCTGTGTTACGCCTTCCACGGCCAGTGCGCTGGCCTCGGCCTCGGCGGCGTCCTGCAAAAGCATCTGGGGGTCGGGCTCGTCCGAGGGATCGGCCAGTTCCAGCGCCCCCCAATCCCATTCTGTTGCGATTTGCGCGGGTTCGGCCAACCCGATATAAGGATCTTCAGGCGCTTCCTTGGCCATGGCGACGGCTCGTTCCGCCATCGTCTGCAACGTTTGCGGCGAAGAATCAGAAACAGACACGTTCGCCTGCCGTTGTCCGACAAAGACGCGCAGGCCTAGATCAATTCCTTCGGACCGGTCGGCCTGCTCTAGTGCACCGCCCCTTACGTCAATGGACACAGAGGTGCCATGGATGGCCATGGCGTCGGCGGCATCCGCGCCCGCCTTCCGGGCGGCGTCCAGCATGGCATGTGTGAGATCATCCAGTTTCATGTTCACTTCCGTTCCCCGTTGCAGTGTGGGTTTGCATGCATGGCCCGTGTTCCGAGGTAGACCGCACGTCCCTTATGCGCAAGTCTCGTACGCAAAAGGGCCGCCGTGCTGCTGCAAAGCGGCCCTTCCGTCTCGAAACATCCGGTTACTGAATACGCTGGCCGTTTGCCAGAACGTGCCCCTCGGCGTTGATCTCGATTGTCGATTTCAACTCGTCCTCGCCAACCGGTACTGCGAACATGCCCATCATCATCCGGCCTGCCATCGCCTGATCCTCGGGCAAAAGCCCCATGGATACCAGTTTGTCGATTAGGGCGTTTGCGCCTTTCAGGTTCAAATTGAGCGCGCCTTCGGGGCGCGGAATGCCATCAAAGCTGGCCATGTCGGTATTGTCGAAGGTGAACGCGCCATCCCCCGACAAACGCGCGCCCGCAATTTCCAGAAGCATGCTGTTGAGTGTCAGGCTGTTCAACTCGCCGGGGGCTTCCATGCTTGCGGCGTCTTCGTCAATCAGGTCGGTGAACAACGAAACCTTGCCTGCAAGGTCAAAGGACAGGGTTGCCGGATCGCGCGGCAAAACCTGACCCGGATCAATCATGCTCCACAGCATTTCGGACACGGTCAGGCCGCCCAGCGTGAGTTGCATACCCACATCCTGTTGGCCGTCCCCTTTCAGCAGTGGCATCTTGAGCCCGTAGGCAGCCTCGGCCATTTCCGCGCTGATCGGGATCGGCACGCCGCCGCCAATGATGGTGGCGGTCACCTCATTGGCCTTGCCGGAATAGTCGAACCCGTCCGGCCCGATCGCGATACCCAGATTGCTGGTGGCCGAGGCAAGATCCGCGTTGAACGGTCCGTCTTGGTCGGCGCCTTCGATTTTGATGGTGGCAGGTCCCTGCGTGAAGGTGCCGTCAAAGGCAAAACCGGCATTGAACAGGGCCACCGGATCTTCCGGGTTATCCACCTCGGGCACGCTGCCACCGCCCTGGAAGTTGATGTCTTGAACCATTGCATCCATCGCAAACCGGCCGTCTTCAGGATCCTGGGCACGCATTTGGTAGCTCAGCGTGCTGGCCGACATTCTCTGGGCAAGTTTCGTCATCTCACCCGAGGTGATTTGTGACACGCCCTGAAGGTTGTCCAGCGCAAGGGTAAAGTCTACGTCCTCAATCGGCTCGTCGTTGACCACAACGCTGGTCAGGTCTGCGCCTGTTTTGGCAATACTGTAGGTGTAGGTCAGGTCATCCGTGGAGCCCGACGCAATGACCGAGGCGCCAGCATAGCTCAGCATGATCTGGAAATCGGCGGTTTCACCATCGGCCTTGGCGCTTACGTTGATCGGCATTTCGGCAGGCAGGTCAATCGAGACCGTTCCGTCGCCCTGATCCTGCAGGACAAGAGACCCCATCTCGACGCGTGCATCCCCTTCATCTTCGGGGAAGGTCATCTCGAGCACAATGTCGCTTACGGTCAGGGTGCCACCATCCATGCTTTCGGTGGCGCTGACCTCGTAGCCAAAGCTGGTCATGCTGTTGCGCCAGTTGTCCCAAACCTCTTGCGGGCTGACATCCGCGAAAGCCGCGGTCGAAGAAAAGAGGACCGCGAGCGTACCCGCGCCGGCAATTTGTTTCCATTCAATCATTTGGAACCACTCCCTGAATAAGTTGTGCATAGCTTCCGACTCTGTGACGGTGGGGTCAAGGGGGCAGGTACTGGACGGCGACAAATGACCGGTTTAGGTCTCTTGTGGTAATCGGGTCATGGAGGACGCAATGACAGATGTTCAGGGAAAAACAGTGATGATCACGGGCGCAAGCCGTGGCATCGGGGAAAGCGCCGCGCGCATCTTTGCCGAAGCGGGGGCGAATGTCGTCTTGGTTGCGCGCGGCGCGACGGATATCGAACGCATTGCGGGCGAGATCGGGGACAAGGCGCTGGCCGTGACCTGTGATGTGGCGGATTACCAAGCTTTTGAAGCGGCCGTGGCCAAGGCGATTGCCGCATTCGGGTCGGTAGACGTCCTTATCAACAACGCGGGCGTGATCGAGCCGATCTCGCACCTTTCGACCTCTGATCCCGAAGGCTGGGGCAAGGTGATCGATATCAACCTCAAAGGTGTCTATCACGGAATGCGCGCCGTGCAGCCCTTGATGGAAGCGGCCGGTGGCGGCACCATTCTGACCATTTCCTCGGGTGCCGCACACGGCCCCGTCGAGGCATGGAGCCACTATTGTGCTTCAAAAGCTGCGGTCAACATGCTGACCCGCTGTGTCGACAAGGAAGCGCGCGACAAGGGCATTCGGGCAATCGGCCTGTCACCGGGCACCGTCGCGACCGAGATGCAGCGCGAAATCAAAGCGTCGGGTGTCAACCCAGTCAGCCAGCTGGAGTGGTCCGATCACATTCCGCCGGAATGGCCTGCCAAATGTCTATTGTGGATGTGCGGCCCCGAGGGCGATGACTGGCTGGGCGATGAGATTTCTCTGCGCGATGAAAACATCCGCAAGGCAGTGGGGCTGGTATGATTGAACTGACCAAAGAAGAAAACGGGCTGTGGATTGCGACGATCAACCGTCCGGACAAGGCCAATTCCCTGACACATGCGATGCTGTCCGAACTGGCAGACATTGCCGAGGCCGCGCAAGAGGCGCGGGTGCTGATCCTAACAGGCAAGGGCAAGGTGTTTTCCGCAGGTGCGGATCTGGAGGAGGCCCGCGCCGGTCTTGCCACTTCCGATGTGTGGGAACGTCTTTCGGGCAACATCGCCCGTCTGCCCGGTTTGTCGATCGCAGCCCTC
This sequence comes from Shimia fortis, assembly GCF_040225985.1. NCBI lineage: Bacteria > Pseudomonadati > Pseudomonadota > Alphaproteobacteria > Rhodobacterales > Roseobacteraceae > Shimia > Shimia fortis. Next base: position 539,858 of record NZ_JBBPEU010000001.1, read on the forward strand.
AACGGCACCCTCGCCGGTGGTGCCATGGGCATGGCTCTGGCTTGTGACCTGCGCCTTTCGGTGCCCACGGCCAAGTTCTTTTATCCGGTGATGAAGCTCGGGTTCCTGCCGCAGCCATCCGATCCGCATCGCATGGCCGAACTGGTTGGGCCCAGCCGGGCAAAGCTGATCCTGATGGGTGGGCAGAAGATACTCGCGGACGAGGCGCTTCAATTTGGCCTGGTTGATCGTCTGGTCGATGCCGACAACCTTCTGGAAACCGCCCGCGAGATTGCCGCGGATACGCTGGCTGCCAAGCCCGAGATCGCCAAGGGCATCAAGGCGATGTGCACCTGACGGCATACCTCCAAGCGGGGCCGCGTCACCTGCGACGGCGCGGTCCCGGTGTTTTTGAGTGATAGGTGGGCGGACGTTTGGCCACCCATTTGAGGAATTTTTCCAACCTTGGATGCGCACGCAGCGCCTCGATCGTGTGATATGCGCGTGCAAGCTCCGCCTCGGTCAGAGTGGCGTGAATCTCATTGTGGCAGATCTGGTGCAACAAAACCGTTGGCCCACCTTTGCCCCCCTTCAGTTTGGGGATGAGGTGGTGCTGGCTTTGCTTTGCCTCGGGCGGGATCGGCCTTTGGCACAAGGGGCAGATCGGGTCTGACACAGGGTTTCTCTTGAGTCCGGTGTGGCTGTCGGGCAAGAGGATGGCGTGAGGTTTCAGTTTATCAAGGGGTCATGGTGTGGACACGGATGAGATTATTGGTCAAGGGGCCGTCTATTTCGAGCAGGCATGGACCTTTGCCAAGGGGTGGCTGCTAAGCCCCGCCGCTTGGACCCAGTTCGCGTTGCTGGTCGTGGCCTATCTTGCCGCGCTGTTGGTGACGCGTAAGGTGCTGCCTGTCGTCGAGAAGTTGCTGACCCCGCCAGAAGAGCAAGACAGCTATATCGCGCGCGCGCGCCGGTTTGTTCTGGTCTTTACCCCCTTGGTGTTGCCTCTGCTGGCTTATGCCTTCACCGGCATCGGTGAAAGCGTGACGCGTTCGCTGTTTGGCTCGGGTGAGGTGATCGCGTTCGGCAAGCGCGTTTTCATGTTCCTTGCAGCGCGTATTCTCGTGCGTGACGTGATTTCTGATCCATTGATGAAGGTGCTTGGAAAGTACCTTCTGGTGCCCATTGCCGCCCTGTATGCCATCGGCCTTTTGGACGAGGTGATGCTCAAGCTCGACGAAACGGTGGTGCCGCTGGGCAACCTGTCGTTCTCGCTTTTGTTCCTGATCCGATTTGTCATTGTCGGGGGGGCGATCTTTTGGCTGGGGCGGTGGTCCAACGAACAGTCGTCTTCCTTCATCAAGAACCAGCAAGAGATGCGCCCGGCCATGCGCGAGCTGGTCGCCAAGACAGCCGAGATCGCAATTTTTGGTGTCGCGTTCCTGTTGCTCATGAACATCATGGGCATTTCCCTGACCTCGCTTGCTGTTCTGACCGGTGCCATCGGCGTCGGGCTCGGGTTCGGGCTTCAGAAAATCGCCTCGAACTTCATTTCTGGCATCATCCTGCTGCTCGAAGGGCAGGCTACGGTGGGCGATTATGTCGAACTGGACGGAGGCGAGGCTGGCACGATCGTCAAGATGACGGCGCGCGCCGCCATTTTGGAAACCTATGACGGCAAATGGATCGTTGTGCCGAACGAGGATTTTATCACCACGCGGGTGGTGAACTATTCCGACAGCGGGTCTGCGAACCGGTACGAAGCCCCCTTTTCGGTGAGCTATGACACGGACATCAACAAGGTGCCCGCCATCATCGAAAAGGCCGTGGGGGATCTGGATTTCGTCTTGTCAGGCGGCGAGCATGGCGAGTTGAACCCCGATTGCGAGCTGCGCGCCTTTGGTGACAGTGGGGTGGATTTTGCCGTGGAGTTCTGGGTCAACGGAATTGACGATGGCAAGAACAAGTTCACGCCACGGGTTCTGTTTGCGATCTGGAACGCGTTGAAAGACAACGATATCGAGATTCCCTATCCGCGCCGCGTGGTCGAACTGCGCGATACTCGGGATCAGGGCACCGCATGACACAAGCCCTTGTCATTGGGGCGGGGCCTGCTGGCTTGATGGCGGCAGACAGGATGTCTGCGGCAGGCCTTGATGTCACCGTGACCGAGGCCAAGCCCTCGGTCGGGCGCAAGTTCCTGATGGCGGGCAAGTCGGGACTCAACCTGACAAAGGATGAACCGTTTCCTCAGTTTCTGGCGCAGTACGAAGAGGCCGCCTCATTTCTGCAGCCGATGCTGCAAGCCTTTGGTCCGCGCGATGTTGTAACGTGGGCGGAAAGTCTTGGGCAGGACACCTTTACAGGAAGTTCCGGGCGGGTGTTCCCCAAGGCGATGAAAGCCTCGCCGCTCTTGCGGGCCTGGATGCAGAACCTTGATGAGCAGGGTGTCAAGGTTCGTACCCGCTGGCGCTGGGTTGGTGGCATAGAAGGTTATGATTTTGACACGCCCGAGGGGCGTCAAACTTTGCACCCTGATGTATGTGTTCTTGCCTGTGGAGGTGCCAGCTGGGCGCGGCTTGGGTCTGACGGGGCTTGGGCCGATTGGCTGCCCGTCAGGACCGCGCGTTTTCAGCCCGCCAATATGGGGTTTGAGGTCGATTGGTCCCCGCATATGGCCCCGCATTTCGGAACGCCGGTCAAGTCGGTGGCCTTGATCGCGGGAGGACAGCGCGTGCGGGGAGAGTTTGTTCTATCCGCGCGCGGCATTGAGGGCGGCGGCATCTACGCGGTGTCGCGGCGCCTGCGAGAAGGGGCGACGCTTTACCTTGATCTGTTCCCCGACCTTGCCGACGATGCCCTGCGCAAACGGCTTGCCAGGCCGCGCGGCAAGACCAGCATGTCCGGTTACCTGCGGAAAGCGTTGAAGCTGGACCTGGTCAAACAGGCGCTGTTGATGGAATTTGCCCGGCCCTTGCCCGAGGATTTGTTTCCCGTGCTGCGGGCCTTGCCAATCCGGATCAAGGGTCCTCGCCCGATGGATGAGGCCATTTCCACGGCGGGCGGTATCCGCTTGGACGAGTTGGATGACGGCTTGATGCTGCGCGCGCGCCCCGGCATTTTCGCAGCCGGAGAAATGCTGGATTGGGAGGCCCCCACCGGTGGCTATCTTCTGACGTCCTGTCTTGCGACCGGGCGCTGGGCAGGGGATGCCGCTGTGCGGTACGTGAAGGGTCAGGGTAAATAAAAAGCCGGACATGACATCCGACTTTTGTGTTCTGGGACTTTCAGGGCTTACTTGTAACCCTGTCCTTTGTATTTTGTGACGAGGGCCTTGAAATTGTCACTGCCGCCTTCAGTCTGTTCCACCGTTTTCCATTTGCCGCCCTTGGCTTTGGCTTGCACCGTGCAGCCAGCCGATTTGCACCCGATCCGCAATTTGTTTCCGGCGGCGTCTTTCATGCCGGTATTTCCTGCCATCGCCGGGGTGGCCATCAGGGCAATCGCTATTAGGCCGAGCATCGCAAAATGTTTCATCGTTATCTCCTTGGTAAAAAGCTGATCCAATGAGATCACGAAACTACGCGGTTTATGCTAAGTCAATTCTTATCAACCGGTGGTCAGTTTCTGGAAGGCGTCGCGGCTACGGCAGCGTTTGATATAGGCTTTGAAATCCTCGTTGTCGCTCGGGAATTTGGCGCCGCGCGCCCACCCCCCGCAATGGGTCAGGATGATATCCGGTACGGTAAAGGTTTCGCCCATCAAGTAGGGACCTTTGCAGCGCGCCATCAGGCTCTCGATGTTGCGGGCGTACTCCCATTTTGAAGGCGTGCGGATCTCGGGGATCCGGTGTTCCTCGGGCAGGATAAAGTTGTGGCGGGTCGCTATCCACAGGATCGAGTCGATCTCGTCCAGGACGCAATGGGTCAAAGCATCTTGATGGGCGCGGTCGACGGTACCAGCGGGAAAGGTCAGTTCGCCGTGTTTGTCGGCGAGATAGGTCATGATCGCGGTCGAATCGGTGATGGTCGCATCGCCGTCTTTCAGGATCGGGATCTTTCCGGTCGGGTTCGCGGCCTTGGCCTCGGCGGCGTGGGGGCCTGCCTTGATCAATTTATAGGGTTGGCCCAGTTCTTCGAGCAACCACATCACGCGAAAGGCACGGCTGGTCGGGCTTCCGATAAGTTCATACATTGTTTTTCTCCCTCTTCCTTGGTGCTCAGCGTTGCAGAGGTCACCCGAACGGGCAACCCATTCGGGAGTAAACGACGTTGGGTCAGTTTGGCAGAGTTTAAGGGGTCAGCGACGCGACAGCATTGCAAGCCGCAGGAACATCCGTTCGACGAGCGCCATGGCCGGGGCAGTTTGACCAGCTGACCGCAATTGCAGGTCGGTGTCGGTCAGGATGGTTAGCGCCTGCTCCAGTTTTGCCGCACCCCAGCCTTGCGCCTGGCGCAGCATCCGGTCGCGACGGGGGCCAAAGATCGGGGGGCGCATCCGTGCTATACCTGCCGAGGCCCCGCTGGGATCTGAGGCTGCCGTGTAAAGCGCGCGAAAATGGCGCGTCGCCCCGATGCAAAGCGTGACGGGGGCAATGCCCTGTGACTGCAATTTGCGCAGCACAGGCCCTAGTTCCGGCGCGCGTCCCTCGGCAACGATGTTCAACACGTCGTCCAGTGCCGCCTCGGTCGAGGTGGGCGCGCAGTTCAGGATATCTGTTGAAGACACCGGCGCAGGGTCGCTCAGTTTATAGAGCGACAATTTTTCAAGGGTCTGGCGAAAATCACCGGGGTCAAGCTCACGGGCCAGGTTGGACAGGTCGGTCATCGCGTCCCTTTCAACCTCTTTCAGGCCAGACTTCGCCAGTTCCGCCTCGATTTCGTCGCGCGTCGGCGGGTCGTTATAGATTCCGACCGCATAGGCATTGGCGTGCCCCTCAAACGCCTTGCGGATTTTTGACGACGCTTTGAGCTGCCCCGCCGTGACGATGATCTGGGCGTCGCCGGGGGCCCAGTCTTCAAGCGCGGTCAAAATCGCGCCCGCCGCATTGTCATTGGCATCTTCGACAAAGGCGACACGCGGGCCTGGAAAAAAGCTGATTTCCTTGATGGCATCCCCAAGCAGTGATGGTTCCTTGCGCAATTGGGCGGAGGGAATGCGTGACAGGCGCATCTCTTCTTCGCCCTGCGGGCCGATCAGCGCGGCAATCACCTCTTGCCGCTTGAGTGATACACGCATCGTGTCAGGGCCATAGATCAAAAGCCCTGTCCGGTCCGGCTCGGGTTTGGAAAAATAGCGGCTGGCGTCGCGTGCGCTCAGTTTCATAGGGGGTTCTTTGCCGCATAGGCTAGAAGCTGGGCCATGATCTGGTCGGTCAGGATGACGCTGAGACGTTCATAGGCGTCTTCTTCCGCTGCGAGGGTGTCCACGGTGGTGCCCGTGGTGGAATAGCCCGTGAAATTTTCGACCTTGCCGCTGGTCAGCACTTCCTTGGTTTCAAGGTCACGCAGGGCATAGGTGGTTGTGGCCAGAATATCATAGCGCGAGGTGATGCCGCTCACGGATTTCGCAATGCTGTTTTGCTGGAATTTTAAAGAGATGCTCAAACCGTATTTGCCGGTATCGGTCCGGCCGAGCCTGTCCTCCAACTCGCGCACGACGAGATAGGACACGTTGTCGGTTGGATCGTCGACAACCGTCTGCCCCAGTAGGCCCGAAGCGGTGCCATTGGTTCCGTAGGTGGGCGAAAAGCCACAGCCGGCCAGCACAAGGCTGGCCGCGCCAAGTATCAGAAAAGCTCTGCGATCAGATGACGACATTCACGATCCGCCCGGGGACGACGATCAGTTTCTTGGGCTGGGCCCCATCCAGCGCACGGGTGACAGCTTCGTGTGCTAGAACAAGTTTTTCAACCTCTTCCTTGGCCATATCCTTGGGCACGCTGATTTCCGCGCGACGTTTGCCGTTGATCTGGATCGGCAGGGTCACGTTGGCCTCGATCAGCATGGCATCATCCGCCACCGGCCAGGGAGCGTTGATCACCAGACCTTTGCCGCCCAGCATCGACCAGATTTCCTCGGACAGGTGCGGCGTCATCGGCGACATCAACTGGGCCAGCGTGCGCGCGGCTTCGTGTTTGGCGGCGCTGCCGGCCTTGGATTTGGCAAGCGTGTTGGTGAAGGCATAAAGCTTTGCAATCGAGGCGTTGAAGCCAAAGGATTCCACACCCAGCGTCACGTCACGGATCGCCTTGTGCATTTCGCGCAGCAACTCTTCATCCGCGGCTTGCGGTGCCTCATTGGACCCTGCGATGTCCGACGCGATGCGATGCACGCGGGCCAGATGTTTGGCCGCGGCTTCGGCACCGGACGCAGTCCATTCGACATCGCGCTCGGGCGGAGAATCAGACAACACGAACCAGCGCGCGGTGTCGGCGCCATAGCTGCTGATGATGTTCAGCGGGTCGACGACGTTGTTCTTGGACTTCGACATCTTGGCCGAGGGGATGACCTCGACCTTTTCGCCCGTTTCCTTGACGAACACGCCACCGTCACGTTCTTCGACCTCGGCGGGATAGTGATAGATCGCGCGGCCGTTTTCATCGGTGCGTTCCGCGTTCTTGTAGATTGCGTGGGTCACCATCCCTTGGGTGAATAGCGCATCAAAGGGTTCTTTGCTCTTTTCGGGCAGGTGGCCGCAGATGTGCATGGCGCGGGCGAAGAAGCGGGAATACAGCAGGTGCAGAATCGCGTGTTCGATGCCGCCTATGTATTGGTCGACGTTCATCCAGTATTCAGCTTCGGCCATGTCCGTGGGCGTTCCAGCGCGTGGCGCGGTGAAACGTGCAAAGTACCACGACGAATCTACAAACGTGTCCATCGTATCGGTCTCGCGCTGTGCAGGGGCGCCACATTTCGGGCAGCTACAATCGCGCCAGGTCGGGTGCCGGTCCAGCGGGTTGCCGGGCACGGAAAAGTCGATGGGTTTGCCGGCCTCGTCATACGGCAGTTCGACGGGCAGGTTCTCTTTCTTCTCAGGCACCACTCCGCACGTGTCGCAATGCACAACCGGGATCGGACAGCCCCAATAGCGTTGACGGGACAAACCCCAATCGCGCAGACGGTACTTGGTCACGCCTTCGCCCCAGCCCTGCGCCTCGGCAAAATCGACGGTCGCGTTGATCGCCTCTTCGCCCGTGGCCTCGTCGAGACCTGCGAAATGGTTCACCCATTTCACCTTTTCGGTTTTCGGCGGCACAAAGGCTACGTTCTCGACCGGCTTGGGATCTTCGAGAGAGAAGAACGTGTCGATCACCGGCAGGTCATACTTGCGGCAGAAATCGAGGTCGCGCTGGTCGTGGGCGGGGCAGGCGAAAATGGCACCGGTGCCGTAATCCATCAGGATAAAGTTCGCGATCCACACCGGCAGTTCCCAGTTCGGGTCCAGCGGGTGTTTGACCTTGATCCCAGTGTCAAACCCCAGCTTGGGTGCGGTCTCAATGGCCTCTTCCGTGGTGCCACCCTTGCGGCACTCGGCAACAAAATCTGCGACCTTGGGGTTTTCGGCCTCGAGCTGTTTGGCAATTGGATGGTCTGGCGAAATGCCGACAAACGATGCCCCGTTGAGCGTGTCCGGACGAGTCGTGTAAACGACAATCGGCTCTTCCCCGTCGGTGCGCTCAAACCCGAATTGCAACCCGCGCGACTTGCCGATCCAATTCTCTTGCATCAAGCGCACCTTGGCGGGCCAGTTGTCCAGCGTATCCAGCGCCGAAAGCAGTTCCTCGGACATGTCGGAGATTTTAAAGAACCACTGTGTAAGCTCACGGCGCTCGACATCCGCGCCAGAACGCCAGCCTTTGCCGTCAATCACCTGTTCGTTCGCCAGAACGGTCATATCGACCGGATCCCAGTTCACGACCGCGTTCTTGCGATAGACAAGACCCTTTTCCAGCATGTCGAGGAACAGCGCCTGTTGCTGCCCGTAATACTCCACGTCGCAGGTGGCAAACATGCGCGACCAGTCAAGCGACAGGCCAAGCGGTTTCATCTGTTCGACCATCGTGTCGATGTTGGAGTAGGTCCAGTCCTTCGGGTGTCCGCCCGAGGCCATCGCCGCGTTTTCGGCGGGCATCCCGAAGGCGTCAAACCCCATCGGGTGCAGAACATTGTGTCCGGTCGACATTTTGTAGCGTGCGATCACGTCGCCCATCGTGTAGTTGCGCACATGACCCATATGCAGCTTGCCCGACGGATAGGGGAACATCTCAAGCACGTAATATTTGGGCTTGGATTCATCCCGGACAGCCTTGAAAGTTTCGTTTTCAGTCCAGGCTTCTTGCCATTTGGTTTCGATTTCGGCGGCAGAATAGCGCGACATCCGTGGTCACCTTTCCTTGGTCTTCAGGCAATGCAGCAGTTTCACGGGTGATATGCGCCAGAATGCTTGCGGTCTAGGGGCAGGGGGCGTCAAAATGCAAAAAGAAGCCCTATAATCGCCGCGGACTTGATCTATGAAGATAAAAGCCAAGTATTTGAAAGACGACTGATGAACATTCTTTTCATTCACCAGAATTTTCCCGGGCAGTTTAAGCATCTCGCGCCTGCCCTGGCCAAACGCGGGCACAAGGCGGTTGCGCTGACCCTGCGCGTCAAAGAGCCGACAACCTGGAACGGGGTCCGTGTTCTGCCTTATGCGGTCAAGCGCAAACCTTCCCAGGGGCTGCATCCGTGGTTGGTGGATTTCGAGTCCAAACTGCTGCGGGGCGAATCCTGCTATATGGCCGCGCGTCAGCTGAAATCTGCAGGGTTTACCCCTGATGTGATTGTTGCTCATCCCGGCTGGGGTGAATCCATGTTCCTCAAGGATTTGTGGCCAACCGCGCGTATCGGACTGTTTTACGAGTTGTATTATGATGGCGCCAAAGGAGATGTCGGGTTCGATCCCGAGTTTCCCGTGCAGTCGCCCGAAACGGAATCCATGCGGTTACGGCTCAAGAATATCAACAACTTCCTGCATCTCGAGGTCGGCGATCTCGGCATCAGCCCGACTGAATTTCAGGCCAATACCTTCCCGCCTGAGTTTCGCAAGAGGATCAGCGTGATCCATGACGGGATCGACACCAAGGCCGTGACACCCAACCCTGATGTGACATTCGCGCTTGAAGGCGGGCCCACGCTAAGCCGTCAGGATGAAGTCATTACCTTCGTGAACCGCAACCTCGAACCCTATCGCGGATATCATGTGTTCATGCGGGCCCTGCCGGACCTTTTGAAAGAGCGCCCCAATGCGCAAGTACTGATCGTGGGTGGCGACGAGGTCAGTTATGGATCGCGTCCCCCGCAAGGGCAGACATGGAAACAGATATTCATTGACGAGGTGCGGGGCCGCATCCCGACACCCAGCTGGGAACGTGTTCATTTTCTGGGGCGAATTCCCTATGACCGTTTCCTCGCGCTGCTTCAGATCAGCAAGGCGCATGTATACCTGACCTATCCTTTTGTTCTCAGCTGGTCGTTGATAGAGGCGATGAGCGCAGGTGCACCGATTATCGCCAGCGACACCGCCCCACTGCACGAGGCCATCGTGCACGAAAAAACGGGGCTACTGTTTCCATTCTTTGACGGGCAGGCCTTGGTTGAAAACGTGACGAAAGTCCTGGATGACCCGGTGTTTGCCGCCGAGCTTGGGCAGGCTGCCCGGGCCCTCGCGGTCGAGAAATATGATCTCGAAACGGTCTGCCTTCCACAACAACTGGCATGGATTGACCGTCTCGCGGGTATGGAGGCGGGTGGGTTTACCTACTGACAATATGTCCGACGCAACAAAAAAGGGCGCCTGCGTGGCGCCCTCGTCATTCGATCGAAGGTTGCGATTAAAGCTTGCCGTCGGCAATCCGCAACTGGCGCGCACGTGTCAGGATCGCATCCTCAACCGCCTTGACAGTGCCGGGCGACACGGCTGACCCGCCGCTTGTTTGCATGGCCACGTGCAGCGACCGGGCATCAAGGGCGGGGTCACGAATATACACTGTGGCGCGATACGACCGTCCGCCACCGGGCGGGCGACCATACCCGGTGACGATCACGCCAGAAAACGGATCGACCGTTTGAATGGGAAGGAAATCAAGGACTTCCAATGATGCCGCCCACAGGTATTTGTTGACCCGCACGGTGACATCTGAATTGTCTGAGCCGAAAAGATCCCAGACAGTTGTGCCCTTGGCTCCTGTGATCTGGTCGCTTTCTACGGGGTTACCGACATCGTCGCGGTCTAGATAGGCATCCGCACCCGCGCTGGCGCCGGTCGCATTCCGATTGCCACAGGACGCAAGCGCCATCAACGCGGCGCATACTGCCAGAGTTCCAAAGACACGGTTCTGCTTCATGGTTCTTGCCCAGATCTTTGCTTTGTTACCGTCCTATCCAACAGAGCGTACATCGGCAAGGGAATAAAGCGTCATGGGACCCGTGTCAGAGGCGCACACGGGACAAGGGTAAAGATACCACTTGAACAGGCTTGGCGTTTCCCCTCGGAAATTCACTTATGAAATTGTAAGCCTTCATCCCAGACATAAATCCCGCTGCCCTTACCATCTTGAACGGTCACGCGACGGTGCAAAAATGGAAATGCGGTACAGAAGTGTTGTTACAAACCGGTGAGGGAAAGCGGCCTTTTCCATAGTTTTGTGACACTCGGGTCCGAGAATCTGCTGATTTCCGTTGCGAGTCCCCAAAAGCGCAGATGCGCGGAAAACTGCCGAAAACACCTGAAAATCCGTGCTTTTGTAACTGTCTTCGGGCTTGTGCGAGGGGGCGGGTCCGCAAACTGTGGCATAGCTGCACCATATCCTGCCGGTTTGCAGATCGATGCTATCCCCGTGCTTGCAAAGGACCCCCTAAAAGAGCGACAGACTACGCATACCCATTCCGGATGGACCGGTTTGGGCGCATGAATTGGAAATCCGAGGGAAAAACTATGAAAAAAGTTCTCTTCGCTACGACTGCTCTGGTTGCAACCGCTGGTGTTGCCGCAGCAGACGTCACCTTCGGCGGCTACGGCCGCTTCGGTCTGTACCACGACGACTCCGCAGCTAACGAAACCATCATCGAAAGCCGCTTCCGTCTGGTCGTAACCGCAACCGCAGAGTCGGACAACGGCCTGTCGTTCGGTGCTCAGATCCGTTACCAAGCCAACGAAAACACCACCAACGCGTTCAACACTCCGCGTTTCTGGGTTTCGACCGGCCCGTTCACCGTTTCGGTTGGTCAAACCCTGGGTGCGATCGAAAACATGCCGAACATGTACACCGGCTCGATCGGTCTGACCGGCCTGACCTACTCGAACGTTGTTTATAACTTCGGCGCCGACGCTTACACCTCGGGTGCAGCTGGTCGTCAGGGTCTGGACGTCATCTATGCTTCGGGCAACTGGGGCGTACACCTGACCTACTCGCCTGACCAAACCACTCAAAACTCGTCGTCGACCTCGACCAACGAGCGTCTGGCTGGTCACGTTTCGTACACCATGGGCAACTACACCTTTGCTCTGGGTGCACAAACTTCGGACGTCGTAACCGACACCGACCTGGCAGTCACCATCGGCGGCACCTGGGGCAACCTGTCGGCAGCTCTGATGTATGCTGACAACGGCGCAGCTGACGACAAGTACGGCATCGGCTTCAACTACCAAGTTGGCGCAGCTACCTTCATCCGTGGCTACATCAACACCGACAACGCAGCCAACGCTTACTCGACCTCGGGTGAGAACTACGGTATCGGCTTCCAGCACCGTCTGGGCGGCGGCACCTTCATCGAAGGTGGTATCGCGAACGTACGTAACGGCGCAGCAGCCGCTACCAGCGACCGCACCGTTGCTGACCTGGGTCTGCGCTTCTCGTTCTAATTTAGAACCAGAACCAACCTATAGAGGGCAGGTCTTCGGACCTGCCCTTTTCTTTTGTGCGGGGATGGTGTTCTGTGCGTCCGAACGATGTGACGAAGGAGCCTGAACATGTCGCTTGCCGAGATTTCCGCACGTATCCAGAAAGCCGAAGACGCGGCCGGTCGGGCGCGGGGATCAACCGAGTTGATCGCGGTCTCCAAAGTGCAGCCGAACGAACGGGTCGAGGCCGTTCTGAACGAAGGTCATCGGCTTTTCGGGGAAAACAAGGTGCAGGAAGCGGCTGGAAAATGGCCGGATTTCCGGGATCGATTTGAAAGTGTCCAAGTGCATCTGATCGGCCCCCTTCAAACCAACAAGGCGCGGCAGGCGATGCAGTTGTTCGAGGCGATCCATTCTGTCGATCGGCCCAAGTTGGCCAACACTTTGGCACGGCTTACGCAGGAACTGGGCCATTGCCCGGATTTGTTCATCCAGGTCAACACGGGCGAAGAACCACAAAAAGCGGGGGTGCTGCCAGCCGACGCGGATGGATTCATCAAGGATTGTCGCGACCTTGACCTGCCTGTGGTCGGGCTCATGTGTATTCCGCCAGTCGAGGAGGAACCCTCTTTGCATTTTGCCCTTCTCGCAAAAATTGCCAAGCGCAACGGACTTGAGGGCCTGTCGATGGGGATGAGCAGCGATTTTGAAAGAGCCGTGGCGCTTGGGGCGACCCATGTCCGGGTGGGCTCGGCCATCTTTGGTGCCCGCGATTACGGTTAAACCTAAGGTACGATGACCCGCGTTCCCGGCACGGCGCGTGATGCAATCCAAAGCAAGTGATCGCGGCGAAAGGCGATGCAACCCTCGGTCGGAAAGCCCTGCCGTCGGTATTGGTGCAGAAAAATCGCTGATCCGGCACCGGGTCGGGAGTCCGGCCAGTTCCAGTTGGTCAAAAGGACAAGATCATACAGAGGATCTGCCCGTCGCAACCGTTCATGGCTATGCGGGTAGGGCGCGCGCACCCATTGATTATAGGCCGTGTCATCTGCCGCATCTGACCAAAGATCGCCGTTACGGATTGGAATGGCCCATGGTGCAGGGCGTGGCATTCGGTCTGGCCGAAAGAGTAATCCGACAATCTGGTGACTGCCGCGTGGGGTGGCGCCATCACCTTCCTGTTTGTCCGATCGGATACCGCCCCGCCCGATTGTGCAGGGAAAAATCCGCCCCATAAACCTTAACCCCGTCGGGGTCAAAACCATGTCTGCGGGGCTCAAAGCAGGTGCCCCGATTTGTTGGCCTTGGTTGCGAGGTAAGCCGCGTTGTGGGCATTTTCGCCGACCTTCAGGGGAACACGCTCGGCCACATCAATGCCGTTGCTCTGCATCATGTCGATCTTGCGCGGATTGTTCGTGAGCAGGCGTACGGACGAGAACCCCATTTCTTTCAGGATGTTGGAGCCGATTCGAAAATCTCGTTCGTCATCTTCAAAGCCAAGGCGGTGATTGGCCTCGACCGTATCGAACCCCTGATCCTGAAGCGAATAGGCGCGCATCTTGTTGGCAAGTCCGATCCCGCGCCCCTCTTGGTTCAGGTACAATAGAATGCCTTCTCCTTCGGCCCCCATCTGCGCCAGCGCCCCGTGAAGTTGCGGGCCGCAATCGCATTTCAGACTGCCCAGAACATCGCCTGTGAAACAGGCCGAATGCAGCCGCGCCAGAACGGGCTCGTCACGGGGTGGGCGACCGATTTCGACAGCAAAGTGCTCTTCCCCGCCATCCTCGGGACGGAAGATATGCAAACGGCCAACCTCGGCAGCTTCCATGGGCAGCCGGGCATTAACGACGGACGACAAAGGACTGCTAGCGTTCAAGTGCGGGGCTGCGAGGTCGGCGGGGATTACGGTCAACCCGTTCTGCAAGGCAAAATGCGCGGCATCCGAGAGCGGTAAGACAATGGTTGCGGGCAGCAAGCGGGCGGATTTCGCAATCCGGATTGCGGCACGGTGCAGCGCAGCGTCGCCGTCGCGCTGGGACTGAAGGGGGCCCTTCATGGGCACGTTCAAGTCGTCCGACGGGTCTGCAATCCCCTTGACCCAGGAAAGAGGCGTGTCATTGGGGATGAGAATGCGCGCGATGTCGCCATCATAGGCGCGCGCCTTGAGCGTTTCGGCCCGTCGCGCTGTCAGCACTAACACTGCGCCCCGACCCAATGCCCGAATATCCCCCAACCTTTCGACGTTAAGCGTTTCGACAGCAAACACCAGCAAGGCGTCGTTTTTTCCGGTCAGGATAATCGGAACACCCATACGCATGTCCGACCGGGCACGGGCAAGGCGTTCTAGGATATCGGGTGCAAAGCTCATTCCGGGCCCGTTACAGTGTTACATCGCATCAACGACCGTCTAGTCCTTTTTTGCAGCAATGTGAAACAATTGCCACGCGATTTACACGAGCCTGTGAAAGAATTGCAGCATACCTTGCCGAGCACGTGATGACGCGCCACATCCCCTAAAACGACACGAAACAGGAGGGCCCCATGGCGCAGCTCAAGAAAATCTTGCTGGTAGATGACGATGAAGACCTGCGCGAGGCTTTGTCCGAACAATTGCTGATGACCGAAGACTTTGATGTCTTTGAAGCAGGAAACGGCGCTGAGGCCATGACGAAAGCCAAGGAGGGTCTGTATGACCTGATGGTGCTGGATGTCGGATTGCCCGATACGGACGGGCGCGAATTGTGCCGCCTTCTGCGCAAGCAGGGCGTGAAGTGTCCGATCATCATGCTGACCGGGCATGATACGGATGCGGATACCATTCTGGGGCTGGATGCAGGCGCGAATGATTACGTCACCAAGCCCTTCAAATTCCCCGTTCTTCTGGCCCGTTTGCGTGCGCAACTGCGCCAGCACGAACAATCCGAAGATGCGGTGTTCCAGCTTGGGCCGTACACTTTCAAGCCTTCGATGAAGATGCTGATCACTGAGGATGACCGAAAAATCCGTTTGACCGAGAAGGAAACAAATATCCTGAAATTCCTGTATCGGTCCGCTGATGGCGTCGTCGCGCGTGACGTTCTGTTGCACGAGGTCTGGGGATACAATGCCGGCGTCACAACGCATACTTTGGAAACGCACATCTATCGTTTGCGCCAGAAGATCGAGCCAGACCCCTCGAACGCGCGGCTCTTGATCACCGAATCCGGCGGTTACCGTCTGGTGGCGTAGGGTCGCAACAATTACGCAATAGTCTTGTGACACATGTTAAGAACTGTTGATTTGGATCAAAGAGGCATGTCAGCGGCACCTTTATGATCTTTTCAATTCTTCCCGCGCATGTCCGGGTTATGATATGCACCTCCCTGTTGGACTGGACCCGGACTTGTTCCGGGTCTTTTTTTTGTCTGGCCTAGAGTTGCGCGCTGGGTCTGGCTTTGCAGGCCTCGTACCAGCGTTTGAGATTCGGGTGCGTATCTTCTACGCGGATCTTCACAACGCGGGCAAAGTCGACAAAGACAAACGCCGTGATGTCCGCGAGGGAAAACTGATCCGCCGCTAGAAACTCGCGATCCGCAAGATGCGCGTTCAGCTTGTCAAAAAACAAATGGATGCGTGTTATCCCCCGCGCTGCGAGTTCCGGGATTTGTTCAAAATTCTCGGGACCAGGCAGAGCGCGCCCCTTCATATGCGGGTTCCCGTTGCGCAGGGCCTCGGCGACAGCCATGCCCAGTTGACTCTCTGTAGTGGCAGTCCATCCCAGAATGGCGCCCTTTTCATCCGGTGTGGTGCCCATCAACGGCGGCTCGGGAAAAGCTGCTTCGAGATAAGCCGCGATGCCAATGTTTTCGTTCAGCATCTGGCCGCTCTCGGTGATGAGCACCGGAATCGTAGCCCCGGGATTGACGGCCAGAAACTCGGGTGACAGCTGTTCGCCCTTGATCATGGAAACTTCACGCGTTTCGATTTCCAGCCCTTTCTCTGCAATGAACATACGTGCCCGCCGGGGGCTGGGGGCGGTACTGCAGTCGTAAAAAATCATGGTGTCTCTCTCCCTTGGCTGACCCAAGTGTTGGCTGTTGCCACCGGTTTGTCGAGAGTGCCGTGGCGTTGTCTGGATGCGGATAGTATTCCGCAGTGAAAATGCCGGTTTGGCAATGGCATCACCCGTTGCGAGTGGTTAGGGTGGCGTCGAACTGACAATGGAGCGCCCGCATGTCCTTTACGCTTGCTACCTGGAACATCAATTCAGTCCGCCTGCGCGAACCCATCGTGCTCAAGCTTCTGGAAGAAGAAGCGCCGGATGTGCTGTGCCTGCAGGAATGCAAAAGCCCGGTGGACAAGATCCCGACAGAAGGGTTTGCGCAGCTCGGATACACCCACATGGTGGCACGCGGTCAAAAGGGGTATAACGGCGTGGCGATCCTGTCGAAAATCCCGTTGGTCGAGGCGGGTGACAAGGATTTCGCCGGTTTGGGCCATGCCCGCCATATCGCCGGCACGCTGGAAAACGGGGTGACGATCCACAACTTCTATGTGCCAGCCGGTGGCGACAAACCCGACCGCGAGATCAACGAGAAGTTTGGCCAGAAGCTCGACTACCTCACCGAGATGCGCGACTGGTTCCACGCAGAAAAACCGGAAAAGTCGATCCTTGTCGGAGACCTGAACATCGCGCCGCGCGAGGATGACGTCTGGAGTCATAAACAGTTGCTCAAGGTGGTCAGCCACACCCCTATCGAGGTCGAACATCTTACCGAGACACAGGATGCCGGAGGATGGGTTGACATCACGCGTCAGGATATTCCCGAGGGTCAGCTTTACAGCTGGTGGTCGTACCGCGCGCGCGACTGGGATGCGGCAGACAAAGGGCGGCGGCTAGATCATGTCTGGGCGACGCCCGATATCTCGAATGCCGGTCACAACAGTCGTATCCTGCGCGCGGCGCGGGGGTGGGAAAAGCCCTCGGATCATGCACCGGTTTTCGCAACCTTTGATCTTTGATTTTGCGGGCCGAACCCTCATATAGAGCGCAACATATTTTTCGAGGACACGAAGATGCTGGAACTTGGACAAGGCAACGCAACCCCGGCAGGGGATCTGATCAAGGACGTCTCCGAGGCGACTTTCATGACCGATGTTGTCGAGGCATCGCAAACGGTGCCGGTCATAGTTGATTTCTGGGCGCCGTGGTGCGGCCCATGTAAAACGCTTGGTCCTGCGCTTGAGGCGGCTGTTGCCGCAGCAGGTGGCGCCGTGAAGATGGCTAAGGTCAATGTGGATGAAAACCAGATGATCGCCGGTCAAATGCGTGTGCAGTCGATCCCGACCGTCTATGCCTTCTGGCAGGGGCAACCGATTGATGGCTTCCAGGGCGCCGTGCCTCCCAGCGAAATTGATGCCTTTGTCAAACGCGTGATCGAGGCTTCGGGCGGGCAGACCGATGGGGGTTTGGAAGAGGCCGTCGCCGCAGCAGAGGAAATGCTGGCGGCCGGTGACGCGCAAAGCGCGGGCGAAACCTTTGCGGCAATTCTGGAACAGGATCAGACCATGGCCGCCGCCTTTGGCGGGCTGGTGCGGGCAAACATCGCTATGGGGGCGCTGGATCAGGCCGAGGCCATTCTTGGCCAGACCCCAGATGCCATGAAAGATGCGCCCGAAGTAGACGCAGCGCGTGCTCAACTGGAATTGGCGCGTCAGGCCGAGAACGCCGGACCTGTTGCCGAGTTGCGAGCCACGGTAGATACGAACCCTGATGACCATCAGGCGCGACTGGATCTGGCGCAAGCATTGCATGCAGCGGGCGATGCGGAGGGCGCGGTCGCGGAACTTCTCGAACTTTTCCGCCGGGATCGCGAGTGGAATGAAGGCGCTGCAAAGGCGCAGCTTTTCACGATCTTCGAAGCCTTGCCCGCGAACGATCCCGTGGTGTTGAACGGTCGCCGCAAACTGAGCTCGATGATATTTGCCTGAGGCCGGTTCCGCGCTAGAGTTGGTGTATGTTTAAAGCTGCTGATCTGCCGGACACGCTGCCCGTGTTTCCCCTTGGTGGCGCGCTGGTTTTGCCGCGCTCCCGCCTGCCACTGCATATATTCGAACCGCGTTATCTCACGATGTTGGATGACGCGCTCAAAACGCCCGGACGCCTGATTGGTATGATCCAGCCGAACGAAGTGCCTGGGCGTGAAGGCACGGGGCTGCAGATGATTGGCTGCGCGGGACGGATTACGCAGTTTTCCGAGACCGAAGATCACCGCTACCTGGTCACGTTGACCGGGGTGTCACGTTTCCGCGTGGTGCAAGAACTGGAAGGGTTCCAACCCTACCGGCGGTGCGAGGTGAACTGGGACGGTTTCGCGCGCGATCTGGGCCCGGTTGAAAAAGACAGCGCATTCAACCGGTCCGCCTTCATGGATTTGCTGTCACGCTATTTTTCCGCTTTGGACCTGTCGACCGATTGGGAGACGCTAAAGGATACCGGCGACGAATTGCTGATCAACTCGCTATCCATGCTTCTGGATTTCGCCCAAGAGGACAAGCAGGCGCTGCTTGAGGCGCCGTCGCTGGCCACTCGTCGCGAAACCCTGATCACCCTGATTGAATTTGCGCTGCGCGGCGGCGCCGGAGAGGATGTGTTGCAATGACCGAAACACAACAGGTATTTGACCGCCGGATGCTCGAGGCGCTGATCTGCCCGCAGACGCGGACGACCCTGCGCTATGATGCTGAAAATCAGGAATTGATCTCAGAGGCCGCCAAGCTCGCCTTTCCGATCCGGGACGGTATCCCCGTCATGTTGATCGACGAAGCGCGCGAGCTCGCCTGAGGCGCCTCAGCGCATCAGGCGCGGCAGTTCGCCGTTCAGCCCTGCCGCTTCGCGCATGAAGCCGCGCCGCAGGGCGGGCGAGGCGTTGACCAAACTCATGCCGATATCGCGCCCCAAACGCAGTAGCGGATTGTCATTTGAAAACAGCTTGTTGGTAATGTCTGTCGCGGCAATCAGGGTGTGCGTGTCGAAGCGGCGCCATTCCTGATACCGTTCCAGAACGTTGATGGTGGCAAAGTCTTCGCCCCTCTGTTTGGCCTCTGACAAGATCTGCACAAGTGCGGCCACGTCCCGTAACCCGGCGTTCAACCCCTGACCGGCAATCGGATGCATCCCGTGTGCTGCATCGCCCACCAATGCCACGTGATCGGCCACAAAGTCGTTCGCGACTGTCAGGTTCAAAGGATAGGTGAAACGCGCCCCGGCAAGTTCGATCTTGCCAAGGAAATCCCCGAAACGGGGGCGCAGGACCGCCATGTAGTCTTCGTCAGACAGGGCCTGGATCGCGGCGGCGTTTTCGTCGGTTTCGCTCCAGACGATGGACGACATGTTGCCGGGCAGCGGCAGGATCGCAAGCGGCCCCGGCGGCATGAAGAACTGGTGCGCCACGCCATTATGCGGTTTTTCATGGGAAATGGCGCAAACAAGGGCGGTCTGACCATAGTCCCAGCCTGTCCGTTTGATCCCGGCGCGTAGCGCAACGCCGCTTTGGCGACCATCGCAGCCAACCAGCAACCGCGCCTGCAGTGTCTTCCCCGAGGCCAGCGATACAGCCACACCCGTTGCGTCGACACTCTGGTCAACCACACTGTCTTCCGAGATCTGGGAAATTCGGCTTTCTTTGGTCAACGCATCCATGAACGCGCGGTAGAGGAACCGGTCCTCTAGCATGAAGCCCATTGGCCCTTCTTCGATTTCGTTATGGTCAAAATGAAGAAAGAACGGGGCCGGGCCTTCGCCCGCGCGGCCATCGGTGACCTTAATGTCCATCATCGGCTGCGCGTTTGCAGCAACCGAAGGCCACACGCCTATCGCTGATAACAACCTTTTGGAAGCCAGCGCGAGGGCATAGCCGCGCCCGTCGAAATTGTCGTCGGCCCGCGCCATTGTGGGACGGTTGTCGACGATGGTCACGTCAAAGCCGGCTTGGGCCAGTCCAAGGGCCAGGGCGGGTCCGTTCAGCCCGCCGCCCGCGATCAGAATATCGGTGTCAAACTGCATGCCCTCAATATGCGTGGCGAAACGGGATTGTCCATGAGTCGCAAGGCCGCTACCGTTCATTAAAGAGATATTTCTTCGGGGGAATGCGCATGTTTGACTGGCTCGGGAAAAGCGCCGCAGAACTGGGGCGGGGGATTGCAGAAGGTGCGATTGATCCCGTGGCGCTGACGCAGGCTTTTCTCGGGGCGATCGACAGCCATGATGCGCGCGACCGGATTTATTCGGTCGTGACTCATGACCGGGCCTTGGCCGAGGCAGAGGCCGCCGCCGAGCGCGCAAGGGCCGGCCATCGTCTGTCCCTTCTGGACGGCGTGCCGATCAGTTGGAAAGACCTGTTCGACAGTGCAGGTGTGGCGACTGAAGCGGGATCGCAACTGCTGGCAGGGCGGGTGCCTCAAACAGATGCCGAGGTGTTGCGCAATGCCACGGCGATGGGGCTTGTCTGTTTGGGCAAAACCCACATGTCCGAGCTGGCCTTTTCGGGCTTGGGCCTGAACCCGATGACAGCCACACCGCCCTGTATCAATGACCCCAAGGCCGTGCCGGGCGGGTCGTCCTCGGGCGCGGCGGCGTCTGTGGCCTTTGGGTTGGCTGCTGCCGGTATGGGATCTGACACGGGCGGATCGGTGCGCATCCCGTCAGCATGGAACGACCTTGTCGGCCTCAAAACCACAGAGGGGCGAGTTTCGTCCAAGGGGGTTGTGCCCCTGTGCGAAAAGTTCGACACGGTCGGTCCCTTGTGCCGCACGGTGGAAGATACTGCCCTGTTTCTTGCCGTTCTCGAAGGACGGGCGCATTCGGACCTGCGTGGCGCACGCTTGCAAGGCAAACGGTTTGCGGTTCTGGAAACGGCAGCGTTCGACGATATCCGCGAAGCCCCTCTTGCCGGTTTCACTGGTGCTGTAGAGCGGTTGCGCGACCTTGGTGCAGAAATCGAGAGCATTTCCGCCCCCGAGGTGGAAGAGGCGCTGGCCCTGTCCGGACCTCTGTTCACGGCCGAGGCTTATGGCCTTTGGCGGGATGTGATCGAGGCCCATCCCGACCGCATGTTCGACCAGATTCTGGAACGTTTCCGGATCGGCGCCTCGTTTGACGGCCCAACCTATGTGGGGGCCTGGAAGAAGCTTGAACAGTTGCGTGCGACCTGGCACGCGCGTGTGAAAGGGTATGACTTGGTCTTGTTGCCGACCTCACCAATCCTGCCCCCTGACGCCGAGCGGCTGATGACGGATCAGGATTACTATATCACTGAAAACCTGCTGGCCTTGCGCAACACCCGGATCGGGAATCTTATGGGGTTGTGTGCCATGTCTTTGCCGACCGGGGTGCCCAGTTGCGGGTTGATGATGCTGGGCGCGCCAATGCAGGAAGAACGTTTGTTGCGGACGGCCGCCGCGGTCGAGGCCGCGTTGCATGTCTGAGAACGGCCCGCACCGGGCCGGTGTTGACGCAAAGACACAACAAACGGAAAGGGCGGCATTTTTCTGGACGAAACCGGAAGGCTTCGGTACTTTGAGGGAAACGGGGCGCCAATGATCCCGAACCTTGAGGCAGTTGAATATGTTTCCCGAGCGGTTTTCGAACCTACCGGCCTACGCGTTTCCGCGTCTGCGCGCGCTATTGGACCACCATCAGCCGGGCGGTGAAGTCGTACACATGACAATCGGAGAGCCGAAACATGCGTTTCCGGCTTGGGTCACAGATGTGATTGCCGCAAACGCGGAAGGGTTCAACAAATACCCGCCGAACGATGGTGCGCCCGATCTGCTGGATGCAATTTCTGGCTGGCTCAAGCGCCGCTATGATGTGGATTTTGAAACAGACCGTCTGATGGCGCTGAACGGGACGCGCGAAGGGCTTTACAATGCGGCGATGGCGCTGTGCCCGGAGACCAAGAACGGCAAGCAACCTGTAGTGTTGATGCCAAACCCGTTCTATCAGGTCTATGCCGTGGCGACGATTTCGGTCGGGGCCAAGCCCGTGTTCGTCAATGCCACCGACGAAAGCGCGTTTCTGCCGGATTATGCCGCGCTGGACACCGAAACGCTGGATCGCACAGCCATCGCCTATATCTGTTCGCCTGCCAATCCGCAGGGGGCCGTGGCCAGCCGCGCTTATTGGCGCGACCTGATCGCCCTGGCCGAGAAACACGATTTCCGCATTTTCGCAGACGAGTGTTATTCTGAAATCTACCGTTCCACGCCGCCAGTGGGCGCGCTCGAGGTGGCGGCCGAGATGGGTGTCGACCCCGAGCGCGTGCTGGTGTTTCATTCGCTGTCAAAGCGCAGCAACTTGCCGGGGCTACGATCTGGTTTTGTGGCGGGTGGGTCGGAATGTCTACGTCGTATCCGCCAGTTGCGGGCCTATTCCGGGGCGCCCCTGCCGCTACCCCTGCAAATGGCGGCGGCCAAGGTTTGGGCGGACGAGGATCATGTCGTCATGAACCGGCGGCTATATGGCGAAAAATTTGACATCGCGGACGCGGTGTTTGAAGGGGTTCATGGCTATCACAGCCCCGAGGCTGGGTTTTTCCTGTGGCTGCCCGTCAAGGACGGTGAAGAGGCTGCATTGAAGCTTTGGCAAGAGACCGGCGTGCGGGTGCTTCCCGGCGCCTATCTCAGCCGCGACACAGATTCCGGCAATCCGGGAAAGAACTATATTCGGGTCGCATTGGTGGCCCCAAA
Source organism: Shimia fortis (assembly GCF_040225985.1). NCBI lineage: Bacteria > Pseudomonadati > Pseudomonadota > Alphaproteobacteria > Rhodobacterales > Roseobacteraceae > Shimia > Shimia fortis. The sequence goes on from NZ_JBBPEU010000001.1 coordinate 562,448, forward strand.
AAACGAGGTGCAGTCTGCGTTGAGCACGTTGCGCGACTGTCTCTACGGATAAAAGAGGGTACGAGGTATGGCATATCAGGCGCGCGGGCGTGATCCGCTATTGGACAGCAACATGCAGGCCGCGATCGAAAAACGCGGCAAGGAACTCATTGGTATTGCGCTGATGGTGCTGGGGTGCATGGCCGCTGCCATGATCGCGTCATACACCCCCAATGATCCAAGTTGGATCTCTGCAACTGATGCACCTGTCCAGAACTGGATGGGCCGCTTCGGCGCATCAATTGCGGCTCCGTTGTTCATGATTGTGGGGTGGGGTAGCTGGGGGATTCCTTTGTTCCTGCTGGCATGGGGCCTGCGGTTCACCCTTCATATCGGTGAAGAGCGTGCGGTCTCGCGCCTCAGCTTTGCACCAATTATGCTGGCGCTGGCGTCGATTTATGCCGCGACACTTGTTCCCGGCGAAAGCTGGACCCACAGCTTTGGCCTTGGTGGGTTGTTTGGCGACACCGTGCTGGGGGCGCTTCTGAACATTCTGCCCGTCGGTACCACATTTGGCGTCAAGGCAATGTCTTTCGTCGCGGGTGTGGCCTTTGTGGCGTTGTCGATTTTCGTGCTTGGCTTTACCAAACCCGAGCTGCATCAGGTCGGGCGGTTCCTCGTGATTGGCATTATCCTGAGCTATGCGTCCCTTATGAACCTCTTGGGGCGTGGTGTGAATGGCGCCGCGCAGGCGGCCCAAACGGCCAAGGAACGCCGCCAGGAACGCAAGGCACAGGCCGAAGCGCAGGTCGAGATGGCGGCGGCCGCGGGATACGCCCATGCCTATGAAGAAGAACAGGTTCTGGACGAGCCAGGACATTATGATACGGAAACCACAGTCCAAGAAGCGCCCAAGCCGGGCTTGCTGGCGCGGGTGCCGAACCTGATCAAACGTGCGCCGGCGCCGGAGCCGACCCCGATGCCCGAACCGGAACTGGTTGAGGCGCCGCTGCATTCGGACATTACCGAAATGCCGGGCGATGACCGGATTCGCGCCAAAATCGCGGATGTCATCCGCGCACGGTCGGTGCCGGAACCGGAAAACGTCGCCCCCCCAATTGAAGAGGTGGCCCCGCTGACCAAGGGGCGCGGGCGTCGTCCCGATCCCCTGTTGCTGGATCCGATGCCGCACGGCACCTTGCCGCCCGAACCGCCTCTGACCGCAGCGCCGCGAGTGCAAGAGGCACCGATTGCTATGGACGTGCAGAACGCTCCGGTTGAGCCTGCCACGGTGCAACCTCTGCCACTGCAGCAAACCGAACCCGCGCCTGCCGTCACAATCCCGACCGCGGAACCGCGCAAGGTGGTCCAGCCGCGTGTGAATAAGCCGGTTCAGCCTTCGACTCGCGCCAAGGCCGAGGCACAGCCATCGCTTGCCTTTGAAGACCCCGCTGCGGCCTACGAATTGCCGCCGCTCAACTTGTTGGCCAATCCGATGGATATCCAGCGGCATCACCTGAGCGACGAGGCGCTGGAAGAAAATGCGCGCATGCTCGAGGCGGTGCTGGATGACTATGGCGTAAAGGGCGAAATCGTTTCGGTCCGCCCCGGTCCGGTGGTGACGATGTACGAGCTTGAGCCGGCACCGGGCCTCAAGGCCAGCCGCGTGATCGGCCTCGCAGATGATATCGCGCGGTCGATGTCGGCGCTGTCCGCACGGGTGTCGACCGTGCCTGGCCGCAGCGTGATCGGGATCGAATTGCCAAACGAGAATCGCGAAAAGGTCGTTCTGCGCGAAATCCTCGCGGCGCGCGACTTTGGCGACACCAACATGAAGCTACCCCTGGCGCTGGGTAAGGATATCGGCGGCGACCCCATGGTCGCGAACCTTGCCAAGATGCCCCACCTTCTGATTGCCGGGACCACAGGGTCGGGGAAATCGGTGGCGATCAACACCATGATCCTGTCACTGCTGTATCGTCTGACGCCGGATGAATGCCGGATGATCATGATTGACCCCAAGATGTTGGAACTCAGCGTCTATGACGGCATCCCGCACCTTCTGTCGCCGGTTGTGACCGACCCGAAAAAGGCGGTCGTAGCCCTGAAGTGGGTCGTCGGCGAGATGGAAGAGCGCTATCGCAAGATGTCCAAGATGGGTGTGCGTAACATTGACGGTTATAACAGCCGCGTTGCGGATGCGCTGGCCAAGGGCGAGATGTTCTCGCGGACCGTGCAAACCGGATTTGATGACGACACGGGCGAACCCGTGTTTGAAACCGAGGAATTCGCGCCCGAGAAAATGCCTTATATCGTGGTCGTCGTCGACGAGATGGCCGACCTGATGATGGTGGCAGGCAAAGAGATCGAAGCCTGCATCCAGCGCCTTGCCCAAATGGCGCGGGCGTCGGGCATCCACATCATCATGGCCACACAGCGTCCCTCGGTCGATGTAATCACCGGCACGATCAAGGCCAACTTTCCCACGCGGATTTCGTTCCAGGTCACCTCCAAGGTCGACAGCCGTACCATTCTGGGCGAGATGGGTGCCGAACAACTGCTGGGGATGGGCGATATGCTGTACATGGCCGGTGGCGCCAAGATTACGCGTTGTCATGGCCCCTTCGTATCGGATGAAGAGGTGGAAGAGATCGTTAACCACCTCAAGAGCTTTGGCCCGCCCTCCTATGTCGGCGGCGTCGTGGACGGCCCCGATGAGGACAAGGTAGACGGGATTGACGCTGTGCTAGGTCTCTCGACCGGTGGAAACACCGATGGAGAGGACGCGCTCTATGACACGGCGGTTGCGATCGTCATCAAGGACCGCAAGTGTTCGACGTCTTACATCCAGCGCAAGCTTGCCATCGGCTATAACAAGGCTGCGCGTCTTGTCGAACAGATGGAAGAGGAAGGGCTGGTCAGCCCGGCGAACCATGTCGGGAAACGGGAAATCCTCGTGCCCGAGCAATAAAGGGCCGATCCACAAAATCGTGAAGCCGCCGGGGTGCAAATCCGGCGGCTTTCTTCTTAGGTTAGAAGCATGAAGCTATTTCGAATTTTCGCAGCCCCCGTGCTGCTTGTTGCGATGGCGCTTCCGGCGCAGGCCGAAAAGCTGTCGCTCAACGAACTGTCCCAGTACCTGAATCGGATGAAGACGGCGCAGGCCCAGTTTACGCAAATCAACGATGACGGATCGATTTCCACGGGGAACCTGTATCTCAAGCGGCCGGGCAAGGCGCGGTTTGAATACAACCCGCCGGAAAAGGCGTTGATCCTTGCAAGCGCGAACAACGTGGCGATATTTGATGGCCGCTCGAACCAGCCGCCCGAGCAATACCCCCTGCACCGCACACCGCTGAGCGTGATCCTTGCGCGGAATGTCGACCTGTCGCGTGCGAATATGGTGGTCGGGCACGATTACGATGGCACCGCCACTGTGATTACGGCACAGGACCCCAAACACCCCGAATATGGTAACATCCAGCTGAGGTTCACCGACAACCCGGTCGAGCTGCGTCAGTGGATCATCAACGATGGCAACGGGGGGCGCACGACAGTTATTCTCGGAGACATGCAAACCGGCATACCCCTGAAGAACAAGATCTTCAGCATCGACCTGCACCTTTACGGAAATTGACAAACGCCCGGCCATGCCGGGCGTTTCCAGTCAGCGCGATCAGGTCACCGGATACGTGCACATTTCTCGACTTGGAACTTATACATCTCGGCGCGTTCTCCCACACGATTTGCAACCGTCATCAACCACGGTTTGTTGCGATAGGTCCCACGGGCATAGCCGGTGTGCCCTTCGTGATAGGCAAGATACTGGCGCCGCGCGTCGGTCAGAGGAATGCCGTTCTTTTCCTTGGTCTTGTTCATGTACCAGCCCATGAAGTCGGTCGCATCGCGAATGTTGTCACGCCGTGCGCCGCGCCGCCCGGTCTCTTTCTGGTATTCTCTCCAGGTCGCATCCAGCGCTTGGGCATATCCATAGGCGCTGCTTTGACGACCCATGGGAAGAACCCCCAGGACATAACGATGCGGAGTCCGGGCATCCGAGTCGAATTTGCTTTCCTGATAGAGGATCGCCATCTGCACGTGGACGGGGACGCCCCACTTACGTTTGGTCGACTTGAACGCCTTGATAAATTGCGGGCGCTGTTTGAGGATCATACAGGCGTCATCAAGGCTGTGTGGGGGTGTGTCGTACCCTCCGCCACAAGACCCAACCAGGACCACAACTATCAGCGCGCGAAAGAATCTGCTCATCTGCCTCTCGCTTTTTGCTTTTGTATGTTTTGCGACAGTCTAAACGATCTTGAGACAGAGGAAAATGACATTCGCGTGGGTTACAACAGAAGCGCAAGTAACAGTGGCAGGCCCGCAATGGAAATCAGGGTCGACACGACGACAAATCCCGCCACGCTTTCGCTGTCGGCTCCATACTTCTCAGCCAGAAGATAGGCCGTTACGGCGACCGGAGTCGAAATTTGCAGGACAAGCACCCCGAAAGATACGTCTTCTAGCGCAAACCACGAAGCCATACCCCATGCAATCACCGCACAGATCACCAGCTTGGCAAAGGACAGCCCGATCGCCGTCACAACCCGGCCCGGCGTCAGACGCGCCACGGCCACACCAAGTGTGATCAGCATCAGCGGGATGGCCATTTGCCCGATAAGGTCCAACGTATTGGTCAGGAAGGACGGCGTTTCCCACCCCTGCCAAAGAAACAGCGCCCCTAGCAGGGTTGCGCCAATCATCGGCTCTTTCAGGATTTTGCCAAAGGCGCCGCGCCCTGCTACCAGCCAGATTCCGATGGTGAAGGACAAAACCGCGCTCACCGCCAGCAGGACCACCGCGCGTTCAAGGCCCGCCTGACCAAACGCGAACAGTGCCAGCGGGATCCCGAGATTGCCCGTATTGCCAAAAATGAAGGGCGCCAGATAGGTGCGCAGGTTCAGGCCAATGAGCGCCAGAAGGGCCCAGCCGACCACGCCCACAGCCGCATAGCTGAGGGTTCCTGCGATGGCCAACTGTCCCAAAGCCACGATATCCGCCTCGGTTTTCATGAGAGCGGTAAAGATCAGGCAGGGCACGGCCAGCGTCATCGCAAGCTGCGTAACAAATTGAATTCTGTACTCGAATCCGACTTTGACCCAAGTGAACCCCACCCCGGCCAGCAGGAACACAGGAGCCGTGATTTCCAGAACTGTCAAAGCAAGGTTCACAGACTGTTTCCTTGAAAAATGTGGCAATTATTGGACAAAAGCCCCTTGAACGGGATACCTTTGGGGGATAGGGGCTGCAAGATATGTTGAAAACACGCGCAAAATATTACCTCGGGCAGGTGGTCCGTCACCGCAAGCATCCCTTTCGGGGTGTTGTGTTCGACGTTGATCCAGAGTTCTCGAATACCGACGAATGGTACGATGCGATTCCGGAAGACAGCCGTCCGGTGAAAGATCAGCCGTTCTATCATCTTCTCGCCGAAAACGATCACACCTATTATGTGGCTTATGTGTCAGAGCAGAACCTGATCGCGGATTACTCTGGTGAACCTGTCGACCATCCGGACATCCCGGATATGTTCGGTCCGTTCACGGATGGCGCATATCCTCTGCATTTCCAGATGAACTGAGACGCGGCAGTCAACCTGCCACGTCCCTCTTCGCGCTAGCCCTGTTCGACGGGGCCTCCACGCGCTTTCCACGCGCTGAAACCATCCGCCATTTCCGCGATATTCTCGACGCCGATGTCCTTTAAGGTTTTCACCGCAAGGGCAGACCGCCACGCGCTTGCGCAATAAAGGACGATCTTCTTATCGGTGGCAAAAACCGGCTTGTGATAGGGGCTTTCCGGGTCGATCCAGAATTCAAGCATGCCACGCGGCGCATGTATCGCGCCTGGAATGCGCCCGTCCCGTTTCAACTCGCGGATATCTCGAATGTCGACCAGCAGGATTTCTTCCTCGGCCAGCAGGGTCTCGATCTCTGTCTGTGACAGGGTTTCGATCTCTTCCTTTGCTTTGGCGACAAGCTCTTTGACAGGTGTGATGGGCATGGTCAGTATCCTATGGCGCAACCGTCCTTGCGCGGGTCAGAGCCCGCTTCCAGCAGGCCGTCTTCGTGAATGCGAATGGCTTGTGCGCCCCCGATCGGCGTTTCGGGGATGACAACCTTGTGTCCAAGATCGACCAACTCTTGCCGAACTTTTTCGGTATAGCCCTCTTCCACCCTCAATTCGCCGCCATCTGCAAAACTGCGCGGCGCATCAATTGCGGTCTGCGGGTCCATGCCGAAATCGACGAGGTTCGAGAGGAACCGCGCGTGGCCGTTGGGCTGATACGCCCCGCCCATCACGCCGAACGGCATGGCGACACGCCCCTTTTGGCGCAACATACCGGGGATAATTGTATGCATGGGGCGTTTGTTCGGCCCATAGGCATTCGGGTGCCCGTCCTCGAGCGTAAAGCCCGCGCCCCGGTTCTGAAACAGGATTCCGAATTTCTCGGATGCGATCCCCGACCCGAACCCGTGGAAGATCGAATAAATAAGGGACACTGCCATCCTATCCTTGTCAACGACGGTGATATAGATCGTGTCTTTATGCACCGCCTCAGACAGGGTGGCCGGCGACGGCATGGCCTTGGACAAATCAATCTGCGCGGCAAGATCTCGTGCGGTGTCCTGGGACAGCATGTGCTCCAGACGGGCGGTCGCGTCGGGATCGGCCAGAAAACGGTTGCGCGCATCATAGGCGAGCTTTGCAGCCTCGGCCTCGACATGGGCGCGCTGGCTTCCGAACGGGTCCATTCCGGTAATGTTGAAATGTGCCAGCATGTTGGACATGAGAATCGCCGTGGCCCCTTGTCCGTTTGGCGGATGCTCGACCAGTTCAACCCCTTTGTAGGTGCCGCTGATCGGATTTGTTTCCATGCCTTGGGTTTTGGCAAAATCGTCAAGGCTATGGACCCCGCCCATCGCGCGCAACGTGTTCACCATGTCTTCGGCGATTTCACCTTCGTAGAACGCCGCGCGACCCTTTACGGCCACCTGGCGCAGGACTTCGGCCTGCAACGGAGCGCGAAAACGCGTACCCACCTGCGGCACCTGACCATCGACGAGGTAATGGGCGCGCGCAGATCCTTGCAGCGTGGCCTGATCCTTGGCCCAGTCGAAGGCCACGCGCGGGGCGACAGGAACACCTGCTTCGGCATAGTGGATGGCAGGGGCCAGGATTGCGTCGAGCCCCAGCTTCCCCCAAGTGTCACTCAATTGGCAGAACGCATCAATGGCGCCGGGCACAGTCACCGCGTCGGGACTGTGGAGAGGCATCGCCTTGGCACCGGCCTTGCGTAAGGGTGCGGGGTCGGCCGCCGCCGGCGATTTGCCGGACCCGTTAAAAGCGCGGATCTCGTCTGTACCGGCTGGCGAGAACAGGACAAAACAATCGCCCCCAATGCCCGTCATCTGGGGCTCGCAAATCCCCAGCAGAACGGCCCCTGCGATTGCGGCATCCATCGCGTTGCCGCCTTGTTTCAGGATGTCCAATGCGGCCTGCGCAGCCAGTGGATGTGATGTGGCACATGCGCCGTTGTCGGCGAACACGGGCGATCTGCCCGGCAAATGTAGATTTCTCATGATGTCTCCCTCGGTCCGCGTTGGACTGTAAGGGGCGAATTTCTGTTTGCCAATCAGCCAGCCTCCGGAACCGAAGACAGCACGAGCTCCAGCCTGTTTTTTCCACTGAGCCTGACATAGCGCACATCCCGAGCGAGCATCTTGACAAGCGCCCAGCCAAAGCCGCCTTCGGGGAGGTCATGAAATTCGGTTTCCAGTTCGGGAAGACGGGTTCTGCTCAGTGTGCTGTCAGGCATGGCCGACCCGTTATCTTCGATCCTTACCGCGCATTCTGATCCGGAGCGTTCGAACCGCAGGGAGATTTTACCGTTTTCAACTTCGGCAAGGGCGTGTTCCACGATGTTGTTCAGGATCTCGGCAAGCACGATTTCAACGCGGCCCTGCATTTCCGACGACATGTCACTGCCTTCAAGACGCTTCCGCACGTCCGCAAGCGCGCTGCGTACGGCTTGTGGCGTGCCGTCCAGTTCTATCGCAAATGTCGATGTGAGTGATGTCATCTCGTCACGGCTCGGAGCGGGTCTGGCATGGATGAAGCGCGCGGGTGCCTGCCAACCTAGTGGGCCAGCGCATCGGTCAGTGAATCGTGTATGCGGAACACAGTGTCCATCCGGGTCAGCCGGAACACCTTGTCCACGTTCTCGCTGAGGCAGGACAGGTCCAGACGCCGGTCTGTCCCGAGTTCCTTCATCGAGGCAACAATCGCGCCCAACCCGCTCGAGTCGATGAATTCGACCCTGGACAAGTCAAGCACAACCCGCCCTTCCTGCCCTTCGGTCTCGACCCGCATCCTGTCTTTGAACTGGATGGCGACAGAGGCGTCGATGCGGGACTCGTTCACGGTCACCACAAGGGTGCCGGCATCAGTACTGCTCGACAGGTTCATGACTGGCTCCTTCTTCCGTTTGACCGCAGGTTAGAAGCCAAGTCTTACCAATCCCTAACTGTCACCGCATTTTTGCGGGATGGACCTTGGCCGTGATCCCGTCAAAAATGGGGCCTGAAATATCGCTGCAAAGATTTGTTGCCATGACCTTGGCAAATGCAGGAAACGCCGGAGGAGCGCGAAGATGAAAAGAGTTGTGATCGCAGGGGCCGCCCGTACCCCTATGGGGGGCTTTCAAGGCATGTTCGACGGTGTCGAGGCCGCGAAACTCGGGGGGGTGGCCATCAAGGCGGCGCTAGCCGATGCCGGGACCGACACGGTGGACGAGGTGCTCATGGGCTGTGTCTTGCCAGCGGGACAGGGCCAGGCCCCCGCGCGCCAGGCAGGATTCGCTGGCGGTCTTGGCGAAGAGGTGCCCGCTACCACTCTGAACAAGATGTGTGGATCGGGCATGAAGGCGGCGATGGTCGGGTTTGACCAGATCGCGCTGGGCCACACCAACGCGATGATTGCCGGTGGTATGGAGAGCATGACCAATGCGCCCTATATCCTTCCCAAGATGCGCGGCGGGGCCCGTATCGGCCATCAACAGGTTCAGGACCACATGTTCCTTGATGGCTTGGAGGACGCTTATGACAAAGGCCGCCTGATGGGCACCTTCGCGGAAGATTGCGCCGAGAGTTTTCAGTTCACCCGTGAAGCGCAGGACGAATATGCGCTGAAATCACTCTCGAATGCGCTTGAAGCCCAGAAATCGGGGGCTTTCGACAAAGAGATCACGCCGGTTGTCCTTCAAACCCGCAAGGGTGAGGTCACTTTTGCCGAAGACGAACAGCCGGGCAATGCCCGCCCCGAGAAGATCCCGCAGTTGAAGCCTGCTTTTCGCAAGGACGGCACCGTAACACCCGCGAACTCGTCCTCGATTTCTGACGGGGCGGCGGCGCTCGTGCTGGCTTCGGAAGACTATGCTGCGGAAAAAGGCCTGAATGTTCGCGCACATGTCTTGGGCCATGCCAGCCACGCGCAGGCGCCGGGCCTGTTCACGACCGCGCCTGTTCCAGCGGCGCAAAAGCTTCTCGACCAGATCGGGTGGAGCAAGGATGACGTAGACCTCTGGGAGGTGAACGAAGCCTTCGCCGTGGTGCCGATGGCGTTCATGCACGAGATGGGGCTGTCACGGGACAAGGTCAACGTGAACGGCGGGGCCTGTGCGCTCGGACACCCGATTGGCGCATCGGGCGCACGGATCATGGTGACCTTGCTCAACGCTCTGGAAACGCGCGGTCTGAAACGCGGTGTCGCAGCCATCTGTATTGGTGGCGGAGAAGGCACCGCGATCGCAATAGAGCGTGTCTGACGCCGCGTGCTGCACCTTTTGACAAGGCTTGCGGCATAAACCTGCATCGGCCCTAATACCCTTGTGCAAGGGAGGGGCCGATGTCCAAGCTCAAACTGTTGGCGGGTTTCCTGAAACTCAAGCTGCCCGAATCGTGGGTTGACACACTGTCGATCACGCCTCGCCCCGTGGTTCGGGGGCGCGAAATTGATACCAAAGCCCACCTCGCGAGCGAGCTGGTCGGGATGTTGCGGGACGCGAATGACCCGCCATCGATTGATGAAAGCCGCGCACAGCTGGCGGTGATGGCCCGCAAATTTGAACGGCCCTGTCCCGATGCCATCGACAAAACCGATATCACCTTGCCAGGGGCGGAGGGCCCGCGTGCGGCAAGGATTTATGGCGGCCAAGGCCAAGACCCGTTTTCACAAACACCAACACTACTTTACCTACATGGTGGCGGCTGGGTTCAAGGCAGTATCGAGACCCATGACGGGCTGTGTGGATGGCTGGCGCATCTGGCCGGAATTCGGGTGATTTCTTATGAGTATCGGCTGGCGCCCGAACATCCGTTTCCCGCAGCGGCGAATGACATATTGGCCTGCTATCGGGCGTTGGTTGCCGGGGACACAAAGGTTGCGGTTGACCCCGCCACGCTTGTCGTGGGCGGTGATAGTGCAGGAGGAAATCTGACAGCCTGTCTGATGCATGATCTCGTGCTTGAAGGGAGAGCTTTGCCCGCTGGTCAGCTTTTGATCTATCCTGGGATGGATGCGGCGTTGTCGTCCCAGTCCATGACGGACCTGCGCGATCAGCCCCTGTTGCCTGCCGCGCGCATCAAATGGTATCTCGGCATGTATATTCCTGACGGTTACGATTGGCTCGACCCGCGTATTTCACCGCTCTATTCCGAAACACTTGCGTATCAGCCTGAAGCGTTCATCGTTGCGGGGGGGCATGATCCGTTGTGGGATGATGCCCAAAGTTACGCCGACAAACTGCGTTCGGCGGGGGTGGCGGTTACGCAACTGGACTATCCGGGGCAGATCCATGCATTCATGTCATTGACGCGGGTGCTGCCCCAAGGCAATGACGCCATCGGGAAAACGGCCGCTTGGCTGCGGCGCATTTTGAAGAAGGGCTAAGCCATGCAGGTCGATTATCAAACACTGTCGCAGACAATTGCCGCGCTGACGGACGGAGAAACCGATACCGTAGCGTTGATGGCGACGGTGGCCTGCGAAGTGCACCACAGTGATGACCGCTTCGACTGGACCGGGTTTTACCGCGTGGTCGCGCCCGAATTGTTGAAGATCGGACCGTATCAGGGCGGGCACGGCTGCCTGGTGATTCCCTTCTCGCGTGGGGTGTGCGGCGCGGCAGCGCGCACCGGAGAGGTGCAGCTGGTGCCGGATGTCGATGCCTTCAGCGATCACATTGCCTGTTCTTCCAGCACCCGGTCCGAACTTGTGCTGCCAGTGCGAAACGCGGCTGGTAAGCTGCTTGGGGTGTTCGATATCGACAGCGATCAGCCGGACGCCTTTACGAAAGAAGATGCTGACAGGATTGAAAAAATCCTGACTGACGTGTTCGCGAAAGCGGTTTGATAAGGGGACTTTGCCCATGTCGCCCGAGGGCGACGCTCCTGAAGGTATTCTTGAATAGCTGAAAGACGGACACGGAAATGCTGCGCTGCGTCGTGAAAAAATACTTGGAAATTTCACAAGACTAAGGCACCGTGAAATTTGAATAGAAAATTTCACGAAGTACCTCAGTCAATGCTGCACAGAAAACCTGCCGATCTCGAAACGTTGGGAGCCGATATCCGGGCCTTGCGCAAATCGCGCGGGCTGACACTGGTGGATATGGCCGAACGCCTTGGCCGCTCTGTCGGATGGTTGTCCCAGGTCGAACGTGACAAGTCCGAGCCCACAATCTCGGACCTGCGGCAGATCGGCGAGGTGCTGGATGTGCCCATGTCGATGCTGTTCGGACATTCGAGCATTCGGGCCGAAGAGCAAGGCTTTGTCGTGCGTGCGGGTGCACGTCGCCCGATGGGAGGCAGCACCGAGGGGCTGGTCGAGGAACTCTTGTCACCCGATCTGACGGACGATTTCGAAATGGTGCATTCCACTTTCGGAGCACGGTCGCGAATGCAGCGGCCGGCGCAGCGCCCTACGCAAGAGGTGGGCTATGTCATCTCAGGGCGGCTTGACCTGCGTATCGGGGAAAGGATGTTCACTGTTGGGCCAGGGGACAGCTTTCGGATCCGGGGCGAGATGTTCCACTGGGACAATCCCTATGACGAAGCTTGTATTGCGATCTGGGTGATCGCCCCGCCGGTCTATTGAGGTGGTTGCCATGATCAAGGGATCCTGCCTTTGCGGCGACATAACATTCGAAACCGATGCCACACCCCAAGGCGCTTCCATGTGTCATTGTGGGCAATGCCGCAAACAATCCGGTGGCGTATGGTCTTCCGCTTTCGTGGCTGAGGCCGATCTCGTGATTTCAGGCGCCCCCCACTGGTTCGAGGCAAGCCCGACTGCCAAACGCGGCAGTTGTCCGCGATGTGGGGCGTTCCTGTTTTGGAAGGCCCACGCGGAAGACACGATCAGCTTTTCCCTCGGCGCAGTTGACGGTCCGACGGGCCTGACTCTCTCCAAGCACCTCTTTGTCGCTAACAAGGGCGACTACTACGACATCGCGGACGGGGTTCCGCAACAGGATTGAAAAGGACAGACCATGAATGTTTTTCCAACCAGCGCGAAGGTGGTGATTATTGGTGGTGGCGTCGTCGGCGCCTCGACGCTGTATCATCTTGGCAAAAAGGGCTGGACCGACTGTGTCCTGCTGGAAAAGAACGAGTTGACCGCCGGGTCGACCTGGCACGCGGCGGGCAATGTGCCTACATTTTCGACATCTTGGGCGATCATGAACATGCAGCGGTATTCAACCGAACTGTATGCCCGTCTGGGCGAAGAAGTCGATTACCCGATGAACTATCATCAGACCGGATCAATCCGGCTGGCCCATACCAAAGAGCGGATGCAGGAATTCGAGCGCGCCTGTTCGATGGGGCGCTATCAGGGCATCCAGATGGAAATCTGGACGCCCGAGCAGGCCAAGGAGAACTATCCCTTCCTTGAAATTCACGACCTTGAAGGCGTGTTGTATGACCCCACCGATGGCGACATCGACCCGGCGCAGGTAACTCAGGCCCTTGCCAAAGGAGCGCGGGATATGGGGCAGAAAATCCTGCGTTTCACACCGGCCACCGGCGTGACCCAGAAAGACGACAAGTCTTGGATCGTGCACACCGAAAAGGGCGACATCGCCTGTGACTATGTGGTGAACGCAGCCGGCTACTATGCGCAGCGTGTTGGGGAATGGTTCAAACCCTATGGTGGGCGTACGGTGCCGATGATGGTGATGGAGCACCAATACCTTCTGACCGAGCAGATCCCCGAGGTGGAAGCCTGGAGCAAGGAACACGGCAAGAAACTGCCCCTGATCCGCGACGTGGACGTGTCCTATTACCTGCGTCAGGAAAAACACGGCTACAACCTCGGACCCTACGAGCCGAACTGCAAAGGTCACTGGCTGTCGTCTTCAGACGATAAGATGCCTGACGATTTCTCGTTCCAGCTTTGGCAGGAAGATCTGGACCGGATCGAGGATATCGTCACCGACGCGATGGAGCGTGTTCCGCTGATGGCAACTTCGGGTGTGTCCAGCGTGATAAACGGGCCGATCCCCTATGCGCCGGATGGCCTGCCGTTGATGGGGCCGATGCCCGGTGTTGAAAACGCGTTCGAGGCCTGCGTCTTTACCTTTGGCATCGCCCAAGGGGGCGGGGCCGGCAAGGTCATGGCTGAATGGATTGTCGATGGCGCGACTGAATGGGATATGTGGGCGGTCGATCCGCGCCGCTATACCGATTACACTGATCAGGATTACTGCGATCAGAAGGGCATGGAAGTCTACGGTAACGAATACGCCATGCATTTCCCGCACCACGAATGGCCCGCTGCGCGCAACAAGAAACTGTCGCCTGTTCATGACAAACTCGTTGCGATGGGCGGGCAGATGGGGGCCTATAACGGATGGGAGCGCGCCAATTGGTTCGCCAAGGATGGTGACGACACCTCGGAGGAAGCCACGCATACCTGGGGCCGTTCTGGTCCGTGGGAGCAGCGGATCAAGGAAGAGGTCGAAAACGTGCGCGACAATTGCGGCGTGCTGGATCTGCCGGGGTTCTCGCGATTTGCGGTCAAGGGGGCGGGCGCTGCCGAGGCACTGCGGGGCCTTGTCGCGGGGGGGCTGCCCAAGGTGGGCCGGATCAACCTTGTCTATATCGCGGACTCGCGTGGTCGTATCCTGACTGAAATGTCCTGCCTGCGTCTGGACGAGGACGAGTTTGTCATGATCACCGCCGCCACCGCACAGTGGCACGATCGGGATATCCTGACACAGGCCATGCCCGAAGGGGTGGCCGTCGAAGACATCACAACCACCCGCGATACCCTGATCGTCACCGGCCCGAAATCGCGCGACATCCTGTCCAAGATGACCGATGCCGACCTGTCCCTTGGCTGGCTGACCCATCAGGCGGCGACGGTTGCGGGCAAGCCCGTACATCTGGTGCGCGTGTCTTTTGCCGGTGAACTCGGCTGGGAGGTCCATGCCCTGAACGAAGATATGCCAGAGATCTATGACGCGATCCTCGCGGCAGGCGCCAAGCCGTTTGGCATGTATGCGTTGAACTCCATGCGGCTCGAGAAAGGATACCGTGCCTGGAAAGGCGACCTCTCTACCGACTATTCGCTGCTTGAGGGCGGATTGGACCGGTTCGTCAAGCTGGACAAGCCTCAGGACTTCCCCGGCAAGGCCGCGATCCTTGCCGAGAAACAGCGAGGCATTACAAAATCCTTTGTGACCCTGATTGTCGAGGCGGGCGAGGCGGATGCGCCGTATATGTCCTGTGTCTGGAAAGATGGCGAGATCATAGGCGAGACCACTTCGGGCGGCTTTGGCCACCGTATCGGCGCATCTATCGCGCTCGGGATGATCAAAGCCGAGTTCGCAGAGCCTGGCACCGAGGTCGAGGTCGAAATCTACGGTGAGAAGTGCCGCGCCATTGTTCAGAAGGATGAACCACTTTGGGATCCGGCAAATGAACGGCTACGCGCCTGAAACCAGCCAGCACAAAAGGACCGCGCGATGACACCGGACCGGATGAAAGGCGTCTACCTGACCGCCCATGGCGGTCCCGAGGTGTTGGAATGGCGCGAGGATATTCCGGTTCCACGCCCAGGCGCGGGACAGGTTCTGGTTCGGGTTCTGGCGGCCGGTGTGAACAACACTGACATAAACACCCGCATCGGATGGTACGCGGCGGAAGTAACCGGTGCCACCGATGCTGGCGAGGTGGGCGAGGCCGGTGGCCACGCCGGGGCGATTGCCTTTCCGCGCATTCAGGGTGGCGATCTTTGCGGACGTGTTGTCGGGGTCGGAGGTGGCGTTGACGTTCCTATCGGTGCCCGCATCACCAGCCCGATAAACCTGCCCAGACCCACAATAGATGCGCCCACCGCCTATATCGCGCTGGGGTCCGAAGTGGATGGGGCATTTGCGGAATATTGCCTTTTGGAAGCCAAAGACATTTACGATGTCACGGCGTCGCCGCTCTCGGACATTGAAATCGCCGCGATCCCTTGTGCTTTTGGTACTGCGGAAAACCTGCTGACGCGGGCCGGTGTGACCGAAGGGCAAACCGTTTTGGTCACTGGTGCCTCTGGCGGGGTTGGTCTTGCGGCAGTCCAGCTGGCGGCCTTACGCGGGGCCAGGGTGACGGGGCAAACCTCGCCTGCCAAGGCCGATGTCGTACGCACGACCGGGGCCGTCGATATCCTTGAGCGTGGCATCGCCCCCGCGCCCGCACAGTATGACGTGGTGATTGATGTCGTTGGTGGCCCCGGCTTTCCCGACTTGATCCGCGCGTTGAAACCAGCGGGGCATTACGCCGTGTCGGGCGCAATCGCTGGCCCTATCGTGTCGGCGGACCTGCGCCAGATCTACCTCCCCGATATCACGCTGCATGGCTGCACCTATCAACCGCCCGAGGTGTTCGCCCGCCTTATTGACCTTATGAATGCTGGGGCAATCCGCCCCCTTGTCTCGAAAACCTATGATCTGCGCCAGATTGCCGAGGCTCAGGCGGATTTCCAATCCAAGACCTATCCCGGCAAGCTTGTGCTCATTCCCCCGAAGGAGGCCCCATGAAACAGATCATCCTCAAAGATGGCGGTACCGGTCAGGAACTGATCGCCCGCTCGTCGATGCCGCCGCACCCGCTGTGGTCGGCCAAGGTCATGATGGAGGAATCGCATATCGTGCAATCGGTGCATGCCGATTTCATCCGGGCGGGGGCGCGCATGATTACCTTGAATACCTATGCCTCGACGCCGGAACGGTTGGCACGGGAAGGCGTGCCTGAATTGTTCAAGTCGCTTCAGGCGAAAGCGATTGAACTGGTCCGGGCCGCGCGGGATGAGGTGGGGGTTGAAGGCGTACGCATCGCAGGGTGCCTGCCGCCGCTGCATGGATCCTACCGTCCGGACATGAGCAAATCACATGACGATCTGCTGCCGCTCTATCGCGAAATCGTCGCCGAGCAGGCCGAGGCGTGTGATATCATTCTTTGTGAAACCCTGTCCGCGATTTCCGAAGTTACGGCCGCGACGCAGGCGGCCGTTGAAACCGGTTTGCCCACCTGGGTGGCGATGACCCTGTCGGATGACCAAAGCGGCACCTTGCGTTCGGGCGAGAGTCTTGATGCGGCGCTGGATGCGCTTGAAGGGATGGGGCATGCCGGTGTGATGCTCAATTGCTCCAAACCCGAAGTCATCAGTGCGAACCTTCCGGCGCTATTGAAACGCGATAAACCGGTCGGCGCCTATGCGAATGGCTTTACCGGCATTGATGCGTTGGAAATCGGGGGCACGGTGACAGAACTCAAGGCGCGCAAGGACCTTACGCCCGAAGCCTACGCCGACTTTGCGATGGGTTGGGTGGACGAAGGCATCACCTTCACCGGCGGCTGTTGCGAGGTCGGACCCGCGCATATTGCCGAACTGGCGCGTCGCCTGACCGCCGATGGTTATCGGGTTGTCTGACCCATGACGCTTTCGTCGCGCCAGCAAGAGTTTGAAACAGCAGGGCGGCCCGTTGGTTTCGATATCCTGATTGCCGACGACTTTGTCTTGTCGGAACTGGCCAGTGTTGTCGACGTTCTGATGATCGCCAACCGTGTGACTGTCACACCAAGGTTCCAATGGACCTTTCGGTCTCTCTATGGTGGCACCATACGTAGCCGTACAGGTGTCAAGGTCGACACCGCGCCCGTGCCGGACCGGCCCGATGTCGCCTATCTTTTCGTGATCGGTAATTCCGACGCGGACAACCCGGCGCTTTCGGTTGGGGGGCATGTGGCCCGCTATACATTTCGCGACGCCAAGGTGTTTCTGCTGGCCGAGGCGGCCAGCCGGTATATCGCAGAACACGGCGCGCGACATGGATCCCTGACGACGCATTGGGAAAACAGTGCGATGCTGCGCGAGCGACAGGGCGTTTTCGATGCGCAATCTGCCTTTGCGGTCGAAGACGGGCAGGTTGTCACCTGTGCCGGCATGGGGGCGACGATGGACATCGTATTGTCCCTGATCGGGAAGCATGTCTCTGCAGCGGCGAAGATGACGGTGGCCGACATCATGCTGCATGAACGTATTCGCGATTTCTCGACCCAACAGCCCTACAGTGGCATCAAGGGCACGAATACCGGCGACGCCGAATTGGACGACTGTCTTGAGCTGATGGCGGCAAACATCGAAGAGCCGTTGCCGATTCAGGAACTTGTACGCCTTTTGGGAATGTCCAGCCGGTCACTTGAACGGAAATTTCGCATCTATCTGGATACGACGCCAAACACCTATTACCGTGAATTGCGCCTGAGCAAGGCCAACAATCTGCTTCTCAACACAACGATGAGTGTGCGCGAAGTCGGGCTGGCTTGCGGCTTTGGCAGCGGGTTCAGCAGCCTTTATAAAAGCTTCTTTGGCGTGACACCTCTGGCCGTGCGCAAACAAAGACGGATGCGGGTGTCGTGATCCGGTCCAGTTCGACATATTTTCTGGCGCATTTCACGCCTTTTGCCGGGCGACGGCGTGCAAATGTGCCCCTAAATCAGATCGCAGGAGAGCATGATGGCTGATCTTCCTTCCAAGGCCCGCGTGGTCATTATCGGTGGCGGCGTGGTCGGGTGTTCGGTGGCCTACCACCTGACAAAACTCGGCTGGCAGGATGTGGTTCTCCTCGAACGCAAGCAACTGACCTCGGGCACCACGTGGCACGCCGCAGGCTTGATCGCCCAATTGCGGGCCACCGCCAACATGACCAAGCTCGCGAAATATTCGCAAGAACTCTACGGGTCTCTGGAAGAAGAAACCGGCGTGGCGACCGGGTTCAAGCGGGTCGGGTCGATCACTGTGGCCCTGACCGAAGAGCGCAAGGAAGAGATCTATCGCCAGGCCGCGATGGCGCGCGCATTCGGGGTCGAGGTCGAAGAAATCTCGAATGATCGTGTCAGGGAAATGTACCCACACCTGAACCTTGAGGGGGTGGTCGGGGCAGTTTACCTGCCTTTGGACGGGCAGGGGGACCCGGCGAATATCGCCCTTGCTCTGGCGAAAGGCGCGCGACAGCGCGGTGGCATCGTCAAGGAACGCATCAAGGTTACCGAGATCGTCAAGGAGGGCCGTAAGGTCACCGGGGTGGACTGGGTCGCGGATAATGGATCGGCGTCGGGGCACATCGCCTGTGACATGATCGTAAATTGCGCCGGAATGTGGGGGCACGAAGTGGGCCGCATGGCCGGGGTCAACGTGCCGCTGCACGCCTGCGAACATTTCTATATCGTGTCCGAACCCATCGAGGGCTTGAAGCCATTGCCAGTTCTGCGCGTGCCGGATGAGTGCGCCTATTACAAGGAAGACGCGGGCAAGATGATGCTGGGCGCGTTCGAACCGAATGCGAAACCCTGGGCCATGGATGGCATCCCCGAAAATTTCGAATTCGACCAGTTGCCCGAGGACTTCGACCATTTCGAACCGATCCTCGAAGATGCGATCAACAGGATGCCGATGCTGGCCGAGGCGGGTATTCACACCTTCTTTAACGGCCCCGAGTCGTTCACGCCGGATGATGCCTATCACCTTGGTCTGGCGCCCGAGATGGACAATGTCTGGGTCGCCGCAGGGTTCAATTCGATCGGTATACAATCCGCGGGTGGTGCGGGCATGGCGCTTGCCGCGTGGATGGACAGCGGGGAAAAGCCGTTTGATCTGGGCGATGTCGATATCAGCCGGATGCAGCCGTTCCAGGGAAATAAGAAATACCTGTACGAACGCTCCAAGGAAACACTCGGGCTGCTTTACGCTGACCACTACCCCTATCGGCAAAAAGCCACCGCCCGACGGGTGCGGCGTACGCCCTTCCACCACCATCTTAGGGAACAGGGTGCCGTTTTTGGTGAACTGGCAGGCTGGGAACGCGCCAACTGGTTCGCAAACGAAGGTCAGGAACGCGCATACCAATACAGCTGGAAACGTCAGAACTGGTTTGAAAACTCGGCGGCCGAACACCGCGCCGTGCGCGAGAATGTCGGCATGTACGACATGTCGTCTTTCGGCAAGATCCGCGTCGAGGGGCCGGATGCCGAAGCCTTCATGAATCATATCGGTGGCGGCGATTATACGGTGCCGAATGGCAAAATTGTCTATACTCAGTTCCTGAACAACCGCGGCGGGATCGAGGCCGATGTCACCGTCACGCGATTGAGCGAAACCGCCTATCTGGTCGTGACACCTGCCGCGACGCGACTGGCCGATCAGACATGGATGGCGCGCCACAAGAACAATTTCAACGTCGTCATCACCGATGTGACTGCGGCCGAAGGTGTTCTGGCCGTTATGGGTCCCAATTCACGCAAGTTGCTCGAGGCGGTCTCGCCTGCGGATTTTTCGAACGCGACCAATCCTTTCGGAACCGCACAAGAGATCGAACTGGGCATGGGGCTCGCACGGGCGCATCGCGTCACCTATGTCGGAGAGCTTGGATGGGAAATTTATGTCTCGTCCGACATGGCAGGTCATGCATTCGAAACGCTGTTCGAAGCAGGTCAGGACATGGGGCTGAAGCTGTGTGGCATGCATATGATGGACAGTTGCCGCATCGAGAAGGGGTTCCGCCATTTCGGGCATGACATCACCTGCGAGGATCATGTCGTCGATGCCGGTCTTGGCTTTGCGGTAAAAACGGACAAGCCCAACGACTTTATCGGCAAATCCGCTGTCATCACACGCAAGGAAAGCGGACCCAAGAACCGGCTGGTTCAATTCCGGCTGACCGATCCGGAACCCCTTTTGTTCCACAACGAACCGATCCTGCGAAACGGCGAATATGTGGGCTATCTGTCCTCAGGCAATTACGGTCACACGTTGGGTGGGGCGATCGGGATGGGCTATGTCCCCTGCGAGGGGGAAAGCGCCGCAGAAGTGTTGGGATCAGATTATGAAATCGACGTCTGCGGCGTGCGTGTAAAGGCGGAAGCCTCGCTCAAACCGATGTATGACCCAAAATCTGAGCGGGTTAAGGTCTGACCCCAAGGCAGGGCATCTGCGCCTCGTCTGACAGGCATTCGAGAAGAGTGTCCGCAACCAGATGCGCCCATTCGCGATATGCCTCTTCCGAGGGGTGAAACCCGTCCTGTGCTATGAACCTTGGTTCATACGGCAGATCAAGTGCGAGATGCGTACAATCTCCGCGGTCCCTGGCCAGCTCGGACAGTGCACGGTCCAGCCGCTCGGCATGACACCCCAGCACCCAGCGCAGGGGCTGGGGTAGCAATGGAAAGTGGTGCATCGGCGGCAGGCCGGAAAGGACAAAGAGTTGTGTCCCGTGTTGCGCGCGCAGATGTTCCATCAATCGGGTTTGCCGCGCTTTGAAGGTTGCCTTTGACGTCAGGCGCGTCGTGTCATTGACCCCGTGCACCAGCACCGCAACCTCAAAGCGTGTCGGTGGCAAATCCGGCAGCTTGCCAAGGTTCGATTTCGTCGTGGCACCGGTTTCCGCCAGAAGGTGCCAGTCCATGTCAAAACGCTGCGAAAGGTGTTCCACCAGTTGCCCGCTCAGCGCGTTTGCCTGTGTCGAGGCTCCAACCCCGGCCGCAGAGGAATCCCCGAGGATCAACAGGCTCAGCTTCTCACCGGCGCCTGCGTGCCCCTGTCGTGGCCCCGGCGGTTCAGGCAATTTCTGCGCGATACTGCGCACATAAAGCGCCTGCGCGGCCAAGACCGGAATCAGGGGAATGCGCAGTATCTGGTCTTTGGACAGGGGCATGACAGAAACAGGTGGTGCTGGGCGAAGGCCGGGCAAACGGCCAAGCGCGGATCAGCGCAGGGCGTCCTTGAACTTCAGGAAACGCGGATCGGTTATCACGCGTGCCATGATGGCATCGCGCAGGGCGCCAACGGTCTTGTAGGGTCGCATCACCACTTCAAACGTTGCAATCTTGCCATCGTCATCCAGCGTGATCAGGTCCACCCCGACCGCATCCAGATCGCCAACCTTGCACTGGAATTCGAGCGCCCAGTCTTTGCCCTCACCCATGATACGGCGGTATTCGAAATCCTGGAAAATCTGCCCAACGTGGCCAAGGATCGCGGCGGTCGGCTCGGCCCCCGTCCAGGTTTTGTAATAGGTCGGCGGCATGAATTGCACGTCATCTGCAAGGATTTCAATGATTTTGGTGTCATCCCCCGATGCGACAATTTCGGTCATGCGTTGAATGGTTGCGTGCATGGTCGGCCTCCTCATGTTGTGTTCAGCCTGCCGATTGAAGGCGCTTGCGCAAGCATGACGTCGGGTTGCCGCCCCTTTCGCAAAGGCGTATTGCAGGCGGCATGAGTCAGATCGACAGCTACACCCCGCCGCAGGACCCGCTGGATATCCTGCATGAAGATCACGAGATCGTCGTGGTGAACAAGCCCTCGGGCCTGTTGTCGGTGCCGGGGCGTGGCGCGCATCTTGCGGATTGCCTGCTGACCCGCGTACAGGCGGCCTTTCCCACGGCGTTGCTGGTGCATCGTCTGGATCGGGATACCTCGGGGGTGATGGTGTTTGGATTGACGCCGCATGCGCAGCGCAACCTGTCGATGCAGTTTGAAAAACGCACCACGCGGAAGACCTATGTTGCGCGTGTGGCGGGACACCTTGAGCCCAAAACCGGCACGGTTGACCTGCCGCTGATCGTCGACTGGCCCAACCGCCCGCGCCAGATGGTGGATCACGAAAACGGCAAGCCTGCGGTGACTGACTGGCGGGTGTTGAAACATGGCGAGAGCGAAACCCGTGTGCGCCTGATGCCCAAGACCGGACGCAGCCATCAGTTGCGCGTGCATATGCTGGCGCTGGGGCATGTCATCCTTGGTGACCCGCTTTATGCAGAGGGTCAGGAGCGGGACGGGTATGATCGGTTGATGCTGCATTCAGAGGAGTTGCGCCTGAACCACCCGGAAAGCGGTCGGGGCATGGCGTTTCGGGCCAAGGCGCCGTTCTGAGGGGCGCTGCCCCTTTTGACGCCGGTGGCGTCAATTCACCCCGAGGTATTTGACCCAAGAAAAAGACGTGTGGTCAGGCGGTGATGGGGTGCCAGCCTTCCGGCAGGATATCGGGGTTGTGCATCTTGGCGTCCGCAAACCATGTTGCAGGTGCGGTCACGATCTTGTCGGGATTGTCATTCAGCCATGCGCCCCACCACGAAAACGAACTGTTCGCGATGATGTTGTGCGAACACAGGCTCATCAGGCGCAGGTCATCGTAGTCGGTGGCAGGACCGTTCAGGTCGACCACCACCTTTTCAAAGGGCAGGGGCAGGTTGTCCTTGGCCCATTGCGGATCGTCAGAGAACACGAACACGGTCGGGTCCGCGTCGAGTTGCGGGGCGATCTGCTGCAGGGCGGCGTGGTAATAAGCCTCGTCACAGACCCCATGCGCCCCTAGCGCAAGGTAATCGCCGCGCCGCACATGCAGCGACACCGAGGTGCAGGCACGAATGCGGTCAGCCATCGCGGCGTTTTCCGGAGATGGCGCGGGGACAGGACGGAATACCTTGCGCAGGTGATCCGCGATGGGCGCAAAATACCGTTCGGTCTGCCAATAGCCGTGCAGATAGCAGCCATCTTCCAAGCGTTCGAATGCGGGATTGTAGCCAAGGCCGTTTTCACGCCGGAACCGGGGCGCACGGCCCATCATGCGCCACAGACCATAGCCCAGAAGGCTTTCATGTTTTGCGGGCGGCAGGTTTTCGGGTGCCACGATGTCGAGATCGAATACTTCTGTCAGGCGTCGCGTCCCACGGTGGTCAATCACGCGGCAATCCAGGGCTAGGTCGACGCCCAGCCGTTCGGCCAGAGCCTTTCCTGCGGCATATTGGAACATCTGGTTCCCCAGACCGCCGAAGAGTCTTGCAATGATCATTTTCGCCCGCTTTCTTCTCGCGTATAGGGAACTGATTACAGAGTGCTTGCACGAAAGGCGAGGTAGAAATGCGAGGATCGCAATGAGTGTCCGCAGTGAGCTCAGCAAATTTTGGCGGATCCTGACAGACCCGGCCTACCGCGCTTTCAGACGTGACTACAAGAACTTCCGCAGGGCGCATGGCAAGGGCACGCCGGGGGCCTATACCGGCCTTTTGACCGGGCAAACCGTGCTGGATGTCGGCGGGTTCCACGGGGAGTGGGCCGAGATGATGCGCCGCCGCTATGCGGTGCGGGTCGAGGTGTTTGAACTGCACCCGTCATTTGCCAAAGACCTGAAGGCCCGCTTTGCGGGGCAAGAGGATGTGGTGATCCACCCCTATGCAATTGGCCATGCAGACGGGGAGATGGACCTGTCGGATGATGGCGATGCGTCCTCGGCCCTCGTCGGCGACGGTCCCAGCGTGACGGGGCAGGTGCGCGCCGTGGGACCTGTGTTCGAAGAAAATGGCCTTGATCATGTGGCGGTGATGAAGGTGAATATCGAGGGCGGAGAATACGACCTTCTGCCTGCCTTGATCGAGGACGGGCTGATTGACCGGATCGACCGGATCACTGTGCAGTTTCACAAATTCACCGAAGATGACCGCGCCCGTCGTGACGAGATCCGCGAGGCGCTTTCAAGGACGCATGACTGTGTGTGGTGCTATCCCTTTATCTGGGAAGAATGGCACAAAAAGGGTCTCGGGGTCTGACACCTCGGCCCTTGGAATAGAAAAACGCCAGAGCAGGGCTCTGGCGCTTCTTTTTTGGTATGCGGTGTGGATCACTCCATCGGAACGCCCGAGATCGCCTTGACCTCGCAGAATTCCTCGATGCCCCAGGCGCCACCTTCACGCCCGTTGCCCGACTGTTTGTAACCCCCGAAGGGCGAGCCGTTCTGGCGTCCGATGCCGTTGGTCTCGACCATGCCGGAACGGACCTTACGGGCCACGCGCAGGCGTTTGTCGTCATCTTGCGTCTGGATATAGTTGGTCAGGCCATACACGGTGTCATTGGCCATTTCGATCGCTTGCTCTTCGGTGTCAAAGGGCATGATCGACAGGACCGGACCAAAGATTTCCTCGCGGTAAATGGTCATGTCCGGCGTCACATCGGCAAACACGGTGGGGCGCACGTAGTAACCTTTGTTCACGCCTTCGGGGCGCCCAAGACCCCCGGCCAGAAGGGTTGCGCCTTCCTTGATGCCGATTTCGATCAGGTCCTGAATCTTGTTGTATTGCAGTTCCGAAACGACCGGGCCGATATGGCGACCACTTTCTGTGGTCGGGCCGACCTGCGTTGCTTCGGCGGCAGCCTTGGCCTCTTCAAGGGCCTGCGCATAGCGCGACCGTTCCACCATCATGCGAGTCGGGGCGTTACAGGACTGGCCCGAGTTCTGCATACAGTGGATCACACCACGTTTGACGGCCTTTTCGTCGGCATCCGCGAAAATGACATTCGCGCCTTTGCCACCCAGTTCAAGGCTGACACGCTTGAGCGTGTCCGCCGCCGCCTTGGAAATGGCGATGCCGGCGCGGGTCGAGCCTGTGAAAGAAATCATGTCCACATCCGGATGCGACGACAGTTGCGAGCCGACGCCCACGCCATCCCCGTTGACGAGGTTGAACACCCCTTTCGGGAACCCGGCTTCGTCCACCATCTCGGCAAACAAGAGCGACGACAGCGGTGCGATTTCGGACGGTTTCAGAACCATGGTGCAGCCCACCGCCATCGCGGGAATGGCCTTGAGCACAACCTGGTTCATGGGCCAGTTCCACGGTGTGATCAGACCGCAGACGCCAATCGGTTCAAGCCGCATCCGGTCTTTGCCTTTATAGGGTTTTTCGAACTCGAAGCCTTCTAGCGCATCAAGGAACCCGTTGAGGTGCCAGCTGCCTGCACCCCACTGGTTATTGTGTGCGAGATCCTTGGGCGCGCCCATTTCCATACGGATCGCTTCGCCCATTTCTTCTTTGCGGGCGGTATAGATCTCGCCCAGCTCGCGGATCAGTGCAATGCGTTCTTCCAGCGGGGTGTCGGCCCAGCCGGGGAACGCGGCATTGGCCGCTGCAACGGCGGCGTCGGTGTCGGCCTGATCACCGAGCGAGATCACAGCACAGACTTCTTCCGTGGCCGGGTCGATCACATCCATGTCATGCGGCGAAACGGGATCAACCCATTCCCCGTTGATGTAAAACTGGCGTTTCTCAATCATGGTCTTCCTCCGAGAATTTCCAAGCACTGTGTCAGTGCGATCCGAGTCCCGCAAGATCACCCTTGGGGTGCGTGTCGCGGCGTCACTTGTAATTTGATCAAATTATGCGGTGCCGTCAATATCGCGACATTCGGTCCCAACCGAAAAATCTGTGGTGCGGCCTCTTGCAAAGGTAAGTTTGGAATGTATCTAAATTGCAGAATATAAACCAACGCTTTGAAGGAGCATAAGATGGGTTTGCGTATCAACGACATCGTCCCGAATTTTACCGCTGAAACGGATCAGGGCACGATCACCTTCCATGACTGGATTGGCGACAGCTGGGCCATCCTGTTCTCGCACCCCAAGGATTTTACCCCTGTCTGCACCACCGAATTCGGCGCCGTGGCGCAGTTGGCGGATGAATGGGCCAAGCGCAATACCAAGGTCATCGGCCTGTCCGTCGACGGCGCCGAGGAACATGTTGCTTGGAAAAACGATATCGAGGGCTTTGCCGGCGCCAAGGCCGGGTTCCCGATCATTGCCGACGAATCGCTTGAAGTGTCCAAGCTGTTCGACATGCTGCCGGCCGAGGCGTACCTGCCCGACGGGCGGACTGCCGCAGATAGCGCCTCGGTGCGTTCTGTCTTCATCATTTCACCGGACAAAAAGGTCCAGCTGATCATGACCTACCCGATGTCCGTCGGTCGCAACTTTGCCGAGGTTGTGCGTGCGCTGGACGGTCTGCAATCCACTTATGGGGCGCCGATCGCGACACCTGCGAACTGGGTCAAAGGGCAGGACGTGATTGTTGCCCTGACGCTGGACGACGCCGCCGCCAAGGAAAAGTTCGGCGAGATCGACGCAAAGCTGCCTTATCTGCGCTTCATCAGCGACCCCAGCTAAGCCGCTGTGCGTCCGGGTATTGGGCCCGTTTTGAATGACAAATCGAAAGAGGCGGGGTGTCCCGCCTCTTTTTCACGTTTGGGGGTGACGCTTGACGGCTGCGCGATAGCGGGCGCGGTGAAATTCGCGCAACAGCTTTTGCGGCAGGTTGCCCGATTTTTGTTGCACGGTGGATCCCCCGCCAAACACCAGTTCACGCGCCCCGTTGGGAAGAATGGTCTGAACCGGTTGCCCGCTGACCCAGTGCATCTGAAGGAAGCTGTCAACTGGGCGGTCCAGTGTCTCGGTTGCGGCCAGCAGGCGTTTGGCTGCAATCCGTCCCACCACCTGAGCCGTCGTCTGAAGACCAATCCGGCGCGGAGTAAAAAGGGCCAGATCCCCTTCGCGGTCAATGACTGTGGTCAGAGGTTCGCGGTCTTTTGGCGGGATGCGGATAAATGACTCGGGCGTTGCATTGCGCCCCACAAGACGCAGAAGTGCAGGCAACACCTCGGGGTCGATGGCCAGATCATCCTCGGCGATAAGCGCTGCGTCCCAATCCTCGTCCACGATCTTTTGCCAGCATTTGCGATGGCTCAGGAAACACCCCACCTCGCCGCCTTTCAGCGGAAAAGGATAACATGGTCGGTACAATGTGCCCGCCACAATCGGTGTCGCGGCCTGAACTTCGGGCAGGCGCCCATCCACCGCATCGACGATCTCGGCGTTGGGCAATGTGGCCAACAGGGTGTCGACATTTGCGCGGCGCTCGGTCGACCCGGGCATATGAATGATCAGGCTGTGCATGTTCCCTTCATAGAGATGCCGCGGGAACACGCAAACCCATTTGAGGGATGGGCGTCAGGCAGGTTCCGGCACCCGCAGCCCGCCGATCTGCTGCAAAAGACTGATGATCTTGTCGACGCCTTCACGATGGCGCATGGCGGCAAAGACAAAGGGGCGGCCTTTGCGCATGCGGGCGGCATCTCGTTCCATGACTTCAAGGCTGGCCCCGACATAGGGCGCCAGATCGGTCTTGTTGATGATCAGGATATCCGACTTGGTGATCGCCGGCCCCCCTTTGCGCGGGATTTCCTCGCCCGCCGCCGTATCAATCACATAGATTGTCACATCGGCCAGTTCGGGGCTGAAGGTGGCAGACAGGTTATCCCCGCCGCTTTCGATCAGCACGAGTTCGACGTCTGGGTGGCGGTCCTGCATCTCGGCCACCGCAGCCAGATTGATCGAGGCATCCTCGCGAATTGCGGTATGGGGGCAGCCGCCGGTTTCAACGCCGATAATGCGATCCTGTGGCAGAATCTGCATCCGCATCAGGGCCTCGGCATCTTCCTGTGTGTAGATGTCGTTAGTGATCACACCGATCGAATAGATGTCTTTCAGCGCCTCGCTCAGCGCAGCGGTCAGGGTGGTCTTGCCAGCACCGACGGGGCCGCCGATCCCGACACGCAAAGGTCCGTTCATCTCGCTCATGTGCGGAAAATCCTTGAATATTGGGTTTCATGTTTCATGGCTGCGATATCCGCCAGAAAGGCCGCGCTGCCCAGATCGTCCAGCCTCTGCCCGATGGCCTTGCTGGCGATCTCGGCACAAAGGGGAGTGAGATCCCGGATCACCTGTTGTCCTTCGGTCTGGCCTAGAGGCACCAGCCGCATCGCCGCCGCGATCAAGTTGCTCATGAAGGCTTGCAGGTACATCTGTGCGGTCAATTCCAGAGACAGGTTTTCCAACCGTGCCGCATGCCCCATGGCCACTGGATAGGTGAGCCCGGAAAGGTCCCTTGCCCAAATCGCTGACGTTGCCGCGCAAAACGCCTCACCCTGCAAACGGGTCTCCATCAGCCGCTCTTTCGAGGACGCGAGCGCGCGCACGATGGCATCCACGGCTTGCGGATTGTCAGCGCGATACGCCTCGGCCATCAGGATCACGTCGTTGCGCGCTGCGCCATCACGCAGCACGTCCGTAACCCACGCTTTGCAACTGGCCGCATCCGTCACTTGATCACTCTCCACGGCCCATTCCAGCCCATGCGAATAGGCAAAGGCCCCCACCGGATAGGCGGGCGAAAACCATTGCGTCAGCGTCAGGATCTCAGTGGCTGTGGCCATGTGTTCGTCCGTGGCCATAGGCCCCGCCTTCTGGGGTGAACGGCTCCACCACTTCGCGCACGGTGGCGCCGATCTTGTCCAGCATGTCGCGGATCACATGATCGCGCTGGATCAGCAGGCGGGTTTCCTCGATCTGACAGGGGGTATGCCGGTTGCCGATATGCCACGCCAATCGCGGCAGGTGTTCGCCGGTGACTTCCAGCAACTCTTCGGGTGCGGCAACGATACCGACCTCTCGGCCATCTTCGAGAATCAGCACCCCGCCATGATCCAGCGAGGTTGTCTTTGGCAGATCCACCAGAACCGACTGCCCGTCATCCGTAGTCAGCACCTTGCGGCGCAGAAACCGCGCCTCATAGTCCAGCGCCACCTGCGTGGCGAGGTCCTTGTGCGCGTGCGCGTGATAGGTGCGTGCAATTGCTTGTGTCATTGTCTTTGCCTCAGAACATGAAATAGCGCTGCGCCATCGGCAGAACCTCGGCGGGCTGACAGGTCAGCAATTCGCCATCGGCGCGCACTTCATAGGTTTCGGGGTTCACTTCGATTTCCGGCGCGGCGTTGTTCAGGATCAGATCCGATTTGCCGATCCTGCGCGTATTGTCGACAGCGACGGTTTGTTTCGCCAGGCCCAACTGATCGCGTAACCCCTCGGCCTGTGCGGCGGCGCTGACAAAGGTCACGGCCGAGTTTTCGACCGAGCGACCATAGGCCCCGAACATCGGGCGGCTATAAACCGGTTGCGGCGTCGGGATCGACGCGTTCGGGTCGCCCATCTGCGCCATGGCGATGGTGCCGCCCAGCAGGACCATTTCGGGCTTCACTCCGAAGAAGGCCGGGTTCCACAGCACCAGATCGGCGCGTTTGCCTTCCTCGATGCTGCCGATCTCATGGCTGATGCCATGCGCGATGGCGGGGTTGATAGTGTATTTCGCGATATAACGGCGGACACGGTAATTGTCGTTGTCGCCGATTTCCTCGGACAGCCGCCCGCGCTGTTTCTTCATTTTGTCGGCGGTCTGCCATGTGCGGATCAGAACCTCGCCCACGCGTCCCATTGCCTGACTGTCGCTGGCGATGATCGAAAACGCGCCCATGTCGTGCAGGATATCTTCGGCGGCAATCGTTTCACGCCGGATGCGGCTTTCGGCAAAGGCCACGTCCTCGGGGATGGATTTGTCGAGATGGTGACATACCATCAGCATATCCAGATGCTCGTCCACGGTGTTGACCGTGAAGGGGCGGGTCGGATTGGTGGACGACGGCAAAACATGTTCTTCGCCACAGATCTTGATGATGTCCGGCGCATGGCCCCCGCCTGCGCCTTCGGTGTGGAAGGCGTGGATTGTGCGGCCCTTCATGGCGGCAACAGTGTTTTCCACGAACCCGGATTCGTTGAGCGTATCCGTGTGAATCATCACCTGCACGTCCATCGCGTCCGCCACCGACAGGCAGCAGTCAATCGCGCCCGGCGTCGTGCCCCAGTCTTCGTGCAGTTTCAACGCGCAGGCACCGGCCTTGACCTGTTCCTCCAGCGCGGCAGGAAGCGAGGCATTGCCTTTACCCGCAAAAGCGAGGTTCATCGGGAACGCATCCGCCGATTGCAGCATCCGCCCGATATGCCAGGGGCCGGGGGTGCAGGTTGTCGCCAACGTGCCGTGCGCTGGACCGGTGCCACCACCCAGCATGGTGGTCAGGCCCGAATGCAGCGCATCCTCGATCTGTTGCGGGCAGATGTAGTGGATGTGGCTGTCAAACCCGCCTGCGGTCAGGATGCGACCTTCGCCTGCAATGGCCTCGGTGCCGGGGCCGACGATGATATTCACACCGGGTTGCGTGTCGGGATTGCCCGCCTTGCCGATCTTTGCGATGCGCCCGTCCCTGAGGCCCACGTCGGCCTTGTAAATACCGGAATGATCCACGATCAGCGCGTTGGTAATCACCGTATCAACGGCCCCCTCGGCGCGCGTGGTCTGGGCCTGTCCCATACCGTCACGGATCACCTTGCCGCCGCCGAACTTGACCTCTTCGCCATAGAGCGTGGCGTTTGATCCGGATCCGCCGGTCTGTGTGGCCCCTGCCAATTCGGCAGTCAGATCGCGTTCGACCTCGATGATCAGGTCGGTGTCGGCCAGACGCATCCGGTCGCCGGTGGTAGGGCCGAACATGGCGGCATAGTCTGCGCGGGAAATATGGCTGGGCATCAGAGGTCCCCCATGACCTTTTGGTTAAATCCGAAGATACGGCGTGCGCCCGAAATCGGCACAAGGTTGACCTCGCGCCGCTGGCCGGGTTCGAACCGCACGGCTGTGCCCGCCGCAATGTCAAGCCGCTGACCACGGGCGGCAGCGCGGTCAAAATCCAGCGCGCTGTTGGCTTCGGCAAAGTGATAATGGCTGCCGACCTGCACGGGGCGGTCGCCGGTATTGGCCACCATCAACGTGGTCACTGCGCGCCCTTCATTCAACTCAAGGGTGCCCTCGGCCGGAAAAAGTTCTCCGGGAATCATTTGTTGCGACTCCACAGAAAAGTGGCGGCCCCCGCCCCGACCAGTAGCGCCACCATTAGCGCAGCCCACGAGGGATCATTCCCATGCGGGTGCATATGCGCGCCCTCGTGCGCAAAGGCGGGGACGGCAAAAAGAACGACAGCAGCAGGCATAAGGTGTTTCATATCGGGGTCTCCTCAGCGGATCGGGTTGTGAACGGTGACGAGCTTGGTGCCGTCGGGAAAGGTGGCTTCGACCTGCACTTCGTGGATCATCTCGGGGATGCCCTCCATACAGTCTTCGACCGTAATAACCTGCGCGCCGGCCTCCATCAGGTCGGCCACGGACCGCCCGTCGCGCGCACCTTCGACCACCGCATCCGTGATTAACGCGATTGCTTCGGGGTGGTTCAGCTTGACGCCACGGACGAGCCGTTTGCGGGCAATCTCGGCCGCCATGGCGATCAGCAGTTTGTCTTTTTCTCTGGGGGTCAGGTTCATGTCAGATCATCCAGCATCGTGGGAGGGGGGCGCCGTTCAGTAGCGACAGCGCCGGAACAAGTGTCTTGCGCAGGGCAAAGCCGTCCTGCGCCAGCAGGCGCAGAACCATTACGTCGGGTCGTAACAGGCTGGCGCCCGCGGTGTCGGGCAGCAGGTTGCGCACCTCATCCAGACGCGCCTCGGCGAGATCCGAGACAAGCACCACCGAGGCCATGGCGCCTGCGCCGTTTCCCGTGGCGGGGCGTGCCAGCTGCTGGGCGACGTCGCCATGCAGCCGGGTCACGTCGAGATAAAGCGGCACCCCCTCCCGTCGTATGTCGACCCGGTCGTTCAGATGCGCCTGCGCGAGTGTTTCGCCCATGGCCGCGCGCCCGAAAATCATCGGTTCGACCATCAGGAAAGAGGCACCCTGCGCCAGTTCCACCGTCAGTTTGCGGTCAAGCGCCGAGCCGTTGAACAGGATCGTTTCCTGCGGCAGCCAATTGATACGTGCCTGCGGGCCCACACGCAGATGGGTGCGCACCGTGCCGGTCTGGCCGGGCTGTGCCCGATACGCTCTTTCACAGGCTTGCGTGGTCAGGGTCAGGGCTGTGTCCGGTCGGGCAAGTGCTGAAAGGTTGAAGTGGTCGCCCCCCGTCACGCCCCCGGCTGTGTTGACCAGTACGGTCTCGAACGCCCCCCGCGGCAGGCGCGGAAACAGGCATTTCAAAGACCCCGACTGGCGAAAGTCACCAAGCACCGTGCGCCCCTTGCGTGCTTTGACGACCAATTTGGCCTCTCCGATCGCACGGGGCTGGCCGCGTTGCAGCGGGTCAGGGGATATGTGGGTGGTCAGGGTGATGGGGCGACTCCGGATTTTTGCTTGCCCTCTTTTTGGTCATCACGCGGTCTGAAATGCCATTCTGAGTGCGGGTGCAGAATGTAATTTCGGGGTCGCTAGATTAAAAAATGGGCGAACACCGAAATAATCGCTCAAAAATTAATCTATACGGGGTGGGGTTGGCAAAAACTCCCGCCCTGCGTTTGCTATCCGTGCTGCATTGCAGAAACGCTGTGGTCACTCGCCAGGATGCAAAATCAGGAAAGCGGGTGTGTGGCGACCAATCGATTTGGAACCTCGCAAAGGCCGCCACACGGATTGCAACAATGAATGTTGCAGAGTCAGGTAAGGGAAACGCGGTGCAAAGCGCAAGGCCCTCCCCTGCAACTCTGCAAGGAGGAAAAGATGAATCTGCTCAAATCCACACTCGCCGGATCGGTTGTTTTCGCGTCACTCGCTGGTGCCGCCATGGCAGCGGACTGCACCACCAAGGTCGGCGTTCTGCACTCTCTGTCGGGCACGATGGCGATTTCGGAAACCACGCTGAAAGACACGATGGTGATGCTGATTGATCAACAGAACGCCAAAGGCGGCCTTCTGGGCTGTGAACTCGAAGCGGTTGTTGTCGACCCGGCCTCGGACTGGCCGCTGTTTGCCGAAAAGGCGCGCGAGCTTCTGACCGTACACGAGGTCGACGTGATATTCGGCAACTGGACCTCGGTGTCGCGCAAATCGGTTCTGCCCGTGATCGAGGAACTGAACGGCCTGCTATTCTATCCGGTTCAGTATGAAGGCGAAGAAAGCTCGAAAAACGTATTCTACACCGGTGCCGCCCCAAACCAGCAGGCGATCCCGGCCACGGATTATTTCCTCGAGGAACTGGGTGTCGAGAAATTTGCTCTGCTCGGCACAGACTATGTCTACCCCCGCACCACCAACAACATCCTCGAGAGCTATCTCAAGGGCAAAGGTATCGCGGATGAAGACATCTTTGTGAACTACACGCCCTTCGGCCATTCGGATTGGTCCAAGATCGTGGCTGACGTCGTTGCGCTGGGCGCAGACGGCAAGAAGGTCGGTGTAATCTCGACCATCAACGGCGACGCCAACATCGGCTTCTACAAGGAACTGGCTGCCGCGGGCGTTTCGGCGGACGATATTCCGGTCGTGGCCTTCTCGGTGGGTGAAGAAGAACTGGCTGGTCTGGACACCTCGAACCTTGTTGGGCACCTCGCGGCGTGGAACTATTTCCAATCGGCTGATACCGACGTGAACGCCGAGTTCGTGAAAACCTGGAAAGCCACGATGGGCGAAGACCGCGTCACCAACGATCCGATGGAAGCGCATTATATCGGCTTCAACATGTGGGTGAACGCGGCCACTGCGGCTGGCACCACGGATGTCGACGCCGTGCGCACCGCCATGTATGGGCAGGAATTCCCGAACCTGACCGGCGGCACCGCCGTGATGCTGCCGAACCACCACCTGGCCAAGCCGGTCCTGATCGGTGAAATTCAGGAAGACGGTCAGTTCGACATCATCAGCCAGACCGAAGAAGTGCCGGGCGATGCCTGGACCGACTTCCTGCCGGAATCGGCGGTTCTGGTCTCCGACTGGAAAGATCTTGGTTGCGGGATGTACAACACCGAAACCAAGACCTGCGTGCAAACCCTGTCGAACTACTAATCCACGAACAGGCGAAAGGGGCCACTTGGCCCCTTTCCCCCCAGCACGGAAGCCCCCAAATGAGACAGCTTGTCCTCGCGTTTCTCGCGCTTGTTTTGTCGTGCCTGAGCGTGACCGCACAGGAAACGGCGATCCAGCCTCTGCTACAGGAACACCAGGCCGTGATCGTCAAAAGCTCGCGCAAGACCATCGCGCCCGCCATTGACGCCATCGCAAACAGTGGCCTGCCGCAGGCCCAACAGGTTCTGGAAACCTGGGCGGCCAAAAACATGTGGATGCGCAAGTCGGACGGTCTGTTCTTCATCGGCGAAAAGGGGGCGGGCAAGACCTATGACCTGACCGATTTCGACACGGGCGAAACCATCGGCCGTTACGAGAAATCCGAGCTGAAACAACTCAAACCCAACAGCGGCATCCGCGCCATGATCGGCACCGCCCTGGTGCAGTTCCAACTGTCGGACCCCGACAGGACCAAGAGGCAGGACGCCCTGACCTCCATCCAGCGCGACCCCGAGGCCGCGCTGCTGCAACCGTTGCGTGCCTCGATCGCGGGCGAATCCGACCCGGATCTCAAGGCCCAGAAACTGCGGCTCGAACGGTTGCTGACCATTGGCTATGACCCCGACACCGGTGCGCGCGTCGCCGCGATCAGTGATATGTCCGGTGATCTGGGCGTTGACGTGCGTGCCACACTGAACCCGTTGCTTGTCACTACGCGCATGGCTGCACTGACCCTGCCCGAGGGCGTGAATATCGCCCGGACGCTCACCCCCGGCGACGACGGCTTTCCCAAGGCCGAAGCCTATGCCCTGCTGGTCGAAACCAACCGTGCGCCCGCCATCGTGACGGCGGACGACATGCGCGCGGCCCTTGCCGCCAATATCGACAACGGCACCGTCGGTGGCACACCGGCCGCGTTGCTGAATACCGAAGCGGCCCGCCAGAGCGTCTACGAAGTTCTGGCCGAGGCAGGCAAGGTGCCGCCCCTCGTCAGCGAGGCGGATGTCGAACAGGCCCTGGCCAACCACGTATTCTTTGACGCCTATTCCGAACCGTCTCGCGAAGTGACCAATGCCGCCGAGGATGCGATGAAGGACATCTCTCTGAATGTCGGGATCAACCAGACGCTGGACCTGACGCTGGATGCCATGTCGCTTGCGTCGATCTATTTTCTGGCGGCAATTGGCCTTGCCATCACCTTTGGCGTGATGGGTGTCATCAACATGGCGCATGGCGAATTCATCATGATGGGCGCTTATACCGGCTATGTGGTGCA
This sequence comes from Shimia fortis, assembly GCF_040225985.1. Lineage (NCBI taxonomy): Bacteria > Pseudomonadati > Pseudomonadota > Alphaproteobacteria > Rhodobacterales > Roseobacteraceae > Shimia > Shimia fortis. The sequence continues at coordinate 597,901 of NZ_JBBPEU010000001.1, forward strand.
ACAGATCATCCCCGATCACACCGTGTCGATCCTCGTGGCGATCCCGCTGGCCTTTGCGGTGACCTTTGCCGCCGGTGTCGCGATGGAGCGCCTTGTGATCCGCTGGCTGTACAACCGCCCACTGGAAACCCTGCTGGCGACCTTTGGCATTTCCATTGCGCTGCAACAGATCGCCAAGAACATCTTTGGCACACAGGCCCGCCCGCTGACCGCCCCCGGTTGGCTGGATGGGGCATGGGTCATCAATGACGTGGTTTCGATCAGCTATATCCGCATCGCGATTTTCTTCCTCGCACTGATTTTCCTCGGGGTGTTCCTATTCATCATGAAACGTACGCGCCTTGGCCTGGAAACTCGCGCGGTGACGCAGAACCCGCGCATGGCGTCCTCGATGGGGATAAACCCCGGTCGCGTGAACATGCTCACCTTCGGGCTTGGCTCGGGGATCGCGGGCATTGCAGGGGTCGCGATCGGCCTCTTTGCCAAGGTCACGTCCGAACTGGGCAGCGACTATATCGTGCAAAGCTTCATGACCGTTGTTGTCGGCGGTGTCGGCAACATCTGGGGCACACTGGCGGGCGCCACGATGATTGGCTTCCTGCAAAAAGGCATCGAATGGCTGAACCCGTCCAACACGCTGGCAGCGCAGACCTATATGATCGTCTTTATCATCATCTTCATTCAATTCCGGCCAAGGGGCATCGTCGCCCTCAAAGGCCGCGCGGCGGGGGATTGATCCATGGAACGTTCTTTCATTGCCAAGAACCCTTCGGTCCTGATCTTCCTCGCGATCCTCGCGCTGTTCACCATCACTGTGACGGTCCTGTCCGAGGGCTTTGGCATCGGGTTCATCTCGACCAGTTTCATCAAGACGCTGGGCAAGACCCTGTGCCTCTGCCTCATCGCCGTCGCAATGGACCTGATCTGGGGCTTCACCGGCATCCTAAGTCTAGGGCATTTCGCCTTCTTTGGGCTGGGCGGGTACATGATCGGCATGTGGCTCATGTACGAGCGCACCCGCCTGATCGTGGTCGATTCCCTGTCCAGCGCGGATATCCCGCCGACCGATGCCGAGATCGTCGATGCCATCGGCAATCAGATCTTCGGCGTCGTTGGTAGCAGCGAATTTCCAATGGTCTGGGCCTTTGCCGACAGTCTGGTTTTGCAACTCGCGCTGGTGGTCTTGGTACCCGGCCTTTTGGCGCTGGTTTTTGGCTGGCTGGCTTTCCGCAGTCGCGTCACCGGCGTGTACCTGTCGATCCTGACGCAGGCCATGACGCTCGCTCTCGCGCTGTACCTGTTCCAGAATGACAGCGGCTTGCGCGGCAATAACGGCCTGTCGGGCCTTCAGAACCTGCCCGGCGTGACCGCGTCGCAGGACGTGGTGTCGCTCTGGTTCCTCTGGGCTTCGGCTTTCGCGCTGGGCGCAGGATACCTGTTGGCCGCGTGGATCGTCTCGGGCAAATTCGGCTCGGTCATCCGCGGCATCCGCGACAACGAGGCCCGCGTGCGCTTCCTTGGGTATTCGGTCGAGACTTACAAGCTCGTGATTTTCACCCTGACCGCCTGTATCGCGGCCATCGCAGGCGCGCTTTACTATCCGCAGGCGGGAATCATCAATCCGGCGGAAATCGCCCCGATCGCGTCGATCTATCTGGCCGTCTGGGTGGCCATCGGCGGGCGTGGGCGTCTTTATGGTGCCGTCATTGGCGCGGCTTTCGTCAGCCTTTTGTCCACATGGTTCACCGGCGGGCAGGCCCCCGACATTCCGCTGGGCTTCTACACTATCAAATGGGTCGACTGGTGGCTGGTGCTGCTGGGGCTGTCCTTTGTCGCGGTCACGCTGTTCGCCCCCAAGGGCATGGGCGGGCTGGTCGATCTGTGGACCGAACGGAAATCCCCCAGCCGCCATGGCGCCGATCTTGGCCCGGATGACGGCGCATTGCGCGAACAGGAGGCCAGCGAATGAGCACCCTTCTCGAAGTATCCGGCGTGTCCGTCACCTTTGACGGGTTCCGCGCCATCAACAACCTGTCGTTCCAGATCGGCAGTGCCGAACTGCGCGCCATTATCGGCCCGAACGGTGCAGGCAAGACGACCTTCATGGATATTGTCACGGGCAAGACACGCCCCGACGAAGGGCGCGTGATCTGGGGCGATAAATCCGTCTCGCTTCTCAAGATGAACGAGGCCAGGATCGCGCAGGCCGGGATCGGGCGGAAGTTCCAGAAACCCACCGTGTTCGAGGATCAGTCGGTGCAGGAAAACCTGCTTATGGCGCTGAAAAAGCCGCGCAGCTGGTTTTCCGTTCTGGGCTATCGCCCCACCGTCGAAGACCTCGACAAAGTGGCCGCGCTGGCCGAGGAAATCGGCCTCAAAGAGGAACTGACCTGCAAATCGGGCGAACTGAGCCACGGTCAGAAACAATGGCTCGAAATCGGCATGTTGCTGGCACAGGAACCGCGGCTGTTATTGGTGGACGAACCCGCCGCCGGCATGACGCTGGCCGAGCGGGAACATACAACCGACCTTTTGGTCGAAGCCGCGAAAACCCGTGCCGTGGTCGTGGTGGAACATGACATGGAATTTGTCCGTCGCCTGAACTGCAAGGTGACAGTGCTGCACGAAGGGGCTGTTCTGGCCGAAGGCAGTCTCGACCATGTGACGTCCAACCAGGACGTGATCGACGTTTATCTGGGGCGATAAGATGCTGACACTTGACGACCTGACCCTGCATTACGGGCATTCCCAAATCCTGAACGGTATCTCGCTCGAGGCGAAACAGGGCGACGTGACCTGTGTCATGGGCACCAACGGGGTTGGCAAGACCAGCCTGCTCAAGGCGATTGCCGGCGCGCATCCCCGCTCGGGCGGGACGATGACGCTCAATGGCGAAAACCTGAACGTCCTGCCGTCACATGTCCTTGCCAAGAAGGGGATCGCCTATGTTCCGCAAGGCCGCGAAATTTTCCCGCTGCTGACCGTGCGCGAGAACCTTGAAACCGGCTTCGCCTGCCTGCCTGCGGATCAGCACTTCATCCCTGACGAAATTTACGACCTGTTTCCCATTCTCAAGGATTTCCTGCATCGGCGCGGGGGTGACCTGTCCGGCGGGCAGCAGCAACAACTCGCCATTGCGCGGGCACTGATCACGAAGCCCCGCCTGTTGCTGTTGGACGAACCGACCGAGGGCATCCAGCCCAACATCATCCAGCAGATCGGCAAGGTCATCAAACTGCTGCGTGACAAGGGCGATATGGCGATCGTTCTTGTCGAGCAGTATTTCGAGTTCGCCTATGACCTTGCCGACCAGTTCGTAGTTATGCGTCGGGGCGAAGTCGTGCTGGAAGGGGCCAAGGGCGACCTTGCCAAGGACGAGGTCATGCGCTTCGTGTCCGTCTAGGCGCGCGCCGATCCCCCCTTCGCAGCGGGGGCGCCCCCGTGCTACCGTCAGTGGGCGTACCCCACTGGGGGGGCGCGATGACCTGACAGGGGCCGGATTTGGACAAACTTTCCGTCATGAACGCCTTTCGCCGCATCGTCGAACGCGGCAGCTTTGCTCGTGCGGCCGAGGATCTTGGCGTCTCGCCCGCCTTGCTCAGCCGCGAGGTGAAGCTTCTCGAAGAAAGTTTGGGATCGGTTCTGTTGACCCGTACGACGCGGTCCATGTCTCTTACCGATGCAGGGCGGGTGTATTATGAAGAAACCATGGGTATCCTTGATGCGGTGAACGCCGTCGAGAACCGCATTCGTGAAGGGGCGGGCGCCGTGCGTGGGCATCTGCGCGTCAATGTCTCCAGCTCTTTCGGGCAGATGGTGATCGTGCCATTCCTGCCGGAGTTTCTGGAAACCTACCCGGATCTGCGCCTGACTTTGTCAATGGATGATCGCGTGGTCGATATGGTCGAGGGCGGCTTCGACCTGTCGATCCGCATCCGGTCTGCTATGCCGGATTCCGCGCTGGTGGCCCGCAAGGTCGGAACCATACGCCAGCGTATCTTTGCCGCGCCAAGCTATGCGGCGCGTCACGGTATGCCGCAAAGCCCCGAAGAGATTGCGCATCACCGGATCATAGGCTTCCTGCTGGCCGACCACCTGACACACTGGACTCTTACCGGCCCGGACGGGGTGGCAGAGCTTGAGATTGACCCGCCGGTGCGTGTCGGTAACAGCCTCGCCCTGCGTGATCTGCTGCTCGCGGGGCAGGGCATCGGCACCTTGCCGGATTTCGTCTCGAACGGTCCCGAGGCGCGGGGCGAACTTGTGCGCGTCCTGCCCGACCACGAACTCCCCGCGCCGGAAATCTTTGCGGTCACGGCCTCGCGGCTTGGGATGGATGCCAAGGTCTCGGCCTTTATCGACCACTTGCGCGCCGCCTTGGGCGGCTGACATTCTTCAACCCACGTAAAGAATGAAGTCAAACCGGCCCGGTTATTCCCGCGCCGCAGGCTCCCCATCCTCTTGGGCATGGAAACATCCAACCCCAAGAGGCCCAAAATGACTCGTATTCTTGTTCTTTACTATTCCAGCTATGGCCATGTCCGCGCCTTGGCGCAGGCCGAGGCAGACGGCGCGCGCAGCGTGACCGGCACCCATGTCGATCTGCGCCGCGTGCCCGAAACTGTGCCCGAAGACATCCGCCAACAGGCCGGTTTCATCGCTGATGACACCCCGTTGGCCACCCCTGCCGAGCTTGAACATTACGATGCCATCATCTTCGGCACGCCAACCCTGTTCGGCATGATGGCTGGCCAGATGAAATCCTTCCTTGATCAGGCGGGCGGGCTTTGGGCGCGCAACGCGCTGGTGGGCAAGGTCGCGGCGGTTTTCGCCTCGACAGGTTCGCAGCATGGCGGGCACGAGGCCACGCTTCTGTCCACGCAGATCCCGCTCCAGCACTTCGGAATGTTGATCGCAGGCATGCCCTATACCTATGCCGGGCAGACATCGGCGGACGAGATCGTGGGCGGCGCGCCCTATGGGGCGGGCACGATTGCCGGTGCCGACGGATCGCGCAGCCCATCTGAAAAAGACCTTTCTGGCGCAAGATTTCAAGGCGCGCATGTCGCCCGCATCGCGGCGCGTCTGGCAGGCACCAACCTGCAAGAGGAGGCAGCGTGATGCCAACCTTGACCGTCGATTTCTTTCACGACGTCGTATGCTGCTGGTGCTTCAACATCTCATCGCGGATGCGCGACCTTTCGGTCCTTTTTGATCTGGATGTGCGCCATCACACCTTCGTTTTGCAAGCCAGCCGCGCCGAGATGGCCGCCCGCTGGGGCACGCCCAAGCAGGCGCGTGACACCATCCTTGGTCACTGGGAAGTATGCCGACAGGTCAGTGACCGGCCCGACCTGGTCAATATCGATGCGATGCGCGCCGCCCCGTTCGACTATCCACATGGGTTGACCGCCGCGCTTGGCTGCAAGGCGGCAGAGCGGATCGGCGGGCAGGCCGCCCATTGGGACATGTTCGACGCCCTTCAGCACGCGCATCTAAGCGCGGCGCGCAACATTGCCGACCCTGATGTCGTGCAGGAAGCAGCGCGACAGATCGGTCTGAAAGCCACGCCTTTCGCGGATGCCCTGAACGATCCGGCCACGGCCCGCGCGGTCGAGGTTGATCGCCAGCGCGCCCGGTCCTTGCAAGTGCAGGCTGTGCCGACCCTCATCATACGCGAAACCGGCGCGCGATTGGTCAACGGCCCCCGCGAAGATCTTGCCGCACAAATCATGGCCGCGGAAAGGCTCGTGGCCTGAAGAAAGGAGACCAAGATGAAACCTTTATTGCTTCGCCTGTTCAAACCAGTGCCCACGCCCCGCCGTCTGCGCTGTGATCTGTCGCCCCACATGCGCCGCGATCTCGGATTGCCACCTTGCGATCCGCCCGCGCCCCCCACCGCTTTCCGCCTTTGGTAACCCCTAACCGGAGCCACCCCATGCCCCGTTCTACCGACATTTTCCTGACCGCCCTCGCGCCCGCCGTCTGGGGCAGCACCTATCTTGTGACCACCGAAACCTTGCCCGACGGCTATCCGATCACGCTGGCTGCACTGCGGGCGCTGCCTGCGGGTCTGCTGCTTCTGGTGGTGACGCGCTGCCTTCCGCCGCGCGCCTGGCTTGGGAAAACCTTCCTTCTGGGCAGCTTCAACTTCGCGCTGTTCTGGGTGCTGTTGTTCGTGGCCGCCTATCGGCTACCGGGCGGGGTTGCGGCGACTCTGGGATCGTTGCAGGCGATGATCGTGATTTTCATGGCGCGCGGATGGTTGGGTACCCCGATCAGGTTGGGGGCCGTGGTGGCCGCAGCGACCGGGGTGCTTGGCGTCGGGCTTTTGCTGGTAAGCCCCGATGCTCAGCTTGACCCCATCGGGATCGTGGCGGGCATCGGTGGGGCTGCGTCGATGGCGGCGGGCACGGTGCTCAGCCGGAAGTGGCAACCGCCGGTTTCGGCGCTCAGCTTCACCGCATGGCAATTGACGGCGGGTGGTCTGATCCTTTTGCCGCTCGCCCTGATGCTCGAGCCGCCCTTGCCGACGCTGACGCCTCTGAACTTTGCCGGTCTCGCGTGGCTGGGTCTGATCGGCGCGGCGCTCACTTATGCGCTGTGGTTTCGGGGCGTCGCCCGGATTGAACCCGGAGCTGTGGCCATGCTCGGCATGATGAGTCCGGTTACGGCGGTCACGCTGGGCTGGGTCTGGCTGGGCCAGTCCCTGTCGCTGGTGCAGGCCTTTGGGGCCGTGATCATCCTCGGCTCGGTCTGGGCCGGGCAACGCGCGAACCGTGTGTCGCCATCGCACCCGCGCCCTCGCCTGCGGCACAAGACAAAGGCCCCCGCCTGAAAGGCGGACGGAAAACTGCTGCCATGAAACAATTGCAACCCTCTCCCGCTTTGGCCCGCAATATGCGTTTCGCGGGGCTGCTCTATCTTCTCATCATTTTGGCCGGCTTGTCCGCCGAGATCGTGTTGCGCGCGCCTTTGATTGACCTACGCGATGCAGGTGCAACCGCCGCCGCGATCCTGTCCGATCCTGTCCGTTTCAGATTGGCCCTAGCTGCGGATCTCCTTATGGCGGTGTGCGATGCAGGGCTGGCGATCCTGTTGTTTCTGATCTTCCGGCCCGTCGCACCGGGGATGGCCTTGGCGGCTATGGTATTCCGGCTGATCCAAACTTGTCTGATTGCGGCCAACCTGTTGGCGCTGCAAACGGGCTGGCTCTTGCTGTCCCAAGACGTGGGGCTGCCGGTCGTACAGGCACAATCGCTGGCCTTGCTGTTTTTCGACCTGCACGGGCATGGCTACGATCTGGGGCTTGTATTCTTTGGTATCACCAGCCTGATGACCGGTGCCTTGATATGGCAGTCGGGGATCGTCGCAAAAGGTGTGGGCGTAGGGCTTGTCGCCGCCGCGAGCGTCTACCTGATCGGCAGTTGCCTGCGCTTCTTTGCGCCCGACATCTGCGCGGTTTTCACCCCCGCCTACGTCGTGCCGATTTTGGCCGAAACAGTCTTCTGCCTGAGACTTCTGGCCCGACGACCTTGACAGGACGAGGCGCAGGACCAAAGCCGCCCCTTGCGAACTTCAACTCCAAAATACAAAAGGCGCCCTTGGGCGCCTTGTTTTATTGGTCGGAGTGAGAGGATTCGAACCTCCGACCCCTGCCGCCCGAAAACAGTGGTCTTTATTTAAATCATATAGTTAAGGGAATTTCTTGCACGAGAATCAGGTGAATATGTGAAAAAAAAGGTATGTGGCGTGCAACTCCGTGCAAGCCAGTAGACGTGTATGCAACTAGCTAAGTTGACTATCGGCAGGCGCTAACGCTAGAGGTGAAAGAAGGTGAAGAATTCGTCTTTAAGGTAAAAAATGAAGATTGGTGAAGTTTACTCCCACTTGAATGGATTAGAGTGGTTGATGGTGCGCCGAGAAGGATATTGGCAAAGTCTTCAGCGCGTTATCTCAGCGGTTGATGCGTCAGCTTGCAAGACACATACGGTTGGCGGGGCCAAGGGGAACGGACGGAGAGCCTACAGCCCACCTGCACTGAATCGTCAATTCAAAACCGCAATGGAAGTTGAAGGGTGGAGTAACGCAAGTGCGAGAACTTTCTATGTTTGTAGAAACTCAGATGTAAATCTTGAGGTCTTGGACATGGAAAGGGCTGCACAAAGAGAGATTGCAGAGACGCAAAGATTACTCGATCTCAAAACACACCAGTTGAAGCAATCGCAGGCTGGCAGTCAATCTCAAGTCGACACGATTGTGGAGCTAAGGAGAGAGGTGCAAGAGTTAGAACGTGAGATTCGCGACGGTCGCAAAAGCATGCGCGGCCAGCAGAAGGCGCTAATTGAGAGCTACGGTCTAGACGCGATTCAAACTTCAAACAGTTCTGATTTCGAGAAAGATAGAGTCTCTGTGGAAGTTCAGCTTGGCAAGTATTTTGCGGTGACATTCGATCTTTTTGTAAAACATACGGCTGACTACATCCACAACCGGATTGATTTGGGAATCGAAATCGTACCGATGAAATCCATGGAGGTGGAAATGTCGAGCGGCCCCCCATTTTTTGAAAAGCACCTTCATGAAATTAATCGCCAAGGTCGTATTTTCCCCCCAGTGCCTTTGGTCTTGATTGGAATCGAGCCATGACCGAGCACCGATCACTGGATAAACTGCAAAGCCTTGGATGGGATGTCCTTTCAATCAACTTTGCAGAGTTGATTGTCGAACTTGAGTTCAAGCAAGAGCTTGAAGAACTGGTTAGTATTTTGCTGGCTGCAGAGTTTTCTGTTGAGGAGGCTATCATTAAGAGAGGTGGTGGACTAGCCGACCAAACAAAGATGCTTACAGAGCAACTCGTTTCGAAGGGATGGCAAAAAAACAATGTAACGGTCAGTAACGATATCACGTTCCAAAGGGAGTTTGATGCCATCGTTGCAAGCTCAACTACCCATGAGATTGACCACCTAATTCCCAATCCAGAAGGTCGGCTTCTGGCCATGGAGATAGAGTGGAATAACAAGGATGAGTTTTTCGACAGGGACTTTCAATCGATCCGACGATTGTATGAACTGAACGTAATCGACGCTGGAATTATTTTGACTCGGGGGCAGTCGCTGGAGGACGAACTTCTTGCTATGATTGAAGGCTATTTTGGGGAAAAGGGAGTTGAGAGTGTAAGTGATTTTCGTTCCCTGTCTGCAGAATTCATAGATGGGCAGGGTCGGGAAAGGTTTTCATTTCCAACTCGTCCGCAAGAAGCCGAAATAAACCGCAAGACAAGTGCCGGTGCCAAGACATATCTAAAGGCCGCTTCCGAAACATTCAAATCCAGTAAGTTTGGAGGGACCACAACGAACTGGCGGCAGCTAAAGAAACGAGTTGACAGACGGGATGCTGGACGAGCGCCGATTTTGTTCCTTGGGATTCCTGCCAGTGTGTTTGTGCGAACATAGTTTCCTTCACTCAGCGGCCAGTCTGTCGACCTTTTGGCTGCCATAGATAGAGTTGAAAGAAGCCATCACGCAAAATCCAATAAGCAGATCGACTATGATCTTTCGTAGCTTTTTCTCAGAGAGTCTCTGCCCATTGTCCTTCGCATAAACAGTCTGCAGAACTTGATCTGACATAGAATTGGAGAAGTCCGCCCAAAGTGTTTCTTCTTTGCACGTTGCAACAAACACTCCTAGTGCATCGATCAATTCAAACGGACCCTGACCTGACCTGTCTTGGTGTGACCAGTGTTTTTGAAGTGACAATAAGTCCAGATTTTCCAAATGACGCACCAATTGATAGCGAAGTTTTGCGAGCGTTTTCTCAACGTCGCTTGGAAGGGTCGTCAGTAGATCGTCCAACTCACCGTCGTTCAACTCGAAGCTGCGAATTCGCTTAGAGTCCCCATAAAAGAAAGAAATCTTCCAGTCGTTAGGGCCATCGACATTGGACAATTCGAAGCGTGTCCCGCTCTTGAATCGTAGTCCAGGTACGCAAAATCGAAAGCGTCGGTTGGTTGGATATGTCCGACCTACTTTGTCAGGACGTGTCTCTATATGAAAACCTTCCAAAAGCAGCGAGTTTGCATCAAGTTTGTCCAAAGATACTAGTTCCTTTGGACATACTTTTTGCATTGATGAGCCTATTAAGTATGTAAAGCAGGGTGGGATCGCATTTCCAATCATCTTGAGTTTTTGAGCATACGAAGACCCCTTGAATTCAAACTTGACGGGGAAACCTTGTAGGCAAGCTCTCTCTCGAACACTCAGGCGACGGTATTGGTCAAGTTGCTCGTCAAAAATTACCAGACTTTCGCGGGAAACTCGGGTGCATGTCGCCGTAACCGTGCGACTGGGCCGATCCAGCGGTTCTGGAAATGGCATCCCATTGTAAACAGGATGGTAAGCCTTCATGTCTCTGTTAAAGCGGGTCTCTTCAGCGCTGAGCGGTGCTTCTGTTTCGATGTCGGTCAAGGTGTTGCGCCGAGGGTCAACGTAAATTGGATCACGACCTTCGCGAACGCTTTCGATCACTGATCCGAGAGAGGTCGTTGGCGTCACCTCGGCGTATCTTTGAAGCAGTTCTAAATCTAAATTTCCAACAATGCACCTTTTTCGGCGCTGCGGTAAGCCAAAATTCGACATGTCAAAAACTTCAATATTTGCTGCATCAAGCAATTCTTCGTAACGAGCAAATGCGGGGTGCTGGCCTATGGCTTGTCGCAACACGGTTGCGACCCTTGGCACGTTTTCGAACACCCAAAATTTCGGCTGCACGTGTTCAACCACGGCTAAGAAACGTTCAATGTCCACCAATCCGTCTTCAATGTCGCCGCTTCCCCCTCTGTTTGAGAAGGAAAACTGAGTGCATGGCGGGCTTCCGACAACAATGTCTATCTCTTTTGGAAGTTCTTCAAGATTGAGCTGGCGGACGTCGAATGTGTCGTCAGAGCCGCCGTTGTTCATGGCATTGGTTTTGGCCGCAGGCTGCCACCATTCATAGGATTTGACTACATCGATGCCTGCCATGCGGAGTCCTAGCGTCCACCCGCCTACTCCCGAGTACAAATCGATAGCTTTCATTGCGCTGCCTCCACGCCTTAGACTAGCAAAGAACAGTGTCCAGATCCACCACAATATGGTGGGTGCGTTATGCGTGGAAGCACAATTTCAGCCATTATTTTGCTTTCATCGGCCTCTCATGTTTCGTGAGCAGCACTGGACCGCCTTGTTCCAATGGTGTGATACCAGAAATGGCTAGTCGGTTCGCGGATTCTCGAATGTCCGATTTTGGGGATTTTCGGACATTGGAATCTGAATGTCCGAAAATAAGGTGTTATTTTTCAGTGGGTTAGGAAGTTTTGCAAAGTTTGCAAAGTCTTGCAGAGAGCGAATCAGGGTGATTTTAGGGTGAGCAGTAAAATCGGACACTGGGAATCTGTGACATTTTTGCCATGATTCGGTCGAATGTCCGAAAATACTGGGGCGATTCGGGGAATCAGGCCAATGTCCGATAATACGGGTTTTCGGACATTTTTGAATGTCCGATTTTACTTTTGCTTTGTTTTCAAGGGGTTGATTCGTTGGGCGGGCACGCTCGAATCTTTCTCGTTGGATCAAGTTCAAACCTATTTCTGCCAGTTCAATTGCATGAAGTTGTAATGGAGGTGCCTATCGGCCCTCACAGCACGAAATCTGCAGCAGAGGACTGGCTAACTGTGCAGCCGTGCACCGCTACGAACTTGCCGCGAATATTCAGAAGAGCTTCACGCCTAGGGCGGAGCTGCACTTGAAACTGGTTCAGCAACACCTATTTCTTCCGAGGCTCTGATCGTGTCATTTTCAATGGCAATGTCAGCCCCCTCATCTGAAAGTTGCAATAATGATGAGGAAACCATGATAATTAGGAATCAGCCACCGATCGGACACTTCATTTGGGGGAGGTGGTTCACGGACGCACGTGATATCTACCGCAGCTCTCCCTACAAGCCTTCGATATCTGAAAATGGTTTCGTAGGAAGGCTTCGGAAGCGTTACAAACTGATGGGGAAACTCACAGTGGATTGCATTCTCCGTGCGCTGCTATCCAACACCCTGAACTATGAAGGTGGAGGGGGACTTTACTTCTTCAAGCAAATCTCTGCCGGTCTAAAGTATTTCGGAAGATCCGACTGTCCAGAAGAGCGCATCGAGTCCCATCTGCGCTATTACCTGAAATCGAAAGGCCGACTGCACTTGGAAATGGCGAAATATGGTCTCGATGATTTTGAGTGTGACGTGATTTTTCAGGGTGATATCCTGCGTTCCGATCTGCGAAAAATTGAGAAAGCTCTGATCCGGAGTGAAAACACTATCTGGCCGAACGGTTTGAACGTAGCATAAAGATACATCATGCTTCTCTTGGAGGCCCCAATTGTTAGGTGCCCGGCACTCAGCTGGGGCTTTCCTTCAGATTGCGAATGTGTCCCCAAGAGCCTCCTCCAAGTCCGGACTATGTTGGCTATAATGCCGCTTGAGTGTGTCTACAGTCGTATTGGTCTCTCTCTCAATGGTGTCGAATGAAATGCCTTTCCTGACCATCCAAGTGATGCACGTTCTCTTGAGGACATGGTGGGTTAGCTTGAAAGGCAGGCCCGCTTCCTTACCCACAGCCTCCAAACCTTTCTTGATGCCAGTGCTGATAGGCTTTCCTTTGTACGAGATGACGTACGGCTGGCTGCGGTCTACACAGAACAATAGATAGTGCATCAGCCGTTCGTTTTGTCCAACCGGAATCCGGGGGCGGCGCTTGTTTCCGTGCCCTGCGCCAAAATCGATATAGGCTCCTTCTACGACGTCTCCTGTTTCCCAGTTCAATGGTTTGTTTTTGGTCACTACATTCCGGTAGGCTCGTTCAGGCTTTGCAATGATGCCATCGCGTTCCATGACTGTGGGTGCCACCTCAACCCGCCGGGTTTCGATGCTCGGCATGTAGACCTGATCCCAAGTAAGTTGAAAGATCGCCTCTTTGCGTGCGCCCGTCGCCAAGGCGAGTAGCAGAAAGCCATAGATATGATTGCGATCCTCATCCTCTGCACAGCACTGCAGAACGGCTTTCATCTGCGCTTCATCAAGCCAGTCGGTGCGCTGGGCGGATACGAGGTTTCGGATTTCGATACGTGTCTCTGTGGGGACAAGTCTGTGCAGATGACCATGTCGTAGAGCAGACCTGAGGATTTGCAGGTCCTTCTTAATCGTGCCGTCGCTGAGTGGTTCTCCGCCTCGGTCCCATCGCGTGAGCGACCTAGCGTGGTCGATATAGTTCTCCACGTCGGATTGACCGAACTCCTCCCACTTCACGTTCCCCATGTATTCCATCAGGCGTTCCACCTTGGATTTCATAGGCACAATAGTGTTCTCTGCCTTCCGCCGCTTCAAATGCTGGAAATAGCGTTCCAGCAGATATCCGATAGTCACGACACTTGGAGGCGCCACGTCACCGGTAAGTATCTTCTCAGCCAGCTTTCGTTCCGCAACGTGTTCGTCGCGTGTCTTACAACTCTCTCTACGGATGTTTCCCGTCTTTGGGTCGTTCCAGACGATCTCCCAGATTCCGTCGGTTCGAGTCCGTTTGCGGTACTTGATGAATTCTTTCGTCATAACAGAATCTTAGAAACAACGGGTTTTCCGTGCAATACTTGCACGAAGAAACGCGGGGCTTGCGTCCGGTCAATGGTTTTATGCCATTGATAAATATCTGAAAAATCTGGTCGGAGTGAGAGGATTCGAACCTCCGACCCCTGCCTCCCGAAGACAGTGCTCTACCAGGCTGAGCTACACTCCGACCGTTGTGGCGCGGTGTGTATACGCGAGTCGGCGCCTTTGCAAGAGCAATGATCGCGGCGGCTTGCCTTTTCGAACCGCTTGCAAATTCTTCGTATCCTGAGCAATCTTTCAGAAAACAAGGCGCTTCTGATGCAAGACGTTCTGTTCCTCGTGATTGGCGGGGTCGGCATGTTCCTTCTGGGCATGAAAATCATGACCGCCGCCCTGCGCGAGGCCGCGGGTAGCAATTTGCGTGACTGGCTGGCGCGCTTCACCACCACGCCGTTGCGCGGGGTTGTCACCGGGGCGGTCACCACGGCGGTGATCCAGTCATCCAGCGCCACCAGCGTGATGGTTGTGGGCTTTGTCGGGGCCGGGCTGCTGACCCTCGGGCAGGCTTTGGGCGTATTGTTCGGGGCCAATATCGGCACCACCGCCACCGGCTGGATCGTGTCGCTTCTGGGGTTCAAGCTGGATCTCGGGACGCTGGCGCTGGGGTTGTTGTTCCCTGCCGCATTGATGGATCTGCTGGCGCAAGGTTTCCTGGCGCGGCTGGGGCGGGTGATCGCCGGCCTGTGCCTGTTGTTGATCGGGCTTGATTTCCTGCAGGACGGCATGAAGACGCTGACCGACGGCACCACTTTCGATTTCCTGCCGGGCGGCAGCTTTGGCGGCGTGCTGGTTTTGTTGCTGCTCGGAGCCGGCTTCACCATGCTGGTGCAATCTTCGAGCGCGGCCTTTGCGCTGGCGCTGGTTCTGTTGGATGGCGGGGCGATCACTATCACACAGGCCACGGCCATCGTGATCGGCATGAATATCGGCACCACCTTCACTGCCATGATGGCGTCTTTCGGCGGTTCGCGCCCGATGCGGCAGACGGCGATCGGCAACCTGTTGTTCAACATCGTGACGGCGGTTCTGGCCCTGCCCATTGCGCTCTCTGGGGAAACCGTGATGCAGGGGCTTGCCGACGCCACCGACCCGATGACGGCACTGCTGCTGTTCCATATGGGGTTCAACATCGTGGGCACGCTGGTCTTCCTGCCCTTCACCACGCAATTTGCGGAGTTTGTCGAACGCCTCGTGCCCGACCGCAAACCCGAGCACCTGATCTCGCTGGACCGGGCTCTGCTGGAAGAACCGGGCACGGCGCTGATCGCAGCCCAGACCGCCCTGGAAACCATCGTCGGCCGCCTTTTCGATGCCCTAGGCGCGGCCCTTCAGCCCGACCCCGATCTGCGGCAACTCTCGGCGCTAGGCGTGGTGGAAGAGGCCACCGAAGACCTTGTTTCCTTCATGGAGCATATCCGCCTGCCCGAAGGCGCAACGGAAGAGCAGAAGTTCTATACCGAGATCCTGCACCAGACCGACCATGTGCTGCGCCTGCTGGAACATGCGCGCCGTCCGGCCTTTGTGCAGGTGCTTCTTGACGATCACATCCTGCGCCGGCCCGCGATTGCCGTGGGCAGCGCCTTGCTGCGCCATCCGCCCCATGTCGTGTCAGACCATGATGCCGGGCGTCTGGCGCGGCTGCACCGGCTTGTCGAACGCCGCCGCAAACGGCATCGCCGCGCGATGTTGCTGGGGGAACATGCGGGGCTGTATTCCGTATCTTACGTCTTTGCCCACACCGATGCGATGCGCTGGCTGGACCGCGTGCTGCACCATGCCCAACGCATCGACAAGCATAACCGCAAGTTCCACAAGGTTCTGGCCCCGCACACGGACGAGCCCGCATAAAAAACGCCCGCCTAAGCGGCGGGCGCGTTGTGTTCAATTCCGGAACCGGATCAGAGGCTCGCGTCCAGCGCGGCAATGATCGCGCTGCCCATCTCTGCGGTGGACACCGGCGTGCCGCCATCGGCCTGCATCAGGTCTGCGGTGCGCACGCCATCGGCCAGAACCTTCTCGACAGCCGCTTCCAGGCGATCCGCCTCGGTGCCCTGATCGAAGGAATAGCGCAGCGCCATCGCAAAGCTGAGGATACAGGCGCTTGGGTTGGCCTTGCCTTGACCCGCAATATCGGGCGCCGAGCCGTGCACCGGTTCATAGAGCGCCTTGGGGCGGCCATTTTCCATCGGTGCGCCCAG
Organism: Shimia fortis; assembly: GCF_040225985.1. NCBI lineage: Bacteria > Pseudomonadati > Pseudomonadota > Alphaproteobacteria > Rhodobacterales > Roseobacteraceae > Shimia > Shimia fortis. The sequence continues at coordinate 613,784 of NZ_JBBPEU010000001.1, forward strand.
CGATGCCGAGGGCAGCATTCCAAGACTACCGGTGAGCATGGCTGCACAATCCGACAGCAGGTCGCCGAACAGGTTGTCGGTCAGGATCACATCAAACTGCTTGGGCGCGCGCACCAGCTGCATCGCGCCGTTGTCGGCATACATATGCGACAGCTCGACATCCTTGTAATCTGCTTCGTGCACCTCGGTGACCACGTCGCGCCACAGGATGCCCGATTCCATCACGTTGGCCTTTTCCATCGAGCACAGCTTGCCATTGCGCTTGCGGGCCAGTTCGAATGCGGCACGGGCCACACGGTCGATTTCCGACTCGGTATAGCGTTGGGTGTTGATGCCGACGCGTTCGTTGTTTTCGGTGAAAATGCCGCGCGGTTCGCCGAAATAGGACCCCGAGGTCAGTTCGCGCACGATCATGATATCCAGACCGGCGACGATGTCTTTTTTCAAGGACGAGAAATCCGCCAGCGCGTCAAAGCACTGCGCGGGGCGCAGGTTGGCGAACAGGTCCATTTCCTTGCGCAGGCGCAGCAGGCCGCGCTCGGGCTTGACCGAGAAATCCAGCACATCGTATTTCGGTCCGCCCACGGCGCCCAGAAGCACCGCGTCAACCTCTTGTGCTTTGGCCATGGTGTCGTCATGCAGCGGAACACCATGCGCGTCATAGGCCGCACCGCCCACAAGGTCTTCGCTCACGTCGAATTTCAGGCCGCGCTTGTCACCGAACCAGTCGATGATGCGTTGTACTTCGGCCATGACTTCGGGGCCGATGCCGTCGCCGGCGAGGATGAGAAGCGAAGGGTTGCTCATGGGTGTCGTCCTTGATGAATTTGCTTGCTGTTGCCCTAGCGGGATGGGGCGCAAAGATCAAGAAACGAAGGGGACAAGACCCGAGGACAGAAGGTCCCAGATACGGGAAACCCGCGGTGTGTGGCGCATTGCTTCATGCGTGGTCAACCAGACCGGCAAGGCGGGCAGGGGAACACCCATGTCGATCTCGACGATTCCGGGTGCGTTCAATGCCGCATGTCGCTGGCAAAACCCGATCCCGCACCCCGCCCGAACCAGTTCCCAGTAGGCGCTTTGATTGTCACAGCGCACCACGAAATTTTCGCGCGACACGATCCAGCCCCTTTCCCGCATCGACCGGATGATCAGGTCGTTACGATCATACCCAACCAGATCATGGCTCATGAAGTCTTCGACCGTGCGGGGCAGCCCCTTGCGCCTGACATAGCTTTCCGAAGCAAACAGCCCCAGCGCAATATTCCCCAAATGCCGTGTGATCATGTCCAACTGTGCAGGCCGGTACATGCGAATGGCGATATCTGCTTCCCGGAACAACAGGTTGTCGGTGTCGTCGCTGGCGACCAGATCAATTTCCACAGCCGGCTCCTTTTCCCGGATATCGGCAAGGATATCGGGCAACACATGATGGCTCATGAACACGCTGGCGGTAATTCTGACGGTGCCCTCCACTTGTTTTTGCGCACCCGCTGCCACGAGGGACAGGCGCGACATATTCGTCTCGATTTCCCGCGCGGTGGCCAGCCATTCCTGCCCCAGATTGCTTGGCTCCAGCCCGCGCGGACGTCGATGGAACAACTCTGCACCGAGTCGGGTTTCCAAAGCCTTAATCTGCCGGCCGACCGTTGGCTGGCTCGATCCCAACCGCCGTGCCGCCGCAGACAGCGACCCTGTTTCGGCAACCGCCAGAAAAACCTGCACAAGAGACCAGTCGAAGTCGGTATGCTTACCCATTCAGAATTGAATGGATGATCTGTGAGAATAGTCAATTACTTTTCCTTATTGAATGGATGAGAGTTGTACAAATCAAAGACTCAGGAGAAAAAAGTTGGTACAAAACGTCCTCATTCTCGGCGCGCACGGCCGTTTTGGCCGCAACGCCGCCTCCGCCTTCTCTGCCGCCGGATGGCAGGTCACCACCTTCAACCGCAAGATCGATGACCTGATGGAAAAGGCGCGGAACATGGATGTTATCGTGATGGGCTGGAACCCCGCCTATCCCGATTGGGCCCGTCAGGTGCCCGACTTGCACGCCGCTGTCATTCGGGCCGCAACGGCCTCGGGTGCGACCGTGATCGTGCCGGGGAATGTCTATGTCTACGGCGCAAATAACGGCGGTATCTGGCGCGAGGACACGCCGCATCTGGCGGATAACCCATTGGGTCGTATGCGTATTTCTATGGAGCGCGCCTACCGCGGTAGCGGCGTGCGCACGATCCTTTTACGGGCGGGGGACTTTCTTGACGACACCGCGTCTGGCAACTGGTTTGACATGATCCTGACCAAACATCTGGCCAAGGGCGTTTTCACCTATCCCGGTCGCGCCGACATTCCGCACGCTTGGGCCTATCTGCCCGATCTGGCGCGCGCGGCGGTCCTGCTGGCCGAGAAACGTCGGGAACTTGAGGTCTTTCATGAGGTTAACTTCCCCGGCTACACGCTCAGCGGCCAGGACATCGCCACCCTGATTGCCCAGGTGACCGACGCGAAGATCCGCCTGAAACAGATGAGTTGGTTGCCGATCCGCTTGGCCGCCCCTGTCTGGCCTCTGGGGCGCTGCCTGCTGGAAATGCGCTATCTCTGGGATACCTCGCACAGGTTGGAAAGCACCTGTTTTGATGTGGTTTTACAGGGATTTAGGCACACCCCCGCCATTCAGGCCGTGGCCTGCGCCATTGCCCACGTGACCCCCGTTCCTCAGAACGAAATGTCCACCCAGACCAGCGCGTGACGACTTCTATCCGCGCCCTCGGGCCAGATCAGGCCGCTTTCGTGAACCGTCAGGCCGGAGGATGGCAACACATAGTCGACCCGCATGTCGCCAGGTGTCGGGTCTGGCCAATCAGCAGTGACATTTTTCCCCGTTACATCATAGGGTTCCGGATCCTGCAACCGTGGGTGCGAGAGTAGGGCGCGGATGGCGCCGCGTCGCCCGTCGCCGCGATCCGGATCAAGATTGGCGTTGCCCAACAGCACGAACCTGCCGTCCGGCACCCCGTCAAAGGCCCCGTCCAGCACCTGTTGCCACAGGCGCAGCTCGTCCGCATTGCGTAGCCCGTTCCGGTCCTCGGGTCCGTCGAACACCGGTGGGCTGGCGTCCAGCGTCAACAGCCGCAAAGGTCCACCCGGTGTCTTCACGGGCACAATCCAGTGGCCACCGGTCGACAGTCGCTGCACCGCCTGCGCCGCGCGAGACGGAAATGGTTTTCTATTCAGAACAGGCATTTGCGCGCCGGGTAGGTCTTTCCAGAGTAGCGACGAGAAATCCCGAACGGCGCTGGTCGCCACCGGCCAACGAGACACAACGGCCATGCTGCCTTCGCCATGGAACCGGCCAAAACCCTGCGCATCTTCGGGGCCATTGACCCTGCCGTCACCGTTCAGGTCGACCCCGCTTGGCACACCGCGATTGGGCGGGGCGGCAAACTGATGCGGCATCGCGTGACCCTGTTCCGCGACAAGCTGACAAAAGGCGGAAATGCCATGCAGGTCATGGTCATAGTCAATCCCTAGCAACAGAAGGATATCCGGTTTGGCCTGCGCCACAACCCGCGCTGCAGACAGGGCCTGCGGGGTTTCGCGCCGGATATCGCGCAACATAACCCCCGGCCCGCGCCCCGAAAGCTCGGCATCGAACACGGCGACGCGCATAGTATCCGCCCACACCACAGGCGCGGCGAACAGGATCAGAAGAAGCAGGAAAATCAGGCGGTTTGGATCGCCTGCGCCGCTGCATAGGCCCGACGACGGTTTTCGTCGATCATTTCGGCCACGCGTGCCATCGCCATGCCACGCATGATCAGGCTTGCCGGAATGAATGCCCATGCGCTTATTGTCCAGATCAGGGTCATCGGATCGTCGAGATAGATCGGATCGACGAGGTCCGACATCATTTGAATAATTGCTGGGATGAAGAATGGCATGAGAAACCCTAACGCGATGTTAAGGCGGCCGTCCCGACGCAGCCGCGCCAGCACATCGCCGCCCGCCGTGGGGTCGAACAGGGGCAGATTAACCCAAACATTGAACGCCCCGTTGCGCGCGGGCCAGCCAAGGATCCGCACGAAGAAATAGAACAGGGCCAAGGTCATGAGCGAGATCAGATAAGACATGCCCGCCGCCGTGCGCACCGCATTTTCCAATTGGGGCGTGGCATTTTCCGGCAACATGATCACCATCAGGCGCACCGGCGAGTAGGGAAAGTCGAGCCAGCCACTAATGACGCCGCCGAGCGCGGTCAGAAAGCTGGTAAAGGCGTTCGGTTCGTATTGTCCCCGCGCGATGGTCGACAGGGTAAAGACGGTCAGGAAAATTGCGATGAATCTCAACCGGTTGAACGGTGGCGCATATCGGAATTCGATGATGCTGGGATAGGTCGAGAAATATTCGATGAATACCAGCAGACCGGCAAAGATCGAAAACAGAACGACGATGTGGATGACGTCATATCCCACATTCGGCATGGCCAATGCCGGTGTCGCAATCAACAATGCGACCAATAATGCACGCGCAACCGCGCCAAGAAATTTCTCGAACACTGCTCTTTTCCCTTCAAACTGGACCGACGCGATACATTGCCGCGAACGTGTTCCAACTTGATTCCGCGTCGTTGGCGGAACTGCCTCATTCTTGCCTCAATTCTGCCCAGTTTGGGGCGCTGGCTCAAGGCTTTGTTTCAAATCACGGTTAATTCGCAGGGAAGCCGAGTCAACTGGTGCCGGTTTGCATCAATCGGGTTGCGTGAAAAACGACTGTTTTACAGGGGGATACAATATCTTGTGGTGCCGAGGGCCTGCATCACAAACAGGCGCTGCCTTTTTCGGCGTCCTCTTAGCTGACATAGAAAAACGGGCCTTCCCAAGGATAGCCCGCCTCATTTTTGTCACATTCGCAGCTCTGGCCAGGGTCAGACCCAGGGACGTGCAGCGGCGGCCTTGGCTTCATAAGCGTCGATCGCGTCGGCCTTTTCCATGGTCAGGCCGATGTCATCGAGACCGTTCAGCAGGCAGTGCTTCTTGAACGCATCCACCTCGAACGGGATCACCTGACCGTCAGAGGTGGTGATTTCCTGCGCCTCGAGGTCCACGGTCATGCGCGCATTGGCGCCTTTTTCCGCGTCGGCCATCAGGATATCGACCTGCTCTTGCGGCAGGACGATCGGCAGGATGCCGTTCTTGAAGCAATTGTTGAAGAAGATATCGGCGAACGAGGTCGAAACCACGCATTTGATGCCGAAATCGGCAATCGCCCACGGTGCGTGTTCTCGCGACGAGCCGCAGCCAAAGTTGTCACCCGCGATCAGGATTTCCGCATCGCGATACTGGGGCTTGTTCAGAACGAAATCGGGGATTTCGGTGCCGTCGCGATTAAAGCGCATCTCGTCAAACAGGTTCTTGCCGAACCCGGTCCGCTGGATCGACTTCAGAAACACCTTGGGGATGATCATGTCGGTGTCGATATTCACCAGCGGCATGGGCGCCGCGATGCCTTGGAGTTTTTCGAACTTTTCCATTGTGCTGGCTCCTTACATCAGCTCGCGAACATCGGTGAGTTTGCCGGTCAGCGCCGCCGCAGCTGCCATGGCGGGCGAGACAAGGTGCGTGCGCCCCTTGTAGCCCTGACGCCCCTCGAAGTTCCGGTTCGAGGTCGAGGCGCAGCGTTCGCCTTCGGACAGCTGGTCGGGGTTCATCGCCAGACACATCGAGCATCCCGCAAGGCGCCATTCAAATCCGGCCTCTTTGAAGATATCGGCCAGCCCTTCTTCTTCGGCCTGCGCACGGACGAGGCCCGAGCCGGGCACGATCATGGCGCGGATGCCTTCCTTGATCTTTTTGCCCTTCACGACCTCGGCCACGGCGCGCATGTCTTCGATGCGGCCATTGGTACAGGATCCGATGAACACGGTGTCGATTTCGATGTCCGACAGTTTCTGACCGGGGGTCAGACCCATGTATTCGATCGAACGGCGGGCCGCTTCGACCTTGCCGCCTTCGAAATCTTCCGGAGCAGGCACAACGCCGGTGATTGGCAGGACGTCCTCGGGCGAGGTGCCCCAGGTGACGACGGGTTCAATGTCTTCGCCGCGCAGGGTGACGACCTTGTCGAAATGCGCGCCTTCATCGGTGTAGAGGGTCTTCCAATACGCGACGGCCTGTTCCCATGCCGCGCCTTTCGGGGCGTGCGGGCGGCCCTTGCAGTATTCAAAGGTGGTCTCGTCCGGTGCAATCAGACCAGCGCGCGCGCCGCCTTCGATGGCCATGTTACAGACGGTCATGCGCCCTTCCATCGACAGGTCGCGGATCGCTTCACCGCAATATTCAATGACATAGCCGGTGCCGCCGCCGGTGCCGGTTTCACCGATCACGGCCAGCGTGATGTCCTTGGCGGTCACGCCTGGTTTCAGCTTGCCGGTGATCTCAACCTTCATGTTTTTCGATTTTTTCTGGATCAGCGTCTGGGTCGCCAGAACGTGTTCCACTTCCGAGGTGCCGATCCCGTGGGCCAGTGCACCAAACGCGCCGTGGGTGGCTGTGTGGCTGTCACCGCACACCACAGTCATGCCGGGCAGGGTCCAGCCGTTTTCCGGGCCGACGATGTGCACGATGCCCTGGCGGACATCGGACACGGGATAGTAATGCACGCCGAATTCCTTGGCGTTCTTGTCCAGTGCCTCGACCTGAATGCGCGATTCTTCGGTCATTTGCGCGGGGTCTTCACGGCCCGCGGTGGTGGGCACGTTGTGATCCGGTACGGCAATGGTTTTCTCGGGCGCGCGTACCTTGCGGCCTGCCATGCGCAGACCTTCAAAGGCCTGCGGACTGGTCACTTCGTGTACGAGGTGACGGTCGATATACAGAAGGCAGGTGCCGTCCTCGGCTTCATGCGCGACATGCGCATCCCAGATCTTGTCATAGAGGGTTTTGGGGGACATGGGTCCTCTCCGATTTGTTATGAATTGGCTGTGTGGCTTGCAAATCGGGCGCAGGAATACTGCGCCGGCACGCTCATAGGGCGGCGATGACGGATTTCGACTGACCAAAGAAGCGCCATGGCAAGAAGGCGCGGTCGTCAATGTCATAGATGCGTTTCATGCCTTCGCCATACACCTCGAATCGGTTTCCTTCAAGTCACGAAGCTGTACCGCGCCACCAACGGAGGTGCTTTGAGGCTGCGGCTTTTTTGCTTGCTCGCGCCCTTCCCGGCGGGCGCATTCTGGGCCGGACCGCAAACCGTCAGCGCAAATCGTTGATCTTCCAAGCAAAGATCATTGCCGCAGTAAGGGTGCGCGTGCATGATGGGGAAGATGTCAGACACAGAAACGATGACCACTGATGCGCAGACCGGCGCCGGGCAGCCGACAACGCTGGAACAGGCGGCCGCCGCGCTTGAGCCCGAGGGTGATCCGAACGCGCAGGACATCGCGCTTGGTGTCTGGGACCAGATCGTCGACTTTGCCGAAGGGTTGGTGCGCCCTTGGAATGCTTATCAAGTGGCGATTGCCCTTGTCCTGATCGCGGCGGCCTATCTGCTGGCGAAACTGCTGCGCCCGCGTCTTTACGAATGGATGAAAGACCGCGAAGGCTGGCCCAAGTGGCGCTATCGCTATCTGGTCACGCTGCACCGGCGGATGCCGCTGGTGCTGTTCGTGATCCTGATCTGGGTCACGGTCTGGATCATGCAGGGTATAACATGGCCCAGCCGGTCTTATCTTCTGGCGATTCTTGCGAACCTCTCGACTGCGTGGCTTGTCGTGGTGGTGGTCGTGCGGTTGGTCAACAATGCCTTCCTGCGCGCGGTGCTGCGCTATGGGGCGTGGATCTGGGTCACGATTTCCATCCTCGGCCTGTCGGAAGAGGCGATGCAGCTTTTGGACAGTGCGGCCGTGGATCTTGGGTCGGCGCGGATTTCGCTGTGGCATGTGGCGCAAGGTGTCGTGATTCTTGGCTTTGCCATTGCCATCGTGCGGTTCCTGTCACGGCAATCTGCCGCAACGATCAAGCGGAACGACTCGATCTCGCCCACGATGCAGGTTCTGATCGTCAAGGCGCTGCAGGTCATCCTTTATGGTCTCGCCTTCTTGATTGGCCTGCGCACGCTCGGGTTTGACTTGCGCGGGCTGGCGGTTCTGTCCGGCTTTATCGGTGTCGGCCTTGGGTTTGGTCTGCAGAAGGTGGTGTCGAACCTCGTGTCGGGCATCATCATCCTGCTTGATAAATCCATCAAGCCGGGCGACGTCATCAGTCTGGGCGAGACATTTGGCTGGATCAATTCACTGGGCGCGCGCTATGTCAGCGTGGTGACCCGCGACGGGCGCGAATATCTGATCCCGAACGAAGACCTGATCACAGGGCAGGTGGTCAACTGGTCCCATACAAACGCCTATGTGCGGCTGGATATCTATTTTGGCACAGCCTACGGTGATGACCCTCACAAAGTGCGCAAGATCGCGATCGAGGCAGCCAAAAGCGTTGACCGGGTGCTGACCTATCCCAACACCCCGGTCTGTCACATCGTGGGGTTCGGCGATTCCTCGGTGGACTATATCCTGCGGTTCTGGATCGAGGATCCGACCCAGGGGCTGACCAATATTCGCGGCAATGTCTATCTTGCGCTTTGGGATGCATTTCAAGCCGAAGGCATCAGCATTCCCTTCCCGCAGCGCGAGGTGCGGATGCTGGAAGACTCGTAACAAGGACCCGACCGGGGCCTTGTCCTGCCCGACGATTGATGTGGCCCCATGGGCGCAGACATCGCGGCAAGCGACCTGTCTGTTTTCATGCCATTGAGAATACACCTTTGCGATGCTATCTTTGTCACATGCCCGGCGTCGGGGCTCTGCGGCGCGTTGCAAGGAGGGCAGGTCTCTGTCTCTGAATACTGACGTGGCACAAAATGCTGCACTGGGCTCTGATGAAAACGGGGCCAAGACCGGCGTAACCAGCGAAGCGTTGCTTGCGCGTATCATTTCCTCGCTCGAAGACGACAAGGCCGAAGACATCGTGCAGATCGACCTGCGCGGCAAAACGGCGATTGGCGACTACATGGTGATCTGCTCGGGCCGTTCGACCCGGCAGGTGGCGGCGATCTCTGAAAAGCTCGTCGATAACCTCAAGCAGGATTTCGGTCGTCTGTCCAAGGTCGAAGGCAAAGATGCCGGCGACTGGGTGCTGATCGACACGGGCGACATCATCGTCCATGTGTTTCGCCCCGAAGTGCGCGAGTTCTACCAGCTCGAAAAGATGTGGATGCCGGGCGGAAACGCCTGACGTCCAGCGGACGCCGAGAACTGGTGATACATGCCTTTACGCGTGCATATCTGCGCCGTGGGTCGGTTGCGGCCCGGACCCGAGCGCGATCTTCTTGATGACTATCTGACACGATTTGACCGGACCGGCCGGGCGCTGGGCCTCGGGCCGGTCAAGGTGCACGAGGTCGAGGACAAGAAGGGCGGCGGTATGGCAGCCGAGGCCGCGTTGTTGTCTGGTGTTCTGCCCAAAGGCGCGGTGATCTGTGCGCTGGACGAACGCGGCAAGCTGATGTCCTCGCCCGATTTTGCACAGATGATGGCAGGCTGGCGCGACGAGGGGCGCGGGGATCTGGCATTCGTGATTGGCGGGGCCGACGGGATTGATCCGGCGCTGCGCGCGCAGGCCGATGCGAAGCTGAGTTTTGGCAAGATGGTCTGGCCGCATATGCTGGCCCGCGTGATGCTGGCTGAACAGCTATACCGCGCTGCCTCGATCCTGTCCGGGGCACCTTATCACAGGGTATAGCGCGGGCAGGGGCGTTGCCCCTCTTGGCCCGCTGGGCCAATTCACCCCAAGGTATTTCGACCAAGAAAAAGAGGACGGGCGGATCAGGCCCCAAAGCCGTCGGCTGGGTCCAGAAGAGCTGCGCGCGATTGCGAATTGAACTCGCGGCGCCAGAGCACGAACACGGTCAGAAGTGTGGCGAGGATCAGCGCGGTAGCCCCGAACAGCCATGCCGTGGCAGCCAGCCCGAAATAGACCGAGCGCATGCCGCGGTTGAAGCTGCGCGAGGCGGTGATGTTGATTTCCGACGCCTTGTGGGCGCGGGGCAGGGCGGCCGGGTCTTCGGGGTCATTGGGCACCGCCGACATGACCACCGAACAATAGCCGAATAGCCGATGCGCCCAGACGAATTTCAGAAACGCGTTGGCGATAAAAATCAGCATCAGGACCAGTTTCACCTCAAGCACGAACGCAGGTGCCCGCACGAGGGTGAGGTCGGTGGCGACGCCGGCAAGCTGTTCTGTGTTGCCGATCAGGGCCAGCCCGCCCCCGATGGCGATCATCGTGGCCGAGGCGAAGAAAGCCGTGCCCTGCCGCAGGATCGACAGCATTTGCGCGTCGAACATGCGCGGGGTGCGGCTAACGAACTGGATCAGCCACTCGCGCCGGTAGCGCGCCATCAGGCGGGACAGCGAGGGTTTGTCCGGTGAGGGGTGTTCGATCCGCCAGCCAATGCCGACCCAGGCCAGGCACAAGAGGCCAACGGCCAGCATATCCAACAGCGAAAACAGGGCGAAACGGTCGATCCAGATCATGGGTGCAGCTTAGCCTGCACGTCCTGCGCTGCCAAACAGGTTCCTGCGTACCGTTTCGGCCCCGGGTCTTGCACGGCGTTGCCCTAGTTTTGCCCTTTCCGGCAGGTAGAGACGGCGGATGACATCTTGAGGAGCAATCGCCTTGCGCATTCTGTTGACCCTGTTTCTTGGCCTGTTTCTGGCGCTGCCAGCCACCGCCCAGACGTCGCTGTTGCAACGGCTGGATACGGGTGAGGCCAGTCGCGGCTGGGAAGGGGTCGGGCGTCTTGAGATTGGCAAAGAAGGGTTTTGCACCGGTGCCCTTATCGCCGCCGATCTTGTTCTGACCGCGGCGCATTGCGTGTTCGACAAGGTCACGGGCGCCCGTATTGCCCCGACCGAGATCGAGTTTCGCGCCGGATGGCGCAACGGGCGGGCCGCGGCCTATCGCAATATCCGGCGGGTGATCGTGCATCCTGCCTATACCTATCGCAGCAAAGGCGGCGCCGAACGCGTCGTCAATGACCTCGCCCTGTTGCAACTGCACCATCCGATTCGCAACACCACCGTGAAACCCTATGAACTGGCCCGTCCTTTGGGGCAGGGCGCGCGGGTTGGGGTCGTATCCTACGCCAAGGAACGTGCCGAGGCCCCGTCCTTGCAGGAAATCTGTGAAGTGAAGGGGCAGGCGGGGGACGTCTATATCACCTCGTGTGATGTGAACTTCGGCAGCAGCGGCGCGCCCATCTTCGTGTTCGACGGTGGTGTGCCCCGCATTGCTTCGGTCGTGTCTGCCAAGGGCCAGATGGATTCTGAGCCGGTGGCGCTGGGTATGGCGCTGGACGGAGCGATCACCCTTTTGCGGGCAGAAGCCGAGGCCGATACCCCAGCCCGGCGTAACAGTACCGGCGCAAAATTCATCAAGCCATGAGACTCGGTCTGGTTCTGCCCATCCTGTTGTGCCTGCTGCCAACAATGCCCGCTTTTGCCGGTGACAGCCTGAAAGCCCTGCGCAGCCGTGGTGACCTTCTGGGATGGGAGGCGATTGGCCGTGTCGATATGGCCGGGCATGGGTTTTGCACCGGGTCGCTGATTGCGCAGGATCTGGTTCTGACGGCGGCGCATTGCATGTTTGACGAAACCGGACGCCAGATCGCCCCTGAGCGGGTGATTTTTCGGGCGGGCAATGTTTCGGGCGATGCCCTGTCGGTGCGCAAGGTCAATCGTATCGTTGTCGACAGCGGCTATGTGCCCGTTTCCGGGTCTGAAATCGACGGGGACAGGATGCGCCATGACCTTGCCCTCCTGCGTCTGGCCTCGCCCATCTTTGCAAGCGAGGCCGACCCTTTCCGCATTCATGCCACGCCGGAGCAGGGCGAGGTTGTCTCGGTTCTGAGTTATGGCAAGGGGCGCAGCGAGAACCTGTCCTGGCAGAAAGACTGTCGCGTGTTGAAGCGTGGGGCCGGGCTGATGTCGTTTGATTGTGATGTGACTTTCGGGTCTTCCGGTGCGCCCGTGTTCGTGCGCTATGGCACGCGGATGCGGATCCTGTCGGTGATATCTGCCATGGGGCAGGATCCGCAGACGGGCCGCCAGATTGCGCTGGGCATGACCCTGCCCGAAAAGGTTTCGCGCCTGAAACAACGTATGCGTAACGGCGAGCCATCCCGATTGCAGGCGGGACAGGGGGCCAAGCGGATCACGGCCGGGGCGGGCGTGCGATCCGGTGGTGGGGCCAAATTCATCAAAGTCGACTGAGGGGCGCGGCAGGGCTTGAAACCCTGATTTTCCATGCCCATCTTTCTGGCACGGGGCGCCGGTTTCGGGCCCCGTGTCACCTGCCTGTCCCATAAGGGAAGGCGCAAACATATCGTTATCGCTCATCAAGGAGGATGACCCATGCGTAGCTTTGATCTCGCACCCCTTTACCGGTCTTCGGTCGGATTTGACCAGTTGGCCAGCCTTATGGATCGTGTCCTGTCGTCCGAGGCCGGACAACCCAGCTATCCCCCCTATAACATCGAGAAAACCGCCGAGGATGCCTATCGCATTTCGATCGCCGTGGCGGGGTTCAGCGCGGATGACCTTGCAATCGAGGTCAAGCAGAACGCGCTTGTCGTGACCGCACGCAAGGCAGACGAGGCCGAGGAACGGACTTATCTGCACCGCGGCATTGCCACCCGCGCCTTCGAGCGTCGCTTCCATCTTGCCGACCACGTGCGTGTGACCGGCGCTAGCCATGTGGACGGGATGCTTCACGTTGATCTGGAGCGCGAAATTCCCGAGGCGCTAAAGCCGCGTCGCATTGAAATCAGCTCGGCAAATCCGAAAGCTGTCGAACAGGATGTGGTGGACGCCAAGGCCGTGAACTGATCGGCCTTCCCTGCTTTCACAGGGCACCCCGGTCGCGCGGCGGCCGGGGTGTTTTCATGTCTGGGGGGCAAGGTCCGGCATGTCATAGCCGATCTGGACCACAGCATCCCCGCGGCGGACCTGCGCCATCGGGCGTTTGGCCATGACGATGCCATCATAGGGAGAGATCACATCCACAGGCAGGCGCAAAGGGGCCGAGGGGTCATGGATGCGCCCCACCACTTCGCCTGTGCCCACCGGGTCTGACAGGTCTTTCAACGGTTCGAACAGCCCGGCCTCATAAGCAAAGACAGACCCCGCCGCATGCAGCGCCCGCGTGCCGCGTGGCGCATCGGGGCGGTAGGCGGGCAGCATGCCCAGATGGTGCAGCACGCGTCGCAAGCCGCGTTCGGTGAGGGAAAGAATATCGGGGGTCACGGACCCACCGCCACCAAGTTCCGCCATGACCGGGATGACGCCCTTGCGGTTCGCGGCCCCCATCGCCGTGCGCGCGGTCGAGTGCGGGCCGCCCCCGCCTTGAAACACCCACGCCTGAGGCAGGTCAAACGCCGCCTCGAGCGCGCGCAGGGTGGCGCCCTCTTCCTCGGTCCATCCCTGACCGCGCAGCAACGTGGCGGGATAGAAAAGCGAGGATCCCCCGGAATGCAGGTCGATGAGGACATCGCAGCCTGGCAACAGCACCTCTTCGATAAAATGCGCGATCATCTGGGTCGGTGTGCCGCCCGGGTCGCCCGGAAAGGACCGATTGAGATTACCGTTATCCAAGGGTGAACAGCGTTGCCCTGTCTCGGCCGCGGGAAAGTTGGTCATGGGCAATAGGATTACCTGCCCCTGTAACGCCTCGGGCACAAGATCCTGTGCCAGTTTGGTCAGGGCAATCTGGCCTTCGTATTCATCCCCGTGATTGCCCGCCAGCATCAGGACCACCGGTCCGCTGCCTTGTTTGATCGAGACTACGGGCACGGGAATCCAGCCATAGGCGCTGCGGTGGACAGAATGAGGCACGCGCAGATATCCGGCCTGTTTGCCGTCTGCGTCGAAATCGATCTCGGATGTGATGAGGGATTGCGCCATCTCTGCCTCTTGCCTTGGGAATGGGGCAGCCTTTCCCAAGGCGGGGCCGTTTTCAAGCCTGCTCTTCTTCCATGGCGGCCATGACCGTCTGGTTAAAGGCGGCAAGGGCGCCTTCAAACCGGCCGAACGTCACATGCCGGTTGGCCCCCGCACCCAGCCCCGCCTGCGCTCCGGCATTGACCTCGAAGTCTTCGGACAGGGTGACCTTGGTGATGGCATGGTTGCGCTTCCAGTGCTCGGCCTGTTCCGAATCCTCAAGGTTGCTTGAGGCGGGCACTACGGTGGAAAGGCGAAGTTCTGTCTGCCCCTCGTTCAGTGGGGTCGCGTGGATCCATGCGATGTGATCTTGCATGACCAGAAGCTGGCTGAGCGGGAACACGCAATAGAGCACGTTGGCATCCCTGCGGATGTCCCAATCCTCGCGCGGCATGTCCTGCAGGTCGGCCAGATGGGCGCGGGGCAGAACCGAGCGCATATGTTTGCCCAGCATCCGGTAACTGGACAGGTTATCAAGAAAATGCGGCCCGATCGTGTGCTTGTGTGTGACCTTGAAATGATAGGCTTCGATGCCGCCTTCGATCAGCAATTTCCAGTTGGCGTCGACGGTCAAGGTATCCGAGACGGCGATTTTCATTTTGGCCGTGTCGAGCCAGCCGAAATCCTCGACCAGAGGGGCGACAAAGGCGTCGATGTGCATTGTGCCGTTTGGATCCGGCAAAACCCAGATCCAGCCCAACCGTTCCGCAGCGGGGAGGCGTATCAGCCCCATTTTGGATTTGTCGACGCCGGGAAACCCCTGTTTTTCATGGGGAATTCCGCGCAAATCGCCTTGGTTCGAAAATGTCCAGGCGTGGTAAGGGCAGGAAAACGCGTTTCTGCATCCCTTCTCGTCCTCGACCAGACGTGCGCCACGATGGCGGCAGACGTTCAGGAATGCATGCACTTTGCCGTCCCTGTCTCGGGTCAACAGGACAGGCAAGCCCGCAATCTCCTTGCGCAGGAAACTACCGGCGTCTGGCAGTTCGCTGGCATGTACTGTCAATTGGGGAAATCGGCGGAAGACTTGCGCCTGTTCCTGCTGAAAATGCGCCGGGTCGTTATAGCGGGACACGGGGTTCTCAAAGATGGTGTCGTCCAGATAGGCCGATTGGGCCGAATGCAGGCCCAGCAATTCTTCTAGAAGATAGAGTTCAGTCGCGCGTTCCATATGAGCCTCCTTACCATTCGGTAAGATTATATGCTTACCAAATGGTAAGTTGTCAACAGATTCGAATTCGGGCATCCCTGTCGGGGCAATGACCGGAGTTCAGACATGACTGCAGAGGCGCCACATGATACACGGACCCAATTCATAGAGGCGGCTCGCCAGCTTTTTGCCGAGCGGGGCTTTTATGGAACGTCGATTGCCGCCATCGCGGACGAGTTGGGGATGACCAAACAGGCGCTGATCCACCATTTCGGCAGTAAGGAAAAACTCTATGGCGAGGTGCTGGCACGGCTGTCCAACCGGTTTACGCGTGTCTTGGAGGATATTGAGGCGGGCGGTGGCCCGGCAGAGGACCGTTTGCGCCGGTTCTGCACCACGTTCTGCGAGATTGCCCTGACGCATCCCGACGACACGCGGCTGATCATGCGAGAGCTTCTCGACAACCGCCAGAGGGCTGAACAGGCCGATGCATGGTATCTGAAACCATTTCTCGAAAACCTGACCAACACCGTTCTTGAAACTGAACGCTGGCAGGACGCCACGCCGCCCGAGGCGTTGGCGCTGGTCTATAATGTGCTGGGGGCGGTGAGTTACTTCGCTATCTCCGAGCCTACCCTGTCGCGCATGTTCGGCCCGACGGAATACGAGGCCACCCGTCGTGCCTATCCCGACAAAGTCGCACTTTTGGCGGAGGGGTTCTTTGGCACGGCATAGGCGTCCGGCCTGATGTTAAGGATTGCTTCAAAAGATCATGTCACCTTGTCCGCACGGGTGGTTCGCAAGGCAGGACATGATGGACAAGACGCAAAGACAGGTGCTGGAGCAAAGCTATGTGCAGGTCTTCGCCCGCAAGGCAGAGCTGGCCACGCGGTTTTATGATCACCTGTTCGCGGCCGATCCGGGGCTGCGCGCCCTGTTCCCGAAAGACATGTTCATGCAGCGCGAAATGTTCGCGTCGATCCTGGTGCTGATCCTCAAACACGCCTCGCGCCCCGAGACATTTCATGATCTGGGCGGGCGTCTTGCGGCGCAACACGCCAAGACGGGGGTGACCTATACCCAATACGCGTTGGCGGTGGATGCCTTTGTCGCGGCGATGCGGGATGTTTTGGGGGCCGCACTGTTGCCCGAAGTGGAACAGGCCTGGCAGGCGGCCATGCAGGATCTGGTGTCCCACATGGCCCCCGACATGTCCGGCTGATCAGACGGACATGCAGATATATTTCATTTCGAGGTAATCCTCGATGCCGTGATGGCTGCCTTCGCGGCCGAGGCCCGATTGCTTGACGCCGCCGAACGGGGCGACCTCGGTCGAGATGATGCCGGTGTTCACTCCGACGATCCCGTATTCCAGTGCCTCGGCCACTTTGTAAACGCGGCTCAGGTCCTTGGCATAGAAATACGAGGCCAGACCAAAGATCGTGTCGTTGGCCATCGCGATCACTTCGTCCTCGTTCTCGAACTTGAACAGCGGGGCCAGCGGGCCAAAGGTTTCGTCCGTGGCAAAGGCCATGTCGGTCGTCGCACCGGTCACGATGGTCGGCTGAAAGAACGTCCCGCCAAGTTCGGATGGATTGCCGCCCAGAATGACCTCGGCCCCTTTGGCGGTGGCATCGGCGATGTGTTCCTGCACCTTCTCGACCGCTTCGCCGTTGATCAGCGGGCCAAAGATGGTGCCGTCCTCAAGGCCGTCACCGACCTTCATTTCGGCGACGCGCGCGCGCAGTTTTTCGGCAAAGGCATCATAAACACCCGCCTGCACGTAAATCCGGTTGGCACAGACACAGGTTTGCCCGTTGTTGCGGAATTTGCACAGGATTGCGCCTTCAACCGCCGCATCCAGATCGGCGTCGTCGAACACGATGAACGGCGCGTTGCCGCCCAGTTCCATCGAGCATTTCATCACGCTGTCCGCCGCCTGCCGCAGCAGGATACGCCCCACTTCGGTCGAGCCGGTAAAGGTCAGTTTGCGCACGGCATCGTTTTCGCAGAATTCCTTGCCGATCTCGCTGGCACGCGACGAGGGCACGACATTGAACACGCCAGCCGGAATGCCTGCGCGTTCGGCCAGAACGCCCAGCACGATTGCTGAAAGCGGCGTTTCCGCTGCCGGACGGGCCACAAAAGAGCAGCCTGCCGCCAGCGCCGGACCGGCCTTGCGGGTGATCATCGCGTTGGGAAAGTTCCAGGGGGTGATCGACGCGGCCACACCAATCGGCTGTTTGATCACGGTGATGCGTTTGTCGCGCTGGTGGCCGGGAATGGTTTCGCCATAGATGCGTTTGGCTTCTTCCCCGAAAAATTCGATGAAGGATGCGCCATAGGCGATTTCGCCCACCGCTTCGGCCAGCGGCTTGCCCATTTCGGCGGTCAGGATGGTGCCAAGATCCTGCTGGTTCTCCATCATCAGGTCGAACCATTTGCGCAGCACGGCGGCGCGTTCCTTGCCGGTCCACTTGGCCCAGTCTTTCTGTGCGGTATCGGCCTGCGCGATTGCGCCCGCAACCTGTGCGCGGCTGACATCGGCCACTTGGGCAATCACGTCGCCACGGGCGGGGTTGGTCACTTCAAAGGTGCCATTGTCCCCTTCAACCCAGGCTCCGCCGATATAGGCGCGGGTTTCCAGAAGGCTGGGATCCTTGAGCAGGGACTTCAGGTCGGTGGTGGTGTCGAGCATGGGTGTGTCTCCGGTTTTCGATGGCACAGGCAAGGTAATTGCGGCTAGGGTTCGAGTGCAACCTGTTCGCATAATTACTTAACAAGATAAGCAAATGAGTCAAGACAGCCTCGATGACGCCTACGCCAACGCTACATATATTCCGGGTGCCGCGGAATATCCCCCAAGATGGACCAAAGAAGCCCGGGCTTTTCGCGATAATCTTCGAGAAAATGACCAGATCATCGAAGATTTTCCCTATGGCGAGGGCGCGCGCGAAGTTTTCGACCTGATGATGCCGGAAACCCCGGCAATGGGTCTCGCTGTGTTTGTGCATGGCGGCTATTGGCTGCGCTTTGACAAATCCGTCTGGTCGCATCTCGCGGCGGGTCTGCTTGCGCGGGGCTGGGCCGTTGCCATGCCGTCCTATGACCTGTGTCCGTCGGTGCGGATCAGGGACATCACCCGTCAGATCACCCTTGCCGTGACCGAGGCCGCCGCCCATGTTGCGGGCCCCATCCTTTTGGCAGGGCATTCGGCGGGCGGACATCTGGTGGCGCGCATGGCCTGCGAAAACGTGCTGCCCACGAATATTGCCAACAGGCTCAAACACGTGATGCCGATTTCTCCGCTCAGCGACCTGCGCCCCCTGATGCAGACCGCGATGAATGATGACTTCAACATGGACGAGGCCGCGGCCATGGCCGAAAGCCCGATCTTCAAAAAGCCGCTCTCGGTGCCGGTCACAGTCTGGGTCGGAGAGGACGAACGCCCGGCTTTTCTGGATCAGGCCATGTGGCTGGCCGAAGCGTGGGAATGCGGACATGTCGTTGAGCAGGGCAAACACCATTTCGACGTGATCGACGGCCTGACAGACCCCGACAGCCTTTTGACCCAAATGTTGATTGGCGGAGACATCGCATGAGCTGGGATTACATCGTTGTTGGCGCAGGCAGCGCAGGCTGTGTTGTGGCAAGCCGGCTAAGCGCCGCCGGTTACAAGGTGCTGTTGCTCGAGGCGGGCGGCAGAGACAACTACCACTGGATTCACATCCCGATGGGGTATCTTTACTGCATCGGCAATCCGCGCACCGACTGGATGTATAAAACGGCACCCGATGCTGGGTTGAACGGCCGGTCCCTCCTCTATCCGCGCGGCAAGGTGCTGGGCGGGTGTTCATCAATCAACGGGATGCTGTACCTGCGCGGGCAGGCGGCAGATTATGACGGCTGGCGGCAGATGGGCAATCCGGGCTGGGGCTGGGACGATGTGCTGCCCCTGTTCAAGCGGGCCGAGGATTACATGGATGGCCCCTCTGAAATGCACGGCACCGGCGGCGAATGGCATGTCGACAACCAGCGCCTGCACTGGGATGTTCTGGACGATTGGATGGCCGCCGCCGAGGCCGCGGGGATCAGGCGGACCAATGATTTCAACACCGGTAACAACGAAGGTGTCGGCTATTTCAAGGTGAATCAGACCAAGGGCTGGCGGCTGAACACAGCCAAGGCGTTCCTGCGCCCCGTCAAGGATACGCGCCTGAAGGTCGAGGTCCATGCCCAGACCAACCGTCTCTTGATCGAAGAGGGGCGGGTTATCGGGGTTGAATACACCCAGAACGGCCAGGTAAAACAGGCCCGTGCGGGGGGCGAGGTGATCCTGTCCGCGGGGGCCGTGAATTCACCCAAGATCCTGCAGCTCTCAGGCATCGGGCCGGGCGCACTGTTGCAAAAATACGGGATCGACACGCTGCACGAGATGCCTGCGATTGGCGAGAACCTGCAAGACCATCTGCAACTGCGCTGCGCCTGGAAACTGGACGGGGCAAAGACGCTGAATACCATGGCAAATTCACTTTGGGGCAAGGCGAAGATCGGGCTGGAGTATCTGGCGAAACGGTCCGGGCCGATGTCGATGGCGCCTTCGCAACTCGGCGCCTTCACGAAATCGCGCGCCGATCTGGAAACGCCTGATCTGGAATATCACGTGCAGCCCCTGACGCTTGAGGCGTTTGGCCAGCCGCTGCACGATTTTCCCGCCATGACCGCCAGTGTCTGTAACCTGCGTCCGGAAAGCCGCGGGCATGTGCGCATCGCGTCGCCCGACCCGGAGGCCATGCCCGAGATCGCGCCGAATTACCTTTCCACCGAAGGGGATCGCGCGGTTGCCGTGGCGGCCATTCGTCAGGCACGCCACATCATGGGGCAGGCCCCGATGGCGAAATACAGTCCCGAGGAAATGAAACCGGGCCTCACGGCACAGGACGATGCCCAGTTGGTACAGGCGGCGGGCGATATCGGCACCACGATCTTTCACCCCGTCGGCACAGTGCGCATGGGCGCGGATGATGCCGCACCGCTTGATCCGCAATTGAGGATGCGTGGCCTCGGCGGCCTGCGCGTGGTCGATGCGTCGATCATGCCGACCATCACCAGCGGAAATACAAACTCGCCGACCATCATGATCGGCGAGAAAGCAAGTCAGATGATTTTGGAAGGGGCCTAGGCCTCTTCCCCCTCGGCGGGTTCCAGCTTGTCCTGCGTCGCGGTTTCAAAATCCTCGGCGCTGTGGCGGTTGCGCAGTTGTTTATCAAGGTCGCCCCAAGACCGGTTGACCATCACGCCGCGTTTCACTGCGGGGCGGTCGTTGATCTCTTTGGCCCAGCGTTGCACGTGCTCATAGCTTTCCACGTCAAGGAATTCGCCCGCTTCGTACAGACGACCCAGGGCCAAAGCACCGTACCACGACCAGATCGCGATATCGGCGATAGTATAGTCTTCGCCCGCGATATAACGCGTCTCGGCCAGTTGGCGGTTCAGCACGTCAAGCTGGCGCTTGGTTTCCATCGCAAAGCGGTTGATCGGGTATTCCCACTTTTCCGGCGCATAGGCATAGAAATGGCCAAAGCCGCCGCCCAGATAAGGGGCACTGCCCATCTGCCAGAAAAGCCAGCTGAGCATCTCGGGGCGTTTGGCCGGATCAGACGGCAGGAAAGCATCGAATTTCTCGGCAAGGTGCAACAGGATCGCGCCGGATTCGAACACGCGCACCGGCGTGTCTCCGCTGCGGTCCATCAACGCGGGAATTTTCGAGTTGGGGTTCACATCGACAAACCCCGACCCAAACTGGTCCCCGTCGCCGATATTGATCAGCCATGCATCATATTCCGCGCCCTTGTGACCTGCGGCCAGCAGTTCTTCCAGCATCACGGTCACCTTCACCCCGTTCGGGGTTGCCAGCGAATATAGCTGGTAAGGATGTTCTCCCACAGGCAGCTCTTTGTCATGGGTCGGCCCTGCAATAGGGCGGTTAATGCTGGCGAATTTTCCGCCGCTGCTTGCGTCCCATGTCCAGACTTTCGGGGGGGTATAGGTATCGGTCATTATGTATCGCGCCCTGTTTTTGTGGTTCCCGTCGAATGTAGGGGCTTTCTTGGGAATGTGGAGGGGCAACCCAGACCGCAAGTCCATATTCAGAGCGTTCGCCCCGCGATTTCTCAGGTTTTCAGAAAAAAAAGCAGGTTTCGGGCGGGATTCCCGAAACCTGTTCCAATCATGTGCAGTTTGGCGCGGGCGGTGTCAGGCCTCTTCCGGCGCAGGCACGGGGCGGGCCGCGCCCAATTCCTTGTCGAGCTCCAGAAGGAACCAGCGGTTGCCATCTGCCGCGCGGGCCTTGTCCAGAACGGTGGCAAAGACGTCTTCTTCTTCGATCTGTTCATCAAGGAACCAGTTCAGCATGTGCTGCGCGGAATAGTCGTCATGTTCTTTGGCCAGTGCGAACAGGGCATTGATCTGGGCGGACACGCCTTCCTCCATCGCAAGCGCTGTCGCGATGGTCTCTTCCGGCGATCCGTATTCCTCTTGTGGTTTGGCATTGCCTTCAAGCGTGACACGCCCGCCGCGTTTCACCATGAAATCATAGATGCGCATCGCGTGTTCGGTCTCTTCCAACGACTGGCTGCGGAACCACGCCGCAAATCCCGGCAGGTCAATCGAGTCGAAATAGGCCGCCATCGACAAATAGGTATAGGACGCCTGCAATTCGGCGTTGATCTGGGTGTTGAGGGCCTCGGCCACTTTGGCGTTCATCTTCATGTCTTGTCCTTTCTGGTCCCGCGCATGGTCTGATGGCGTCTGCGCCATCGGGGCGGGATCCCTTGTCACCAGATATAGGGTTTCAATAGCACCTTGGAAGGGGGTAAACGCATAAAAAACAATAGGTTAATGCAATTGATTTGCAGGTGCATTTGCAGGCGGCAGCCCGATCATCCGCGTCGCGTGCTGGTGGCCCCGCAGGGTCACGGTGCCAAGGTCGCGCGGGGTCAGACCGTCCGGGATCGGGGCTTCGGGGATCAGGTCGGCATCCATGATCGCGGCAAGCCCGTGTTCCTTGCACATGTCCTGTAACCGCTTGGCCACGTTGATCGTATCCCCGATATAGACCACCTGTCGTTTGCCCCAGCCACATTCACCCACTGCCACCTTGCCCCCTGCGATGCCCATCCGCAGGCTGGGGGCGATGCCGAAACTTTCAATATAATGCGCGCGACGCTGGTCGAGGCAGGTCAGGATCTCAGCCACACAGCGCAGCGCCCGCGCATTGCGGGCGGGTTTTTTCATGGGCCAGCTCATGATGATCTCATCGCCGACATAGTTGTGGATCTCGCCGCCATGGCGCTGGATCATCGGGTCGATATCCAAAAAGACCGAGGTGATCATCGACAGGGCGGCCTGATCGCCCAACCGGTCGGCCATCTCGGTCGATCCGGCCAGATCGGCCAGAACGAAAAGGCGTTTCTCCTGTACCGGCCGGGCATAGCGCCCGAGCAGGAAATTGCGCAGCGTCCGCGCCCCGATCAGGCGGCGGGTCTGGATGAAAAACTGGATCACAAAGGCAAAGAGCGCCGCGAAAAAGATATCGCGCCGCAGCCCGTTTTCCGCCCAGATCTCGAACTGGACCGGATCCCGGATCAGGATGATATGCGAGGCCGAAAGCGCAATCCTGAGAATGATAAAGGTGATGATCCCGCGCACGATCAGGCCGGGGCCAAAAGGCAGGCGCCGCAACAGCCGCCCGGCCACGCTGGCCGAGACCAGAGCTTCCAACGCGATTACGATCACGGCCACCAACGCGCCTCGTTCCGCCCCGCGCAACAGGGTGATGCCCGTGGTTTCGCGGCCGTACACCTCGTGCACGATATTCGTGTAGAACCCGCCCAGCACCCCGCCAAGAGCGATGATCAGAAACAGGGTGCCAAGGTTCTTGCGTAGCGTATACATTGATGTGTCAAAACCCGGGGCGCGGAAGAAGAATAATGAATGACACGTCTTACACCCGATTTTCCGTCGCGGGTAAACAGGGGCGTTTGCCTAGCAGGAGCACCTGCGGTCTTTGTCGCGCGGAGTCTCCGGACACAAAAATGACAAACCCCCGCGGCGGGGGCCACGGGGGTCATCAATTCATATGTGTCCAAAGCTGGAGGCGTGCTTAGAGCAAACCTTCGCGCTGGGCTTTCTTGCGTGCCAGTTTACGGGCACGGCGGATCGCTTCAGCTTTCTCGCGCGCTTTTTTCTCGGACGGCTTTTCGAAATGTTGCTTGAGCTTCATTTCACGGAAGACGCCTTCACGCTGCAGCTTTTTCTTCAGGGCACGAAGCGCCTGATCGACATTGTTGTCGCGAACACTAACCTGCATGTGGTATTCACCACCTTTCTAAGTTTTGAGTTGCAATGAAATTGCAGGAGGTGGCCCTATAGCAAAGCTGTTTTGCTTTGTCTAGTATGCGCACAAGAACAAGGAGAGCCGCCATGACGTCGACCGATCCCAAAGATGCCCTGCTGGATGCCGCTCTGATGCATGTGGTGTTCGACGGCTGGAGCGCCGAAACCTTTGATGCGGCCATCCGGGACAGCGGGGTCAATCCGGTCGTGGCAAAGGCCCTGTGCCCGCGCGGCGCGGTTGACCTTGCCGTGGCCTATCACAAGCGCGGCGATGCGCTGATGCTGGCGCGCTTCGAGGCCGAGGACCTGTCCGAGATGCGCTATAGCGAAAGGGTTGCCGCTCTGGTGCGGTTCCGCCTTGAAGCCGCCGATGACAAAGAGGCGGTGCGTCGGGGCACCACCCTGTTTGCCCTTCCGCAATATGCCGGCACGGGGGCTGAGCTGGTCTGGGGCACCTGTGATGCGATCTGGACGGCGCTGGGCGACACGTCGGACGATGTGAACTGGTACACCAAGCGCATGACCCTGTCGGCGGTGTATGGATCGACCGTTCTTTACTGGCTGGGCGATGAAAGCGAGGGGCACGAGGCGACCTGGGCCTTTCTGGATCGTCGTATCGACAATGTCATGAGCTTTGAAAAAACCAAGGCCCGGTTCCGCAACAGCCCCGTGGGCAAGATGATGGCGGGTCCGCTTGGGGTGTTGTCGCAGATCCGGCCGCCCCGGTCGCGCAACGATCTGCCGGGCCAATCGCGGGGCTAAGGGCCTCCCGCCCCTTTTGCGGCGCATCATAGATGCGTCCCAAAGCGTTGGGCGGGGCCGCGCTGTGCGCGGCGGGCGCGTCCATGGGGGACGTCTGTGCATCCCATCACCAAGGCTGTGGTTCTGATTGCCCCCCGCGACGGGGATGCTAGAACGGTTGCAAAGCTTGAGGAGACCTCCATGACCCAGACAATGCGCGCAATCGAAATCACCGAACACGGCGGACCGGAAGTCCTCAAACCCACCGAACGCCCGGTGCCCATGCCGGGTGCGGGCGAGGTGGTGATTCGCGTGGCATATGCCGGCGTGAACCGTCCTGATGCCTTGCAGCGCGCGGGCGCCTATGCTCCGCCCCCGAATGCCAGTGATCTGCCCGGGCTTGAGGCTTCGGGTACGATCGTTGCCGTGGGCGCGGGAGTCGGCGACTGGTCTGAAGGGGACGAGGTCTGTGCCCTGTTGCCGGGGGGTGGCTATGCCGAATATGCCCTGACCCCGGCGGCCCATTGTCTGCCTGTCCCGAAAGGCATGGGGCTGCGCGAGGCCGCCTGTCTGCCCGAGACCTTCTTTACGGTCTGGTCCAACGTGTTCCAGCGCGGTGGCCTGAAGGCGGGGGAACGGTTTCTCGTGCATGGTGGATCCAGCGGAATCGGCACCACGGCCATCCAGCTGGCAAATGTGCTTGGCGCGCGGGTGTTTGCGACAGCTGGGTCGGATGAAAAATGTGCCGCCTGTCTGGATCTTGGGGCTGAGCGGGCGATCAATTACCGTGACGAGGATTTCGTCGAGGTGCTGCGCGCCGAAGGGGGCGCGAACCTGATCCTCGACATGGTGGGCGGGCCTTACATCCCGCGCAACATCAAGGCGCTGGCGGATGACGGGCGGCTTGTCCAGATCGCCTTTTTGTCGGGGCCCAAGGTCGAGTTGAATTTTGCGCAGGTAATGACGCGCCGCCTGACCATCACCGGCAGCACCCTGCGCCCGCAGAGCGACCTTGCCAAGGCGCGGATCGCCGCCGACTTGCGCGAGAAGGTCTGGCCGCTGCTGGATGCGGGGCGGGTGGCGCCCGTGATGGACAGCGAGTTTGACCTGACCGATGCCGCCGCCGCCCATGCGCGGATGGAGAGCAGCGGCCATATCGGCAAGATCGTTCTGAAGGTTGCCTAGGGGCAGGGGCGCTGCCCCTCTTGGCCCCCTTGTGGGGGCCAATTCACCCCGAGGTATTTTCCCCAAGAAAAAGGGCGGGGGTGGCTCAGCGGCGTTGTTCGTGCTCGAAGCGCTGGCGGGCGACGGCCTCGTTCCGTTCGGCTTTCTTATGATCCGAGAGCGAGCCTTCAACATAGTTGAGGTGGTCAATGACCGCCTTCCTCGCGGCGTCGGGGTCACGGGCCTGAAGGGCGGTGTTGATCGCGCGGTGCTGCTCGAGAAGATCGCTGCGGGTGGTGCGCTGTTTGAACATGATGCCGCGGTTGTAGAACACGCCTTCGCGTAGCAACTGATACATGGATCGCATCATGTGCAGCATGATCACGTTATGGCTGGCCTCGATGATGGCGAGGTGGAAATCCGCGTCCAGCCGGGATTCATCCGCCGGGTTCCGCTTGGCATGGGCGGCTTCCATCTTGTCAAACACGGTCTGGATCACCTTGAGGTCGGTGTCCGAGGCAAACCGGGCGGCGCGTTCGGCGGCCAGCCCCTCCATGTCGCGGCGGAACGAGATATAGTCGAACACCGCCTCGTCATGTTCCGAGAAAAGTTTGATCAGACTTTCCGAGAACGCGCTGCCAAGCACATCGGCCACAAAGATGCCGGCGCCGGCCTTGGAGACCAGAAGACCGCGATCCTGCAGGTCGGCAATGGCCTCGCGCAGCGACGGGCGCGAGACGCCGAGCTTGTCCGACAGGTCCCGCTCTGACGGCAGGCGTTCGCCCGGGCGCAGAATGCCTCGCAGGATCAGGAGCTCGATCTGGCGGATGACCGAGGTAGAGAGTTTTTCGGTTTGGACTTTTTGAAAAGGCATTTTGGACCTGTGCGCGTGGTCAGGTGACTTGACCACATCCCGTAAAGGGGGGCAAGGCCCGCCGGCCTGTTCACGAAAATTGTTACAATTAGTCAGTATTGTTGACTTATATTGCGCAACGCCTAGGGTGGCCGGATCGAAAATGACTCGCTGGGGAAGATCATGAAGCTGGAACAGATGTTTGCCGGGCGCACAAAGCGGATGAAAGCGTCGGAGATCCGGGAATTGCTTAAGCTTTTGGATCAGCCGGGGATCATTTCCTTTGCCGGGGGGATTCCCGACCCGGCCCTGTTCCCGGCAGAGGCTTTTTCCAAGGCCCTGTCGGCCTGTATGACGGATCATGCGGCCTCGGCGCTGCAATATTCGGTTAGTGAAGGGTATCGTCCGTTGCGCGGCTGGCTGGTGGGCGAGATGGCCAAGATCGGTGTGCCTTGCGACGTGGACAATATTCTGATCACCAGTGGGTCGCAGCAGGCGCTGGATTACCTTGGCAGGCTGTTCCTGTCGCCGGGGGATACGGCGCTGGTGAACTGGCCGACTTATATGGGGGCGCTGGGGGCGTTCAACCCGTACGAGCCACGCTATGATCAGCTGAGCATCAACGGCAACCGCGCGCCCGAGGATTATGTACAGGCTGCGCAAGAGGCCACGGGCGGGCGGGTAAAATTTGCCTACCTGTCGTCTGATTTTTCGAACCCGACCGGCGAGACCGTGGATCTGCGGGGGCGGCAGAACCTTCTGGATCTGGCCGAGGCGGTGGATTGTGCGGTGATCGAGGATGCGGCCTATCAGGCGCTGCGCTATGACGGGTCCGACATTCCGCCCATCCTCGCGCTGGAAATCGCCCGCAAGGGGGATATCGAGGCGTGCCGAACGATCTATTGCGGCAGCTTTTCCAAGACCCTGTCGCCGGGGTTGCGCGTGGGCTGGATCGTGGCGGCCAAACCGGTGATTGCGCAGCTTGTGCTGATGAAGCAGGCCTCGGACCTGCATTCGCCAACCCTGAACCAGATGGCGATCAACCATGTCGCGCGCAGCTGTTTCGAGGACCATGTCGCCACAGTGCGCGGGGCCTATGGCGCGCGGCGTGATGCGATGCTGGCCGCGCTTGCAACCTATATGCCGCCGGGTGTGGATTGGACCCGCCCCGAGGGGGGCATGTTCGTGTGGCTGACTCTGCCGGTGGCTGTGGACGGGGCCGATTTGCTGGCCCAGGCGCTCGAGACGCAGAAGGTGGCTTTTGTGCCGGGGCATGCGTTTTTCGCGGACGGGTCGGGGCGCAACACGATCCGGCTGAGCTTCTCCTGCGCGGACGAGGCGACCATCGACGAAGGTGTGCGCCGGTTGGCGGCGGCACTGCGGGCGGCATTGGGCGCGTAAGCGGCACGGAAAAAGGGGCGCCCGGAAGCGCCCCTTTTCTTTGCGTGAGTGGTGTTTCGTTTATTCGGCGGGAACGGCGGTGCCTGCGGCCGGTTTGCCGAAATGCTGGCGGTTCAGGCGGATCACCAGAACGATCATGCTGATCTGGAACAGGATCGCGATCGTGCTCACGGCCCAATAGGCGACCGAGAACTTGTCGATCAGGCCCGCGCCAACCAGCCCCTTGTTGGTGAAGAAATGGGTCATCACCGCCAGTGCCACACCGGGGCAGACCAGCGCATAGGACCCGGGCGAGGTTTTCGTGCCGAACACGAAGTCAGTGAAATATCCCTGGCGACGCAGAACCAGAAGACCCAGCATCAGGAACACGATCTGTACCGACAGCATCCGGCCCAGCATCATCAGGTTGTCGGTCGCGTTGCCATGCGCCCCGAAGGTTTCATGCAGCCCATGTCCCTGACGCAGCAACATGATGCCAAGCACGGTCATGATCGGCACCACCACCAACAGGGTCGGGCCGGCCTCTTTCGCGGTGCCGTGGTGCAGCATCGAGTTGAACGCCGTGAAGATCGCCACCAGTGCATAGACAATCGCGGTGATGCCGACAAAGGTCGACAGGATCAGCGACAGGCCCGAGGTGACGGGGTTCAGGCTCATCGCGGCAGGGGCCGACAGTCCCACAGCCACCATCGACAGCGCAAAGGCGGGCAGCATCTGGGCAAAAGAGTTGTTCGCCGTCACATCAAAAATGCCGCCTTGGGTCAGGATACGCCCGAGGAAATCACTGATCATGCGGAAGGCCAGCCAGCCGATCAGGGCAAAGGCGACAAGGGCCATCGGGAACAGGTATTCGACAATGCTCCACAATCCGGGAACGAAGACCAGCCCGACGATGAACATTCCGTTCACCGTCATGGCCAGCGCCAGCGGCATCGCCAGCAGGGTCGATTCGGCGTTCGAATTGCGCAGCGCGGTGTAGGCGTCGGTCTGTTTGAAGGCTTTGTAGGCCCCAAGGTTCCAGAACAGGTATTTCAGGTTCAGGAAGGCCATGATGGCGATGCCGATCACGGCCACGATGATCGCTGCTTGCAGCGGCGTGCCGCCGGTGGCAAAGGCGGCCGAGATGTCCTCGAAGGTGGGTACGGGTTTTCCGGGATGGGGGACCCAGAACATCAGGTACATAAAAAACGTGACCGACAATCCTCCTGCGCCCAGCGAGGCGAGGAAATAGAGCGGCGAATAGGTGTCTGCGGGGCGTTTGGCGGACGCGGACATGGCGACTCTCCATAAAATTCAAAACTTGGAATATATAATACATTCTAAATTTGGAATACATATGCGACATTCGCGCACAGCGCCGGACGTTTGGAAACGATTTCTTAATCTTCTTGCGTCACTCAGGGGTTATGCGTGCGTTTTGGATCATCCCTCTGCTTTGTCTGGCCACCGGGCTTCTGGCCTGCAATGCGCCGGGGATGCATTTTCAAGGTGCGCCCGTGACGCGGGCACAGGTGTTGGGCACCTCTTTTGAAATGCGGCGGCAGGATGATCGGGTGCAGGTGATGCGGACCAATGCCGAATATGCCCCCCGTCTGAGCCAGCAATTGGGCAGACGGGCTGAAATCGCGGTGGAAACCACGTATCACTGCCCCGTGGACCGGATTCGCGGGGATGCGGCGTTGATGACGGCCACCCTGAAATGCGGTGCAGCGGATGATCTGGCGCGCATCGGAAACGGACCCTGACGGATGTCAGGGATTGCGCACAAAGGGCAAGGGCGCGCCGATTTTGATCTCGTCGGGGGACAGGACACAATCATAGGCCATCACCTGGACCCCTGCATCCGTGGCGGCATCAAAAGCTGCGGCATAGGCGGGGTCGATATCGTCGGCCAGGGTCACGCGCGTAGCGTCAGTGCGCTGCACGAGATAGAACATCACGGCGCGGTGCCCCTGTCGGACAACTTCGCGCAATTCACCCAGATGCTTGGCGCCGCGCTTGGTCACACTGTCGGGAAACTCTGCCAGACCGGGAACCCTTGAAAGGGTCACGCTTTTGACCTCGACATAAAGATCTGGCGCGTCGGCACCGCTCAGCAGGAAATCAATACGGCTGTTTTCGCCGTATTTCACCTCGGGGCGCACCATTGGATAGGCCGCCAGTTCCGGCAAGGCGCGGTTCAACAGTACCTGTTTCAGCGCACGGTTCGGCACCGAGGTGTCCACGCCCGTGAAGTGCCCGTTTTCGTGGTCCACAAGACGCCAACCGAATTTGAGTTTCTTCTTCGGATCATCATTGGGTTCCAGCCAGATCCGGCTGCCCGGTTCGGCCAGCCCCATCATGCTGCCGGGGTTGGCGCAATGGGCAGTCACCTCGCGCCCGTCGTCCAGCCGCACATCGGCCAGAAACCGTTTATAGCGGCGGATCAGCACGGCGGGAACAAGAGGGGTTTGAAAGCGCATGGGCACAGGCCTATACCTGCTCTTGTCGAGTGACAAGGAGAAGACGATGCCGAACCCCACCGCTGCGATGCTGGTCATTGGTGACGAGATTCTGTCGGGGCGTACGCGCGACTCGAACATGCATTTTCTGGCTGGCGAACTGACGAAACATGGCGTGGACCTGAAAGAGGCGCGTGTGGTCGCCGATAACAGTCCCGCCATCGTGGCCGCCTTGCAAGAGTTATCTGCTCGTTATGACCACCTGTTTACCAGCGGCGGCATCGGGCCGACCCATGACGACATCACCGCCGATTGCGTGGCCGAGGCCTTTGGCCAGTCCATTCACGTGCGCGACGATGCCTTTGCCCTGCTTGATGCCTATTACAAGGCCGAAGGGCGCGAGTTCAACGCCGCGCGCCAGCGCATGGCGCGAATCCCGGAAAAGGCGACCCTGATCGACAACCCTGTGTCGATCGCGCCCGGGTTTACCGTGGAAAACGTACATGTCATGGCCGGTGTGCCGTCGGTGTTTCAGGCGATGGTCGCCAGTGTCCTGCCGGGCATTACCGGGGGCGCGCCGTTGTTGTCGCAATCCCTGACCATCCAGCGTGGCGAAGGCGATCTGGCCGGGCCGCTGGGTGAATTGGCCGCAGAATTCAGTGACCTGTCGATCGGGTCTTACCCGTTCCAGAAAAACGGGGCTTTCGGCGCCAATATCGTGATCCGCGGCACCGATGGCGCGCGCATCGACGCGGCCATGACCAAACTGGCCGAGGTCTTCGCATGACCCTGCCCGACGCCCAAAAATTGTATGAGGTATGCGAGGCCACATGGCCCCCCGCCGTCGTGTCCGACTGTGGGCCTTTCCTGATCCGGGACGGGCAAGGGGGCGGCAAACGCGTCTCGGCGGCCACCGCAACCGGACCATTTACGCTGGACGACATCACCGCTGCCGAAACGGTCATGCGCGCCCTGAACCAGACGCCACTGTTCCAGATCCGCGAGGGTGACGACGCGCTGGATGCGGCGCTGGCGCAGCGCGGCTATGACATCATCGACCCCGTCACGATGTACGCCGCCAAGGCCGGGGATATCGCCACCGAACTGCCCCCGCGCACCGCCGCCATTGCCGCATGGGAGCCGCTGGCCATCATGCGCGAAATCTGGGCCGCGGGCGGCATCGGTCCCGAGCGGGTCGAGGTCATGATGCGGGTCAAGGGCCCCAAAACCGGCTTTGTCTCGCGCTGGCAGGACAAACCCGCCGGTAGCAGCTTCTGCGCCATGCACGACGGCATCAGCATGGTGCACGCAGTCGAGATCGTCCCGTTCCAGCGCCGCATGGGCGTGGGCCGCTGGCTGATGCGTCGCGCGGCGTATTGGACGCTCGACAATGGCGGGCACACGCTGTCAGTGATCTGCACCGATGCCAACGTCGCGGCAAACGGTTTATATGCTTCCCTCGGAATGCATGTTGTGGGACGGTATCATTACCGCATTCTGCAAGACGACTGAGAGGGAGACACATGAGCCAGTCCGATTTGCCCACCGCGTTGAACCTGCCGCCGGTGGACCCGTTGCCCGAGGCGACGCAAAAATATTTCGACATTTGTCAGGAAAAGCTGGGCATGGTGCCCAACGTGCTGCGCTCTTACGCCTTTGACATCGACAAGCTGAACGCCTTTACGGCGATGTATAACGACCTGATGCTGGCCGACAGCGGCCTGACCAAGCTTGAGCGCGAGATGATCGCCGTGGTCGTGTCGTCAATCAACAAGTGCTTTTATTGCCTGACTGCGCATGGCGCTGCGGTGCGCGAATTGTCGGGTGATCCCGAACTGGGCGAGTTGATGGTGATGAACTACAAGGCGGCCCGTCTGGATGTCCGCCAGCGCGCGATGCTGGATTTTGCCGAGAAGATTACCAAGGAAAGCAGCGCCACCAGCGAAGCCGACCGCCAGGCTCTGCGCGATGTCGGGTTCTCGGATCGCGATATCTTTGACATCGCCAGCGTGACCGGGTTCTTCAACATGACCAACCGCGTGGCCTCGGCCACCGACATGCGTCCGAACCCCGAGTATCACGCGCAGTTCCGGTGAAACGTCTTGCGGTCATAGCCGTTCTCCTGTGGCCGCATGTCGGGCTTGGCTTTTCGCCCGACCTGCCCGACGGGGCCGCCGCGCTCGCCGACAGGGTGGTGCCCGATCATGTCTATGATTTTCCGATCGGCGTCTGGGACAATGGCGCGTTACCTGTCGAGCGCCTGCAGGGAGACGCCGTTCAGCGCAGTTGGCGGCTGGATGCCGGTGTCATGTCGCCCGCCGTGTTGATGGAAAGTCTGCGCAAACAGGTGGCCGAAGATGGCTATGAGATCACCGTGGATTGCGCGGCCCAGCCCTGCGGCGGGTTCGATTTCCGTTATGCGATCGAGGTGATGACTCCGCCCGACATGTTTGTCGATCTGGCCGAGTATTACTTTCTCGGGGCAACGCGGGGTCAGGGCCCCTCGCGCGAGGCGCTGACCATCCTGACCAGCCGTTCGGCCCTGTCGAGCATGCTGCAGATCATCGAGATCCTGCCAGAGGGCCAAGCCGCCCCGCCCAAGGGTTCGCCCACGTCAGACCCGGTGCGCCCGATGGCCCGGCCTGATCCGGCGGAGGTGGTTGTAAAACCTCAGAACGACGCGCAGGGGCTGGTTCCGTCCTTGCTGGCCAACGGACATGCGGTTCTGCCTGATCTGGAATTTGCCACCGGGTCTGCGGAACTGGGTGCCGGAGAGTTTGCTGCGCTTATGGAACTCGCGGCGTGGCTGGGGGGCGATCCGGCCCGCCGTGTGGCGCTGGTGGGCCATACCGACAATGCAGGCAGCACCGAGACGAACCTATCCCTGTCCGAGGGCCGTGCCCGCGCGGTCATGCAACGTCTGATCACGCGTCACGAGGTCGGCGAGACCCAGCTTGAAGCGCACGGTGTCGGCTATTATGCGCCTGTTACCTCGAACGCCACGGCAGAGGGGCGGGACCAAAACCGCCGCGTCGAAGTTGTCATTCTGTCAGCCCCCTGATCCGCGATAATCCGGATCTGCAAAAGAAAAGGCCCGGGGCTGCGACCCGGGCCAGTCAGGCTTTTGGAAAAAGCCGGGGGAATAGGGAAGTTACCAGTCGGTCGGGCCCTTGTCGGCGAAGGCATGGACCAGGAAGTCGATGAAGGCGCGCACCTTCGGCTGGGTAAAGCGGCCGGGCGGATAGACGGCATAGATACCCTGCGTCTCGACCGGCAGATCGGGGATCACGTCCTCGACCAGACCTTGCGCCATGGCGTCGGCATACAGGAAAGACGGTAGGTAAGCGATCCCGAGACCCGCCACAGCGGCGTTCAGCAGGGATTGCCCGTCATTCACACTCAGCCAACCGGCGGTGCGGACCTGACGTTTCTCGCCCGAGGGCGCGGTCAGCTTCCAGACGGCGCCGTTGGACTGGTTCGAATAGTGCAGCAGCTTATGTTCGTTCAGGTCGTCGATCTTTTCGGGGCGGCCGTATTTCTCGAAATAGGCGGGGCTGGCGATCATGCGTTTGGTGGTTTCGGTCAGCTTGCGTGCCCGTAGCGTACTGTCTTCGAGTTCCCCAATACGGATCGCCATGTCAAAGCCTTCCGAGATCAGTTCGACATAGCGGTTGTTCAGCACCATGTTGACCGTGATTTCGGGGAATTCAGCCAGAAATTCGCCCAGTACCGGCGACAGGTGATTGACGCCAAAATCGGTGGCCACGCTGATCCGCAGCAGGCCGGACGGGGCCGACTGCATCGACGTTACCAGCGCATCCGCTTCGCCCGCGTCATTCAGCACACGGCGCGCGCGGTCGTAATAGGCAAGGCCGATTTCCGTGGGGCTGACACGGCGCGTGGTCCGGTTCAGCAGCCGCGCGCCAAGCCGTGCCTCAAGCGACGAGACATGTTTCGAAACCGCCGATTTCGAAATGCCCATCTTCTTGGCCGCATCAGTAAATCCACCCTGATCCACCACCGTGGCAAAGGCTTCCATTTCGGTCAGGCGATCCATGTTCTCATTACCTCACATCTCGTGTTCAAGGATGAGTTATCGGTGCCAAATTGGGCAGAAGCAGGGCGGTGCTCAGACAATATCAGGGTTTTGCAGCGGATCGTTTGCGTCGCGGAAACAGCGAAACAATCGGTTTCCCGTGGCTCAGAACACCAGCTCGATCAGCGTGATCCAGACCGGCAAAGTGACCGCCCCAAGCAATGTAGACTGGGCCACCAGCGTCGCCGACAGGGTCCGGTCGGCCCCGAATCCAGCGGCCAGAACATGCGAGGCCGACGCGGTTGGCATGCAGGCAAACAGGGTCAGTGTCGTGGCCAGCACCGGATCGGTGCCCAGCAGAACACAGCTGCCCATGGTCAGCGCGGGCAGAATCACCAGCTTGGTCGCACAAAGGATGCCGCTGAACCGGTCAAGTTTGGCCAGCGCGCCCCAGTTCATGGTCGCACCGACAGAAATCAGCGCCACGGGGATGGCCGCCTGCGCAATCATCTCCAGCGGCGCCAGCAGCGGTGCCGGAATGCTAATGCCGCTCAGCCCCACGATCACGCCAGAGACTGACGCGATCAGGAACGGGTTGGTGGCGACTTTTTTCAGGGTCTGGACAAGCGATCCGCTTCCCCGCGACAGGGCGCTGACCGCGAATACGTTGGCCACCGGGATAGCCATGCCCACTGCCACAGCCAGTTCCCCGATCGGGGGATTGGACAGGGTGGTGACCGCCACAAAGGCCAGCGCCGTGTTGAATCGCCAAGCGGTCTGCCACGCTCCGGCGAAATCCAGAAAACTGTCGGGCCCGAAGCGTCGCGCGAGATACCCGAAACACAAGCCCGCCGTCAGAATGGCCCAGACCGCCGGTCCGATACTGAAGATATCGCGCAGGGCGATGGGGCGCTGCGAGGCCGCGACAAAGATCAACGTGGGAAACAGAATCTCGAAGTTCAGCTTGTCCAGCCCTTGCCACGCATTCACCGAAAGGCGATTGCGCACCAGCCCCCCGAGTCCCACCATCAGGAAACTGGGTAGAAGACCAACAAGAATCGCGACAAAGACCATGCGCCCATCTAGGCAGATTGTTTCGAGGCGGCAATCTTGAAAGCGCACCAAGGCCGGCCCGTACGCGCCGAATTTGGTCGCTGCCTAC
The DNA here is from genome assembly GCF_040225985.1 of Shimia fortis. Classification (NCBI taxonomy): domain Bacteria; kingdom Pseudomonadati; phylum Pseudomonadota; class Alphaproteobacteria; order Rhodobacterales; family Roseobacteraceae; genus Shimia; species Shimia fortis. The sequence goes on from NZ_JBBPEU010000001.1 coordinate 649,182, forward strand.
GTGACGTGATATGACTGTGCATCTGCACAGAACGGGATACCCAGATGTCACTGCACCGCCAAACCCTCCCGCAAAAAGCGGACTTACCCTTTCTGGCCTATGTCGGGATGGAAACCGATCTGATCTTCAACCGTGGCATGGATTTGCCCGGATTTGCCTCTTACCCATTGCTGGAAACGAAGGAAGGCCGCGAAACACTCTGCGGCTATTTCCGGCAATTGATGCGCATTGCCCAGACTCATGGGCTGGGGGTGATCCTTGAAAGCCCCACTTGGGTGGCGAACGCAGATCGTGCAAGGCCGCTTGGGTATACACCAGCGCAATTGGCCGATTTCAACAAGGCGGCAATCGCGCTGATGGTCGACATGCGTAACGAGATCGGGGATCTGCCAACGGTGATCAGCGCCAATATCGGCCCGCGCGATGATGCCTATGCGCCGGGCACGCAGATGACGGCCAAGGACGCCGAAGCATATCATAGGCAACAGATCACCACGCTATCCGACACCAAGGTCGATATCGTCAGTGCTTACACGCTGGCCTACCCTGCAGAGGCGATCGGCATCGTCAACGCCGCGCGAAGCTGTGACTTGCCTGTCATCGTGGCGTTCACGGTCGAAACCGATAGCTGCCTGCCCACGGGGATGTCACTGGGGGATGCGATTTGCGCCGTGGATGACGCGACCGACGGCTATGCTCGCTATTTCATGATTAATTGTGCGCATCCGGATCACTTTACCCCTAGCCTTGACGACGCCCCGTGGATGCGTCGCCTGCAAGGGGTGGTGGCAAATGCTTCGCGTTGCAGTCACGCAGAACTGGACGAGGCGACCGAGCTTGATGACGGCAATCCTGCCGAACTAGCAGATCAACTGGCCGCCCTGCGCCAGCAAAACCCCAGCTTGAATGTGCTTGGGGGGTGTTGCGGCACAGATATGCGGCACATGGAGCAGCTTGCGCAGCGACTGGCGCGCAGTTCCTAAAGTGCGGCGGCCAGCCTTGTGCCCTGGTCAATCGCGCGTTTGGCGTCAAGTTCAGCGGCCACGTCGGCCCCGCCGATGACATGTGGCGTGATCCCCCTGGCTTCGAGCGCGTCGGCCAGTGATCGGTCGGGAAGTTGCCCGGCGCAGATCACGATATTGTCCACTTCGAGAACCTGTGGGTTCTCGCGCGTCTCTCCGAACGAGATATGCAGCCCGGCGTCGTCGATCTTTTCATAGTTCACGCCGCCCATCATTTGCACGTTCTTCATCTTGAGCGCGGCGCGGTGGATCCAGCCGGTGGTCTTGCCCAGCCCCTTCCCCAGCGCCTTGGCCTTGCGCTGCATCAGCGTGACCTCGCGCGCGGGCGCATGGGGTTGCGGGCCTTCAGGGGCCAAGCCACCTGGGGTGGTTTCGGGGTCGCCGACGCCCCATTCCTTCATCCATTCCGGCAGGTTTTCGGTCAGGCTTTCGCCTTCGTGCACGAGAAACTCGGTCACGTCAAAGCCGATGCCGCCCGCGCCGATCACGGCGACACGTCTGCCCACCGGTTTCTTTTCGCGCAGCACGTCAAGATAAGACAGGACTTCGGGGCGGTCGCTGCCGGGGATGCCCGGATCGCGCGGCACGATGCCGGTCGAGATCACCACCTCGTCAAACCCGGCCAGATCATCGGCCGAAACCTCGGTTTTCAGGCGCAGGTCGATGCCTTCGGCGGCGACCATGGTTTCATACCAGTCGACCAGCCCCCAGAATTCTTCCTTGCCCGGAATCTGCTTGGCCACGTTCAACTGCCCGCCCAACTTGTCGGCGCGATCAAACAGCGTGACCTTGTGCCCGCGTTGTGCAGCCGTGATCGCGGTAGACAGGCCCGCAGGGCCAGCGCCCACAACGGCGACGGTTTTGGGCGCAGCGGCGGGGGTGATCTGCAATTCGGTCTCGTGACAGGCACGCGGGTTCACGAGGCAAGAGGTCAGCTTGCCCGAGAAGGTGTGATCCAGACAGGCCTGGTTACATCCGATGCAGGGCGCAATCTGGTCGGCGCGGCCCTTGGCGGCCTTGTTGACGAAATCCGCATCCGCAAGGAAGGGGCGCGCCATCGACACCATATCGGCGCAGCCTTCGGCCAGAACCTCTTCGGCCACGTCGGGCATGTTGATCCGGTTCGAGGTGATGACGGGAATGCCCACCTTGCCCATCAGTTTTTTCGTGACCCACGCAAAGGCGCGGCGCGGTACGCTGGTGGCGATGGTCGGGATACGCGCTTCGTGCCAGCCGATGCCGGTGTTGATGATGGTGGCACCGGCCGCCTCGACAGCCCGGGCCAGTTGCACCACTTCTTCATGGGTCGATCCGTTGGGGATCAGGTCGATCATCGACAGGCGGTAGATGATGATGAAATCCTCGCCCACGGCCTCGCGGCAGCGGCGCACCACCTCGACCGGCAGGCGCATGCGGTTTTCGTAAGACCCGCCCCAGCGGTCTGTGCGCTTGTTGGTGTGGGTAACAAGGAACTGGTTGAGGAAATAGCCCTCGGATCCCATGATCTCGACCCCGTCATAGCCTGCTTCGCGGGCGCGCACGGTGGCGGTCACGAAATCCTGGATCTGTTTCTCGATCCCCTCTTCGTCCAGCTCTTTCGGCGGGAAGGGCGAGATCGGCGACTTGATGGCAGAGGCCGAGACACATTCCGGACCATAGGCATAACGGCCCGCATGCAGGATCTGCATGGCGATCTTGCCGCCGCCTTCATGCACGCGGTCGGTCACGATCTTGTGGTTTGCGATGTCCTGATCGTTGAACAGGCCCGCCGCGCCGGGAAAGACGCCGCCCTCTTTCGACGGGGCCATGCCGCCGGTCACGATGAGCGCCGCGCCGCCGCGCGCGCGTTCACCATAGAACTCGGCCACGCGGTTCCAGTCCTTGGTTTCTTCCAGTCCGGTATGCATCGAGCCCATCAACACGCGGTTTTTCAGCGTGGTGAAGCCCAGATCAAGCGGTGCCAACAGATGGGGATAGTCTGTCATGGGTGCCTCCTCAAATTTGCTTTACCAAAACGTAAGGGCAGGGGTTTGTCATGTGGAACGCCGCGTAAATCCGCGCGATCAGACGTCGCGTAAAACGGTGCCGGCGGCATTGTCGATGACCAGTGGCGTTTCAAAATAGACGAAGGTCGGGCGACTGCCATAGAGGCTCTCGGCCAGGTCGCACCATGCGTCGTCATGCGCGGCCTTTGCGGCCTCGAGTGTCTCCCATAGATAAATGCCACCACCGGTCCGGGCGGCCGGATCGTAAAGATACTGTTTGCGGATCAGGGCGGGGCGATCTTGCCAGCGCGGGATCGTGGCCTCGAACAATTCGAGCACACGGGCGCGGGGCATGTCCTCGGGCAATGTGAAACGGACGATTTCGGTGATCATATGGTGTCCTCCCGACCCCAGAAAACAGAGCCGGATGGGATCTGTCACGTCAAAACGGCTGGAACGTCCGACAGAGCATGGGCAATATGGCGCCAAATCAATCAGGAGACGGGCATGGCCGACTACGGTGTTTTTTCTCTTACGGGGCAGACGGCGCTTGTCACCGGATCGAACAGCGGGCTTGGGTTTGCGGCGGCGCGGCTTTTGGCCGAGGCGGGGGCGATGGTCTGGGTCAATGGCCGGGACCGGGACGCAACCGCGGCTGCCGCAGAGGCGATCCGTTCAGACGGGGGGCAGGCGCGGGCCCTGGCCTTTGATGTGGCCGATGCCGATGCCGTGGACGCGGCCATTTCCGAGATTGCCGAGGACGGGCTTTCGATCCTCGTAAACAATGTTGGGATGCGCGACAGGCGCACCTTGCCCGAGTTCAGCCGCGCCGATGTGATGCGCCTGCTTGAGGTCGATCTGGTTGCGCCGTTCATGCTCTGCCAGAAGGCGGCGGGTTTGATGGGGGCTGGCGGGCGGATCGTGAATATCTCGTCCATCGCGGGGATCATCGCGCAGTCGGGCGATGCGGCCTATACCACCGCCAAGGCGGGGATCAATGGCATGACCCGCGCGCTGGCGGCCGAATTGGGGCCGCAGGGGATCACCGTCAACGCCATCGCGCCGGGGTTCTTCAAGACAGAACCCAACCGTGCCGCCGCCGCCGATCCCGCCATTCAGGCGCGACTCGAGGCTGCCACGTCGCTCGGCCGTTGGGGGGAACCGGCGGAGTTGGCCCCTGCGATCCTGTTTCTGGCCTCGCCTGCGGCGAGCTATGTCACGGGGCAGGTTCTGGCGGTGGATGGCGGCTATACCGCACATTATTAGGTTAACGGCAGGGGTGCAGTCACGCCAAACGCGCCACCCGGGGCCATGCCCGGGCAGCGGTCTTGCTGTATTCTGATCGGTGTTTCGGAATGCCCGATGATGACAGGCGGCGCCGCCAAAATAAGGTGGAAAATCCGACAGGGCACATAGCCCCGGCCGTTCCGGTCAGGCCCCCCGCGTCACCGGGGGCCGCGTTTCCAAGTCATCTGCGACAAGGGGTTGCCATGCCCCTTGAAGGTTCGAACGGGCACAGGTTTATCGCACCCGGTGTTAAGGCGGGCTTGCGCCACCGTGCGGTTGCCGCGCGGCGTTACATGGTTTCAAGGCAATGGCGCCGGAAGGCCCGCTTCAGCATATCAAGTTCCGCGCGCAAAAGATCCAGTTCGGCCCGGATATCATCGGCCAGAACCTCGCCCGAAATCATGGTGATCTTGTCCAGCAGATCACCCGTGTTTGTGTCGGTAATCAGAAAGGTCTGCACGCCGTCCGCAATCGCATCGGTCGGGATCGGCACCCGCAGCACCCAGCGGTTATGGGCGACGTCCTCTTTCACCTGCACGCCGTGGACCGGCTGATCCAGATAGGTGACCGTGATCGCGGGTTCGGGCAGCGATCCGTCCTCGCGGGTCAGTGCCCCTTCCCAGACCCCTTCGAAAAGCCGTGTTTTGGTCAGCGTCCATGCGCTCATGTCTGTGCTCTCCTCTTTGGGGTTAGAATTCGGCGCGCGGGCGGCGGCTTAGGGTGACGTCGCGCAGGATGACCTGGTTCAGTTCCGGGCCTTCGAAAATCAGGTCGACCCACATCTTTTCCACCCGCTTTTCGTTCAGCTTGGAATAGGCGAGGTCGAATTCCACCATGATCTCTTCCGCGTTCAGCGGCAGTTCACGTACGATCTGTTCGGTGTTGGGGCCGTGTTTGATGTTCAGACGCGCAAAGATTTCGAGCGGCTTTTCCAGCTCGACAATCGTGGTCAGGCGGATCAGGTGGTTACGCTTGAGCCCGTCCACGGCCTCGAACGGGAAGTCGATCACCAGCGACAGGTAAGACCCGTCAAACCGGAACACGTCCATGCGCAGACCGAACGGGGCAAGGTCGGCCTCGCGCGTGTTGCGTATCTGGCGCAGGGTCAGTTCGGATACGTGACAGTCGTGAAACAGGGTGACTTCGGGGCCGAGCTTCTGTTTGTTCTGGGCCGAGGCGATGCCGATTTTCGCAAGCGGCATCCGCCACAGGTCAGGCCGCCATGACCAGTCGGTTCCGTGGGGTTTGGGAAAGGTGCTTGATCCGATGAGGGGCAGGGCCAGCCGGTTTTCCGCCACGGACAGCACCGTATCCAGATGCTGCCGCAACTTGCTGGCCTGCGTCCGCTGCCGCCGCAGCGTGGACAGGTTGGTCTTGCTGGCAGAGCGGGCCGCGCGCGCCCAGTAGCGGCCGACGGCTTTCTGATAGAGGCGCTGTAGCATCCCGCTGTTGTTCTGCCCCATGTACCCGATACTCCGAACCCTGAAATTTGTTTCCATTGTGGAAACAGTGCGCTTTTGCTTTTTTCATTATCTACCGGATTGGTTTCGGCATCTCAAACCTGCAATGTGATTTTTTTGAATATTTCGAGATATTTCCAGTGATGATGCCACATCATCGAAGGGAGGGTGTGCACAGGCGGCGATTGCAAAGCCCCGGCAAATTTGGCACCCATGCAGTCTGACAGGGCATCAAGGCAGGCATTTGCGACATGGCGGGATATCGACTTCATGAAGTGCTGCTTGCCCCGGCGCGGCCCACCGCGCAGCCCGCGCGCCTTGTCGGCGGGGTAATCCTGACGGTGGCGGGGTTCATGGCGATGAACGTAATGTTCTACCAGATCCTGCAGCAGACCCCCCTGTGGGATGAACTGCGCCCCGCCTTTTCCGACGGCACCGATTATCGCGCGATCTGGATCATGCTGGGCAACTTCGCGCTGTTGCTGTCGGCGCTCGGAATTGCGATGCAGATGGTGCACAACCGCCCATTGCTGGCTCTTTTGGGCCCGCGCAAACTGTTCCTGTTTGATGCGCGGCGGGTGCTGCGGCGGGTCATGCCCCTGTTTTTGCTGGTATTCCTGATTCCGTCTCCGGCCGGTCTTGCGCCGGACTGGAACATGGCGTTGGCGCAGTGGCTGATCCTCGTGCCCTTCACGCTGCCGCTGATCCTGTTGCAGGTGGGGACCGAGGAACTCTTGTTCCGGGGCTATCTGCAAACCCATCTTGCGGCGCGCTTTCGCTCGCCCCTTGTGTGGATGGTGCTGCCCTCGGGGCTGTTCGCCTATCTTCACTATGATCCCGAGACTTTTGGCCCGAACGCGGTGGCGATGGCCGGGCTGACCGGGCTGTTTGCGCTGGCGGCGGCGGATCTGACGGCGCGGGCGGGCAATCTCGGGCCGGCGGTGGCGCTGCATTTCGTCAACAACGTCTTTGCCATCCTGATCACGGGGATGGACGGCTATTGGGACGGCCTGGCGCTGTTCACGCTGCCCTTTGACCCTTCTGACGTCGAGACCGTGCGCCAGGGGCTGATGCTCGAGGCGCTGGTGATCCTGTGCGGCTGGCTGGCGGCGCGGATTGCGATACGGCGCTGATTGCATTTCCTGACGTAGCGTCTTATCTGACAGGGACTGCGAAAAAACCGCCTCGTCTCGTCGCGCAAAAAGGAAGGCACGCATGAACTGGATCACCAACTATGTCCGTCCCCGGATCAACTCGATCTTTTCCCGTCGCGAGACGCCGGACAATCTCTGGACCAAGTGTGATGACTGCGGCACCATGCTGTTCCACCGCGAACTGAAGGCCAATCTCAATGTCTGCACCCAGTGTGGGCACCATATGGCCATCACCCCGCGCGAACGGTTCGATGCCCTGTTTGACGGCGGTATTTTTACCGAGGTCGACGTGCCCGCGCCGATCGCCGATCCGCTGCACTTCAAGGATCAGAAAAAATATCCTGATCGTATGAAGGCGGCGCAGAAATCGACCGGCGAGAAAGAGGCGATGCTGGTCGCCGAGGGCGAGATCGGGCGCACGCCGATTGTGGCGGCCTGTCAGGACTTCAGCTTCATGGGCGGGTCGATGGGCATGTATGTCGGCAACGCGATCATCGCTGCCGCTGAGCGTGCGGTTGAAATGAAGCGCCCGTTGATACTGTTTTCCGCAGCGGGCGGTGCGCGGATGCAGGAAGGCATCCTGTCGCTGATGCAGATGCCGCGCACGACCGTGGCGGTGCAGATGCTGAAAGAGGCCGGGCTGCCCTATATTGTCGTGCTGACCCACCCCACCACCGGCGGGGTCACGGCGTCTTATGCGATGCTGGGTGACGTGCATATCTCGGAACCCAACGCGTTGATCTGTTTTGCCGGGCCGCGCGTGATCGAACAGACGATCCGTGAAAAGCTGCCCGACGGGTTCCAGCGGGCGGAATACCTGCTGGATCACGGGATGCTGGACCGCGTGACCAAACGCACCGAGATGCGGGACGAGTTGATCACCATCACCCGCATGTTGCTGGGCCTGCCCCCGGCGGTGGCTGGCGATTTGCCCGCACCTGCGCCGGAAACGGTCGCGCCGCCGGCCGACGATGCCGCGCCCGAAGCCCAAGAGGCCACGGCCGAGGCCGAAAAATAACCGTCTGTCGGTTTTGACCTTTCAAACGGGGCTTGCGGACCAAGACCGTGGCCCCGTTCGTGTATCACGACGCGCGACCCAGTTTCAGAGGCGGACATGACCCAGACTTCGGATGCCATCCTTGCGCGCATGATGGCGCTGCACCCCAAGATCATCGACCTGACCCTTGACCGCGTTTGGCGCCTGCTGGATGCGCTGGACAACCCGCAAAACGACCTGCCGCCGGTGATCCATATCGCGGGCACCAATGGCAAGGGATCGACCCAGGCCATGATCCGCGCCGGTCTGGAAGGGGCGGGCAAATCCGTACATGCCTATACCTCGCCGCATCTGGCGCGGTTCCATGAACGCATCCGCCTTGCCGGAGAGCTGATTTCGGAATCTTACCTGACCGAGGTGCTGGACGAATGCTATGATCGCAACGGCGGCATCGACATCACCTATTTCGAGATCACCACCTGCGCGGCCCTGCTGGCCTTTGCACGCACCACGGCGGATTACACGCTGCTTGAGGTGGGGCTTGGCGGGCGTCTGGATGCCACCAACGTGATCGACCGCCCCGAGCTCACGATCATCACGCCGGTGTCGATCGACCATGAACAGTTCCTTGGCAACACGATTGCCAAGATCGCCGCCGAGAAAGCCGGGATCATCAAGCGCGGGGTGCCCTGCGTGGTGGGGCCGCAGCAGGACGACGCCATGGATGTGATCGAGGCCACCGCTGCACGGCTGGGCGCGCCGCTGATCGCCTACGGCCAGCACTGGCACGTCTATGAGGAACGCGGGCGTCTGGTGTTTCAGGACGAGACCGGGTTGCTGGACCTGCCGATGCCAGCCCTTCTGGGCGAGCATCAGGTGATGAATGCGGGCGCTGCGCTGGCCGCGCTGCGTCATCTGGGGTTTGACGAGGCCGCCTGCGAGGCGGCGATGCGCAATGCCGAATGGCCCGCGCGGATGCAACGCCTGAAAACCGGCCCCCTGTGCGAAACAGCCCCCGAGGCCGAACTCTGGCTTGACGGCGGGCACAACGCCGCGGCGGGGGTGGCCTTGGCGAAACTGCTGGCCGGGTTACCGAAGCGGCCCACGCACATGATCTGCGGGATGCTGAACACCAAGGACGTCACAGGATATCTGCGCCCGCTTGCCGCCGAGGCCCAGAGCCTTGTTGCCGTGTCCATTCCGGGCGAGGCCAACACCCTGCCTGCAGAAGACACCGCGGCCGCGGCCTCATCCGTGGGCCTGCCCGCGTCGGTGGCCGCGTCGGTCGAAGATGCTCTGGCCGCGATCCTGTCGGACGATGCCCGCGCGCGCGTTTTGATCTGCGGATCGCTTTACCTGGCGGGTCATATTTTGCGCGAAAACGGATGAGTGATTCGCGATTTGCGAATCACCCCATTGACTGATTCGAATCACCCTGCCTATAGTAATTCAGGTTTCCTGCATCCCCGCGGACGAGAAGCAACAAACGGGATGCACACGGATTTCAGGGACAGGCAGGCAGAAAAATGGGGGGTGCGGGGGCGCCCCCCTTATAATTTTGCACCCAGAGCCTTGGGAATTTCAGCGTTTTCAGAGCCTTAAACGGGTGTCAGGCGTCTTCACGCCCCCAGCTTTCATCCTGCATTTCGCGCAGGCGGCTGGCGGTGCGTTCGAACTCGAACGTGCCTTCGCCTTCCAAATACAGCATTTCGGGTTCTGCGGCGGCGGAACAGATCAGGCGCACCTTGGCCTCGTACAAGGCGTCAATCAGAGTCACGAACCGCTTGGCCTCGTTGAAATTCGACCGTGACAGGGCCGGAATGTCCTCAAGGATCAGAACCTTCACCGCGTCGGCAATGGCAAGGTAATCGCCGGGGCCAAGCATCGCGCCGCACAGGTCAAAGAACCGCGCCCGCCCAATCCCGTTGCGATAGGCGGGGATGGTGACCTGACGCCCCTTCACGGTCAGCACCAAAGGTTCGGCTTTGCCGCCGGTCAGGTCTTCCCAGATCGACTGGATACTTGCGCGGGCCTCTGTGCCGGCCTGCACGAAATAGACCTGATTGCCCTGCAGCCGGTTCTGACGATAGTCACGCGGACTGACCATTTCCCAGACATGCAGCTTTTCCTTGATCAGGTCGATAAACGGCAGGAACAGCTGGCGGTTCAGGCCGTCCTTGTAAAGGTCGTCTGGCACGCGGTTCGACGTGGTGACCACGACCACCCCGGCCTCGAACAGTTTCTCGAAAAGGCGCCCGACGATCATCGCGTCGGTGATGTCGCTGATCTGCATCTCGTCAAAGGCGAGAACCCGCACGCTCTCGGCGACGGCGCTGGCCACGGGTTCGATCGCGTCCTCGACCCCCTGCTGGCGGGCGTCGTGCATCCCGGCGTGGATTTCCTGCATGAAGGCGTGGAAATGCACGCGGCGCACCGGCACCTCGAGCGCGTCAACAAACAGGTCCATGATCATCGACTTGCCGCGTCCGACCCCGCCCCAGAGGTAAAGGCCGGGCACGTGTTCGGGTTGCGCGGACTTGCGGAACCACCCTTTCTTGGGCAGCGGTTGCAGCACCGCCTGCCGGATACGTTCGAACTCGGGCAGGACAGCCTGTTGGGCGTCGTCGGCGTGCAATTCGCCAGAGGCCACCTTGGCAGCATAGATATCGGGCAGAGACTGGGTCATGCTCTTCCCTTACCGAATGCGGGGCCGTGTGAAAAGACGTGGCGGCACATAAGAAAAACTGATGTGACCACCCATGATTCCTGATTTGACCGGAAAATGTGTTCGGGTCATTTTGTACCGGCGAAACAGGAGATCCCCATGGAAACGCGCGCGCCCCTTTTTACCCCCGTGCTGCTGGTTGGTTGCGCGATCATCCTTGTGTCCTTTGCCATCCGCGCAAGTTTCGGGGTGTTCCAGATTCCCATCGCGGATGAATTCGGTTGGGCGCGGGCCGAGTTTTCGCTGGCGATTGCGATCCAGAACCTGGCCTGGGGCATCGGCCAGCCGATCTTCGGGGCGATTGCCGAAAAGATCGGGGACCGCAAAGCGATCATCATGGGGGCGCTGATCTATGCCGCGGGGCTGGTCCTGTCGTCTTTTGCCGTGACCCCGGGCGCGCATCAGTTTTACGAGATATTCGTGGGCTTCGGCATCGCCGGAACGGGGTTTGGCGTGATCCTTGCCGTGGTCGGCCGCGCGAGTTCTGACGAAAACCGGTCAATGTCTCTGGCGATTGCCACGGCGGCAGGGTCGGCGGGGCAGGTCTTCGGCGCGCCTCTGGCCGAATGGATGCTGGGCTTCATGTCATGGCAGACGACCTTCCTTGTCTTTGCTGCCGCGATCCTTGGCACGCTGCTGTTGTTGCCGATGATGCGCGCGCCCGCCGTCAGCAAGGCCACGCTCGAGGAAAACATGGGGCAGATCCTGGTTAAGGCGTTCAAGGACCCGTCCTATACGCTGATCTTCCTCGGCTTCTTTTCCTGTGGCTATCAACTGGCCTTTGTAACGGCGCATTTCCCCGCCATGATTACCGAGATGTGTGGCGCGATTGATCCTTCGGGAACATTGGCGGCCATCGGTGTCTCGACCACCTCTGCCCTCGGGGCAGTGGCGATTTCGCTGATCGGGCTGGCCAATATCGCGGGCACGCTTCTGGCGGGCTGGGCCGGTAAACGCTATTCCAAGAAATACCTGCTGGCTGCGATCTATACCGGCCGTACCATCGCGGCGGCGGCTTTCATCATCTTTCCGATCACCCCGACCAGCGTTATCATCTTCTCGATCGTGATGGGGTCTCTGTGGCTGGCCACTGTCCCCCTGACCAGCGGTCTGGTCGCGCATCTTTACGGGTTGCGCAATATGGGCACGCTTTATGGCATCGTGTTCTTCAGCCACCAATTGGGCAGCTTCCTGGGTGTCTGGCTGGGCGGGCGCATGTACGACATGTATGGCGATTATACGATGGTGTGGTGGATCGGCGTGGGTGTTGGCGCCTTCAGCGCAATCGTGCACCTGCCGATCCGGGAAAACCGCACACCGCCTGCCGGGGCGCTTGCGGCCTAACGCTTCAACGCCGGCCCGAGCCTTTGCCAGAGCGCGTCGGTATGGGTGTAGACCAGACCATGCCCGCACCCGTCCATGACAATCTGGGTTGCCTCGGGGTTCCACATGGCCAGCCTGTCCTTGCAGGACAGCGGGATGATGTCGTCTTCGGCGCCCCAGACCGCGACCACCGGAATTTCCGCGTCGTGCAGCTTGCGATGCGCCTCTTCCAGCGCGGTGCCCAGGATGCCGCTCAGGCTGTTCTGGACCGAGCGCAGAAAGCCGCGGTAGCGCAACTCTTCCAACTGCCTGTCATATATCCCAGTGACCGAGCTGGACAGGGCGCGTTCCGCAGCAACGCCCTTGCGCAGGGTGCCGGGATAAAAGGCGTGAATCATCCACTGACCCAGAACAGGGAACCGCCGCGCCAGATCTGCGGCGCGCCCCAGATCATGCCCAAGACCCGCAGGCACCAGCAGCACCACCTGCCGCACGCGATCGGGGCGGGCGGCGGCAAAATTGGCCGAGATGGCACTGCCCATCGAGTTCCCGATCAGCGTGACAGGCGCAGTCAGGTGAAGGTGATCGAACAGTTCGGACAGCATCGCATTGAAGAACGCGGCATCCTGTTTGCCCCTCGGACGGTCAGAGTTTCCGCGCCCGTAAAGATCAAGCGTCAGCACTCGGAACCCCGCACCCACCAGATGCGGTGCCAGCCCTTCCCAGACAAGGCCCGGTGTGGTCAACCCGTGCACGCAGACCACCACGGGGTCTGCCTCATCCCCCTGCCAGCGATAGGCGATGCGTCCTTTCGGAAGATCCGCGAACTGAATGTCTTCGGGCACGGGGCGGCCGGTGACCGGTTCGCGAAACAGCTCAGGCAGAAAGGGGGCCGCGGTGAGCGCTGCAAGGGGAAGCGCGGCCCAGATCATTGCGCCTGCTCGGGTGTCAGCAGCCCTTCGGCGACTAGGCGCGCGGCCCAGCCCTCGGGGCCGGTAAAATGATGCGTCTGCCATCCGCGCGCGTCAGCGGCGGCGATGTTGTCGGCGCGGTCATCGGTGAACAGCAGGGTTTCGGGCGCCAACCCGCAATCCTGTTCGACATGGGCATAGATCGCCGGATCGGGTTTGATCAGCTGCAAGCGCCCCGACACGTATTCGCGGTCAAACCCTTTCAAAAACGGAAACGCCTCTTGCGAGATCGGGAAATTGTCCCACCCGAAATTCGTGAGCGTGAACACGGTCACACCATTGTCGCGCAGCGCGCCAAGCAGGCGCACGGAATGTGGGATCGCAGGCGCGGCAAGGTCGTTCCAGTTGTCGTGCCACATGCGGATTTCTTCCCCCCAATGGGGGAACCGGTCTGCCAGAGGATAGACCACGTCGCGCAGGGCCACGCCTTCGTCGACCCTCTGGTGTTCTTCGTGCAGCGGCACTTCGGCAAAAAAGGCCTCGCGCCGCTCGGGACCGATCACGCGGTCATAGAAGTTTTCTGGCTGCCATTCGATCAGCACGTTCCCGATGTCGAAAATCACGGCGTTGATGGGCATCCTGTCTCTTGTCCTTGGCCGGGTTCTGGTCGGGGCGACCCTAGCGGCGGGTGCGCGGCCGTGCCAGCCTTTTGCGCGGACTTTGAAGGCTTTCGCGCCAGACGGTGAACAAACCCGCCCCAATGATCAGCGTCATGCCAATCCAGGCGGCCATATCGGGCCATTCGTCAAAGAACAGCGCGCCGAACAGGATGGCCATGGGCATCGCGGCGTATTCCAGCGGCGCGATGACGCTGGCCTCGGTCAGGCGATAGGCTTGCGAGATGAAGAACCCGCCAAATGCGCTGGCCACGCCGATCAGGATCAGGAAAGGCCAGTCCGTCGTGGCCGGAAAGCTCCACGCCCGAAGAAGAAACGCCCCCATGCCGTCGCCATCCCCGGCATAGGCCCCATGCCCAAGGGCCAACCCGATGGCACCGCTGACCAGAACAAAGGTCAGCTGGATATAGATCGCCATGGTCGTCGCGCTTTCGGTCCCGCCGATCTTGCGCGTCAGAATGTGCAGCGCGGCATAGGCCACTGCCGACAACAGCGGCAGAAGCATGGCCCATTGGAAATCGGCATTGCCGGGCCGGATCATGATCAGAACCCCGATCATCCCGACACAGACCGCACCCCACCGGCGCGGCCCCGCCTTTTCCCCCAGAAACAGTACCGAAAAGGCGGTGATCAGCAGGGGGCTGACAAAAAACACTGCCACCGTGTTCGCCAGCGGCAGCACCGACAGGGCAAGGAAAAACGTCATGTTGGCAAAGACTACGCAAAACCCGCGCAGCATGTGCATGCCCAGTCGCTGGGTCTTGAGCGCGGACAGCCCGCCGGTGAACGGCAACAGGACCAGCAATAACAGCAACAGAGCGATGCCCGATCGGATCAGCACGATCTGGTGCAGCGCATAGCCCCCGGACAGAAACTTGATCGCGGCGTCATTCAGCGAAAAGCAGAATGTCGCAATCAGGGCCGAGGACGCGCCAAGGGCGGTTCGGTTATGGGGCTCCGGTGTCGACATGGGGGCAGAACATCAGGCGCGGTGTGCGGTGTCTTGGCCGGAAACGACCGGATGGTCTGAAAACGGCATCGCTCAGGCCCGCGCGGCGGCGCGCAAGGCGCGTTCCAGCGCATCCAGAAACCGTGACCGGTCGGCCTTGGTAAATCCCTTGCCGCCACCCTGACGAAACGGATCGGCGGCGCGCAGGTCGGCCATGAGATCACGGGTCGCCAGAACATTACCGATATTGGCCGCGGTCAGCGCCTCGCCATTATGTTTGAGCACCTGCGCCCCCGCCTCGACGCATTTGGCAGCCAGCGGGATGTCTCCGGTCACCACCACGTCGCCCGGACCTGCGCGATCCGCGATCCACATATCGGCCACGTCCGGACCTTCGGGGACGATCACGGTTTCGACAAGCGGGTTCTGCGACGGGCGCAACCCGCCGTTCGACACCACGAACATGCGCACACCGTGACGGGTGGCTACGCGTTCGGCCTCGGATTTCACGGGGCAGGCATCGGCATCTATGTAGAGACTGGTCATGGGCAGGGGTTTACCGGGCTTTGTCGTGATCGGGAAGGGCCGCACCGGTCAGTCATCGCGTCCGGGGTCGTTGGGGTTAGACGAGAACAGGGCGATCTTGTTGCCGTGGGGGTCCCGCAGATACCCGACATAGAAACGTGGTCCATAGGAGTCGCGAAACCCGGGCGCTCCGTCGTCCTGCCCGCCAGCGCCCACAGCGGCAGCATGCAGGGTGCGCACCTGTTTCTGGCTTTGCACCTGAAAGGCGACCATCGTGCCATTCCCCGCCGAGGCCGGCGCACCGTTGAACGGGGCTTTCACGTAGAAATCCGGTTGTGCCACGGGGGTATCGTGGTGTTCGGGCGGGAGATAGCTCAGATCCCCGTGGTATCTTTCCAGCCGGTAACCAAGCGCGGGCAGGAACGCTGAATAAAACCGTTCCGCCCGCGCGATATCATCCGCCCCAACCGTGACATAGGCAATCATGCGGCTTGCTTACCCCTTCTTCTTGGAGGCCTTCTTCACCTTGTATTCCTCGGGGATCGGCATCCGGTTGAAAGCGTCCAGCCCGGCGATGCGATAAGCCTCGGCCAGGGTCGGATAGTTGAAGGTGTTTTCGACGAAGTAATCCACCGTGCCCTTGAGGTTCAGCACGGCCTGCGCAATGTGGATCAGCTCGGTCGCACCCTCGCCGACGATCTGCACGCCCAGAAGGCGGCGGGTCTTGAGGCTGACCAGCATTTTCAGCATCCCCGCATGTAGCCCCATGATATGTCCGCGACTGGTTTCGCGGAACCGCGCAATGCCGACCTCGTAAGGAATGCCACGTTCCTTTATCTCTTCCTCGGACATGCCGCAGGTGGAAATTTCGGGGACCGAATAGATGCCATAGGGGAACCACGGGCTTTCGGGCAGGGTCGGCGTTTCCAGTGCGTGACAGGCCGCGACACGCCCCTGTTGCAGCGAGGTCGAGGCCAGCGAGGGATGGCCGATCACGTCACCGGCGGCATAGATATGCGGCACGTTGGTCTGATAGGTCTTGCGGTCCACCTCGATCCGGCCGCGATGGTCGGTCTCAAGGCCCACCTTGTCCAGTCCCAGCCCGGCGGTCGCGCCCATACGCCCTGCTGCGAACAACAGCATTTCGGCCCGCACATGGCGGCCATTCTCAAGGCTGACCTCGACATGGTCGCCCGCGTCCTCGACCTTTTCGATGGCCGACCCAAGACGCAGGCTCATGCCGTTGTCACGCACCTGGTGGGTGAATTCGGCCACGGTGTAGCTGTCGATGAAATCAAGGAAGGTCTCGCGCGGCTCTATCAGGGTCACGGTCACGTCCAGCGCGTTGAACATAGAGGCATATTCAACCCCGATCACACCGGCCCCGACCACGATCAGGCTGCGCGGGATGCGGGCGAGCTCCAGAAACTCGTCACTGTCGACGATGGTGCTGCCGTTGAAGGGGATGGTGTCGGGCCGGTAGGTAACGGTGCCGGTCGAAATCAGGAACTTGTCGGCGGTCAGGCTTACCACCTTGCCCGCATCGCTGGTCACGCGCACGGCATTGGGGCCGGTGAAGACCGCGCGCCCCATCAATGTGTCGACATGGTTGCGGTTGAACTGGTGTTCCAGCGCGTCGACCTCGTGATCCAGCGTCATGTGCAGGCGGGCCTTGAGGTCCTCGGCGCTGATTTCCTCTTTTGCGCGATAGCCCCGCCCATAGAATGACCGCTCGCGCCAGCCGGACAGGTTCAGCACGGTTTCGCGCAGGGTTTTTGACGGAATGGTGCCGGTATGCACCGACACGCCGCCAAGGCGTTCGTTGGCATCAATCACCAGAACCCTGCGTTTGAGTTTGCCGGCCTGAATGGCAGCGGCACGCCCGGCAGGGCCCGAGCCGATGATGATAAGGTCGTAGTGGGTCATGTCGGGTCAGTCTGCGTAAAGGGCGTCTGCGTGAAAGGCGACGTGCTCTTCCATGAAAGAGGACACGAAGAAATAGCTGTGATCATAGCCTTTCTGCATCCGCAGGGTGATTTCCTGGCGGCGTTCGGCCGCGGCGGCGGCGAGCGTTTCGGGGCGCAACAGGTTGATGAACTGGTCGTCCGCGCCCTGGTCGATCAGAACCGGCCCGTCAAAACCCTTTTCGCGCATCAGGACCGAACTGTCATGGTTGGCCCAGGCGGCCTTATCGTCGCCAAGATAGGCCGAAAGCTGTTTCTGGCCCCAGTCCGCGCCGGTCGGATTGCAGATCGGCGCAAAGGCTGAGACTGAGCGGAACCGCCCGGGCAGCGACATGGCCAGCGTCAGCGCGCCATGCCCGCCCATTGAATGCCCTGTGATCGCCTGCCGTGTCATGTCCAGCGGGAAATCCTCTTGTAGCATCGAGGGCAGGTCTTCGGAAACATAGGTCCACATGTTGTAGTTGGGCGCCCATGGCGTTTCGGTTGCATCGACATAGAACCCCGCGCCCTTGCCAAGGTCATAGGCCGCATCATCGGCCACCGCGTCACCGCGCGGGCTGGTGTCCGGAAACACCAGCGCGATGCCGTGCTCTGCCGCCCAGCCTTGGGCGCCTGCCTTGACCATGGCGTTCTCGTGCGTGCAGGTCAGGCCGGACAGGTACCACAACACGGGTACGCGACCATACTTGGCCTCTTCCGGCAGAAATAGGCCAAAGGTCATTTCGCAGCCGCAGCTGTGGGAATTGTGGCTATAGACCCCCTGAGTGCCCCCGAAGGCCTTGTTCTCTGAAACGATTTCCATCACGCACTCCTGTTTTTGCCTGCCTCATTGGCTAGCGCAGACAGGCAGGGGGCAGCAAGGGAAACCACATGGCTTCGGACGAAAAACTCGGACGGGGCGAGGGCATGCAGCTTGGACACGCGGCTTGCTAAATGCCGGTGGGATGCTACCCTCATCAAATATTGCAAAAAGGTTTATGATGGCGCGTATTGTTGGCACCCCTCGAAACGATGACGGTATTTCCAACCCTGCGGTGATTGGTACCGAAGACGCAGACACGATCTTTGACCTTGACGGCGATGATCTTGTTCAGGGGCTTGGCGGGGCGGATATTCTGTACCTCGGTCGCGGAAATGACACGGTCGAAGGCGGCGACGGAGACGACATTTTCCGCATCGGCTATGGTATCGATCCTGCCGGGATCCTCGACGGGGGCGCGGGGGCAGACACCATCGCGTTGTCTGACGGATCTGTCGCGCGCTTCGGGCAAGTATCGGTGAACGGGGTGGAGCATGTCGACCTCAACGGGGGACAGCTGAACCTGACCGCAGACCAGTTGAACGATTTGGAGCGAGTGTCGGATTTTGGGCTTCGCGGCCAACTTTATGTGACGGCGGGCACGCAGATTGATTTGTCGGGATTGCTGAGTGGCGATGGCATCGACGGTCAGGGCAGGATTGTGATTGGCGCGTACTCGGATGACGTAACCGTGGACGCCAGCGGGACCGGGGTGGCTTGGGGCATTTCCATGCACGGGTCTGCGACGTTCAACAGGCAGGAACAACTGCTTGGCGGGGCTGGCAACGATACCCTGTTTTCCGGTGGGGCTGGAGACACAATTCTTGGGGGAAGCGGCGATGATGTCATCGAGTATCACCCGCACCGTTCGGGACAAAGGCCTGATCCAAACGCCCCCTGGACAGTGATCAATGGGGGCGAGGGGCATGATACGTTCCGTGGCCTTGGGCTGCAGGACTACTCTCGGACAAGCTTTCAGAACATTGAAATTCTTGAGGGTGGCGGGCAGTTTCGCCGCGCGACCCTTCTAGAATTCGAAGAAATGCACGAGATACTCTCGTTGCAAATATCTACCCCGGGCGCGATCGACCTGTCCGGGCTGGTCGTATCGGCTGCAGGAGAGCGATTCAACGGCCCCGATTTTTTCCGGTTTTTCGGATCATCACAGGCTGACGAGATCACCTGGACCGACACCCATCTGGCGATCGAGATTGATGCGGGTTCGGGGGCGGATCTTGTCACGACAGGCGGCTCGGATGACCGTATCACGGCAAACCGCGGCAATGACACGATCTTTAGCGGTGATGGCAGTGACGTGGTTTACGGCACTTCGGGTCAAAACCGGATCCTCACGTTCGAGACCGAGGCCGATACAGGCGATACGGTCATAGGCGGGACGGAAAGTGACTTTATTTCCACTGGTGCAGGCAATGACAGTGTCCATGCCGGTGGCGGGGAAGATACCCTTGTCGGAGGGCTGGGGGCGGATACGCTGATCGGGCAGGCAGGCGCGGATCACCTGTCGGGTGGCGGACTGTCCGATCTCATGTTTGGGGGGGACGGGGATGATTTCCTGAATGGCGGCTTCGGGTTTGACCGGTTGAATGGTGGCGCTGGTGAGGACCGGTTCTTCCATCTTGGTGTAGCCGGCCATGCGAGCGACTGGGTTCAAGATTTCTCGGATGCAGATATTCTGATGACCACCGGTGGGTTCGCCGCCCGAGATTTCCAGATCAATTACGCAAACACGCCTGCTGCGGGTGCCGCAGATGTAGACGAAGCGTTTGTGATCTATCGCCCCACGGGCCAGATTTTCTGGGCGCTGGTGGATGGCGGGGATCTAACCTCTCTCACGTTGCAGACCGGCATGACACAGCACGATCTTCTGGCTTAAGGGCCGCCAAGATGATGGCCTAGCTGACGGAGCTGTCGTCCTTGAGGCGGAACAGGCTTGCTGCCCATTTTGCCGAGATGCCGTGCAGGAAAGCCGAGATCGGCACTGCCAGCAGGGCCACCACCAGAATTTCCTGCGCAAGGTCGAGGCTCTCGAAATCCATCACCACGAAGATCGCGAACAGCGCCGTGGCCAGACCGCGCGGTCCGAACCAGCCAAAGAACAGCCGCACATGGCCGGGCAGGTCTGTGCCGAGAAATGAGAGCCAGATCGCCAGCGGACGGATCACGAACAGTGACAGCGCGATGACCGCGACATAGGTCCAGCGGAGGTGGTCAAAGGCAAAAGACGCACACAGGCCGCCAATGAAGAAAAAGCTCAGCATGGCAAGGAATTGCCCGTCGCTTTCCACGAAGGCACGCACGTGCGACACGTTTCCGGCGCTAGCTTTGGCATAGGCGATGCCACACAGGAACACGGCCACAAACGCGTTCCCCATCAGCATCTCGGCCAGAAAGAAGGTGAGCGACACAAGGGCCAGCGTCGCAACCTGAATGAGCCCGCGCTCCATATACCTGTGCGCCACGGCAAGGTTGCGCAGTTTGCCCGCAGCAACCCCGACCCCGACCCCAACCAGCGCGCCGATGCCGATCTGTGACGCCAGCAGCGGCACCAACGCCACCTTTTCCCCGCTGTCCCCTGACGCCGACGCCGCGAGCGAGGCGAAGAAGATGACAAAGGGCAGGGTCAGCCCGTCATTCAGTCCGCTCTCCGCGTTCATAGCATCGCGCAGAACCTCGGGGATGTCCTCGTTCGACTGGATCGATTCCCCGAGCGCGGCATCAGTCGGGGCCATCAGTGCCGACAGCAGACAGATTTGCCAGAATGGCCAGTCCAGCAGCAACCAGTTTCCCAAAATACCCAGCAGGATCGCCAGAGGCAGGCCAATGCCCAGCATCCGCGCCGACAGGATGCCTGACCCCTCAAAGGTTTCCCGGCGAAGATGCGTTGCGTCGGCAAACAGCAACAGCGCCAGCGTGATCTCGGCGAGGTTGTGGAAGATCGTGGCGATATCATGGGTCAGTTCCGGGCCGCGCGCCCCGACAATGATCCCAGCGGTCAGAAACACCATCGGCATCGTGATCGCGAATTGCGCAAGGCGGGCGGAAAACAGGCTGTAGGCGATAATCAAAACCGCGAGAAAAAGAAACAGAAGCTCCATTTGTGCGATGCCTCCTTGCGACGCGGCTGCGATCTTCGGTCCCTGACAAGGGGCAGCTTAGAACGCCGCGCCGTGCCGGGTCCAGACGGGATGCGCCGGGGCGGGTTGGGAAGTGACCACTGGTCACGCGGGTGGCGGTGGTTGCGGTTTTGCGCGGCGATGGCCACATTCTTGGGCAGATACAGACTGACGAGGCGTCGATGAAACAGTTTTCCCTTCTGGACCTTTGCCCGATCCCCGAGGGCCACACCCCGGCGCAGGCGATCGCGAACACGGTGGCGCTGGCCCAACTGGCCGAGGCGACGGGCTATCACCGGTTCTGGATGGCCGAACATCATAACATGCCTGGCGTGGCCAGTTCCGCGACCGCCGTGCTGATCGGGCATGTGGCGGGGGCGACCTCAACCCTGCGGGTTGGGGCCGGAGGGATCATGTTGCCCAATCATGCGCCCTTGGTGGTGGCCGAACAGTTCGGTACGCTTGCGACGCTGTATCCCGACCGGATCGACCTTGGCCTCGGGCGGGCGCCGGGCACCGATATGGCCACGGCGCGGGCGCTGCGGCGTCACATGGCGCCCGAGGACGGGTTCCCGCAGGATGTGCAAGAGCTCATGGGCTATCTCGCGCTGCCCTCGGGCGAAGCGCGTGTGCGCGCGGTGCCGGGGGAAGGCACCACGGTGCCGGTCTGGATCCTCGGGTCCAGCCTCTATGGCGCGCAATTGGCGGCGCAGCTTGGGTTGCCCTATGCCTTTGCTTCGCATTTCGCGCCGGCCATGCTGGATCAGGCGCTCGAGGTGTACCGCCGCAGTTTCCGGCCCTCGTCGATGTTGTCCGAGCCTTACGCGATGGTGGCGGCAGGGATCTGTATCGCCGACACCGATGAAGAGGCCGCCTATCTGCGCACGTCGCAACAGATGGGGTTTGCGCGCCTGCGCACGGGGCGTCCGGGTAAATTGCCCGAACCGGTGGCCGATATTTCCGAGGTGATCCCCGCGCCGGTGCTGGCGCAGGTGAACGCGGCGCTGTCCTGTTCGGCGGTGGGCGGCCCCGACACTGCCCGCGCACAGTTGGCGCAGATCATCGCGCGGACGCAACCGGACGAGATCATGATCACGGGCATGATCCATGATCCCGCGGCCCGGTTGCGGTCGTTTGAAATGGCTGCGGAAATCCTGCGGGATCTGAAACAGAGTTAAAGCGTGCCGACCCAGGCGATTACCGCCGAAACGGTGGCTATGCTGATCACGGTGGAAAACAGGATCGCCGCCGAGGCGCGGTGCGGGGCCACACCGTAATGCTGCGCCAGAATGTATACGTTACCAGCCACCGGCAGGGCCGCCGCCGAGATGATGACCCCCGCCGAATACGTGTCGATGGGAAACAGCCACAGCGCGCCGATGGCGACAAAGGCTGGATGCAGCACCAGCTTGCAAAAGCTGAGCCACAGGGCCACTTGTGCGCGTTCGGCCGATTTTGACGCCAGAGAGGCCCCGATGGCAAACAGCGCGCCCGGTGTGGCTGCGCCTCCGAGGATGGCAAGGAATTCGTTCATCGGGTCGGGAATGGGCAGTTCCAGCGCCGACCAGATCAATCCGGCGCTGATGGCCATGATCATCGGGTTGCGCACCAGCCCCATGCCCACGGTACGCAGAATTCCAAGCGACATGCGCCCGTCACGGGCCCCGGTGATCAGGATCACGATCAGCGAAGAAAACACGATCAGGTCGACCGCCAGCACCAGCATGACCGGCCCGATCGCCTGTTCCCCCAGCAGCAGCACCAGCATGGGCACGCCCAGAAAACCGACATTGCCGATCACTGCGCATTGCGCCTCGATCGCGGCGGTTGGCACGTCAAGCCTGCGAAGGAAGGCCACGCCCGTGGCAAGACCATAGACCACCGCAGTGCCCCAGAGGTAAGCCGACACCAGCGTCCAGTCGAGCACCTCGGCCAGCGACAGGTTGGCGGCAAAGCGGAACAGCATC
This sequence comes from Shimia fortis, assembly GCF_040225985.1. Taxonomy (NCBI): domain Bacteria; kingdom Pseudomonadati; phylum Pseudomonadota; class Alphaproteobacteria; order Rhodobacterales; family Roseobacteraceae; genus Shimia; species Shimia fortis. Next base: position 672,061 of record NZ_JBBPEU010000001.1, read on the forward strand.
GCCGACAGCGCGAAATAAAAGACGAACTTGGTCAGGTATGCCGTCGCCTCTTCGGTGAAGAAGCGCGTGCGTCCTGCCCAATAGCCCAGCCCGATCAGGGCAAAGAATGGCAGCGTCTTGAGGAATATCGCGAACATTCGGGTTTGGTAGCACTCAGGCGCCGCAGGTCAATGGGGAATAGTCGCTGCCCTAGTCGAGCCGGCGCACCTCGAGTTGGTTTCCGGTGCGGCGGGTTTCGAACCTTTTCAAAGTCTTGATCAGGTCCGACAGCTTTTTCTGACCATAGGACCGCGTGTCGAAATCCGAATGTTCGGCTTGGATATGCTGACCGATCTGGCCCAAGGAATACCACTCGTCATCCTGCGCGATCTTTTCCATCGCACTCAGGATCAGGGGCACCGCGTCCTTGGCCGATTTCTTGCCTCCGGTCTTGGCTGGGGTCGGTTCATCGACGATGTTTTCGATCAGGATGAACCGGTTGCAGACATTGCGCAGGGATTCCGGCGTTTTGCTTTCGCCGATGCCGATCACGTCAAGGCCCTGTTCGCGGATGCGGTTGGCAAGCGCGGTAAAGTCGCTGTCAGACGAGACCAGCACAAACCCGTCGAACCGGCCCGTGTGCAGGATGTCCATCGCATCGATCACAAGGCCGATGTCGCTCGCGTTTTTGCCCTTGGTGTTGGCTGTCTCCTGATGCGCGACCAGCCCCTGTTCGCGCACAGTGCCCGTCCATCCCCGCAATTGGTCCGAGGACCAGTCGCCATAAACGCGGCGCAAGGCGGGTTCCCCGAAAGAGGTGATCTCTTTCAGGATTGGTCCGGCATGCTTGGCGGGGATGTTGTCGGCGTCGATCAGGACGGCGTAAAGGGGGCGGTCGCGGTTGGGCATTGGAAAACCTTCAATGAAAAAGGGCGCGCCGGGTTCGGCGCACCCCCGTGTCTCAGACCTAGGTGCTTTGGCCTCAGAACTCAACCACAGCGCGGATCGACTTGCCCTCGTGCATCAAATCAAAGCCTTCGTTGATCTGTTCGAGGGTCAGCTTGTGCGTGATCATTGGATCGATCTCGATCTTGCCGTCCATGTACCAGTCGACGAATTTCGGCACGTCGGTGCGGCCCTTGGCGCCACCGAATGCGGTGCCTTTCCAGACACGGCCCGTCACCAGCTGGAAGGGGCGGGTGCTGATCTCGGCGCCGGCCGGTGCTACGCCGATGATGACCGACACACCCCAGCCGCGGTGCGAACATTCCAGCGCGTCCCGCATCACCTGCACGTTGCCAGTCGCGTCAAAGGAATAGTCGACGCCGCCGAACTGGTCCTTTTCGGTCTTTGTGATTTCGATGATCGCCTCAGTCACCGACTGGCCTTCGGGCAGGTCGGACGGGTTCACGAAATGGGTCATGCCGAATTTCTTCGCCATCTCGGCCTTGTCGCTGTTCAGGTCAACGCCGATGATCGTGTCGGCCCCGGCCATGCGCAGGCCCTGGATCACGTTCAGGCCGATGCCGCCCAGACCAAACACCGCCGCCGACGATCCGATCTCGACCCCGGCGGTATTGATGACTGCGCCGATGCCCGTGGTGACGCCGCACCCGATATAGCAGATCTTGTCGAAGGGGGCGTCGTCGCGCACCTTGGCCAGTGCGATCTCGGGCAGAACAGTGTGGTTGGCGAAGGTCGAACAGCCCATGTAGTGATAGATCGGCGTGCCATCGAGCATCGAAAAACGGGTGGTGCCGTCGGGCATGAGGCCTTGGCCTTGGGTGCCACGGATCGCGGTGCAGAGATTGGTCTTGCCCGACAGGCAGGCATGACATTCGCGGCATTCCGGCGTGTAAAGCGGGATCACGTGATCGCCGGGCTTCAGCGTGGTGACACCTTCGCCCACCTCCAGAACGACGCCCGCGCCCTCGTGCCCGAGAATCGATGGGAACAGCCCCTCGGGGTCGGCGCCCGAGCGGGTGAATTCATCAGTGTGGCACAGGCCCGTCGCCTTGATTTCCACCAGAACCTCGCCCTTTTTCGGGCCTTCAAGGTTCACTTCCATAATTTCGAGGGGTTTGCCGGCCTCAAGGGCGACGGCGGCTTTTGTCCGCATCATTGTGATCTCTCCCGCTGTTGGTTGGAACAAGCGTCGGCGATTTATCGTGTTTTTTCAATAGAGCTTGCGACGGGCTCTTGTGCCAATGCGACAAGCATGAACAAACTGACCGCAAACAGGAGGCTTTGGCATGAAACAGTTTTTTCTGATCGTTCCCCTAGTGGCCCTTGCGGCCTGCGAGGACACAACCCAAACCGATGTGGTGACACAAGGCAGCGAAACCTGCGATCCGGCGGCGTTCGAATTCCTGATCGGGCAACCGAAAGAGGCGCTCCCGGGCGTCGTGGTGCCCAAGGATATCCGGATCCTGCCGGAGGACTCGGTCATGACCATGGATCACAACCCGGAACGGCTGAACATCTTTCTTGATTACAACATGAACATTAGCAAGGTCACATGTGGCTGATCTGTCTGGGAAATAAGGCCCCCCGGCGACGCAGACTGGGTGGGGGCAAGAACGCCGCGCCGCCGGAGGTAGCGTTTGTTTCGCTATGATCTGAATATGCAGGTCGGGTTGGGCGACAAGAGGGAGCGTGCAAGGCGATTTGCAGAATAATATGGGGCGAAAAGGGGGCAGGGTTGATTTCTGTTAAGAACGGCGCAAGTCTGCATTCATGAACGCACAGCCCCCCACGCCCCTGCATCGCGGACCGCAATTCCCAACACAGGTTGCGTTTCACCGGACCGAGCTTTCGCTGATCCTGTCGCTGTATGGTCGGATGGTCGCTGCCGGAGAATGGCGCGATTATGGCATTTCCAACCTGAAAGAGGTCTCGGTATTCTCGGTGTTTCGCCGGTCTGCCGAGAATCCGCTTTATAAAATCGAAAAACGCCCCAAGCTGCGGAATCGCCAAGGCATGTATGCGGTGATCGGGATGGACGGTCAGGTTCTCAAGCGCGGGCATGACCTGAAAACCGTGCTGCGTGTGTTGGAACGCAAGCTGATCCGCGCGGTCGACTAGATCGGTTCCTAACTTTCCATTGGTTGCGAGGGGCGTCGCCTTGCCGTGACGGGACCATCACCTTGTGCCCCGATCCTGTCGATGGCCGCGGTGATGGGTTCATAGACCACCGACATATGATGCGCATTGGCGTGAATGAGGGTCGTGTCATCGACCACCATGGCCACATGCCCTTTCCAGAACAGCAGGTCGCCACGACGATGGGCGGCGTCTTCGGGCAGCGGGGTTCCGACCTCTGACGCCTGCAAGTCCGAGTCGCCGGGGCATTCCAGGCCACAGGCCAGAAAGGCCGCCTGCACCAGCCCCGAACAGTCGATCCCGACCGAGGAATTCCCGCCCCAGAGATAAAACGCCCCGAGATAGCGCGCGGCAACAGCGGCGGGGTCGGTTTCGGGGTGGTCTACGGGGCGCAGGTGAGTGTGCGGCACGTAGATCGACGCTCCGTCCGGCCCGGTGCAGCGGGCCCATTTGCCCTCGATCTTCTGTACCGTCAGGCGCGCGGCGTGGAACAGGGGCAGTATCTCGTCGCGCTGTTTGAAGTCCGGCCCCGCTTTGCCAAAGCTTTGCCGCACCTGAACCGTGTGAGTGGTGGCACCGTCCCAAGGGCGCAGGTCGGCATGAGGGACATATCCGACATAGCCATCCTTGGTGCTGTAGCCAAAGCTGTGCCCGTCGCGTGTTTCGAGCACGACAAACCCCTGTCCGAACAAAAGCTCGCGGTCGCGGGTCGGGGCGTCGGGCGCTGCCAAAAGCGGGGTACGCGGCGTGCGGACGCGGTGGCGCACGCCTTCGACAAAGTGGTCGACCGTGACCGAGCCTTGCAGCGATGTGCAAGCCACCCGCCCGTTCGAGCGCAGGAACCGCCGGTCCGTCATGGCAGGTCCAGAATGTCCGGCAGCGCGGCGAACAGGGCGCGCGCGCCCATGCCGACGCCCCCTTTGCTGCGGGCGGGGGCCGCAGTCGGGTTCCAGCCGTAGATGTCGAAATGGGTATAGCTTGGGTTATCCACGAAACGCCGCAGGAACAGGGCCGCCGTGATCGACCCGGCAAATCCCCCCGCCGGAGCGTTGTCGAGATCGGCAATCCCCGGTTCGATCTTGCTCTCATAAGGGGTCCAGAACGGCATCCGCCAGACCGGATCGGCCTGCTCCGACGCCGCCGTTTCCAGTGCGGTCACGATTCTGACGTCGTCAGTGTAATAGGGGGCAAGGTCTGCCCCCACGGCCACGCGGGCTGCGCCGGTCAGCGTCGCCATCGAGACAATCAGATCGGGGGTTTCCTCGTCCGCCAGAGCCAGAGCATCGGCCAGAACCAACCGGCCCTCGGCGTCGGTGTTGTTGATTTCGACGGTCAGCCCCTTGCGCGAGGTCAGGATGTCTCCGGGGCGAAAGGCATTGCCGCTGACGCTGTTCTCTACGGCGGGGATCAGCACGCGCAACCGCACCGGTAGGGTCAGCGCCATAATCATCCGGGCCAGACCCAGAACCGTGGCCGCGCCGCCCATGTCCTTTTTCATTAGTCCCATCGACGCGCCGGGTTTGAGGTTCAGCCCGCCCGTGTCGAAACACACGCCCTTACCAACCAGCGTCACCTGCGGGCCTGCGTCGCCCCAGCGCATGTCGATCAGGCGCGGGGCCTGTTCTGCTGCGCGCCCGACGGCGTGGATCATCGGGAAGTTCTGCGTCAGAAGGTCCGCGCCGGTGGTCACCTTGATGCTGGCCCCGCACTCGATGGCGAGATCCCGCGCTGCCGCCTCGAGCGCCTCTGGCCCCATGTCGGCGGCAGGCGTGTTGATCAGGTCGCGGGTCAGCGCCTCGGCCCGCGCGATGGCCTCGATCCGCGTGGCATCAACTCCATCCGGACAGACCAGCCGCGCCTTGGATGCGCCCTGGCTGCGATAGCGGTCAAAACTGTATCCCGTCAGCAGCCAGCCCAACGTTTCGGTTTCAAGGTCACCGGCGGGCAAATCACTGACCAGACGGAATGTGCCCTCGGGCAGTTTCGCCGCCGCAGCCGCCAGAGGAAAACGCCCCCGTGCACGCGCCGCCGCATCGCCGAAACCGGCCACGGCCAGCTTGGGTTTGCCCTCGGCATCCGGCACAACTGCCGCCGTGCCCAACGCCCCCTTGAAACCCAGCGTATCCAGCCAGCGGCGCACCGGCTCGGGCTGCTCGGCGCGCCAGCTATCGAACGTTGCGGTCTCGACGAGGTGCAGGGGTACGGCATCCTGTGTGCCGGGTGCGAATGTCAGGGACATGACAGAAACCTTGTTTATGCGTTGGTCTGCCAGACTATGTGCAGAATTCCGGCGGATGCAATCGCCGCCCGCATCCCCGACAGTCATTAGCCGGAAATATCCTGCAAAGCCCAGATTTCCTCGAGCGAGGACTGACCGCTGCGCAGCAGGCGCGATTGTGTTGCCGAAAGCGCAACCGGATCGCCACTGTCGATGCAGGTCACGACGTCCTCGGCCACCAGGCTGAGCGTATCCATGCCGATCTGGTCGGCGATGGCGATCAGCGAGCGGGTGCATTTGCGCATTTCCTGCAAATGCCCCTTGTCATAAAGCGCATGGCCAAGCTCTAGCCGGGTCGCAATTTCCTCGACCGCGCGGCACAGAACATCCTGCGCCCCCGATTCTCCTAGTTGCCGCACCAGCCCGTGCAGGCGCGCGCGGTTTACGCATACGGCTTCCCGTACGTCCATCGTCAGATATTGACCCACCTTTTCACCCCTTGGTCGATTTGCCCCCACAGCTGGCGCCAGTTTGAAATCCAGAAGTTCCCAAAAGGTTTCGCCTGTGACGTAATATCTCTCGAAATTTCCGTGATTTGTGGATATTGCCTGAAACAGACTAAATAACAGGAGTCACGATGGAACACGCCAAGCCACTGCCGACCTATCTGGTGCAGCGTTACCAGGGGTGGAAGGCAACCTCTTATGCGTCGAACGAGGCGTGGTACCGTCACCTCGGGAACGAAGGCCAGCACCCGCGTGCGATGATTATCTCCTGTTGTGACAGCCGCGTGCACGTGACCGCGATTTTCGGGGCCGATCAGGGCGAGTTCTTCATTCACCGCAACATTGCCAATCTCGTGCCCCCGTATCAGCCGGACGGACATCAACACGGCACCTCGGCAGCCATTGAATATGCCGTGACCGCGCTCAAGGTGGCGCATGTCGTGGTGATGGGGCACTCCAAATGTGGTGGTGTGCAGGGCTGTATCGACATGTGCGAAGGCAACGCGCCGGGGCTGGAAAGCAAACAAAGCTTTGTCGGGCGCTGGATGGATGTGCTACGCCCCGCCTATGGCGACGTCGCCGACATCGAAGACCCGGCGGAAAAGGCGCGCAGCTTTGAAAAGCGGGCGGTTCTGGTGTCGCTGAGCAACCTTATGACCTTCCCCTTCGTGCGTGAACGCGTCGAGTCGGGCGATCTGAGCCTGCACGGCCTCTGGCATAACATCGCCGAGGGCGGGGTCGAGGTCTATGATCGGGACTCGGACAGTTTCAAACAGGTCTGATCCTGCGGGCCGGCCTTTGCTGTCGGCCAATCCTGTCCCCAAATGCAAAGAAAGCGGCCCCGTCGGACCGCCTTCTTTTAGCGAAACAAACCCCTACCCGTGGTTCAGAGGAACAGGTTGTCCTGTTGGTTTTCGCAGGCCAGCAAGGCGCGCAACCGGCGCTGGCGTGCTTTCTCGAGAAGGGTGACACCAGCCTGGCCAGCGTTCTCGATGCGGGGGGTGTAGAATTCTTTGCGCATTGTTCAGTCTCCTAAGCGTTTTGCCCTTGCTTGATGAAACCAATATGCGCGCCAACTGTGGCCGAAATTTAGCGAAATGGGGCGAAGACAAGGCAAAACGACCCGAAAACGGAAACAGTCCGTTCGGATTTTTGCAACAAATTCATAAGGTTACCTTCTGGTAAACCTTGGGCCCTGTTCTGGCAAGGAAATCGGGCAAATATATCTTCAATTTGCGGAAACACTGTGTTTGTCGTGGCGAAAATGGGGCGCAACACGTCGAAAACATGGCGATTTTCGCGGTCTGCACGAAAAAGGGCGCCGCTCGGGCGCCCTTTCAAAACCTCTCAGGAAAAGGATCTCAGCCCTTTTTCAGAACCTCACGGCCCAGGGTCTCGGCGATCTGCACGGCGTTTAGGGCCGCGCCTTTGCGCAGGTTGTCTGACACGCACCACAGGTTGATGCCGTTCTCGACCGTCGAATCCTGACGGATACGCGAGATGAAGGTGGCGAAATCGCCGACGCATTCCTTCGGCGTGACGTAACCGCCGTCTTCGCGCTTGTCGATCACCATGATACCCGGCGCCTCGCGCAGTATGTCGCGGGCTTCGTCCTCGTCCAGAAACTCTTCAAACTCGATGTTGATCGATTCCGAGTGGCCCACGAAGACCGGCACGCGCACACAGGTTGCAGTGACCTTGATCGACGGATCGACGATCTTCTTGGTCTCGGCGACCATCTTCCATTCTTCCTTGGTCGATCCGTCTTCCATGAAGACGTCGATATGGGGAATGACGTTGAACGCGATGTCCTTGGTATAGACCTTGCGTTCATAATCGTCGGTGGGGTTGTAGGCGGCCTTGGTCTGGTCCCACAGTTCGTCAATGGCATCTTTGCCCGAGCCAGACACCGACTGGTAGGTCGACACGACAACGCGCTTGATCTTGGCGCGGTCATGCAGCGGCTTCAGCGCGACAACCATCTGCGCGGTCGAGCAGTTGGGGTTGGCGATGATGTTTTTCTTGGCATAGCCGTGGATCGCATCCGCGTTGCATTCCGGCACGATCAGCGGAATGTCGGGGTCGTAGCGATAGAGCGACGAGTTGTCGATCACGATACAATTGGCCGCCGCTGCGATCGGGGCGTATTTCTTGGTCGCATCCGAGCCGATGGCAAAGAGGGCAAAATCCCATCCCGCGAAATCGAATTGCTCGATATCCTGGGTCTTGATGGTCTTGTCCCCAAAGCTGACCTCTGTGCCCAGCGAACGACGGCTGGCAAGAGCGGCGATTTCATCGACCGGGAACTGGCGCTCGGCCAGAATGTTCAGCATTTCGCGGCCCACGTTACCGGTGGCGCCTGCGACAACGACGCGATAGCCCATTGTGTTTCTCCAAAGTTTCGGACGAGCCCTATTACCGTCGATTCCCTTTGGAAAAAAGGGGGGCGCGTGTGAATCTTGTGATGTGGGACATTTCGCAGCGCGATTAGTCGTCCAGAAGCCGCCGATAAAGCGCGACAAGGGCGTCTGCCTCGCGGTCGAGACCGAACTGGTCCCTGACGCGGGCGCGACCGGCCACACCCATGGCGGGCAGGTCCCGCGCCAGCATCTTGCCCACCGCCGCCGTCAGGGCTGGGGCATCGTCCTTGGGGACGATCTCGCCACAGTCCTGAGAGACAAAGTCGCGAAAGGCGCCCACATCAGTGGCCACCACCGGCACCTCGCAGGACAGCGCCTCGAGCGGGGTCAGGCCAAACCCTTCCAGCAGGGAAGGCGCTACGTAGAGAGACAGCGCATTGTAAGCCTTGGGCATGTCGGGCAGAGGCAGTTCGTCCTTGAACAGGATGCGGTCCTGCAATCCGGCCTCGGCAATGCGGGCCTTCAATTGGTTGCCATAGGCCTCGTTGTCGGGTGTGACCCGCCCCATGATGATGGCCGTGTAATCGGGGTGACTTGGCAGCAGGTCACACATCGCTTCGACAAAGTGGTGTGTCCCTTTCATAGGCCGCACCCGCCCGAAACAGCCGATCAGCTTTTGATCGCCTGTTCCGTATATGTCGGACGGGGCCGGGGAGAAGATATCGGTGTTCACCCCGTGCGGAATAATCTCGGGTGTACCCGGCATCACCTCGGCATTCACGGGCGTCGTGGCGACGATGGCGTCCATTTTGGACACCATCCAGTTGGTCAGCCCGCCGCGTTTGCGTGGCGACGACGAGGTGAAGACCAGTTTCAGCTTCATGCGCAACACGGCGCGCAGCAGAATGCCCAGCAACATCTCGTTATTGCGCCGCGCGTGCCAGACCCTTGGCCGGCGTTTCAGGAACGGAAGTTTCCACAGCGGCACGAAGGGCAGACCGTCGGGCAGGGCGACACCTGTTGCCACAATGCCGATCTTGTGGGCTTGCAGTGGCACCAGCGCGATCACCGTTGCCGTAACGCCGGACAGGCGCCGGTTCAGGTTCGGTGCAATCACCTCGATGTCGTCAGGGTTGGCCATGCATGCCTCAGTCGGTCCGGTCAGTGCTGAACAGATAGACCAGAAGCCCCGTCAGCAAAAGCCCGCCAAACAGCACGAACAGCACCTGATAGGCCCCGATGGGCGATGTGACGGCCACGTCGGTGTGCAGACGGCCGGTCACGAACTGCATCACCCCGACACCGCCGATGCCGAACAGGTTCATCAGCGTGACGCCGCGCCCGATCAGGTGCGGCGGGAAAAAGCTGCGGCTGTGGGCAATGATGACCGGAAAGCTGGCCCCGAAAAAGCCGACAATCGCCATCAAGGTGACCGACAGCCAGACATTCAGGTCGATCCACAGGGCCAGCCCGAAACAGGCCAGCGCCACGATCAGGTTGCCAATCAGCACCACCCATTTTCGGGTGCCCAGAATGCGGTCCATCGGCCCATAGGCCAGCGTCCCGAGGATCATGGCGACCCCCATGACAAGGGCTGCGGTTCCGATGGCCCCGGTCGACAAGTCGAACACGTCAGACAGGTAAGGGCCCATCCAGACCCCGCGAATGCCCGCTGCAGGCATGTAGTTGACAAACATCATCGGGAACAAGAGCCACAGTGCCGGCATCTTCAGCAGATCCAGAACCGACCCCTTTTCCTCATGCGCCTCTTGTGGCGGGTCGATCACCTTGACGTACAAACCAACTGCGGTGGCCGCGCTGAACAGGGCCAAAACCACCAACGCGGCGCGCCAGCCGATCGTGCCGGCGGCCCATGCCATCGGGTAGGACGCCACAAGGTTGCCCACGGACCCGACCCCCAGCATCAGCGCCGCAAGGGTCGCAAAACGGGCGGGCGGATAGCTTTTGGCGAAGATGTAATAGCTGGCCATCAAAACCGGTGAGCAGCCAACCCCGATCAGCCCCATGGCGATCACCATGTGCAGCGGCGTTGCGGCAAAGGCGAACATCAGCGCGCCGCCACCCCCGCCGATCAACAGCAACACCGACGACGTCCGACGCGGACCGATCTTGTCAAGCGCAGCCCCGACCGGGATTTGCATGGCGGCAAAGACAAGGAACCACATGCCCGACGCAAAGGACAGGTCCGCCGCCGTGGCACCGATATCGGCGGCCAGAGGTTGTGACAGAACGGCCAGAAAGGCGCGGAAGAACTGGCTCAGGACATAAGCAAAGCACAGAAGGATCAGGTCGGCGCGCATCGTGTCATCTTTCTTTCCGTTGGTGGCAGGACTTGATCCCAAGGTCACAGGAAAGGCAAGGGGGCGGCTCACACCCTCGTGCATTGAAGTGATCCAATTCGTGTTTAGCTCCGTAGTACATTGAAAGAACCGCGAGGGGTCGTGGAGATGTATTTGGTGCAATCAACGCAAGACTATTACGAGAATTTGCCGCGTGTCGCCGATTTCGACAGGCTTGCAGACCCTGCCGGTTACATGCCGCTTCCGGATGACTGGGTGGTGGGTGTGGCCGATATCGTCGGCTCGACCCAAGAGATCGCGCGTGGCCGGTACAAGACGGTCAACGTGGTCGGCGCGGCTGTCATCTCGGCACAGTTGAACGCAGCCGAGGGCAAACGCCTGCCATACGTGTTCGGGGGCGACGGGGCCGGCTTTGCCGTCTGGCCCGAGCAACGCGCCGCCGCCGAAGCGGCGTTGCGGGAAGTGCGCGCGTGGGCACAGCTTGAATTCGGCATCTCCCTGCGCGTGGCGATGGTGACTGTGGCAGAAATCCGCGAAGCAGGGCATGATCTGCGCGTGGCCCGCTATGCTCCGTCCGAGGGCGTGGACTATGCGATGTTTTCAGGGGGCGGCATTGCCTGGGCCGAACGCCGGATGAAAGCCGGGTATATCACCCTGCCCAAAGAGTTGGGCACCAAGGCGCCGGATCTGGAAGGGTTGTCCTGCCGCTGGTCCAACATCGCGTCCGAGAACGGGGTGATCCTGTCGCTGGTGATCGAACCCGCAGAGGGCGTGTCAGATGACGCTTTTGCCAAGGTATCGCGCAAGATCGTCAGGATTGCCGCCGCGGCCAACCGAGCGGGTCATCCAATTCCGAAAAACGGGCCGGGGTTTCAATTTCCACCCGAGGGCCTTTCGCTTGAAGCACAGGTCACCCACAAGGGGCGTCCGTTGTGGCTTGAAAAAGCACGTTTGCTGGCGATGAACCTGATGATCTGGGCGCTGTTCCGGACGAATATGCGGCTGGGCAAGTTCCGCCCTGATGTCTATCGGCAAGAAGTCGGTCAGAATGCCGATTTCCGCAAGTTCGATGACGGTCTGAAAATGACGCTGGATTGTGATCCTGCCACGCAGGCCCGGATCGAAAAGGAACTGGCCCGCGCCGCAGCCAAGGGGCTAATCCGCTATGGTCTGCATGCGCAGGACGAAGCGATGATGACTTGTCTTGTGCCGTCTGCATCAGAGAACACGCACATGCATTTCGTGGATGGCGCGGCGGGGGG